>NZ_JARKMU010000001.1:0-791696 GCF_037625995.1 Aminobacter sp. Piv2-1
GCACACTGTGCTTTATCCAGTGGCGCCGCAGCTCGGCAAAAGGACACTCAGAAGTGTCCTTCAGAGAATCTCGAAGTCAGATCAACAGCTTCCGCGCAAAGATACAGTTGACGGCTGCCCTAAACCGGCTTCGCTGGCTCGGTCAAGACCCTCACGCTCAACGTCAAGGCGGTGAAGTTCACACCGGTCGAGGGCGAGAACCAGAACGGCGGTCCCGACTTCCGCATCTTCGCAGGCGCCACCGAATTCGGCGCAGCGTGGAAGAAGCAGTCCGACAAGGGCAACGCCTACCTCTCCGTCAAGCTCGACGATCCGAGCTTCCCCGCTCCGATCTATGCGAGCCTGGTCGAGACGGAGACCGAGGAACTGGCGCTGATCTGGTCGCGCCGCCGCGCCGTCAACTAGGATCATCACCGGCAGGCCTCGCCGCAAGGCGGGGCTTCGCCGTGTTTATGGCCGCTACCGGCCCGTCTCGCCAAACTTCGGCTAGGCCGTACTCTCCAGTTAGCGCCGGCGAAACAGCGTCTTCATGCATCTATCGGACAGCGTCACTACGGCACTGTAAGCTGAGCCGGCCGGACTCTGTCGGGGATGACTATCCGCCGTCTAAAAGCGGATAGTTGTCAACGGACGACGCACCAACCCACTCGCATCGGGCCTCGTTAGCCTCCGCTGCCATCATCGTTCCATTTGTCGGCTCGGATAACCAGGCGACTCTGTCCGCAACGGATCCTCCAAACGCGAAATCAGACTATGCTGACCACGCAACCTGAAAGTGCCCTGCAAGCGCACGTACCTCCTGCCGCACCTCGGCGGTGAACGTCACACCAAGGTAATTGGCTGCGCGTGTAGCCCCGACATAAAGGTACTTGGTGTAAAGGTCCGGAAGTTTGTCGATTGTCTGATCCAAGCCGACGAAGAAGACGGCTTCGAACTCAAGCCCCTTGATGTGCTCGATGTTGAAAACCCGCACGTCGCGGTCGTTGCCCACGACCTTGCCGTCCTTGCAGGCGACGGCAGAGAGGCTGATCTCCTGCAAACGCGTGTTGAGGACGGTCGCGAGCGGTTCGACGAGTCCTTCTTCATTTACGAGCACGGCGATCGTCGGAACCTTTCCAACAATCCGCTCGATCTCCCGAATACGCAGAGCAAGCCAGTCCGCGACGCGATCATCACTGCCGAGGTCGCTTGCCCAAACGGGTGGGACCCCTTCATTGTCGACACGATCTGGAAGCTCGATGTCCTGCACACTCGATCCCCCAAGCAGGGCAACATCCTTTGCAAGTGCCACTAGCTTGGCGCTTTGCCGATAGGCGACGGTGATGGAGCGACGTTCGATCTGTGGAACAACCCAGTCGAGTTGCTCATTCGACCTGACTCCCCATGACGTAAGCCGCTGGTTCAAGTCGCCGCACATGAAGAAAGACTTTATGACGGGGTGGGTGAGTTGGTACATGCAAGCTAGCTGTAAGACCGAGAAGTCAGTCGCCTCGTCAACGAGCACTTGGTTCCGGTAGAGAGAACGAATATCGCCGAGGATGCCGCCTTCGGGGGTTGCCGCCGCCGACGCGCGGCGATAGCCCGCAAGTAGTTGGTCCGCCATCCGCAACGTGGCGAGAATGACGAGATCAAGCTCGCGCCAGGAGATGTCCACCGATCTTGTGGGTGCGGCGCTGTACCAAATGCTTTGCTCGGCTCTCTCTGCGCGAAACTTCTTGTATAGCCTTGGGATGCCCCGAATGAGCAGTCTATCGAGATTGGCAAAGCGGCGCAGGCGCCGTTGATCATCCGAGATTCGCGCGAGGGCCTGCAATTCTGCTCGCTCAGGGACACGCTCTGCTCCAAGCCACTCGAGTAATTGGCCGTTTCGAGACTTCGCTGGTACCGAACGCCGTTGCAGCCGTGCGCGCGCAAGCGCGATCACAGCACGTTCATAGCGGGACCGTGCCTCCTCGCGACTGACGAAGCGGATTGCGGGCGCTTCCACCTCCCCGTCCTCGAGCTCCGCATCGTCATCGGTGTCCTCCTGCAGTTCTTCCGACTGTTCGGACTCGCGCTCGATTTCCTGCTTTAGCGCCGACAAGAAATCCGGATCATTGAAAACGACACGGTTGACAGTACGATTGATGATCTTCCCGATCTCAATGCGGCGCTGATCCAACAGAGTTCTGATTTCTTCTCGTAGTGCGGCGACCTGTGGTGAAAATGTGCTGTGCAGTCTCGGCCCGGTCTCACTAAGCATCCGCGTGAGCTTACGCCCGAGATTCGTAAGCGCAGCGTCTTCCGAACCAGTTATGGCGTCAATATCGCCATTTATCTCGGCATGCAGCGAAGCGCCGACATAGGCGTCGAAGTCATCGTACCAGCCAGCTGGATCGTTCGTCGTGCTTCTAAGATCAAGATGATCATCATTCTGCCGCTCTATAAATAGACCGCCACCGGTTCCGGTCCGAAGGAGTCCGAGATAGTCCCGCGCGATCTCCCGTCGATAATCATTCCACGTTCGGGTATGGTGATCTGTGGCTGGAAATCCCTCGCGTGCGAATGCCTCTTTCACATACTGACGAAGAAGTTCAGTAGGCGAAAACATGATCCAGCTCGTGCGGTGAGGCATCCCACCAGACTCTTCTTCAGCCTGCCGGATCAGCGACAGCTCTCGGGAATCGAGAGCGCCTGGGTCGTCCACCGCCGTCTTCTGTCCGAGGCGTCGAATCAGAGTTGTTGTCTTCCCGGTGCCAGGTGGACCCGATAGGAAGCAGCGCACATTGATCTGTAGCCGGAAAATCTCATCCTGGTGCTGATCGAGAATGGGGCGATCGCGCAGGGCGATGTGGGAGAGAACGGCGCGCCGAATGCCGGCTGCAACCAGCTTCTCGCGCTCTCCGCCATCCAAAGCAGCAAAGGGGTCGTCTTCAAGAGCGGCAATCTGCGGCTCCAGGAGCGCTCGCAGCGATGCTACCGTGAATTTGCCGACCCCACCGAGATCAATCTCGGTGTCAGGCGAGTCCCAACCGTCCTTATCCTTCTTTGGGAAAAGCTTGGTGGAACTCTCAACAACGACATCGTCCGGACCATAGGTTCCGCCAGCAGCCACAGCGGCGATCTTTCCGACCGGCGAATTGTAGCTGGCGATCTTAAATCCCGGCACAACGATCGGAGTGCTGCGGGTGACGAAAATCGTCTCAGTCTTGCCGTCGTCGTTCGTGTATTCGACGCGAGCGATAACCGGTTGCGCCCGTAGTCTCTCAAGCGCCTGCCTTTCGGCATCGCTAATCGCGCCGAGGCTGTTGACCGGCGCGTAGTGGTTGAGTGTATGAACCGTCGTCAGCGTGGCAGCGCCTGCGCGGCGATGATCGCGGAGCTCTTCCTCTGCTTTTTGGGCGACCCCCTCTATGCAATCAATGGCGTTCCTTGAGATTTGCTCTATTTCGTCATTTTTGGCCTTCGCCATCACGTCCTTCCCTCATGCCGCAAACCCCGGAAAAATGCTCGACCGCCCAATGCGAATCACGCTCGCGGTAAGGTCCTCCCAAGCATAAGGATCTTGCAGGCGCGCGCACCGATGGACAAGACAAGCTTTCAAGCAACCGTCGTATCTCGCACCTTACCTTGAGAACAACGTCATTAAACCTGGACAAGGTTTTGTCACAGCACGAACCATGCCCTTGGCGCGATAGCCGGCCCGCACTTTAGTCATCCAACCGCTTAAGTTTCAAATTCGCTTTCGGTCCGCCTTGGGGGAGCCAAGGGGTCTTACCCCTTGCTCCCCTGCAAACGCCGACTGCGCATTGGCAGGGCCGCAGCCTCGCAAAGCGGGCGACAGGCTCCACTTTTTCCACGATCGCCAGCCGCTCCGCTCGCCATGCACCCCGGCCATGCTCGACGGCATTTGCCCCCTCCATCCCCGCGCGCTCACGCGCCCCCGGGAGGCATGTCGGGGACATGCCTCCGGCATTAACGGAAAAGGAGACAAGGACAATGAACATCATCAGCACCAGCCAGAACCAGCAGCAGGCAGTCAGCAGCCGCTTTCGCGTGGACATCTCGCGCGGCGAGCGGATCGGCCGCGTTTCGTCGGAGTGGTTTTCGCGGCCGGACGACGAGCGCTATCTTTCGCTCACCGCGCTTTACGATGCCGTGAAGGCGCGCGCGGATCGCGCCACGGCCCGCACTGTGGAAAGCCGCGCCGTGCGCGTGGAGGCAAGCCGGGAGGATGCGGAGAGGCTTTCGCTTATCGTGCCCGGGCAGGAGCAGCCCGTCGCCCCGACGCATTGGAGCTTCGGTCAGCTGTGCAGCCTTGTCGGCGCACCGGCATCCTACATGCGGCAGCTTCCCGCGCCGCTGGCAGGCATCAACCTGCAGCACGGCTTGCTGTCGCACCGCGCCGAGCTTGTAAAGACGCTGGAAACGGACGATGGACGCGTTGAGCTTCGCGCCGTGACCGGCCCGGATTATGGCCGCATCTGGGATCATGAGCTTGTCGCCGCCGTCATGCGCATCGCCGGAAACGGCACCGGCGATACCATGTGGAAGGTTCCCGGCGTTCTGGATTGGGCGACCATGACGCACAATCCGTTTGTGGACATCACCAAGGACACCACGACGCTTTACGCCAGCGACCGCGACGTTTTTCTGTTCTTGGTGGACGACACGCACCCCATCGAGGCGGGACGCCTGCCGAACGGCGAGCCCGATTTGTACTTTCGCGGCTTCTATGCATGGAACAGCGAGGTAGGCAGCAAGACCCTTGGCATTGCGGGCTTCTACCTGCGCGCCGTGTGCATGAACCGCAACCTTTGGGGCTGCGAAAATTTCGAGGAGATCACCATTCGGCATTCGAAGTTCGCGGCGCAGCGCTTCGCCCATGAAGCGGCCCCGGCGCTGACCAGCTTCGCCAATTCCTCGCCCGCGCCTTTCGTCGCCGGCATCAAGGCGGCGCGGGAGAAGATCGTCGCCCGCACGGATGAGGACCGCGAAACCTTCCTGCGCAAGCGCGGGTTCGGCAAGGCCGAGACCGGCAAGATCATCGAGACGGTGCTATCGGAGGAAGGGCATCCGCCGGCCAGTATCTTCGATTTCGTGCAGGGCATCACCGCCCATGCGCGAGACAAGACCAATCAGGACAGCCGGCTTGAGCTTGAAGGCAAGGCCAAGGCCTTGCTTGAGAAGGCCGCATAACCACCGAAGCCGCGCGGCTGGCTTTCCCGCCGCGCGGCATTCGGCTCCGAAATCCGTGCCGTCGCGTGGATAGCCGGCGCGGCCGCGCTGGCGCGGGGCCGCCGCTCGCCGGGCTGCGCCCGGCTCGCGATGCGAGGGCCATCATGGTTGTGACCGACACAATTGGTCACGCACGAAATGACTCGAAGGGCCGATTGTCCGCGTTCAGGCGTCCGCCTTCTTCCTGCGGGCCGGCTTCGCGGCCGACTTTGCCGTTCGCGCTTTTGCCGCTGGGGCCGCCGCGGCCCGAGCCGGCGCACGCTTCGGCTTTTCCGCAACGACTGGGGCGGCTGCCTGCGCCGCGCGCTTGCGGCCAAGACCCATGCTTTTGGCCAGCGAGGATCTCGCCGCCGCATAGGCAGGCGCCACCATCGGATAGTCGCGCGGCAGGCTCCACTTCTGGCGGTATTCGTCGGGGCTGAGATTGTAGTGGGTGGAAAGGTGCCGCTTCAGCGACTTGAACTTCTTCCCGTCCTCCAGGCAGACGATGTAGTCGGCCGTCACCGACTTCTTGATCGGCACCGCAGGGGAGCGCGTCTCGCCCGGAACAGGCGTTGCGCCGGTGCGCAGCCGTTCGATCGCCGCGTGAATGTCGGCGATGAGCGCCGGCAGCTCGGCGCGTGGCACCGAGTTGTTCGACACATAGGCCACGACGATATCGGACGCGAGCGCGACCGCATCCGAGCTGTCGTTGCGCGTGGCTTCATCTGTCATGAGCGTCCCTCCCGGCTAAGGATTTGAAGTCGTAGCGAAGCTCAATGCCGCAATCGAGCACGGCCTGCAAGAACGGCGGGCTGGTGGATTCCCATCTTAAGTTACCGTGCGACAGGCACGACATAACGGGATTACGTGATGGACAGAGTCCTTCACTTCTTTCTTTTCTGAGGCGGGGCGATAGTGGCGACTTCCCGCAGCACTTCATGCGGGTCGAAGCCGATCGTCTCCGCCAGATCAAGGAACTCGATGACGTCGATCCGTCTACCGCCAGATTCGATAGCCGCGACCACCGACTGGTAACGGTCAATCGCTTCCGCCAGATCGGCCTGGCTCAAGCCTGCCTCCTTGCGCTTGTCCACGATCAATTGGACGAGACGCACATGCCTCGGTGAACGAAGTGTCTTCTGCATCCCTGCCGGCCCTTGACGAAACCGGCAGTTCAATTAAATGGAATTTCAGATAACCAGAAAATCTGGTTGACTGGTGCGACGCCACTGGCCGATTGCCGCCCCAACCGCCAAGGAGAAGTCCGCGGGGTATGAAGGGATCAGAGCTAGCGTTTCCGCTTGTCCGGCGTCGCCGGGCGCTTCAACAAATCCGAAGCATCGACGCCGAGCACCCCTGCAAGCTTGTCCACCACATCGATCGTCGCGGCGTAGACACTTCGCTCCAGCGCGCTGACATAGGTGCGGTCGATATCTGCCCGATGCGCAAGCTCCTCCTGCGACAGACCGGCAGCCTGCCGGCATCGCCGCAGGTTGCGCGCGAAAACCTCTCGAATCTCCATTTCGGGGAGTGGATCGTCTTGTCGAGTATTCAACCACGGAGTATTCTCGACAAATGGCGTATTCCGGCGCGGGATCGAACTGCTCCTTCACGCCCTCTCGGCCGGGAAGGTTTACTTGAACGGGGCAATACAGTCGCTAACGTCGCATGAAGTGTAATGAATACATCTATTCTGAAAATCCCCTGCCGATTTGACACCATGCCCCGATGTCAATCGAACACTTCATTTGTGCCCACTGCCACGGGAGGCTGCCTTGCTCCGCGTGCCGCTGCTCGACCCTGATGTTGCCGACGAGGCGCCGACGTCGCCGATCCTGACCGGATACGACGAAGAGCGGCTGTTGACCTATCTGCGTCTGCTCCAGGCCGAGATCGACAATGCGGACTGGCGCGAGGTCGCCAAGATCGTTCTGCATATCGATCCAGAGAAGGAGCCCGAGCGGGCATATCGGGCTTGGGAAACCCATCTCGCGCGAGCGCACTGGATGACCAAGAAGGGCTACAGCTACATCGTCTCCGGCGGCGCGCCACACTGATCGTTCCAATTGTCCGACTGCCTGCCTTCTTTGCAGATCGGGTTGCCGACTCAGCGACTCCACTTTTCGACGTCCCGACGGAAAACTTCTTCGCAGGGCGGGCGGCGGTCGTGGAAAGGACGATTGCCATGTCGCAGCGGCGCGACTGGAGCGATCCCGACTCCTGGGCGGACATGCTGAGCTACGAGCCGGCCGACTTCGCCGTCGAATATTTGCTGCGCAACGACGAGTTCGTCGCCGAATGCCAAGCGCTGCTGGAGCGCGTCAAAGCGCGCCGCGGCGAGCTGGTAGGAACAGCCGAGTTCGTCGAACGGTGGGGATTGCGATTTCATCGCCGGAGATGACGGACCGCCAGTCCCCGAGCAGATCGTCTGGTCGGAGAAGGCCTTTCCGCGCGTTCTGCGCGCGACCAGGCTGACCGATCCGGATGCCCCGAGGCCGCCTGCCGTCGATCTTTCCAACGGCGGCGACATCCATCGCGCGGCAGACATTGGCCGATCCCTCGCGCGCTGGCCCGCCGATGGCGCGCACCAGCTTGTCATCGACGGCCATCCAACCGAGGCCGAGATCAACGCAATCTCCCTGCCGCTCGATGACGCCTTCGAGTTGCGCCTCGACGCGGCGCGCCGTTTCTGGCGTGTGCTGAAAGGCAGGCGCTCGACGCCGGCTTACGGCGCTCTGCCGCGGCAGTCGACCGCGCGCCATGTCATAAACCTTCGCGCCTTGGATGGTCGTCGCGCCGGCTCGTCGCTGCGCGAGATCGCCGAGACGCTGTTTACCGACTCGCAGATTCCGTCTCGCGACTGGCGCGACCATCCCCTGCGGCACAAAGCTCGCGCGACCATGCGCCGTGCCGACCGGCTGGTCGCCGGCGGATATCGCGACCTGCTTTTCTACCCGGGAAAGGCGCCCCGGTAGGTCTTCTCATGCGGGTGGGCAAAAGCGACCCCCCTCATCTTTTCCCTCCCTCGACCCTGTCGAACTTCGCCATCGTCCTCTCCACGCGCCCAGGCAGGCCCGGGACGACACCGCCACCGCAAAGGAGCTGGACGAGAATGGCGAAAGACGCCGACGAGCTTCCCCGCCGCTTCGTGCGCACCAAGGAGGCTGCCCACTTTGTCGGGCTGTGCGCCCGCACGATGGAAAAGCACCGCACCTACGGCACTGGGCCGCGCTACTGCAAGGTCGGCGGCCGCATTCTCTACGACGTCGAGGACCTGCGCGAGTGGATCGCCGCCAGCCGGCGCTCCTCGACCAGCGACACCGACACCACCGAAATCCCGCCCGCCAAGCCTCATGCCGCCCGCGCGCCGGCCTATGTCGGCTGGCCGCGCGAGCGCTGATCGGAGGGGATCATGCGGCGGCGTCTGGTCGAGGACGAGCAGCTTTTCCGGTTCCAGGCGCGCAGCGGCGACATGGCCGCGCGCGACTCGCAGGACCTCATGGCCTGGCCGTTCTTCTCGCTGGCCAAGTCCCGCCGCATCACGCCGATCGACTTCCACATGAGCAACATCTCCATCCGCGTCGAGGCGACCCTCGAGCACGGCATGGCGACCATATGGGATGCCGACATTCTCATCTGGGCTGCCAGCCAGATCGTCGACGCACGGGACAAGGGCCTGCTCACTTCGCGGCTGATGGCCGCAACGCCCTACGAGATCTTGACGTTCATCGGTCGCAGCGATGCGGGACCGAACTACGATCGGCTGAAGGCGGCGCTCGACCGGCTGCAATCAACCACGGTCGCGACCTCGATCCGGCAGCCGTCCGAGCGGCGGCGTCACCGCTTCTCCTGGATCAACGAATGGAAGGAGCGGTTGGACGACGACGGACGGCCCCTCGGCATCGAGCTGATCCTGCCGGACTGGTTCTATTCCGGAGTTCTGGACGACGCGCTGATCCTGACCATCGATCGCGAGTATTTTGATCTCACGGGCGGTCTCGAACGCTGGCTCTACCGCCTGGTGCGCAAGCATGGCGGTCGGCAGGCCTGGGGCTGGAGCTTCGATCTTCGCCACCTTCATCTGAAGTCGGGCAGCCTCTCGCCGCTCAAACGCTTCGCCTTCGAGCTGCGCGAGATCGTCCGTCGCCAGCCGCTGCCGGGCTACAGGCTCGCGCTGACCGCCGACCCGGACGGCCGCCAGCGCCTCACCTTCCGCCCCGATCCGAACCATCCGACCGGCAGCAGGACGGGCACGCGCCCGACACGCCGTCGTTCGAGCCGACTGTGAGGTTCCTGTGGACATGCCCGTGCTATCAGGAACCGCGACTCCCGTACTATCGGGAACCGGATTCCCGTACTATCGGGAACCCAAATCCGTCGCGAAGCCCGGGGCTGCGGGCAGTTGGGAGCCTCCTAACTTCACTAACTGGGAATCCTTCGGATTCCCTCTAACGCGGCAGGCGGTTTCCGCGCCCTGTGGACGCACGCAGTTTCCGAGACACCGGAAACAAGTTGCACCTTTCCGGAAACATGTTTCCGACGATCGGCGAGGGCGGCACATGCGCGCCCGCGATCGGCGTGCCGCCATCCTTCCCTTCAGCGACGGAGCAACGCCATGACAAGGCGCGATCGTCTGCATCCTGGCAGGGGACCGGGGTGGGATGACGACGACCTCACCGACGTCGAGCTGGTGTGGGTCAAGAAGCGGATCGAGAACTACATCCGCTTCGGCCACGTGGCGGCGAAGCGGACGCTCGACCGCAGCCGCCGCGTCGTCTCCTTCGCGCCGGGCAGCGTTTTCGGCTTCGTGCGCTGGACGGCGAACGACTTCGGCACGATCGCCTCGCGCATCGACATATTGCGCGCCGTCGAGCCGGGCGAGCGCTGCTCGACCGTCGCCTATGTGCGGCCTGGCGCCGACATCCTGCTCACCGTGACAGGCTGGCCGAATGTCGAGAAAGTGCTTCAGGTCATCGACCAGATCGAGGCGCTCGGCATCGATGCTGCCGATGCCTCGCCGGACTACTGGCGGCACGTTCAGAGCCGCGTCGCAGTCCGAGAGACGCCGCGGCCATATAGCCGTCAGCGTCACGAGGCCTGGCTTCTGCGCCGGCGGATCGAGCCATGAGCGCGCGCCGGACGATCGTCATCACCATGCTCGCGGGCACGGCGATGGTGGCCGCTCTGGCGTGGGGCCGGTTCCCGCCGCGCCTCATCTGGAATGCCTCTGCCAGCGTGCCGATCGGCCTCTATCGTGTCGAGCCGATCGCCCGTCTCGATGTCGCCGACCTGGTGGTGGTCATGCCGCCCGAGCCGATGGCGGCTTTCCTGTCAGAGCGCGGCTACCTGCCGCGCGGCGTGCCGCTGATCAAGCGCGTGCTTGCGCTCGCGGGCACGGAAGTCTGCCGCCGTGGCGCGGAGATCGTCGCCTACGACGTGACCTACGGCCACGCGCGGGAGCGCGACAGTCGTGGCCGCAAGCTGCCGGACTGGCAGGGCTGCGGCGTGGTCTCGGAAGGCGAGGCCTTCCTCATGAACTGGGACGCCGCCGACAGCTTCGACAGCCGCTATGTCGGCGCGTTGCCGATCGCCTCGATCGTCGGCCAGGCGGTCCCCGTCTGGATCGCTGACAACGCCGATTCCGTCACCGCTACGCCGGCGACGCAGCTCAGCACGCCACGCAAATCGCACGTCCACGCCAACGAAAGGAACGCGCCATGAGCAAGATAGGCACATTCACTCGCAACGATGACGGCTTCTTCGGCAACATCCGAACGCTCACCCTCGACGTGAAACTCTCCATTCTGCCGGCCGAGAAATCGGACGCGGAGAACGCGCCGGACCATCGCATCTTCTGCGAAGGCCTGGAAGTCGGTGCGGCCTGGAACCGCACCGGCGAAAAGGCCGGCCTGTGGCTGTCGGTCGCCGTCGACGATCCGTCCTTCGTGCAGCCGCTGCGCGCGCGGCTGTTCGAGGCGGATGCAGAGAAGGGCACCTGGACCCTGCATTGGGACCGGCTGTCGAAGCGCGACGAGCGGGCATGAGGCCATGCGCTCACCGCGATCCTGCCGATCCGATCCCTCAATCCCCTTGATCGATCGAACGCCGGTCAATCCCCTCGACCCGATCGCCCGTCGGGCGGCCGACGTGCGCAGCGAAGCTCAAGGGCGGCGGCCTGTTCTCCGGGTGACGGTCATGTCTGCCGACGATGCCCGTCCGGAAAACTCCGGCCGCCGGCGCAGCCTTGCCCTTGAGCAAAGCGAGCACGGTGGCAGGCTGACGGCGCATCGGATCGGAGGATCGCATGCGGTCCTGCTGGCCGTCATCGCGCTCTCGGCGTCCATCGCGACCACCATCGCGACGTGCGCGGCATACGCCGAGCCAGCGCCTCGGTCTCCGACCGGACGCGTTGGCGATGCCAGGCCACCGGCCGATCTGTGGTCAGCGCACGTGGCAGAGGCCGCAAAGCGCTTCGCCATTCCCGAGCGGTGGATACGCGCCGTCATGCATGTCGAGAGCACCAACGACATGCGCGCGGTATCACCGAAGGGGGCGATGGGCCTGATGCAAGTCATGCCGGCGACCTGGCAAGAGCTGCGCTCCAAGCATGGTCTCGGCGACGACCCGTTCGCGCCTCGCGACAACATCCTGGCCGGCACGGCCTACCTGCGCGAGATGCTCAACCGTTTCGGCAGGAAGGGCTTTCTCGCCGCCTACAATGCCGGCCCGAGACGTTATGAGCAGCATCTCGCGACCGGTCGGCCCCTGCCGCGTGAGACGCTCGACTACGTCGCGAAGCTCATGCCGGTCATCGACGGGACGGCGACCGTGCCATCAGGGACGCGTCGGTCAGCCGTCCATCACGATGCGCGTCGCTCGCCGATCTTCGCGCACCCCGGCGGCAGCGGTGACGCGGATCGGGCGCGTGCCAAGCACGGCTCGACTGAACATTCGGACAGCGTTTTCATGCTGGTCGGTGGGCCGGACGATCGGCCAACGAACAGCAATACGATCTCCGACCTCACAGCAATCGCGCCGCCGTCCGGTCGCGCTTCCGACGATTCCGGCACGGCCGCCCGAACCAGCAACGGCAGCCTGTTCTTCCGCCGATCCCCGGGCTCAGCACCATGACCTCCGTCTGCGGCGCAAATCGCGCTCCGACCGGCGACGGCGTGCTGTGTGCGGGGGGCGAGAAGGCCGCCGAGGGAACCGAGGAGGAGAGGCAGGATAAAGGGCCGCAATGTGCGGCTCGGTCGGTTGGCGGTGTTGCAGCGGTTTGCGTGTCCGTTTTGCGATGTGCGGGGCTGCTCTTGCGAGGTGTATCTCGGCGATTTCGTCAATCTTTTCAATGAAACCTGCACATCGCGGGGAACCATGATGGCGAAGGACGACGACTTCCGTGTCAGGCCAGGCCGCATCCGCTCGCGCAGCGCAGAGCGATCCCGGCCGTTCGTCCTTCAGGCGCTCGCGTCCGCGCAACGTGCGGGAGGCCGCATCACGCGGCAGGGACGCATCGTCTCGCCGCGCGCCTCGACCTTCGGCCGGGGCCGTTCTGCAAGCATTCGCGCCAATCGCTTGATCACCAGCCGCTCGCGCGGCGCGATGGTCAAGGCCCGTGTCGTGCGGCAGCAGAAATGGGCGACGCCGCTGTCGGCGCATTTGCGATACCTCCGCCGCGACGGCGTGACGAAGGACGGTGCAAAGGCGCGCATGTTCGGCGCGGAGACGGACGAGGCCGATCACGACGCCTTCGCGGATCGCTGCAACGACGATCGCCATCATTTCCGCTTCATCGTCTCGCCCGACGATGCCGTCGAGCTTGGCGACCTCAGAAGTTTCGCCCGCGAGCTGATGAGCGACATGGAACGCGATCTTGGCACCAAGCTCGACTGGATCGGTATCGATCATTGGAACACCGAGCACCCGCATGTCCACCTCATCGTGCGCGGCGTGGCGGAGGACGGCGAGAACCTGGTCATCTCCCGCGACTATATCCGACAAGGCATGCGCGACAGGGCGAGCGACGTGCTCACCCAGACGCTCGGGCCGCGAACCGATCTCGATATCCGTCGCTCCATCGAGAGACAGGTTGAAAACGAACGCTGGACGCAGCTTGATCGGCAACTTCAGAAGGACGCCGACCGTCGTGGGATCATCGACGTCGCGCCCGCTCCGGACAAGCAGCCCGACGAATACCTGACGCTCAAGGTTGGCCGGTTGCGCAAGCTGGAAAGCCTTGGCCTCGCCACCGCGATAGGTCCCGGCCAATGGATGATGGCCGAGGAGGCCGAGCCGACCTTGCTTGCGTTGGGAGAGCGTGGCGACATCATCAAGCGCCTGCACCGCAGCCTGACTGAACACGGTCTCGACCGGGAAGCAGCAAGCTACGTTCTCTCGGCGGAGGAAATCCAAACGCCGATCGTCGGCCGGCTGCTGCAGCGAGGCCTTCACGATGAGCTGTACGGCTCGGCCTACGCGATCGTCGACGGTGTCGACGGCCGCACCCATCATATCCGTTTCCACGATCTTGAAGCCACCGGCGATTCGCCGGCCGGCTCGATCGTCGAGCTTCGGCGCTACGAGGACAAGAACGGCCGGGAGCGTGTCGCTCTCGCTGTCCGATCGGACTTCTCTCTCGCGGAGCAAATTCACGCCGATGGCGCGACGTGGCTCGACAGGCAGCTCATCGCCCGGCAACCGGCCGATCTCGGCGAAGGCGGTTTCGGTCGGGAGGTGAAGGAAGCACTCGACGCCCGCACTGAGCACTTGATCGAGGAGGGCCATGCCCGTCGTGCCGGCCAGCGCATCGTCTTCGCGCGCAACCTGCTCGCCACGCTGCGCGAGCGTGAAGTCGGCGCACTGGGGCAGCAGCTTACGACGGAGACCGGCATGCCGTTCGTGAAGGCGAGGGAAGGCGACACGGTTAGCGGCATCTACAGCCGGCGCTTCTCCCTCGCGTCAGGCCGCGTCGCCATGATCGACGACGGGCTCGGCTTCCAGCTCGTGCCCTGGTCGCCGTCGATCGAGAAGCATCTCGACCGCCACGTCTCTGGTTTCGCACGTGTCGACGGCGGCGTCGAATGGGCGCTGGGACGAAAGCGGGGACTCGGCCTCTAGTGTGCCCGCGGCCCGAAGATCGAGCGCTTTCGGAGATCCAACGCGCAAGGCGCTAGTCTTTTCAGGTCGAAACACGATCAACCCGATTTCGTCCTTGCCCTGATCTTACCCCGGCACCCTCTCTTCACACTCCGACCGTTTCGTCCGGGAAGACGCGCATGTCCGCTACACGCATCCTTTGGGGACAGATCCTCATCGTCCTGACCATCGTGCTCCTGACCACATGGAGCGCGACGCAGTGGACGGCATGGCGTCTGGGATTTCAGGCGCAGCTCGGCTCGCCCTGGTTCGAACTGGGCGGCTGGCCGGTCTATCCGCCGCCTGCCTTCTTCTGGTGGTGGTATTTCTTCGACGCCTATGCGCCGTGGGTTTTCTACGAGGGAGCCGCCATCGCGGCCTCCGGCGGGCTCATCGCGATCGTCATCGCAATCATGATGTCGGTCTGGCGGGCACGCGAAGGCAGGAACGCCGAAACCTTCGGCTCGGCCCGCTGGGCGACGAGGCAGGAAATCTCCTCTGTCGGGCTGCTCGGCCGGGACGGGGTGGTGCTCGGCCGCTTCGAGCATGACTATCTGCGGCATGATGGGCCGGAGCATGTGCTCTGCTTCGCGCCGACCAGAAGCGGCAAGGGCGTCGGGCTCGTTGTGCCCTCGCTGTTGACCTGGCCGGGCAGCACGATCGTGCACGATATCAAGGGGGAGAATTGGGAACTGACCTCCGGCTGGCGTTCGCGCTTCGGCCGTGTGTTGCTGTTCGATCCGACCAATGCGACGTCGGCAGCCTACAACCCGCTGCTGGAGGTCCGACGCGGCGAGTGGGAAGTTCGCGATGTGCAGAACGTCGCCGACGTGCTGGTCGATCCCGAAGGCTCGCTTGAGAGACGGAACCATTGGGAGAAAACTAGCCATGCGCTGTTGGTCGGCGCGATCCTGCATGTGCTCTACGCCGAGCAGGACAAGACGCTGGCGGGCGTGGCGAACTTCCTGTCCGATCCGCGCCGGCCGATCGAGAAGACCCTGCGCGCCATGATGCTGACGAAGCACCTCGGCGAGGCAGGACCGCATCCCGTCGTGGCATCGGCCGCGCGCGAGCTGCTCAACAAGAGCGAGAACGAGCGAAGCGGCGTGCTCTCTACAGCCATGTCCTTCCTCGGTCTCTACCGCGATCCGGTCGTGGCCAAGGTGACTTCACGCTGCGAGTGGCGCATCGCCGACATCGTGGAGGGTAAACGGCCGACGACGCTCTACCTTGTGGTGCCGCCATCCGACATCTCCCGCACCAAGCCGCTGATCCGGCTCGTATTGAACCAGATCGGCCGAAGGCTGACCGAGGACCTGCACGCCAAGGAGAGGCGGCAGCAGCTCCTCCTCATGCTCGACGAGTTTCCAGCGCTCGGCCGCCTCGACTTCTTTGAATCCGCGCTCGCCTTCATGGCCGGCTACGGCATCAGGAGCTTCCTCATCGCGCAATCGCTCAACCAGATCGAGAAGGCCTACGGACCGAACAATAGCATTCTGGACAACTGTCATGTGCGCGTGAGCTTCGCCACCAATGACGAGCGCACGGCCAAGCGCGTCTCGGACTCGCTCGGCACGGCGACAGAACTGCGCGCGATGCAGAACTACGCCGGTCACAGATTGGCGCCGTGGCTCGGCCACATCATGGTCTCCCGCCAGGAGACGGCGCGCGCATTGATGACGCCGGGCGAGATCATGCAGCTTCCGCCATCGGATGCGATCGTGATGGTGTCGGGCATGTTCCCGATCAAGGCGAAGAAGGCCCGCTACTTCGCAGACCCCCGACTTGCAGAACGCGTGCTGCCTCCGCCGAAACCGGACAAGACGGCGACGTCTCTGCGGCCGGACGACTGGAGCGAACTGCCGGTGCTCGCCGTCCCCGATGCTCCGGCGGGATCCAAGGACAGGCACAACGCCGAGGAGGGCGATCCGGCCAATGCCGGCATCCGCCGCGAGCCGGAGCTACCGGAACATGAGGATACCGAGCCCAGAAAGTCTCCCCAGTTCGAGTTCGACCTCGATGCCGACGAGCCTGACGACGACGCGGCAACGCGACGGCGCGCGCTTGATCGCACGATGCGACAGGTGGCGCGGCAGGCGTCGATGGATCGCAACGACGGCATCGAGCTTTGACCGGCGATGAAGAAGAAGCGGCTTTCAGCCTACCTCGATTCCGACGTGATGAACGCGCTTGCCGACTACGCGGCCAAGCGGGATGTGTCGCTGTCGCTCATCGCCGAGGCTGCCATCGCCTCCTTCCTGTCGCCGGACGCGGCCGAACGGAAGGAGGCGGCGATCACCCGCCGCCTCGACCAACTCGACCGTCGCATCCAGCGCGTCGAGCGCGACATCGGCATCGCCACGGAGACGATGGCGCTGTTCGTCCGCTTCTGGCTTTCTGCGACGCCAGCGCTGCCAGAATCCGTCCAGGCCGAGGCGCGCGCCAAGGCGCAGCAGCGCTATGACGGCTTCGTCGCTGTGCTCGGTCGACGCCTGGCAAAGGGACCGAAGCTCAGACAGGAGATCGCGGAGGATGTGCCGGCCGCGCCTCCGGCCGACGAGGATGATTCGACTGCCAGACCATCGACCGCAGGCTGAACGGCAAACGCCGATACCGAATCCCGCAGGTCATTTCACGCCGGAGCATGATGGCCTCGCCAAGCTTGTTGCCATAGCCGGAATCCTGCCTCTTCTACTCATCCCCGTCCGCGGCGCGGTGCCGCGCGACATCGCAGGACGGGGACAATCGTGGCATCTCACCACTTTCATCACGGCAGGGAAGCTGTCTCGCGCGGAGCGCGAATGCTGCGCACCGCGCTCGGTCCCGCCATCGCCGGCTACCTCGAAGACCCATCGATCGTCGAGGTGATGCTGAACCCGGACGGGCGGCTCTGGGTCGATCGTCTTCGCGAAGGCCTCGTCGCCACCGACGACATGCTGATCCCGGCCGACGGCGAGCGGATAGTTCGGCTGGTCGCGCATCATGTAGGCGCCGAGGTCCATGTCGGCAGTCCGCGCGTCTCGGCTGAGTTGCCGGAGACCGGCGAGCGGTTCGAGGGCCTGCTTCCCCCGGTCGTCACCGCGCCGACTTTCGCCATCCGCAAGCCGGCCGTCGCGGTGTTCACGCTGACCGATTACGTGACCGCGGGCATCATGGTTCAGTCCCAGGCCTATGTCCTACGGCTCGCGGTCGAGAAGCGGAAAAACATTCTAATCGCCGGCGGCACCTCGACCGGCAAGACGACGCTGACCAACGCGTTGCTGGCCGAAGTCGCGAAGACCTCCGACCGCGTGGTGCTGATCGAGGACACCCGCGAGCTGCAATGCGCCGCGCCTAACCTGGTCGCGCTTAGGACCAAGGACGGCGTCGCATCTCTTTCCGACCTCGTGAAGTCGTCGCTGCGACTGCGTCCCGACCGCATCCCGATCGGGGAGGTGCGCGGCAGCGAGGCCCTCGACCTTCTCAAGGCCTGGGGCACCGGCCATCCCGGAGGCATCGGCACGATCCACGCCAACACGGCGATCGGCGCGCTTCGTCGACTGGAGCAGCTCGTGCAAGAGGCGGTCGTCACGGTACCGCGCGTGCTGATCGCCGAGACGATCGACGTCATCGCCGTGCTCGCTGGCCGCGGCTCAGAACGCCGTCTTGTCGAGATCGCGCTTGTCGACGGGCTCGATCCGGCGACAGGCGACTACCGCACGCTCAACGCCCAGCTCGAACCCAATCCAAAATCTCTTTCGACAGGAGAAGAAGATGACCATCCTCGCCCGCATCGGTGACCGTATCGCGCACGCCAGTGCGCTGGCGTCGGTCATGGCGCTGACCACCATGCCCGCGCGCGCCGCCGGCTCTTCCATGCCGTGGGAAGAGCCGCTGCAACAAATCCTCGAATCGATAGAAGGTCCGGTCGCCAAAATCGTCGCGGTGATCATCATCATCGTGACCGGCCTGACGCTCGCCTTCGGCGACACGGCCGGCGGTTTCCGGCGGTTGATCCAGATCGTCTTCGGCCTGTCGATCGCCTTCGCGGCCAGCTCCTTCTTCCTGTCCTTCTTCTCCTTCGGCGGCGGGGCGCTGGTCTGATGCTCGAAGACGAGGTTCGCGGCTTCTTCGCACCGGTCCATCGCGCGCTGACCGAGCCGATCCTGCTCGGCGGCGCGCCCCGCGCGGTCGCGATCGCCAACGGAACGCTCGCCGGCGCGGTTGGCCTTGGCCTTCGTCTCTGGCTCGCCGGCCTGGTCATCTGGGCGATCGGCCATTTCGCGGCGGTCTGGGCGACTAAGCGTGACGCGCAATTCGTCGACGTCGTGCGCCGGCACGTTCGCTACCCGACCCATCTCGGCGTGTGAGGCAATTCGATGATGTATCTCGCCGAATACAGGAAGAAGAGCGCTCTGCTCACAGACTACTTGCCGTGGGCCGCATTGGTGGCGCCGGGCGTCGTCCTCAACAAGGATGGCTCATTCCAGCGCACCGCGCGCTTCCGCGGGCCTGACCTCGACAGCGCCACGCCGGCCGAGCTGGTCGGCACGACCGCGCGGCTGAACAACGCGCTGCGCCGTCTCGGTTCCGGCTGGGCGATCTTCGTCGAGGCGCAGCGCAATCCGGCGACGGATTATCCCGAGAGCCTGTTTCCGGACTCGGCGTCCGCGCTCGTCGACATCGAGCGCCGCGAGCAGTTCGAGGACAGCGGCGTGCTGTTCGAGTCCAGTTACTTCCTCACCTTCGTCTGGCTGCCGCCGGCCGAGGAAGCCTCGCGCATGGAAAGCTGGCTCTACGAAGGACGCGAGAAGACCGGCGTCGATCCCTGGGAGCTGCTCAAAGGTTTCGTCGATCGCACCGACCGCGTGCTCTCCCTGGTCAAAGGCTTCGTGCCGGAGGCAGAATGGCTCGGTGACGCCGAGACGCTGACCTACCTGCACTCGACCATCTCGACGAAGCGCCATCGTGTCCGCGTGCCCGAGACGGCGATGCATCTCGATGCGCTTCTGGCCGACCAGCCGCTCGCCGGCGGGCTGGAGCCGCGGCTTGGCGATTTCCACCTGCGCACGCTCACAATCATCGGATTCCCGACCACGACGTTTCCGGGAATCCTCGACGACCTCAATCGCCTGGCCTTCCTCTACCGCTGGTCGACGAGGGCGATCATGCTCGACAAGACCGATGCGACGCGGCTGGTGACGAAGATCAGGCGGCAGTGGTTCGCCAAGCGCAAGTCGGTTGCCGCGATCATCAAGGAGGTGATGACCAACGAGGCGTCGGTCCTGCTCGACACCGATGCAGCCAACAAGGCGGCCGACGCCGATGCCGCCTTGCAGGATCTTGGCTCCGACCAGATCGGCGAAGCCTACGTCACCGCCACCGTAACGGTCTGGGACGCCGACGCGGCCATCGCCGACGAGAAGCTGCGGCTGGTCGAGAAGGTGATCCAGTCACGCGACTTCACCTCGATCATGGAGGGCGTCAACGCTGTCGAGGCCTGGCTCGGCAGCATCCCGGGCCACGTTTATGCGAACGTCCGCCAGCCGCCGATCTCGACGCCGAACCTCGCCCACATGATCCCGTTGTCGGCTGTCTGGGCGGGGCCGGCGAGCGACGAGCATTTTGGCGCGCCGCCGCTCTTCTACGCCAAGACCGAAGGCGCGACGCCGTTCCGCTTTTCGCTGCACGTCGGCGACGTCGGTCACACGCTCGTCGTCGGCCCGACCGGCGCCGGCAAGTCGGTGCTGCTCGCGCTGATGGCGGTCCAGTTCCGCCGCTACGAGAACAACCAGATCTTCGCCTTCGACTTCGGCGGCTCCATCCGCGCCGCCACGCTGGCAATGGGCGGCGACTGGGAAGACCTCGGTGGCAACGCCGTCCGCCATCGCGAGGACGACGATCCCCTGTCGCAGCTCACCCTCTCCGATCTCGGAAACGGGACGAGCACGGTTTCCCTCCAGCCGCTCGCCGGCATCCACCGCACGCCGGAGCGGGCATGGGCCGCCGACTGGCTGGTCGACATCCTGGCGCGCGAAGGCGTGGTCGCCACACCGGAGGTGAAGGAGCACCTGTGGTCGGCGCTGACGTCGCTGGCGTCCGCGCCGGTCGCCGAGCGCACACTCACAGGACTTTCGGTGCTCCTGCAATCGTCGGCATTGAAACAGGCGCTGCGGCCATACTGTCTCGGCGGCGCCTATGGCCGTTTGCTCGATGCCGAAGAGGAGCATCTTGGCGGCGCGTCCGTCCAGGCCTTCGAGACGGAAGGCCTGATCGGCACCGGCGCCGCGCCGGCGGTGCTCGCTTATCTCTTCCACCGCATCGAGCAGCGGATGGACGGCCGCCCCACCTTGCTCATCATCGACGAAGGCTGGCTCGCGCTAGATGACGGCGGCTTCGCCGACCAGCTCCGTGAATGGCTGAAGACACTCAGGAAGAAGAACGCCTCCGTCGTCTTCGCCACGCAGTCGCTCTCCGACATCGACGGCAGCAGGATCGCGCCGGCGATCGTCGAAAGCTGCCCGACGCGAATCTTCCTGCCGAATGAGCGCGCCATCGAGCCGCAGATCACCGCCATCTATCGTCGGTTCGGCCTGAACGACCGGCAGATCGAGATCGTGGCGAGAGCGACGCCGAAACGCGACTACTACTGCCAGAGCCGCCGCGGCAATCGGCTGTTCGAGCTGGGTCTCGGCCCGATCGCGCTCGCGCTTTGCGCAGCATCGGCGAAGAGCGACCAGGCGGCTATCGAGCGCACCCGGGCTGAAGCCGGCTCGCAATATTTCCTCGAGGCTTGGCTCGCCGATCGGGGCCTCGCGTGGGCGGCCGACCTCATCCCCGACCTCACCACCGTCATCGACCAATCCGCAAAGGAGATTTCGTCATGAGTCCCATTTCTGTCCGCATTCGCCACGTCGCAATGGCGGCACTCGTCGCCAGCGCCGCACTATCCGCGCAGCCGGCTTCGGCGCTCACGGTCTACGATCCCTGGAACCATGCGGAGAACATCCTGAGCGCGGCACGGGCGCTGGAGCAGATAAACAATCAGGTGACCTCCCTCGCCAACGAGGCGCAGATGCTGATCAACGATGCGATGAACCTCGCCTCGCTGCCGACATCGGTGCTCGATCAGATCGAAGGCAACTTTGCGGAGATGAAGGGCCTGCTCGGAGAAGCCGAGAAGCTTGCCTACAGCGTCGACGATATCGATCAGCAGTTCTCGTCAACCTTCGAGGATTTCGCGTCCGACAAGACGGGCGCTCAGCTTGTCGAGGGTGCCCGCGAGCGCTGGCAGGAATCGCTCTCAGCCTTCGAGCATTCCCTGAAGGCCGGCGCGGTCGCCGTCGATAACATCGACGGGATCGAGCGGCAGACGAGCAGCCTGGTCGGCGCCAGCAAGTCGGCAGTCGGGATCCTTCAGGCAACCCAGGCCGGCAACGAGCTGCTCGCCGTGCAGGCGCAGCAGCTCACCGACCTCACCGCGATGCTCGCCGCGCAGGGTCGTGCTGACGCTCTTGAGCAGGCCAGGCACGCCGCCGCGCAGGAGCAGGCCCGCGAGCAGTTCAGTCGCTTCATGGCGGGTCGAAGCTACAGCGCGTCCACCGTGCGCATGTTCCACGACTGAGGAGCGTGCCACGATGGACGCCAGGATCGCCGCCCGGATGATTGCCGTTCTCGCCCTTGGCGCGGCCATGACAGCCGCGGTCATGGCCCTGCGCGGCGACGGCACGGAGGATGCCGCCCCCCACAGCCTCCGCCGTCCGGGCGGCGAGCCCGCCAACAGCGAGCTTGTCCGCTGCCGCGATCTCGGCATGGTCGCCGCCAACGATCCGATCTGCCGAAAAGCATGGGCGGAGAACCGCCGCCGCTTCCTTCAGTCCCGCGAGCCGGAGCGCGCCGTCACGCCGAGGCCGGAGCGACCCGCAATGCCGAAACCCGAGCGGTTCGGCGACGGCGAGGCAGGAAAGCCGACGGCGACCATTCCGCCAATCAACCTGCCGGTATCGCCATGAACGACACGGGCGTCATCGATCGGTTCCTTGAGACCTTCACCTCCTACATCGACTCCGGCTTCGGGTTGTTGGGCGGTGAAGTCGCGTTCCTCACCACCACACTCATTATTATAGACATCACGCTGGCCGGCCTGTTCTGGGCCTGGGGCGCCGACGAGGACGTGCTGCAGCGGCTGATCAGGAAGACGCTCTATATCGGCTTCTTCGCCTTCATCATCGGCAACTTTAACCGCCTCGCCAACATCGTCTTCGAGAGCTTTTCCGGGCTCGGCCTTCAGGCCGGCGGCGGCTCGCTCTCCGGCTCCGAGCTTCTTCAGCCCGGCCGCGTCGCGCAGGTCGGCATCGACGCCGGCAATCCCATCCTCGAGGCAGCCGGCGAGCTGATGGGCTACATCTCCTTCTTCGAGAACTTCGTGCAGATCATGGTGCTCATGATCGCCTGGGCGATCGTGCTGATCGCGTTCTTTATCCTCGCCGTGCAGATCTTCGTCACGCTGATCGAGTTCAAGCTCACCACGCTCGCCGGCTTCATCCTCATTCCCTTCGCGCTGTTCAACAAGACAGCCTTCCTCGCGGAAAAGGTCCTCGGCAACATCGTCGCCTCGGGCGTCAAAATCCTGGTCCTTGCAGTCATCGTCGGAATCGGCTCGGGCCTGTTCAGCGAGTTCACGTCGGGCTTTGCCGACCAGCCGACCATCACTGACGCGCTGGCGCTGGTGCTCGGCGCGCTGTCATTGATGGGACTCTCCATCTTCGGTCCCGGCATCGCGACCGGCCTGGTCTCCGGCGCGCCACAGCTCGGAGCAGGTGCTGCGGTCGGAACCGGGTTTGCCGCCGCTGGCCTTGGGGCGGCCGGCTACATGGGCGCGCGTGCCGGATTGAGCGGCGGCGCCGCCGCGGTCGGAGCCGGTGGCCGCATGTCGGCCGCGGCCGCGCGCGGTGGCGCGCATCTCGCCGGCGGTGCCTCCACCGCCTATGGTCTCGCCGCCTCGACTTCCGGTCAGAGCGGTATGGGTGCCGTCGCCGCCGGCATGGGAGGAGTGGCGCGAGTCGGCGGAGCGGCCGCCGTGCAGCCCGTCAAACGGGTCGTGTCGCGCGCCGCTCAATCCATGTCCTCCAGCTATCGCGCGGGACAGACCGGCGCATGGTCGGTCACCGGCGGCCAGTCGTCCACCTCCAGCGCATCCGAGGCTGCCGCTTCCTCCGTCTCGACACCGCCGGCCTGGGCCACCCGCATGAAGCGCGCCGGCACGGCCCATCACGGTGCAAGCGTCGCCGCCCACACCATCCGCTCCGGCGACCACGGCGGCGGCTCGATGTCCGTTCCCCTCGATCAGGATGACCGCAGATGAACCTCTTCAAGCGACCTTCCGTGCGCTATGCGCGTTCGCCCGAGCCGGAGACGCCCTATCAGAAGGCTGCTCAGGCCTGGGACGAGCGGATCGGCTCAGCCCGTGTTCAGGCGCAAAACTGGCGGCTGATGGCCTTCGGCTCGCTGGTCCTTGCAGGCGGCTTCGCAACCGCGCTCGTCTGGCAATCTACGCGCGGCACCGTCGTGCCCTGGATCGTGCAGGTCGACCGCTTCGGCGAGGCGCAGGCCGTCGCGCCGGCCGTCGCGGACTACCGGCCGACCGATCCGCAGATCGCGTGGCACCTTGCCCGTTTCATCGAGCAAGTCCGCTCGATCCCCGCCGATCCGATCATCGTGCGGCAGAACTGGCTGCGCGCCTACGAGTTCACAACCGACCGCGGCGCCGTTGCGCTGAATGACTATGCCCGAACCAACGATCCCTTCACGAAGGTCGGCAAGAGCCAGGTCGCCGTCGACATCTCCAGTGTCATCCGAGCATCGCCGGACAGCTTCCGTGTCGCCTGGACCGAGCGCCGCTATGAGAACGGCCAGCTCGCCGCGACCGAGCGCTGGACCGCGATCTTTACCGTTGTGATCGAGCGCCCGCGCACGGCCGACAGGCTGAGGGCCAACCCTCTCGGCGTCTACGTCAACGCAATCAACTGGTCGAGGGAGTTGGGATCATGAGCCACCCAGGAAAAGAAAATACGCGCGAGAAGGGTTCACGTCGCTCTTTGCCGCTGGTCATTGCATTGTCCGCGGCGACCGCGCTTGCCGGCTGCGCCAAGAAGTACATCCCGCCAGAGATCGACTATGACGATGCTGCGCCCGCGGTGCTCGCCGCCGATCCGCCCAGTCCCGTCCGAGTCGTAGAGACACCAAGGCCGTTGCCGCTGCCCGGCCAGTTGAAGCCGGTCGCGGCGGGCGACAGGAAGCCAGAACCGGCAGACCCAAAGGCCCGCATCACCAGCGCCAATGAGGCGGCCCGCATGCAGCCAGTCCGCGATGGCTTCATCAACGCGGTGCAGGTCTATCCCTTCTCGCCGGGCGCGCTCTATCAGGTCTATGCCGCGCCCGGCCAGGTGACCGATATCGCGCTTCAGCCGGGCGAGCAGCTTGTCGGCTCCGGCCCGGTCGCCGCCGGCGACACGGTGCGCTGGATCATTGGCGATACCGAGAGCGGGACAGGGGACAGGCGGCAGGTTCACATCCTGGTGAAGCCGACTCGGCCGGATCTCCAGACCAATGTCGTCATCAACACTGATCGCCGCACCTACCATCTCGAGCTGCGGTCCACCCCCTCGACCTACATGGCTTCGGTTTCGTGGAACTATCCGCAGGACCAGTTGATTGCGCTACGTCGCCAGAACGCGCGAGCCGCCGAAGTCCAGCCAGTCGCCGCCGGCATCGACATCTCGAAGCTCAACTTCAGATATCGCATCGAGGGAGACGCCGCGCCGTGGCGACCACTGCGCGCCTTCGACGACGGCTCGAAAGTCTATATCGAGTTCCCGTCCGGCATCGGCCAGGGCGAGATGCCGCCGCTGTTCGTCATCGGCCCGTCCGGCAAATCTGAGCTGGTCAACTATCGCGCTCGCCAGAACCACTATGTCGTCGACCGGCTGTTTGCAGCCGCCGAGTTGCGCCTCGGCGACAAGGACTCGGAACGCCGCGTTCGCATCGTGCGCACAGACGGCAGGAAGGCGATGCGCAGGACCGCATTGTTCTCCGGGGGAGACAACCGATGACCGACGTGCCCAACACGCCGTCTGGCGACATCCGCGCCGACCTGCGCCTCCGGCCGGAGCCGTCTCGCGTCACGCGACTGTCACGCAAGGTGCTGGTCGGTCTCGGTGGCGTCAGCGCGGTCGCCGTCCTGGGCGCGCTGGTCTGGGCGCTCGATTCCAGCCGCCGCGCCAGCCAGCAACCCTCCGAGCTTTACACCACCGACAACCGCACCACAGCCGATGGCTTGCAGAACCTGCCCCGCGACTACACCGGCCTGCCGCGGCCGGACGTGCCGGAGCTGGGACCGCCGTTGCCGGGCGACCTCGGCCGGCCGATCCGTCGTGCGCAGGAGCGCGGCCAGCCGGTGCCGCCGCCCGACATCCACACGCCGCGCGCCGATCCCGAGGAGCAACGCCGACTTGCCGAGATCGAGGCCGCCCGTATCTCCAAGCTATTCACCGACAGCCGCGGTGAACGCGCGGTCGCCGGTCAGGTTGTAGAGACCAAGGCACCTGGCACCGATCCGTCGACCGGCCTGACGGTGTCGGAAGGACCGCCACCGCTCGCCGAGGGATCGGCGCAGAACATGCAGGATCGCAAGCTTGCCTTCGTCAATGCCGAGGCCGACCGACGCATCATCAGCCCCGATCGCGTGCAGGACAAGGCGTCGCCCTACATTGTGCAGGCCGGAACGATCATCCCGGCCGCGCTGATCACCGGCATCAATTCCGATCTCCCCGGCCAGATCACCGCGCAGGTGACGGAGCATATCTATGACAGCCCGACTGGATCGCATCTGCTGATCCCGCAGGGCGCGCGGCTGATCGGCCAGTACGACAGCCAGGTTGCCTTCGGCCAGCGCCGCGTGCTCCTCGTTTGGAGCCGCATCGTCATGCCGGACGGGACTTCCATCCTGCTGGAGCGGCTTCAGGGCAGCGACACAGAAGGGTTCTCGGGCCTGGAAGACAAGGTCGACCATCACTGGGGCCAGCTCTTCCGCGCCGCCGCGCTCTCCACGCTGCTCGGTATCGGCACGCAGCTCTCGATCGACGAGGAGAGCGAGATCGCCCGCGCCATCCGCGAGAGCGCGCAGGATTCCGTCTCCGACATCGGCCAGCAGATCGTGCGGCGCCAGCTCAACATCCAGCCGACGCTGACGGTACGGCCGGGGTTCCCGATCCGCATCATCGTCAATCGCGACTTGGTGATGCAGGTCTATGGAGCATCGAGGGAGCCATCGTGACGAAACTGAAGCTGTCCGTCATTCCCGACGACCGACCGATCAAGGTCACGGTCGAGCTGCCGGCCGCTGTGCATCGCGACCTCGTTACCTACGCGGAGATCCTCGCCCGCAGCGCCGGCGCGAAGATGTCGCCCGATCCGGTCAAGCTGATCGTCCCCATGCTCCAGCGTTTTATGGCAACCGACAGGGCGTTCGCCAAAGCGCGAAAAGAGCAGAAGGTCGGCTAACGGCACCCTGCCGTCTTGCACGGTTATTAGTCAATCTTGCTGATATGTCGCCCGTAGAAGGGCGACAAACGCCCCAGATACCGGATTCGAGCTATCCGATCGCCAGTAGGCATCATAGCGCAGGCGGACCGACCTGTTCTTGTTCGTGAGCACGGACGATACGACGCCTTCGATCAGGCTAGCGACGTCGCTTTCGGGAAGTAGCGTGACGCCAATCCCTTTCCGGACGAGATTGAGCAGGCTCGATCGGCTCACGTCATGCCGAACGATGGAAGAAGGGACCGCATCAGTCCCGATTCCGCACATTGTTCCGAACTCCATCGACTGCGAGTTGATTAGGGTCGTCTCCTGGGCGAGGTCAGCCAATTCGACTTTCTTCCGGCCGGCCAAGGGATGCTCCGCTGCCATCGCCACCACGATGCGGTCGCGCCAGAGAGGCAAGGTTTCGGTCGCGCCTCGCCGATCGAATCCATGCGCGATCACAACATCGATTGTGCGGCTGCTGAGCCCGGAATGCAGGTCCGCGCGCGAAGCCTCGGTGAATCGGACGTCCACGTCCGGTCTGTCTCGAGCGAACGCCACGACGGCATCGACATAGCCGCAGGCCGGCAACGGTGCATCGATGCCGATCGACAGATGGCCAGTCTCGCCGCGGCCGTTCTGGCCGACCATGGAAAGCGTTCCATCGAGGTCAGTCAGGACCCGGCGGAGATTGGCAAGGAAGCGTTCTCCGGCGGCGGTTGGCCGGACACCGCCGGGGTGACGATCGAACAAGGTCACTCCCAGCGAAAGCTCGAGATCGCGGACGCGGCGGCTCAGCGCGGTGTGGTGCATGTTCAGCCGTGTCGACGCCGCGAGGAAGCTGCCTTCCTCAGCGACCACGAGCACGTATTGAAGAGTGAGAAGCTGAATGGAGCGCCGCATCTACCACCATTTCTTCTCCGTCTCGGCCGCCGCGTATCCTAAGAATAGGAAGACAGCGGCCGAAGCTGAATGGCTAACGCCCTACGTGGTTGCTCGGACGCGGTTCACGCAAGGTGGAGGCCGCGACTGCTGCGGACGAGGCCGAGCGCGTTTCGCGAAGCCGACCGAGTGTGCGCTCATCGAACTTCGCGGTTACCGCAACCGTCTCCTCGCCGTTGATCAGATGCGGCACTCCCAGCGGCGTCACCCGGAAGTGAAGCTGCACCAGGCGAAGAAGCCAAAGCGGGTTCATCTCGATGACGATGGTACCGACGCCGGTGTCGAGACCCCATTCGACGATGCCTGAGAGCAGTGCGTTTGCGACCGGGCTCAGCATCCGACCGCGTTCCCGATATGCCGGCTCGACACAGTATCGTGTCCATTCCCAAATGTTCGCCCCAACGGGGCGCTCACCCTCGCACAATTCGGGCATTACTTCCGAAAGCAGGTGCGGCCGCGTTGTGGGCAACAGGCGCTGATAGCCGATCACCTTGCCAGCTTCTATATAAACCATGTGAACGGCATGCTCATCGTCGAAGCGGTCGGTTTCTCGGCCGTCGGCCCGCCGGAGGTCGCTCCACCCTTTCTCTTCGACAAAGACACGATGGCGAAGCTGGAATGCTTCACCCAACATCGCGCTGTGGCTGTCCTTGGTCTGAGACGTAACGACATGAAGCATCGGTTTTCTCCTCCATGTTGGGATCGACCGATGCTGACGGAATTCACACGCTCAGGGCATTACGGGAATCCGTAGTGTTAGGAGAGTAGCCGAAGGCGAAAGGCCTCAGCGACTGCGTGCAAAGTGTTGCTGACCCCAAGCTTCTCGCGGATTGCACGAAGATGCATGTCGGCAGTATGTCCGCTGATGCAGAGTCTTTCGGCAATTTCATCAACTTTGAGCCCCTCTGCGGCCCAACGAAGGACATCAAGCTGCCTGGGTGACAATCGAATGGCCTTATCTTGATGCCTGGGGTTGGAGAGCATGATCGCATTTCCAAATGCGAATGCAGTCGTAAGCTGCAATAAAGCTCTATCGCGAGTGTCGGCTTCTATTTTCTGTCCAGCAATTGAAAAGCCGACCGGTCGGCCTCCGATGGCTGAGAACGCAAAGGTGAGACCCTGCCTGAGGTGAAACTCGCCCGCCTCGTCCATGACACGCCGATTGTCCGCATCGAGCCTGTACAATTCGCCAACTTCACTCCACAGAAAGGGTGCCGCTCCCCTCTTTACCAGCTGTATTGTGGGGTCGCGGTGTAGATAGCCGCATGAAAAGTAGCGCTCGGACCATTCTTGGGGCCATGCGTCGAGTATGACGTGTCCAAGCTGTTCGCGGCGCGCCGAACCCGGATGAGGGATTACACCGGCGAGAAGACACGTGGCGCCGTAGTGGCTGATGTGCCCGAGTACGCACGTGCACAAGCGATCCATGGTCTTACACTGCCGAATCTCCTCAAGGAAATCAGCCGTATCGTCGAGCCGAACTCGCCATTGCTTGTTTGTTTTGCTGCGCGTGTAAGAGACCATCCTCGGTCTTCCCGGCTGTGCACGCTGCTAACAAGACTTGGCCCCTTCAAGATCTCGCTATTTTCGTGTTTTTCCATTCGAGGAGGCTACTGCGCCACCCTCAGATGTCTAAGCGGCCTTCCCGGTGTCATCGACTGGGCCGCCTGCAGGATCGCCTCTGTTGCAATGCCGTGCGCGCGGTAGAGATCGTCAATCGTGCCGGACTGCCCGAAGTGTTCGACACCGAGCGATCGGGTTCGATGTCCATTGACAGACCCAAGCCAGGCGAGGGTGGCAGGATGGCCATCGATCACGGTCACGATGGCGCAGTTGGAGGGCACCCCATCAAGCAGACGCTCGATATGGCTTTGGGCGTGAACGAGACCGCGTTCGCGAGCTCGTTGCGCGGCAGTCCAGCCGGCATTCAGCCTGTCGGCCGAGGTGATCGCGAGGAGCCCAACTTCGGGTCGGTCCTCAGCCATCAGGCCAACCGCCGAGATCGCCTCGGGAGCCACCGCGCCTTGATAGGCGATGACCACCTGCGCGTTCGGACCGGGACGCCGCAGCCAGTAGGCCCCGCCAACAATGTCGCGTTCCAGATCCTGTGTTATCTGGCGGAGCGGCTGCACGACCGGCCGTGTCGATAGCCTCAGATAGACCGAACCGCCCGTCTGGTCCCGCAGCCAGGTCCGCTCGTCGGGATCTCCGTCGCCATCGCGTTGCATATAGTCGAAGCCGAACCGCATGATGACGGCGAGCTCGTCGAGGAATGCGGGTTCGAAGGCTGCGAGTCCGTCCTGCGCCATGCCGACGAGAGGAGTTCCGATTGACTGGTGCGCACCACCCTCAGGCGCGAGCGTTACGCCAGAAGGCGTTGCAACCAGCATGAACCGCGCATCCTGGTAGCAGGCATAGTTTAGCTGGTCCGCGCCGCGATAGATGAACGGGTCATAGACGGTTCCGATCGGCAGCAGCCGCACACCGTTGATCGAATGCGACAGGCCGAGCGCCGATAGAAGTAGAAAGAGGTTGGATTCGGCGATGCCGAGTTCGATATGTTGCCCTTCTGGCGAGAACGACCAGTTGTAGGTCGAGGGAATGCGCTCGGCCTTGAATGTGTCCGCCAGGCTGTCGCGGGCAAACAGGCCGCGGCGATTGACCCATGGCCCGAGATTGGTGGAGACGGTCACGTCCGGCGCCGTCGTCACGATGCGGCGCGCCAGGGGACTGTCGTCCCGTGCGATCTCATTGAGTATCTGACCAAAGCCCATCTGCGTCGAGATTTGCTTACCTGCGGCGGCAGGCACGGACAGCCTGTCGGGAACAGCAACCTGCTCGTCCATCAGCCTGCGTCTGCCGCTTGCGAAGAATGGGACCTGCTCCACGAAGCGCGCGAGTGCATCCGGTGGAACGGCCGATCCTTCCCACTTATCCCATTCGTGTCCTTCCCTCACGCCCATAGCCGCCCGGAAGGCGGCCATCTGGGCGGGGGTCATCAGGCCGGCGTGATTGTCCTTGTGTCCGGCGAGCGGCAGCCCCTGGCCTTTGTTCGTGTAGCAGATGAAGAGTGTCGGACGATCGTGCTGCGAGGCATTTGCGAAAGCGTCGAGCAAAGTCGGCAGGTCATGTCCTCCGAGATTTGCCATCAGCGCCGCGAGTTCGTCGTCGGAACGGCGCTCGAGAAGAGCCGACACCTCACCCTGATCGCCGATCTCGTCCATCAGCCGCCGCCGCCAGGCCGCGCCGCCCTGGAACGTCAAGGCCGAATAGAGCTGGTTCGGGCAGTCCTCGATCCACTGACGCAGCTTGGCGCCGCCTGGTTCCGCGAACGCAGCTTCCTGCAGCCGCCCGTGCCTGAGGACGACGACGTCCCAGCCGAAGCTCCTGAACATCTGCTCGAACTTGGCCCACAGGCCTTCCCGAACCACCGCGTCCAGAGATTGCCGGTTGTAGTCGACGATCCACCAGCAGTTCCGAAGTCCCTGCTTCCACCCTTCGATCAGGGCCTCGTAAATGTTGCCTTCATCCATCTCGGCATCGCCGACAAGGGCGACCATGCGCCCCTCCTGACGATGTGACATCCAACCATGACCCCTGACGTAATCCTGGACCAAGGACGAGAAGAGCGTCTGCGCGACGCCGAGGCCGACGGAGCCCGTCGAGAAGTCGACGTCGTCCACGTCCTTCGTCCGTGAGGGGTAACTTTGAGCGCCCTTGTAGGCGCGAAAAGCCTCGAGCTTGTCTCGAGTCTGGTTGCCGGCAAGATACTGGATCGCATGGAACACAGGCGAGGCATGCGGCTTGACGGCCACCCGGTCCTCAGGCCTCAAGACTCCGAAATACAGCGCGGTCATGATGGCGCAGAGGGACGCCGACGACGCCTGATGTCCGCCGACCTTCACATCGCCATCGTCCGCGTCCCGGACATGGTTGGCGTGGTGGATCATCCATGACGACAGCCATAGCACCCGCTGCTCCAGCGCCGAAAGTAACCAGGCTGCAGCATCGACAGTATTTCCGTTCATAAGCGCCCTCGTATTCCAAAAGATTCCGATCCCACTCGAAAATTAGCCATCTATGTCACACCAGAGCATGCTGAAACACCGCCGTCGACGATCAACTCTGAGCCAGTAACATAAGAGGATTCATCTGATGCCAAGTAGAGAGCTGCGTAGGCGACATCCCATGCGCTTCCCATTCTTCCTAACGGTGTCTGCTTCGCTCGCAAATTCGCCGCTGAGTTGGCCGAATAGCCTTCAAGGTTCGGTCCTACCGACGCACGGAAGGCGGGCGTGTCAATAAAGCCGGGCAAAATCGTATTGGCCCGAATTCCTTTGCAAGCATACTGAGCAGCGATGGCCCGTGTGAACTGAACTACGGCCGCCTTGGTCGTATAGTAGGCAGTGTAGGGAGCACCGAGGTATCTGTGTGCCGCAATCGACGACACATTAATAACAGACCCACGACTGCATCCTTCCATCTGCGGCAAGACGTATTTGCACATTAGGAAGGCAGACGTGACATTTATCGTCCACGATGCATCCCAATCTGCAAGCGAGAGTTCGACTGGGTTTCCGAACTTAGGGACGCCAATATTGTTGTGAAGGATATCAATTCGTCCAAACGCATCTAAGCATGCGTTCACAAAACGCTCAGCAGCTATTGGGTCGCACGCATTTCCAACGCCAACCGAACAAGAATTACCTTCGTCATGAATTGTCTTGGCGGTTTCCTTGACCGCGGATTCATCGATATCGACAAGGAAGACCTTGGCCCCCTCGCGGGCATATAGTACGGCGGAGGCCTTCCCGTTGCCCCAACCTGATCCGCTTGAGCCGGAACCCACTACCATTGCGACTTTGCCGCTCAGCCGTCCCTTTGACGGCACTCTCATAGAGAGATCAAAATCACTTCCCATGCCAGTCAGGACTCCCAACGAACGGGTTTGCACTTAACAAAACAAAGGAGGCGAGGTCGCTGGTATGAGCCTCGCCTCCATCATGACCTTACCTGGCGTAGTTCGCGTCCACATAGGTTGACGCCTCTGCGCCAGCAGCACCGGCCCGGCGCAGGACGGTCAGATTACCTTCGACAGCCGAAAGTGGAACTTTGATGTCTTTATTGAATATTTTTATGTCGCCGACGTAGAGATCAAATATCTGCTCAGCCGTTTCGCGGTCTGACTGAATGTTGGTTGCCAGGATGCGGATAGCTTCATCGCGGTTGGCTGGATCATACAACCACTCAGTCGCCTCCCGGAGCGCAGAGATATACTTATCGAGATCGGTCGCATTCTTCTCGATCCAGGAGTTGGTCGCGACAATCGCGTAGAAGCCAACGTCGGGCATCATCTCTGCCACAGACATCAGCTTGTTGTACCCCGCCGCTGTTGCCCGAAGGTCGAATGGTTGTGCAAGAACGGTGACGGCCACTGTGCCGCTTGTTAAGGCGGCGTATCGATTGGGCGTTGCCCCATCATATACAATCTCAATCTCTTTCTCAGATACGCCGCCCTTGCTGAGCCAGTCAAGGAAATGAGCGCTGATTGCATCCTTGGGAACGGACATCATCACTCGACGGTCCTTCAGATCCGGTGGGTTCTTCACCTTGCTGTCGGAGACGATTGAGTGTGGAAACAGGAGCAGTGTAGACCCAACCATCGAGATGGGAGCCCCTTGATCCTTCGCTCGGATAGCGACCTCCATAGTCGTAAATGCGAGGTCGAATGCCGAGCCAACCACCTGCTGAACAGCTGCTGCGGGATTCCCAACATATGTGACGACAGGATCAACTCCATGCTTGGAGTAAAATCCCTTGTCCTTAGCTACAAAATCGGGGAGGCAAAATGCCAGTCGGGCAGTCTCGCCGATCTGAAGTTGGCGGGTTTCGGCCTTGACGCTTGAGGGTAAGCTGGCAATCGCCAAGGCCAAGCAACCCGTTCCTATAGTGAGCATCAATTTAAGCATATCTTCCTCCCTTGATTTCATGGCCTATGTTTGTTGAAGGCTGGATTTGACCTCATCCTCGATAAGGCTCCAGATTCGGCCAACTAGTCGGACGAATTCAGGTGTACGTTTGATTTCGAGAGTGCGCGGACGCGGAAGAGTAATAGGGACCTCTTCCTTCAATCGACCGGGTCGAGTAGTAAAAACAAGAACCCGATCTGACAGATAAACAGCCTCGTCTATCTGGTGAGTAACTAAGAGAACTGTCTTATTAGTTTCTGAGCAAACCCGTGTAAGCTCTTCCTGCATTATCTCGCGCGTTTGGGCATCGAGCGCCGAAAACGGTTCGTCCATGAGAAGAATTTCGGCACCAACAGCCAGCGCGCGAGCCAGGTTGGCACGCTGGCGCATCCCGCCGGAAAGTTGATAGGGGTAGTGCTGTTCAAAGCCTGTAAGGCCCACAGTCTTCAAAACCGCAAGCACGCGTTGGTTCATCAAATCACGAGGCGTGTCTTGAACCTCAAGACCGAACTGCACATTTTGCGCGATCGTGCGCCAGGGCATCAAGGCATCTTGCTGAAACACAAAGGCCATAGGCTGGTTGGAGCTACGTGTGCCAACAGAAATCGACCCTCCAGACGGGCGCTCGAGCCCGTTCAAGAGGCGAAGAAATGTTGTCTTTCCGCATCCAGACGCCCCCACGATGCTCACGAATTCGCCCTGCTTGACATCCACATTTATTGATCGAAGCGCTTCGATCGTATTCATGCCTGCAGGAAATGACTTCGAAAGCTGCTTTATAGATAGAACTGACATCTTAGAGTTCCTTGCCCTTGTTTCGCCAAGGGGCGAGCCTGTTCTCAAGCCATTGAATACCTTCCACGACTAGAAAGCCGGTGAAAGCAAATATTAGGATGCCTCCAAACACTGCGGGAATGTCGAAATTCTGGGATGAAGTTAAGATCAGAAAGCCGAGACCGGCACGGGCACCAAATAATTCTGCACCAACTACTCCCACAAGACCACGGGCTGCGCCGAGGCGTATCCCTGCAATTATGAACGGGAGTGAAGACGGTAGCCTAACCTTCAGATATGTCTGAATAGGACTTGCTCGAAAGGACTTTGCGCAATCAAGGTAGTTCTTGTCTGTCTCGGCCAAGCCGATCTGTGTGTTGATAAGAATTGGAAAGATTGCAGTTAGGAAAATGAGAGCTATTTTGGAAATCAAACCTATGCCGAGCCAGATAATGAATAGTGGTCCGAGCGCGATCAAAGGCGTGGCGTAGAGCATCGACACCCACGGATCCGCGAGCGCTCGGAACGAACGGGATGCAGTAAGCAGCATCCCGCCGAGGACACCGAAAATAATGGCCAGAAGAAATCCGCAAACAAATTCGAGGCCACTGGTCATCAGGTGAATTTGCAGTTCACCTGTTCCCCACAGTTCAACAAGTCTATTAATAACCTGATCAACCGTGGGGATAAACAGCGGATTGCGTATGATGAAGCGGGCCAACAGATCCCACAGCAGCAGGCCAACAAGGAAAGAGATCAGTCCATCGAGGGCGCGAGAGTTAGTCATTACTGGTGACCTCGCGGGACCCGGAGTTGTTCGGATGCCAATCAATAGTTTGCTGACACTGCTCACCGAGGCGCTCAATGCCGAGATGCACAGTTTGGCCATGGCGGAGGTATTGGGGTGGGGTCTGGCCCATCCCAACGCCGGCAGGCGTCCCGGTTGTAATGATGTCGCCTGGATGGAGGCTCATGAAGCGTGAAAGGTAGCTTATGACCTCGTAACAGCCGAAGATCATATTGGCTGTTGAGCTGTGCTGATACGGGGTTCCGTCAACCTCGAGCCACATTGCGAGATCGTGAGGATCAGGAATTTCGTCTGGCGTCACGAGCCAGGGTCCGATGGGAGCGAAGGAGTCATACCCTTTGCCCTTGATCCACTGGCCGCCGCGGTTCAGTTGAAAATCGCGCTCCGAAACATCGTTCACCACGCAGAACCCGGCTATGTGTCTGGCCGCTTCATTTTCGCTGATGTGCGATCCGGCCTTGCCGATCACGACGCCCAATTCGACCTCCCAATCGGTATGCCTGCTTCCTGGGGGTATGATTATCGGATCGTTAGGCCCCGATATCGCACTTGTGGGCTTGCCGAAGATCACCGGTTCGGCAGGGACTGGCATGCCGCTTTCTTTCGCATGATCTGCATAGTTGAGACCGATCCCGATGATCTTGCCGACATTGGCGACACATGGGCCGACACGGGTGGACGCGTCCGCTGCCGGAAGCAGTTCGAGGTCCGCCGCCGCGACTGCGTCTCGTGCCCGAGGATCAAGGATGCCGTCGTCGAAAGACCGGAGGATCACAGTCAGATCCCTATAGGTGCCTTTGGAATCAAGGATGGCCTGTCGCTCATGCCCGCGAATGCCAATTCGTGCGAATTTCATGACTTGGTCCTGTGATCGATACCGCGGAGCACTCTCGACGCGCGGCGCCTAGAGCGATGCTCCGCCGTCAATGGTGAAAACACCGCCAGTGCAGAACGATGCCGCATCGCTCAGCAGATAGAGGCACAGTCTGGCGACCTCATCTGGTGCGCCCAGGCGACCGAGCCGCTGGCGTGCGGTCATCTGAGCAAGCATGGCAGTTGGATCGCCAGCCTGGTCGACCCGTGCCCTGAGGGACTCGGTCTTGATCGTTCCGGGGCAAACGACGTTGCACCTGATGCCATCCGCCGCGTAGTCGAGGGCGATCGCCCTCGACATCGCAATAACGGCGCCCTTGCTGGCGGAGTAGGCATAGCGGTCGTCGAATGAGCGTATTGTCGAACAGATCGATGCAATGTTGACGATGACGCCGCTTTTCTTGCGCCGCATGGAAGGCAACGCCGCATGCAGCACGCGGTGGATTCCGCCAACGTTGATGTCTATGCAAGCAAGGAGCTCGGAAGCGCTACAGTCCAAGAGCTTGCCAACCGGCACGATGGCCGCGCAGTTCACCACGGCGTCGAACTCGCGCGTGCCGACGATGGCGTCGATATCGCTTTGCGCGCCGACGTCGAGTTTCGCCGTGTCATACGACAGCGTCGGCGCGCCTCCGCTCATCTGCTCGCTTCGATCGGTGGCGAGGACGTGCCATCCGGTCTCTTGAGCCAGATTGGCAATTGAGGCGCCGATGCCTTGAGCTGCGCCTGTGACCAACAGCGAACGTCTGACCTTCTCCATGTCCACCCCTCAGTGGTTATCGAGAGGAAGGGAGACGGGCCGCTGATGCACGAGGAAGCTGAAGTCGGCTCCGTCTGCGGCTTCGTTGACGAATTGCGCGTACAGCTCGCGGTAACCTCCAACCGATCTGTCCGATGAGAAGGATTGGAGCTCGGCGCGGCGCTTATCGAGTATTGCCTCGTCGACCAGAAGGTCAATTGAACGAGAGTGGAGGCTGAGCCGGATCCGGTCGCCCGTCTCGACCAGCGATAAGGGACCGCCCGAACTCGCCTCGGGAGAAACGTGCAGAACAACGGTCCCGAATGCAGAACCGCTCATGCGTGCATCCGACACCCTGACCATGTCGCGTACGCCACGCTCCAGAACTTTTTTCGGAAGGGGCATATTGGCCACTTCCGCCATGCCCGGATAGCCTTTGGGGCCACAGTTCCTCAGGACCAATACAGTGTCGTCCGGCACATCGAAATTAGGATCAGCCATCGCGCGCCGCATCACATCGACGTTGTCGAAGACATAAGCGGGGCCCTCGTGCTCAAGTAGTTCCTTGGACGCCGCAGAGACTTTTACGATGGCTCCCATCGGCGCAAGATTACCTCGAACGACAGCAATGGACTTTGTATTCTTGTATGGTTGATCGACCGAAAAGATCACCTTTTGGTCAGGTGTTCCGCTGGATGCATAAAGAGAACTCAAAGAATGACCCAGGAAGTTCCTGGATGTGCCGTCTACCAATGACCCTTTGATCAGCTCATTTATCACGACCGACGTTCCGCCGGCGCGATAGTAGTCCTCCATCGCGAAATGGCCTGACGGCTCTATGTTCGCGAGATTGGGAACCGCATCCGACAATTTGTCAAAGTCGTCGACGGTCAGTTGGATGCCGATACGTCTTGCAAACGCTATGAGGTGGATGACCGCGTTTGTTGAGCCCCCGAGCGCCGACAGCAGCACGATCGCATTTTGCAGGGACCTCCTGTCACAATAGGATGCGATGCCCTCATCCGATCGGGCAGCAAGCACGGCTGCCTTTCCGGTCTCGACCGCGAGCCGCCTCCGCTCCGCGCTCGTGGCGGGCGCGGCTGCATTTCCGGGGAGGGACAAGCCAAGTATCTCGACAAGAGAAGCCATCGTCGACGCCGTGCCCATGATCGGGCAATGGCCTTCGGATGCATTCAGTTTTAGCTCGATCTCGGCAAATTCCTCGTCGGACATCCGACCTGCCCGGCGTTCTTCGGAAAACTTCCACATCTGCGTGACGCTGATGGGCGCCCCGTTGTGGAAGCTCTTGGTCATGGGGCCTGCCGACAGCAGGATCGAAGGCAAACCTGCGCTCGCAGCGCCCATCATTGCCGCGGGAGTGGTCTTGTCACAGCCCGTCAACAAAACGACCGCATCCATGGGATTGGCCCGAATGGTTTCCTCGATCGCCATGGCGGAAAGGTTTCGGAACATCATCGCGGTCGGGCGCATCAGTGTTTCGCCCAGCGACATGACCGGAAATTCAAGCGGCAGTCCGCCCGCCTCGATAACCCCCTGCTTAACCAGGTCAGCCAATTGCCGCAGGTTTCGATTGCACGGGGTCAGTTCGGACCACGAATTGGCGATGCCGATCACGGGTCGCCCATCCAGGGACTCGCGGGTCAGTCCGCCATTATATACCCAGGAGCGATAAATGAATCCGTGCAAGCCGCCGCGCTTGAACCAGTCATGCGATCTCATAAGGCGTCCAATCGCTGTGTGTTAATTCTGAAAATGTCTGCGACTAGTGAGCGACGACCTAGCGAAACGCTGGGACTCTGATCGTCAACAGCTTGTCGGCCAGATCGATGAAGTCTACCGCGACCACATCGAATGCATCTGAAGGCTTGGGCTCCAGTGGCCCACCGATTCCCCATTGATGCGGACGTCCCACGAATGCGGTTGCCAATCCCGCCCTACGGGCACCTTCCAAATCGGAGGTGTGCGACGCGACCAGCATGGTCTCGGATGCCTCGAGGCCCAGAAGCCGCGCGCCGCCAAGATACACCTGGGGATCCGGCTTGTATTTCTTGAAGAGCTCACCCGACAGGATGCAATCCCACCGGATGTCGGCACGCTTGGCCATGTTTGTCAGCAGCGAGACGTTTCCATTGGAGAGGGGAGCGATGGTGTACCGCTGACGTAGCTGCTCAAGACCCACGACCGCGTCGGGAAATGGCTCCAGCCGGTGCCATACGCGATTGAAATGGGCGGCCTCGGCTTCATTCAACTCCAAGCCATATTCAATCAGGAGCTCATCAAGCTTCCGGCGATGCAGCTCGTCTGCGTTCATCCAAGGGAGCTTGCCCGCGCTGACATCATCAACGCCGCGAACATAGCCTTCGACCCGCCACCGGTCGGCAAACTCTTCCCAAGCGATCTGCTTACCCTTCGCGGATCCGAGGGCGATCCCCTCCTGGATGACAGTCTTTCTCCAATCCACGACCGTTCCGAACACGTCGAACACAAGCGCCCTAACGCTACCCGTCATCATTTCCTCCCTAATCCGCGAGACAATAATACATTATTGTTCAATAGGGTCAAGATGGTAGCCATAACGCGTTTGTGAACTATAAAAAAGCTAATAAAAACACATAGATAAGGGTTGGCTATGAAAGCTTGTCTGACAAATCAAAGATATGTTAAATAACTTTAACCCCTCCCGTGGAGGCAAGCGGCCATGGTGGGCCCACATCGCTTTGGCAGAACTCGCTTAAGCGAGCCGCTTGTCCGAATAGGTAAAAATATTTGGTCCTTGAAGGCAGGCCATCGGCCTTGGAGAGCTTTCCTCAGCCAGCTTGACCGCGGAGTGCAATAATATATTATTCAACCAAGCGCGGCTGCCTCGGTGGTTGATGGAGTGATTGGGGCCTATTATTACCCACGAAACTGGGATCGCCGCCTCGGAATCGATTGGAGATTAGCCAAACATGGCCCTAGATGATCAGCGCACCCATATGACTCATCTGAAGGATTGGGCGAGGAGCATAATTGGTGCGCAAAACTCGGCGGACGCTCGCACGAATACAAAATCTGAAATTGCATTTAAGGTGATTGAGACATTGATTAGTTCGATGGAGCTTCGTCCTGGAGCTTATTATAGTGTTGATCAGTTTTGCGATATTCTTGGAATGGGCAGATCTCCCGTAAGGGATGCTCTCAAGCAATTAGAAACCGAAGGGCTCGTTGATTTACGGCGGCGCGTTGGAGTTCGGATACAGGAACCTCTTCTTGAGAAGATGGGGCAACTGCTTGTCGTCCGGACTGCGTTGGAACTCGTGGCGACGCGCGAGGCGATTTTGAATGGCACCGACTCTCAGAAAGATATCATCGGGTACCTTGCAGTCCAAATACTTGAGTCTGCGACCAAACAGGACACCAGCAGCTTTATGCACATTGGAGTGATAATGTATCAGCAAATGTTGCAGGCAACAAAGAACGAATATTTGGAGAAATATCTGATACCGATTTACAGCATGTCCAGGAGAATATATTTTTACAATATGAAGCAGAGCGGAGAATTTTTCAATATCGGTAGGCTTCACAGTGAGAGACTCAGGTGTATCGCGAAATCCGATATTCAGGGAGGTGTGAAAGCAACCGAGGCAATGATGGACTTCATCGGTAAGGCGGTAGCTCAGAGGATAAAGGTCGTGTCGTCCTAGTGCACGATTGACCAAGCGTGCGTCATTCACGCCATTCAAGATAGCGATATATTATTTATCTATTCTTGTGCCTGCCGCTTCGAAGCGACGGCATGGTTGACGGAATCCGGACTTCCATCAAATAGCGCTATTCTTTTTTGCTCTTAGTGCGACAACGCCAATCAGTTAGACGGGGCACTTGATGACAAAAGGACATACGGCCGTCCTTGTGCTTTTCCTGTTGCTATTTGAGGCCCTCAACTGATTCCTCGAAGTTGGGCCGTCCGGATTTGCTAGTGCATTGAGAACCAGAAGAAGCCGCGGGGTACGAGCTAGTCTAGCGCGTCGGCTCATTGATGTGACTTGTAAATTGACCGGAGCGCACCGGATCGATCCTGTCAGCCTCTGCGAGCGCCCATCTCTCCCACGCTTCAAGCACCGAGGCGTCAATATCGACGGAACCTTCAACGATCGCCTGCCGTACGCGCTGAACCAGCGCTCGAATCTCTTGAGCTTGGCGCAGCAGCTCGCCACTGGTGCGCAAGTTTTCCAAGCGCTGGCGATTTAGCTCCGCAAGCCGCTCCTGCCGCCGCTTTTCCTCCTCCTGCCGTGCTCGCTCCGCACGCTCCTCTTCTTCGCGAAGGCTCTGCCTGAACTTCGCTTCGCCCGCCACGATAATGGCAGCTGCGATGGGGGCGATCTTTGCCTCCAGGTTGCCGCCCTCATCGTCCCGCCAAGTCTTGCCGCCTCTGCGGTCGAAGCCTGGATCGAGCCGTAGCGTAAGCGGCGTCGCCGCTGGGAGATCGGGCGCCAGCCGGACATGGCCATACTGGCGCACCGTCCGGTGCTTGCCGGCGATAGCGATTTCCAAACCCAAGTAAGTGTCGCCTATGATCGCACGGGCGTGGATTTCTCCATCACTCTCATAGGCGTCGCCGCCATGGCCGCGCTTGCTAAGCGCCAGAAATATCCCATTGAGGATTCTCAGCCGCCGCTTGGCAATCGGCGTGTCGAACTTGGGTTGGTCCCAATGATGCTCGCGTTCCGCCGCCTTCTCGCGCCGACGTTGCTCTTGCTTGAGCAACTGCACCAGACCGCTATGCGGCGCATCGAGTGTCTTCGGAGCGGAAGCCCGACCAACCGCGTTCAATTCTTGCGCGTAGAGTTCGTCGAGATTTTCCAGCACCAGCGGGGAAGCGAATGGACCTTCGGACGAAGGCGCCGGAGCTGAGGACAGAACCTTGGCAAACCGCGCATCCACACTTAGTCGGCCAGTCTCGCCGGGGCGCCGTGGCGGCGCCTAGGGGCGCGTCGGTACGGGCTTTCCGGCATGCACTTTGTTCCAATATCCCTGGGGCGGCGGCGCAACACCGTAGCTTGCCAGGAGCTTCCTCAGTCCGACGTCGGACAGGTCGAGCTTAGCCGCTAAATCGCGCATTGGTGCAGACCAGGCAAACGCGCGAAGGTCGTCCGGCAGCACAAGAATGTTGTTCCAATTATATGATCGCCCCACGCCTTACCTCCATGTTCGTCGAGCACGGTCTTGTTCTCCGCAAGCGGATCGCGCCGCGATCCAACTGACACCGCGCGGCGCATGCGCCGTCGATGGCAAGTCGATCACGCCTTGGCCAGAAACGAAGGGTATTCCTTCGAAGACTTTCGCGCTCTGGTCCGTAGCGTGGCGGTTCATCCCAGGGTCCTATCAGAAGCTAACTTGCCCTTCTCCCCGCACATGTCAGTGACAGCACGAAGACGGCGCCGCTTCAGGTGAGGGGCGGTTCGACGATCTCAAGAGGCGCTCAAGGGCAAATCGCCATTCCCCTAAGGTCGATGAATTTGCATGATCCGCTTGGTGATCAGGCCGAGCCGAAGGGCCACCACGGACAGAACAGGAGGAAGGACTGCTTGCCAGCCTGCCATGACCTGATGTAATAAAACGTCGGAAGTTAACTGCAATTGCCTACGTTTTAATACATGACCAAATCCGCCGAAACTTCGCAGCGCGACCTTGCCGTGAAACTGATTGAGCGCCACGGGATCATGCGTCTGTCGGACCTGAAACGTCACGGCATCAATCCGGCCACGCTTGCCCGCTTGGTCGACGAGGGCGTCCTCCAACGCCCCTCGCGCGGGCTCTACGAACGCGCAGGTGCCGACGTCGATGTCGCGCATTCCCTGGCCGAGGTCGCGACGCGTGTTCCAAAGGGTGTGATCTGCCTCGTATCGGCGCTCCAGTTTCATGAGATCACGCTGCAGCTGCCGCGGAGCATCTGGATCGCAATCGGCTCGAAGGATCGCAAGCCGGCGATCGACTACCCGCCTATCCGTGTCGCCCGCTTCGGCGAAAAGGCGCTCACCCTTGGTGTCGACACGCACATCATCGATTCGGTGCCTGTCCGGATCTTCGATCCGGCCAAAACGATCGTCGACTGCTTCCGTTTCCGCAACACCGTCGGCCTCGACGTTGCAATGGAAGCGCTGCGCATGGGCTGGCGGTCCAGAAGGGCCAAGCCCGACGACATTGTCCGATATGCGCAGCGCCTGCGCATCTGGAGCGTCGTGCGTCCCTATCTCGAAAGCGTGGTTGCCGATGAAGGATAGCCCGGCCAACCTTTCCGCGTCGGTTCTTGCCCGGCTGCGCAACGTCGCTCGGGAGAAGCGAACGGACTATCAGCTCTTCCTGAGGCGATACGCCATCGAGAGACTGCTTTATCGGCTCAGCATCTCGCCGCATCGCGACCAGTTCATCTTGAAGGGTGCGATGCTGTTCGCGGCCTGGCTCGATGATCCGTTTCGACCGACGCAGGACCTCGACCTTCTCGGGTTCGGCGATCCCGCCGTAACGGCGATCAAGACCGTGTTCGACGCGATCTGCCAGGCGCAGGTCGAAGATGACGGGCTGGTGCTCGACACGGACGGCCTGAACGTCGAGTCAATCCGTGAAGACCAGCAATACGGTGGCGTCAGGGTGAAGACGACGGCGTATCTCGGAAGGACACGGATACCCGTGCAGGTCGACATCGGCTTCGGCGACGCCGTTACGCCAGCGGCGCAGGTGCTGGAGTTTCCATCGCTTCTGTCGACCGAGGGTCCTCGACTGAGAGCCTATCCGAGAGAGACCGTCGTTGCCGAGAAGCTCCAGGCGATCGTCGCGCTTGGGCAAGCGAACAGCCGCATGAAGGACTTTTACGACCTGCTGGCGCTGTCGCGGCTGTTCGCATTCGAAGGCGGATCGCTGGCTCAGGCAATCCGAGCGACCTTTGAACGTCGTGGCACGCCGCTGCCGACGGACATTCCGGTTGGACTCAGCGTCGCTTTTGCCGAGGACAGCGAGAAGGCACGGCAATGGTCGGCGTTCGTAGGAAGGGAACCGCTGCTCCTGCGACCGGCGAATTTCCCTGCCGTGATCAGTGGTATTGCCGAGTTCGTTCTCCCGCCGCTCCGAGCCTCAGCCGGCCACGAGGAGTTCGGCCACCGTTGGCCGGCCGGCGGGCCGTGGACGTAAAGCTCGGCTTGCTCTGATGCTCTGGGCCGGACGGGTCGCAAGGAGCGGAGCGCCGGACGCGCTCCAACGGGAACCCGAAGTGTAGCCGACCGCCAAAATCCGGGAAGTGAAGTGTCTCAAGCGCGAGGACGCCATACCGTCATTTGTCTTCGGTTGGAGCGACTGTCCACGGAAGAGAATTGTTCTGTGATATCAAACGATTACAAGTCGAGTACCCTAGGTCCGCAACCTTGTTTATGATGTGCCCAAGGCGGACTCCACTAGACGATCGAATTTGGCGGTATAGAAAAATCAGTGACTTATCAGCGTGTTGTGACTGCCGATAGATGATGCAGGATCCGACATGAATGCCGGGCCTGGCGACCCCAAATTCCTCAATGATAGGCCATAGTTAGAATTTGACGGTAAAAGTGACGGTGTTTTTGATTCTGAGCGTGAAAAAAGATTTTCAATATCAATAGTTAAGCGTCTCGTTGATGATGGCATGAGCCGATTGTCCGCCCTGCTTGGCTCTTGCGCTGGCGTACGGGCAGCTCCACGGCAAGCTCCCAACGCCGGTCAGCTGTCTGCAGCCGCCGCACAGCCTATGGCGCTCCTCGCGGCTCGAAGACGAGCCGCGAGCCCGGGCCGGAGGCTGGTTGCTTCCGGCTGGTTTGAGCACATCAGTTCTTGCCGTTAATGGCGATGCGCTTGGCTTTCGCTTGCGCACGCTCGGTCTTGGGCAGGGCGACGGTCAGCACGCCGTTCTTGAAATTGGCACTGACCTTGTCGTCCTCGACCTCGTAGCCAAGCGGGATGCGGCGCTCGAAGCGACCGTAGAAGCGCTCCGAGAACTGACGGTCCTTGTCTTCGGTTTCGGACCGCTTCTCGCCCTTCAACGTCAGCACGCCGTCTTCGAGCAGCACCTCGATGTCCTTTTCCTCAAGGCCGGGAACCTCGGCCGTGACGCGGATCTCCTTCTCGCCATCGGAGACTTCCACGTTCGGCCAGCCTCCGCCGCCGAAGGAGGAGAACCTGCCTAGGGCCGGCAGGCGGCTGTCGAAACCACGGAAGACGTCGTCGAACAGCCGGTTCACCTCGCGGTGCAGCGACAGGAACGGGTCGCGATCGTCATCGCGGAAGACGCTCGGAAGCTGGTTGCCGTCGTTGCGGCCCCAGGGGATCAGATCACGTACGCTCATCGTTTTTCTCCTTCATGCCTTCATGGTGTGCCCTTCTGCAAAGCTCCGCCGCGAGCCGGACGCGAACGTCCGGCTCTTGGGAGCATCATCGTGGATTGCTCAGGCGGCCTGCCTTTCGGCCTCGATCTTGCGCTGCGCGACCTTCGGCGTGGCCGCTGCGCTGCCGATCTCGATCCGGCGCGGCTTCATCTCTTCGGGAATCTCGCGCTTGAGATCGATCGTTAGCAGGCCGTTCTCCAGACTGGCGCCACTAACTTTTACGTGGTCGGCCAACTGGAAGCGGCGTTCGAACGCTCGGCCAGCGATGCCACGATGCAGGTACTCGGCCTTGTCTTCGCCGTTCTTCTCGCCGGTCACCAGAAGCATGTTCTGCTCCTGCGTCATCGACAACTCGTCCTGGCTGAAGCCGGCCACCGCCATGGTGATGCGGTAGTCGTCCTCGCCGATCCTGGCGATGTCGTAAGGGGGCCAGTTGTCGATGGTCGTTGTTACTCGGCTCGCGTTCTCGAGAAGGTCGAAGACGCGGTCGAAGCCAATGCTCGACCGATAGAGCGGGGAAAAGTCGAATGCTGTTCTCATAGCCATATCCTCCATTGAGCAACATGGGTACGAGGAGCGCCAAGAAGCCGGCGCTCCCTGACCATGCCGGTCCCGTTCAGCGACCGGCGTCACTGACCTAGGAATCGTTTTTTCGCGCTTCAAGACCCTTACGCAACCAAAATTGTCGCCGGAACGTCGATCAGACATGCGGCGTTTCTGGACCTCACCTGCTCAGAATACGTCGCAAATACTAGGAGGCTGGATGATGGCGATTACGCGCGAGGAGATCACATCTGTGCTCGGGCCGGTCGACGACGAACTCGTCGCAGAGCTGATGGAGACCGGAGCATCGGCCGAGGAGCTTCGGGAGGCATGGGGCTGGCTTCACAACGACGAGGCGCTGATGGGTGCGGGGCGTCTGCTGCCCGGTACCCGAGTGGGCAGGCTGATCGAGATGCTGGAACCGGACGAGGACGAAGCTTAGCACCTCGTTCGGCCCCGGGCCGTCTTGAACTCGGGCCGCAAGCTGACCATGTCGTTTTCGAAAGGGAGCGCTCGCCCGCCAGGTTGATTCTTCAAAAGACGATCAGAATTGCTGGAGGAGTTATGAACGACGTCACGTTTTCGGAACCCGTCATACTGCATTTGCCCAGCATCGGCGACCGCAAGGTCGCGACCAGCTTCGAGGCGATCGAATGCCTTCAGAACGAATGGCCGCAATGGGCGCGAGGCAGGAACTGGCGCAGCGCGCAGTCAGCCTGTCGCGACGCACTCGATGGATGGTGTGGCGCGAAGATAGCACGACGAAGCTTCGTCAAAGCCGCGAACCGGGCGGGGCTTTTGCCGGGCCGGCGACGAGCGAACGCACCAGCCTGGCACGGGCCGGCATCATGCGAGGCATACGTGGCGGCCAGCGGCCCTCAGTGAATCGCGATGATCCCATCCACGGCCTTCCATTCGGACGGCCGGATCAGGCGATGGTGGGCGACGCGCACCGAGTGCAGCGCGCCCTCCAGCGTTTCCTTCCAGTAGCCCAGAAATCCCCGCAGTTCGGGAAATTCAGGCGCCAGGTCATATTCCTGCCAGACATAGAGCTGCAGCAGGCTCGGATGATCCGGCATATGGTAGTGAATCTCGGCGGTCGTCAGGCCGTAACCTTCCATCTGCATGCGGAACTCCCGGCTCACCGCTGCAGCCATTCGCTATCCTTTCTCTGCCTCAAGCATCCAGTCTTTGGCGTTCTGCCCGGCTCATTGCCTCGGTGCGGTCTGATAGCGCCGAACCTGGGCCGTCCAGACGCCGCAGTGCGTCCATGATGCAATCGAACGAGATCGGCTGTTTGACGCCGGGTGGCTGCCTCAGCGCCGGCATGGATTCCACTGCGCAGGCATCCGAAGCCCAGGATGAGAGGATCGCTCTCGTTTCGTACAGGTCGAGCGTTCCGTCGCGCAGCACGTCGTCGGGATGCTTGTAGTGACGCGCCGGCGACAGCAACCGGTCGAGCGCGAGGTCATTGGCTTCGGGCGCCAGTGAGGGGATGATCATCGAAAAATCGGTTCGGCCCATCGATATCCTCCTTCCGGTTTGCCGTTCCAAAGCTCCGTTTCGATCTCAATTCGGGAAGCCATGCGTGCCGCATGGCGGCCCTTAGATTTTGCTCGACCACGGGAAAATTTCAAGCCCGTCAAAACGAGCCGAACCGGCAAATAGCTGCATGTTTTCTTGATGCTAGCACTCGGTAGACGTTAGTGCAAAAATTTTCTGGCCAGCCTCTTGAAACTCGAAAATCGCAAAACTAGCTCGAAATGCGCGCGATGCCGGATGAAGGGTCGCCGCACCCCGCACCGAACCGATATTGCCGGTCCGGGTGCGGAGGAACCTCAACATCTGTTTGTCCAAGAGGAGAACGACATGGCGTTCCGTCCATTGCATGACCGTGTCCTGGTCCGCCGTATCGAAGCCGACGAAAAGACGGCTGGCGGCATCATCATCCCTGACACCGCGAAGGAGAAACCGCAGGAAGGCGAGGTCATCGCCGTCGGTCCCGGAGCGCGTGACGAGAGCGGCAAGCTCATCGAACTCGACGTGAAGGTCGGCGACCGCATCCTGTTCGGTAAATGGTCCGGCACCGAGATCAAGCTGAACGGTGAGGATCTCCTCATCATGAAGGAAAGCGATGTGATGGGCGTGATCGACCAGAGCGTCGCGTTCAAGAAGGCCGCGTGAACCGGGCCCAGAAGAAACCAACCAGTCAACGAAAGCTGCCTAGATTTGAAGGAGTGATCCAATGGCTGCCAAGGAAGTCAAATTCCACACCGAGGCCCGCGAAAAGATGCTGCGAGGCGTCGACATCCTCGCGAATGCCGTGAAGGTCACGCTCGGCCCCAAGGGCCGCAATGTCGTGATCGACAAATCGTTCGGGGCTCCCCGCATCACCAAGGACGGCGTCACCGTCGCCAAGGAGATCGAGCTTGAGGACAAGTTCGAGAACATGGGCGCCCAGATGGTCCGCGAGGTCGCCTCGAAGACCAACGACCTTGCCGGCGACGGCACCACGACCGCGACCGTTCTCGCTCAGGCCATCGTCAAGGAAGGCGCAAAGGCTGTCGCATCTGGAATGAACCCGATGGACCTGAAGCGCGGCATCGACAAGGCGGTCGACGCAGTTGTCGCCGAACTGAAGGCCAACGCTCGCAAGGTGACGCAGAACAACGAGATCGCCCAGGTTGGCACGATCTCGGCCAATGGCGATGCCGAGATCGGCCGCTTCCTTGCGGAGGCGATGGAAAAGGTCGGCAATGAGGGCGTGATCACGGTCGAGGAGGCCAAGACCGCCGAGACCGAGCTCGAGGTGGTCGAAGGCATGCAATTCGATCGCGGCTACCTCTCGCCCTACTTCATCACCAATCAGGACAAGATGCGGGTCGAACTGGAAGAGCCGTACGTGCTCATTCACGAGAAGAAGCTCGGCAATCTGCAAGCCATGCTGCCCGTTCTGGAAGCGGTGGTGCAGTCGGGCAAGCCGCTGCTGATCATCGCCGAGGATGTCGAGGGCGAGGCGCTCGCTACGCTGGTCGTCAACAAGCTGCGCGGCGGCCTCAAGGTCGCGGCCGTCAAGGCTCCGGGCTTCGGCGACCGCCGCAAGGCCATGCTGGAGGATATCGCCATCCTGACCGGCGGCACCGCGATCAGCGAGGATCTCGGCATCAAGCTGGAGAACGTGACGCTGCAGATGCTGGGCCGCGCCAAGAAGGTGGTGATCGAAAAGGAGAACACCACCATCGTCGACGGTGTCGGCCGCAAGGAGGAGATCCAGGGCCGCATCGCCCAGATCAAGGCGCAGATCGAGGAGACCACGTCGGACTACGACCGCGAGAAGCTTCAGGAGCGGCTGGCCAAGCTCGCCGGCGGCGTCGCGGTGATCCGAGTCGGCGGCTCGACCGAGGTCGAGGTCAAGGAGCGCAAGGACCGCGTCGACGACGCGCTGCACGCCACCCGTGCGGCGGTCGAGGAAGGCATCCTGCCTGGTGGCGGCGTCGCCCTTCTGAGGGCTGCGAAGGCGTTGGACAATGTCCAGACCGACAATGCCGATCAGAGGACCGGCGTCGAGATCGTGCGGCGGGCCATCGAGACGCCGGCCCGCCAGATCGCCGAAAATGCCGGGGCTGAAGGCTCGATCATCGTCGGCAAGCTGCGCGAGAAAACCGACTTTGCTTGGGGCTGGAACGCCCAGACGAACGAGTTCGGCGATCTCTACAGCCAAGGCGTCATCGACCCGGCCAAGGTCGTGCGCACCGCGCTGCAGGATGCGGCCTCAGTCGCCGGCCTGCTCGTCACCACCGAGGCCATGGTGGCCGAGAAGCCCAAGAAGGAAGCCTCCGCCCCTGCGATGCCAGGCGGCGCCGGAATGGACTTCTGACGAACGGAGAGTGGGCCGTGGCAGCCGCGGGCGGGCACGGCCCACTCAGTCACTATGGGGTGTTGCAATGAATATGATGAGCAGCATAGCAAGGATCGCGCCGCCGACACATCCGAGAACCGATTTTGCCTATGAGACGGAGTGCAAGGAGGTGCTCGCTCCCCAGCTTTCCGGGCTTCTCGAAGCAGCGGAGTCCGCCGGCTGGGATCGTCGCAAGGCCGCCTACACGATCATGTTCCTGGCCGCCAAGGAGCTATCAGACAAGAAGGAGGGGTCGTCATGATTGCCGCCCGCCTGCGCGAATGTCTGAGGGTTCTGAGATGGGACGCTGCGGATCTCGCCGATCAGCTTGGGTACAATGAGAACGAGATCGCATCGTGGATTGAGGGCAGAGCAGTTGCGCCTCTTGCCGTGGCTGCCTGGCTCGAGGCACTGGTCAAGGCGTACGGGGCGCTTCCGCTTCCGCGCCGGAATCAGCGCGCATCCATGTCAGACGTCAGGCCAATCAGGCTGCCGATTGTCGAGATCGCCACGCGTGCGAACAGGCATCAGGAGCAAAACGGAATGACGGCGCAATTGTACTATCCGCGCGGGGCGACGTCCGGTTCCGCTGCCGTACGGCCCGGTCCGCGACGCATACCGTCCAGGGGAGGTTCAAATCATGAATCACGGCCGCTTTAACGAACCAGTGACAATCCTTGTCGGGATGGGCTTTCCGGCAAGGATCGAGAATGCGATGGAGGCATATGCGCTGCTTCAGGACTGGCCTGCTCTGCAGCGCAGCGGCGCCCATACCGTCGCCCTCAATGCCTGCAAGGCGGGCGTCGCCGGCGACGTCGATCCGGAAACAGTTCGCGCGACCCTCATCGCCTTCGCACGCCGCAACGATATTCTCGTTGAGAATACCGGCCCGCTCCCACACGGGACTGATGCCGGTGCCGGCTCAGGCCGAAGTTCGTTCCCGTGAAGGCGGGAGAACAGCGATCCAGCACGCGCAGCAGCGCACCGCGGGCCATGTGCTCGCGTAGACGACCTCACCTACAGGATATGGGACCAGGGGACCGCCGACTTCGGAACCGGCGGATGTGCTCCTCACCTTGAGCATCGTCTGCCACCACTGTTTAGCGACCAGCGGCACCGCTCGAATTTCTACTCTATTCTATTCGGAGTGCCGGCTGTCTTGCAGTGATACCGCACCTGGTGGTTGGCCTAGCCGCTTCGCCTGTGGATTGTCGGGGGTATCCCGAATTCGTCAGGACTATGGATGATGCGGCACTTCGTAGGTCCATACCCGAAACCCCTTCAGGACATGCGGGCCGAAAGAGTTGACGAGCGGTATGTCGGTCGCGTCGCGGCCGCGCGACACGACGATCCGGCCGATCCGAGGGACGTTGTTGCGAGGATCGAAGGTGTGCCATTCGCCATCGAGGAACACCTCCATCCAGGCGCTGAAATCCATCGGATCGACGACTGGGACGCCGATGTCGCCGAGATGACCGTTGACGTAGCGCGCCGGGATGTTGAGGCACCGGCAAAACGTGATCGCCAGATGCGCGAAGTCGCGGCAGACACCTACGCGTTCATTGAAGGTCTCGAAAGCCGTGCGTGTGGATCGCGCCTGCATGTAGTCAAAGCGTATATGATTGTGGACGAAGTCACAGATCGCCTGCACGCGACCCCAGCCGGGCCGGATCGTGCCGAACAGGTCCCACGCAATCTGGCTGACGCGGTCAGTCTCGCAGTAGCGGCTTCCCATGAGGTAGACGAGACAATCGTCCGGCAGCTCCGGGACCGCGAGTTCGCGTGCGTCAGGCAGGACCCGGTCCAATTGTCCGTCGTCCCAGATGGTTGCATCGCCCCACATGGTCAGGTCGCCGGCAGGCGCGACGAGCCTCCGGCAGCGGTTGCCAAACAGATCGCGGTAGGTCGATATGGGCACATCGGGAGTGGTGAAGGTCGTCTCCGGCACCCTTATGTCGGCCGCACGGTCTTCGTGGACCGACAGCAGACACACCAGGGCGGTCGGCTGCTGACAGGTCAACTTGATCTCGTAGCCGTAACGGATCAGCATTGACTTGTGCCTCTACCGGAAATCGGCAGCAGTCAGCGTATAGGTAGTACGGCGGCGATGGGAATAGGCCTTGCGCGCGACATCGTGGATCGAACTGCGCGTCGTATCGAAAGCCGTCAGGGAGTCGGCTTCGGACAGTTGCGTCTTGCCGGGTTTTGCCAGCGCTGCGGTCTCGACAAAGAATGGCACCTCGAACATGCCATCATGTCCGATGAAGCGAACGGCGTTGCGCACTTTGTCGAAGCTGCGGCTCGGATTGGGAAATTCGAGCGTCACCTTCGGCATTCCTCTGCCGTATGCTGTGCGGTGCGGATGCCTGCCCACGGGCTGCCTCCATTTCGGCGGTGCGCCTCGTTGCGGCGATTGAGCGACAGCATGCTGTCGGTGGCAGATCGTTGAGTTAATCCGATCATGGTGCTGCCGTCGATGCGGGCCGGAACCCCGGTGAAGACATGGTAGACCGTCCAGGAGCGGTCCGCCTCGACACGGCGGCCATAGTGAGGATCGGGGGAGTCATGGCCGTGCGCACCGCCCTCGTTTTCCCATCTGTCGATGGCGGAGCCCGCGAGATTGTGTGTCAGTTCCGGGTGGTCGTTGGGAGCGTTCATGTGTCGTGTCCTCTCTTCGTTGGGCACGTCAACTCCGAGCGCGCCGGCATAGAGCACCGCGCCGGCTGCGTCAGTAATCGTCATGGCGTCGGGTCGTTGCGGCATGTTGAGCGTTTGCGAGAGAAGTCGCGCGACCGCTATTGCGTCGTCGAGATTGGCTGCCTCCGCAGTCTCGTGACCGAGAACGGCGTGCGCGTCGTCCGTGTCCCTAGTGCGGTAGAATTCGATCACGATTTGCATCGCTATCCTTTCGGCCAGCACGAACTCAGGGATTGCCCTTGCCACGAGGTCCATTGGCGTTCGCGGCAACCTTGATCTGATTGCCGAAGCTGTTTCCAGGCTTTGATGGGGCCTTCTCCTGCTTCGGCTTCCTGATCTCGCGGTTGCTTCGTTTCTGGCCTTTAGCCATGTCCAAACGTCCTTTCGATGAGCGTGGCGCCGCTGCCGGATTGCGATATGTCGACCGGCTCGAGGCTGTCTTCAGTCGTCACGCGTTCATAACGCTCGTCGTCGTTGCTTATCCGGTACTGCAGTGAATCTCCCCGCGGCGGCAGCGTGCCGGTGATGCGGTAGATGTCACCGGCAAGAGCGAGTCTCGGGAAACCGCCCTTTAGCTTGACGGACTGCCCGACCGCGAAAAGATGCGTCGGGACCTCACGCCGGAACTGGCGGGCGGTGCGTTGAATGAAGCTTGTAGAAGTCATGACGGTTGGTGGTCCTTTTCGAGTGCGGCGTCGAGATCGGCAGGATCGATCGGCGCCATCTGATGTGTATGGCCATCAATGCCGATGGCCGGCAGGTGAATAAAGGCGCCTACACGTCTCCAGGCGAGGCGGGAGGATACCTCCAGCAGTTCCTCATCCTGGTCAACGCGATAGTCGCCGGCAGGCTGCGCGGCGTCGAAGCCAGGCAGCATGAAGGGTGCGGTGAACCGGACGACGGTTTGCGTAGTGCGCGTTGTCATGGGTCGATTCCTCCGCAGAAGAGCGCTCACGCGCCTCCCGCATCATCCCATTCGAACCGGAACGAACTTCCGTGCTGCCAGTACATCCGTGGTCAGCGGCGGGGTTCATTCCAATGTTCGAACAGAGCGATATGTGCGCCGGAACGGCGCTTGATGCATTCGCTATCGAGAATTCGGTGGTGAATGGCGGGTCGTAGTCTCTGACACCGCGAAGCCAAATCGGCCAAATCAACGAGATTCATATATGGGCGAAGATCGTATTTTATGCAAGGCGATCTGCATTTTTATTTATTTCCTCGCGTTGTGATAAATACACGGCGGAAAAATATTTCTGAACGCGGGAGATTTTGTTTTTCCGTTCGAATGTGTTCAAGACTCCGATTGTTAAATTATTTCCAAGCGTAAGAAATAATTCTGGCACTCCTATCATTCGAGTGCCAGAGTCGCTATGTATCTGAAGTGGTCGCCCTAAGCGCCGGCCCCAGAAAGAACCCCATGAAATTCCGGCCCCTCCATGACCGCGTCGTCATTCGACGTGCGGAAGGCGAACTCAAGTCCAAAGGCGGGATCATCATTCCCGACACCGCGAAGGAGAAGCCACAGGAAGGCGAGGTGACCGCCGTCGGACCCGGTTCCCGCGACGAAGGCGGCAAGGTGGTTCCTCTCGACGTCAAGGCCGGCGACCTCATCCTTTTCGGCAAGTGGTCCGGGACCGAGGTCAGGATCGACGGCGAAGACCTCCTTATCATGAAGGAGAGCGACATCCTGGGCATTGTCGAGAAGACTGGTACTGCCGCCAAGTAGGCTGCCTGATCTTCGATCCCGCATCTCAAGACCGAACTGGACGAACACCATGTCTGCCAAAGAAATCAAATTCGCCGGCGACGCTCGCGACCGCATGTTGCGCGGTGTCGAGTTGCTCAACAACGCCGTCAAGGTGACGCTCGGCCCCAAGGGCCGCAACGTCGTCATCGACAAGGCTTATGGCGCGCCGCGCATCACCAAGGACGGCGTCACCGTCGCCAAGGAGATCGAGCTTGCCGACAAGTTCGAGAACATGGGCGCTCAGATGGTGCGCGAGGTCGCTTCGAAGACCAACGATCTCGCCGGCGACGGCACCACGACCGCCACGGTGCTCGCCGCTTCCATCCTGCGCGAGGGCGCCAAGCTGGTGGCCGCCGGCATGAACCCGATGGACCTGAAACGCGGTATCGATATCGGCGTCGCAGCCGTCGTCAAGGAAATCCAGGCACGATCGAAGAAGGTCAAGTCCTCGGGCGAGATCGCCCAGGTCGGCACGATTGCCGCCAATGGCGACGTCGCCATCGGCGACATGATCGCCAAGGCGATGGACAAAGTCGGCAACGAGGGTGTCATCACGGTCGAGGAAGCCAAAACCGCCGACACTGAGCTCGACGTGGTCGAGGGCATGCAGTTCGACCGCGGTTATCTTTCGCCCTACTTCGTCACCAATGCCGAGAAGATGCGTGCCGAACTGGAGGACCCCTACATCCTCATCCACGAGAAGAAGCTCGGCAATCTGCAGGCGTTGCTGCCGATCCTCGAGGCGGTGGTGCAGAGCGGCAAGCCCCTGCTCATCATTTCTGAGGACGTCGAGGGTGAGGCGCTTGCCACACTCGTCGTCAACAAATTGCGGGGCGGCCTAAAGGTTGCCGCCGTTAAGGCCCCCGGCTTCGGCGACCGCCGCAAGGCCATGCTTGAGGACATCGCGGTGCTGACCGCCGGCCAGATGATCTCCGAGGATCTAGGCATCAAGCTGGAGAATGTCACGCTCGACATGCTCGGCCGCGCCAAGCGCGTGGTGATCGAGAAGGACACGACCACGGTGATCGATGGCTCCGGCGACAAGGCCGGCATCGCGGCACGCATCGCCCAGATCAAGGTGCAGATCGAGGAGACGACCTCCGATTACGACAAGGAGAAGCTGCAGGAGCGGCTGGCCAAGCTCGCCGGCGGCGTCGCTGTGATCCGCGTCGGCGGCGCCACCGAGACCGAGGTCAAGGAAAAGAAGGACCGCATCGACGATGCGCTGAACGCCACCCGTGCTGCTGTCGAGGAAGGCATCGTACCCGGCGGCGGTGTCGCGCTGCTGCGCGCGAGAGCAGTGCTCGCCTCTCTTAAGGGTGCCAATGACGATGTGACCGCCGGCATCTCCATCGTGCTGAGAGCCCTCGAAGCTCCGATCCGTCAGATTGCCGAGAACGCCGGCGTCGAGGGCTCGATCGTCGTCGGCAAGCTCACAGACAGCAGGGACCGCAACCAGGGCTTCGACGCCCAGACCGAAACCTATGTCGACATGATCAAAGCAGGCATCGTCGATCCCGCAAAGGTCGTCAGAACCGCACTTCAGGACGCCGGCTCGATCGCGGCGCTGCTGATCACCGCAGAGGCAATGATTGCCGACGCGCCTGCGAAGGATTCCGCGCCAGCGGCCGGCAACGGCGGCATGGGTGGAATGGGATACTGAGAACAGTGCCTGAACCGTTCGGCCGGCGCGGCCGGACAAAGCAATTCGTACTCCAACCTGGAAGGACAATCTCCATGGCCGTACAGAGCACCACGAAACCATCTCTCTCCCGTCGGTGGGAAGACTACCAGCCTTCGAAGACCCTTCTGGTCTGGGCATGCATCGCGGCGGTGATCGCCACGATCGTCGTCGGCTTCAGCTGGGGCGGCTGGGTCACCGGCGGCACTTCGCAAACCATGGCGAAAGCGGCTGGCGACACGGCGCGCGGAGAACTGGCATCCGCCATATGCGTCGAAAGATTCAACGCGGCGCCGGATGCCGCGGCGAAACTTGCCGAGTTCAAGGCGATACCCGACAGCTACAAGAAGCGTCAGTTCGTCGAAGCGGGCGGCTGGGCGACGATGCCGGGGCAGACTTCGCCAGACAGGTTGGGTGCGCAGGCATGCGCCACCGCTCTTTCGGCTTGACGGGAAGCCGATTTCCAAACGGCGCTCGGGCAAACGCCGGAGCGCTTCATCCGCTGACCAAGGAGCGTGAACCATAATCTCGTTTGTGAAAAAGCCGGACCCGCAGCAACCACCTGAGCACGTCGACGACAATCGCTTCGAGCAGATCCGGAAGGCAGCGGCTGAACGGCATCGCAAATCGGATACCGACGGCACACGCCGTCGAGCCCGCCAGACGGCCGAAGACAACCGTCTCATATGAGAGGGCAGCGGCGACCATGCCGCGCAGGTCAAGATGGACGCTTCTTGCCGGCGAGGCTTGGGTAGCGGGCGAGGACATTGAGTATTCGTGAGCCTTCAAGCCAATCGGCGTAGATGTCGATTGGTCCACTCAAAGCGAAGCCATTCATGGCTTCCGGCATGCCTACGTCCTTGATCACCGTCCTGATGGCAGGATCGGATTCCAGCATCGCGATCACTTCGTCGGCATTGGCCGCATCGAGAACCGGGAAACCATATCTTCTAGCGATGCCACCAGATCCATCCGGATGAGAGGCTCATCCTCGACAACGAGTATCTTGGCTGCAGGGGGCGGGAGGTCACTGAGCTCCATATGATGCAGAATTGCATCCAAGCCTCCGCGCATCGGGAATGGCAGCTCGCTGCAAGTAGAGGAAATCGCCCGTTTGGTACCAGGCTGACGGTCCTTTTCGACGATGGAGTTCGCGGTGCGGCGAGAGCGCTCTGAAGCGGCTCTCGGAAAAGCGATCTTTAGATTCCGAAGTCAGTTCGGCGAGCGTTCTGTGATGGTCATCTGTCGTGAGCGGCTTTCTGATGAACCGGCTGCCTTTCGGCCATATCCGATGTATCCGGTCTCCTATGCCCAGATATGACGGTGAGGCGACGGGGTGGCCACCGGTCCCGAACCACAAAGCTTCCTGAGGGGGCATTTGGAACCTTTCCGCCTGCGGGACGCTGTATGTGATGCATTTCACGACCCCGTGAATGGCAGCGCATACAAGATGCGCACCGAAGGAAAACTCCCATGGCAAAAGAAAAGACGCTGGAAGATCTCTTCCACGACACGCTCAAGGACATCTATTACGCAGAACGGAAGATCCTGAAGGCTCTTCCCAAGATGGCGCGCGCGGCATCATCGCCGGAACTCAAGGCGGCGTTCGAGAAGCACAAGGACGAGACCGAGGGCCACGTCGATCGCCTGCAGCAGATCTTCGAACTGATGGGCAAGCGGCCGCAGGGCAAAACCTGCGACGCCATCGAAGGCATCATCTCCGAGGGCGAGGAGATCATCGAAACCTTCAAGGGCACGGCAGCGATCGATGCCGGTCTCATCTCGTCGGCCCAGGCGGTCGAGCACTACGAGATCACGCGTTACGGCACACTCAAACGCTGGGCCGAGGTCCTCGGCATGGCAGAGGCCTCCAAGCTGCTCGACCAGACGCTCGGCGAGGAAACGGTGACCGACAAGGCGTTGACCGGCCTTGCGGACGCATCCGCCAACGAGATGGCCAAGGCCGCCTGACCCACATTCAGCCACCCGGCGCCGCCGCGGTGGCTGGTTTCTTTCAGCTCTCATCTATCCGACAGGAGACAATTATGGGTCGCGGCATTCTGCTCTGGCTGCTCGGGGTTCCAATTCCGATCATCATCCTTCTCGCTCTGTTCATGCGATAGGAGGACAATCATGGCTTCAACCATCCTGGCCACCGACGTGGCCGCACCGGTCGAGTCGTCCTCATCGGCCGTCAGCTGGGGAGCTATCATTGCCGGCTCCTTCGCGGCCGCCACGCTCACCTTCATCTTGATGCTTCTTGGCTCCGGCCTCGGCCTCACCATGGTTTCACCGTGGTCCAGCACGGGTGCCAGCGTCACAACCTTCGCGGTGTCGACTGCCATCTGGCTCGTCATCGTGCAGTGGCTCTCGTCCGGGCTCGGAGGCTATCTGACCGGGCGTCTTCGCACGAAATGGGTCGGCATCCATACCGACGAGACCTTCTTCCGCGACACCGCGCACGGCTTCATGGCCTGGGCGCTTGCCACGTTGCTCGTGGTCTTCGTGCTGGGCTCGGCCCTGGCATCGGCGATCGGCACAGGCGTTCAGGCTGCTTCCACAGTGGCCTCCGGGGCTGCGATGGGCGCATCGGCGGGAGCATCCGCAAATGCCGGAGACCGTGGTGGAACCGATGCCACCTCCTATTTCGTCGACTCCCTGTTCCGTCCCGTCGATGCTGCAAGGCTGGCGGCGCCGGGAGCGGAGGGTGATACGGCCGCGGCCGCGCAGGCCTCGCGGATCCTCATCGCCAGCGCGGCAGCGGGAGAAATGTCGGCGGACGACAAGGTCTATCTTGGTCAACTCGTAGCAGCCCGAACGGGATTGTCTCAGGACGATGCCACCGCGCGCGTCGATGCCGTCCTGGCCCAGGTCGAGCAGGCCAAGGTCACCGCGCAGGAAGCTGCCGACACCGCACGCAAGGCCGGAGCGACGTTCGCGCTGGTCGGCGCGCTGTCGTTGCTGATTGGCGCCTTCATCGCCAGTGCCGCCGCCGCGCTCGGCGGCAGGCAGCGTGACGATGACGAGATCGCCTACGTGACGACATCGCGATAGCCGGTTCTCGGTTGCCTTGCTCGGCATGGTCGGCCCGCAACCATCTTCGATGGACCCCGGTGATCATTCGCCGGGGTTCATGTTTTCTCCCATACACTGGCGATTGCCATGACGCGCAAGCTCGACCTACGGACCGGCGTTCCTGTCTGGGAGGCCTACCGCGCTCCCCGCATACCGACGCAAAAGCTGACGCGGGACGTTTCGTGCGACGTGCTGGTTGTAGGGCTCGGCATCAGCGGCGCAATGCTGGTCGAGGCGCTCTCCGCCCAGGGTCTTGCTGTCATTGGCGTCGATCGCCGTGGCAGCATGCTCGGCTCGACGCCCGCAACCACCGCGTTGGTGCAGTTCGAGATCGACCAACCGCTCTCTGAACTCAGCCGGAAGATCGGACGATCCGACGCCGAACAGGCCTGGAGACGGTCACGGTTGGCAGTGACCAATCTGCGGGGTCGCATCGGTGAACTCGGTATCGCCTGCGACATGACTGGAACTCAATCCTTGTATCTTGCGGGGAACGCTCTCGATCCCGGAGAATTGCGGCTGGAGGCGGAGGCCAGGTCCAGCGCCGGAATACGCGCGACCTATCTGGCGCCCGCTGTTCTCAAGGAGAAGTTCGGCATCGACCGCAAGGGTGCGATCCTCAGCCACGACAATCTGGCCTTCGATCCGCGCAAGCTCACCGCCGGTCTTCTCGGCAAGGCGCTCGGACGAAAGGCTCGCTTCTATTCTCCGGTCGAGGTCGCAGGCCTTGCCACCGGGCCGACCGGCATTCGCGCGGAAACCAAGGTCGGGTCGGTGATCTCCGCCAGACAGGTTGTGCTGGCAACGGGATACGAGCTCTTGGACATCGTGCCCTCCGACACCCATTCCGTCATTTCCACCTACGCCATCGCAACGAAGCCGCAGAAGAGTGCGCTTTGGCCCGGCGCGGCTTTCGTCTGGGAGGCGTCCGATCCCTATCTCTACATGCGCGCGACCGCCGACGGACGGGTGATCTGCGGCGGCGAGGACGAGGATTTCGTCGACGAGGCTAAACGGGACAGCCTGCTCGCAGCCAAGACGCGGACGATTTCCACCAAGCTCAAGAATCTGTTTCCGCAACTGGATGCCACGGCCGAATTCGCCTGGACCGGATGTTTTGGCACCACGACGACCGGCCTGCCCTATATCGGCGAGCTGCCCGGTCATCCCGGCATCTTCGCCGTCCAGGGATATGGCGGCAACGGAATCACATTCTCGCAGATCGCGTCGGAGATCATTTCGACGATGATTGCCGGCCGGGATGATAGTGACCGGAAACTGTATGCCTTCGGACGCGCTGGCATGGTGAGGAAGCTGGTGGACGCGGCCGGCAAACTCATAGCTTGAAGTCAGAAATCGATCCCATTTGAGCCCTTCTCTTGTTATTGTGCAGTGCAGCAACGATATTGCTGCGCATGCGTTGCACCCACTGCCGTCCAATTCCGGGCGTCACAACAAGGACGGCCCACTTGCGAAAAATCTCTGACACGATCGCGCGGCTTGCCGAGCTGAAGGCCCGAAACGCAGCCTCTCCTGTGCACCTCGGCGCGCCCGACCGTCTTTCGGCGCTAGCCCGCTTCGGCTCCAACCCGGGCGCTTTGACAGCGAAATTCTATCTTCCTGACGACCTGCCGGAAGGTGCGCCGCTTGTGGTTGTCCTCCATGGCTGCACACAGAGTGCGGCAGGATACGACCATCATTCGGGCTGGTCGCAGCTTGCCGATGATGCCGGCTTCGTACTGCTCTATCCCGAGCAGCAGCGAACCAACAATCCAAATCTCTGCTTCAACTGGTTCCAGCCTGCCGATGTGAAGCGGGATGCCGGCGAGGCGCTTTCGATACGACAGATGATCGAGGCGATGGTCAAGGCGCATGGGCTTGACCGGAAACGAATCTTCATCACCGGCCTCTCGGCCGGTGGCGCCATGGCCGCGGCGATGCTTGCATCCTATCCTGATGTCTTCGCCGGCGGCGCAATTATCGCGGGGCTCGCCTATGGCAGCGCGGGGACAGTTCCGGAAGCCTTTGACCGCATGCGAGGCCATGGCGGGCCGTCGGACGCGGAGTTACGGCGCATGCTGCGTGAGGCGTCGTCTCATCGAGGAGCGTGGCCCAGGGTTTCGATCTGGCAAGGGATAAGCGACCAGACTGTCGCGGCTTCCAATGCCGACGCGATCGCCAGCCAGTGGCGCGGCGTCCACCAACTCGACAGCGCGCCGACACATGCCCGCACTGAGGGCAAAAGCACACGGCAGTCCTGGTGCAATGTCAGTGGGGAGGTCGTCCTAGAGGTCAACATTATTGCCGGGATGGGCCATGGCACGCCAATCGACAAGAACGGCTACGGAACGCCGGGACCCTACATGCTCGATGTCGGCATCTCCTCGACGCAGGAGATCGCGCGGTTCTGGGGGATCGCGGACGGGGAGGCACGGCCTTCTGCAGGGTCGAAGCGGCGGGACATAGTCGTATATACCCCGCCGCCCATCGGTTCCCGTCCCAATGCCGGACCAAGGATACCGGCGCGATCTCCGGAGGTGTCGACGGCTAAGAAGCGGGAGGTGTCACCAGCGTCAGGTGTGCAGAAGATTATCGAGGACGCCCTGAGGACCGCCGGGCTGATGCGCTGATAGCCTCGCCCGTATCGGAATGTGCGTCTTAATGAAGGAGCCAGCCGTGGCTGGCTCCTTCGTCGTGCCGGCACAAACCGTACTACAGCTTAACCGCCGTCTCTCGAGACCAGAGACGGAGCTTTCGGCAGGACTCGATGAACCCGGCGATCGCCTTCGCATCGCCGAGACCGATCAGCCCTTCATCGGCGTCCGGATCCACGCCGGCCTTCCGCAGCAGGGGCGCGGCGCCCGGCGTAAACGCGATGAACTTGCAATGGGCAAAGGCATCAGCAACGAAGTCGCGCGCGGCGGCTTCGCCAGTGAGGCGCTCCGCACCTTCCTCGGAAAGGACCAACGCCACCGCGTCGAACAGGACCGACGGACCGCCGTCGATCATGTGCTTGGCGGCGATCATAGTTCCGTCCGCCGCTTCGACGCCGCCGACCTTGGGGGCGATGACCTCCACCGTCGCGCCTTCCTTCTCAATTGCGGTCCGGAGCTTCTTCAGGAGCGACGCGTCAGCGCCAGGGCTGACCAGCACGCCGACCTTCCTGCCCGCGAAACTATCCGGTCCGTTCGCGAGTATGCTGAGCGCCGGTGACGGTTCAAGATCGTCGCGTGGCGCAACTGCCGCGTCCGCCGGCTTGGGCAGTTCCTTGATGCCAAGTTTGTCGGCGACCGTTTCGGCCAGTCCTTCGTCGATGTTGAGGAGATGTGAGATCATCCGTTCGCGGATGACAGGCGTCTCGACCTTGCTCAATTCGAAGGTCAGCGCCATGCCGATATGTTTCTGCTCTGGCGCGGCTTGGCTGTTGAAGAACTGGCGCGCCTGGCTGTAGTGATCGGCAAAGCTTGCCGCGCGCAGCCGGACCTTCTGGCCATCCATGGCTTCGGGAAACGACCGGAACCCGCGCTGTGGTGATTCCCTTGGACCTTCGCCGAACGAGTTCGGCTGGTAGTTCACCCGCCCAACCGGATTGCGCATCGCCATATGTCCGTCCTGCTGGAAATGGTGGAACGGGCATTTCGGCGCGTTGATCGGAAGGTGCGTGAAATTGGTCGAGCCGAGCCGTTTGATTTGCGTGTCGAGATAGGAGAAGTTGCGACCTTGAAGCAGAGGATCGTTGGAGAAGTCGACGCCGGGCGGCACGTTTTGCGTCATGAACGCGACCTGCTCTGTCTCGGCAAAGAAGTTGTCCGGCATGCGGTCGAGAACCAAGCGGCCCACCGCGATCGGCGCGATCACCTCCTCGGGAATGAGCTTGGTCGGATCGAGCACGTCGAAGTCGAAACTGTCGGCGAAGTCCTGATCGAAGAGCTGGACCCGCAATTCCCATTCCGGAAAATTGCCAGACTGGATCGCATCCCAGAGATCGCGGCGATGGAAATCAGGATCGGCCCCATTGATCTTGATGGCCTCGTTCCACACCACCGACTGCAGGCCGAGCTTGGGCTTCCAGTGGAACTTGACGAAGGTGGACTCATCCTTCGCATTGAGGAAGCGGAACGTGTGCACGCCGAAACCTTCCATAAAGCGGAAGGAGCGGGGGATCGCCCGATCGGACATGACCCACATGATCATGTGCATGGATTCCGGCGTCAGCGAGATGAAGTCCCAGAAAGTGTCGTGGGCGGACGCGGCCTGCGGAAAGCCCCGGTCGGGCTCCGGCTTTACCGAGTGAATGATGTCGGGAAACTTGATGGCATCCTGGATAAAGAAAACTGGGATGTTGTTGCCGACGATGTCCCAGTTGCCTTCCTTCGTGTAGAGCTTGACAGCGAAGCCGCGCACGTCGCGGGCGAGGTCTGCCGACCCTTCACTGCCGGCCACCGTCGAGAATCGCACGAAGGCCGGGGTCTTCTCGCCGGCGCGTTGGAAGATGTCGGCGCGCGTGTACTTCGCCAGCGATTCGTAGGTCTCGAAATAACCGTGCGCGCCGTAGCCGCGCGCATGCACAACGCGTTCGGGAATACGTTCGTGGTCGAAATGGAAGATCTTTTCGCGAAAATGAAAATCTTCGATCAGCGACGGCCCGCGCTCGCCTATCTTTAAGGTGTTCTGGTCGTCGGCAACCGGAACACCCTGGGCCGTCGTCAAGACAGGAGCATCGCCTTCCGCGATCTGGTGCATCTCGCCGCCATTGCCGCGCTCAAGTTTCTGGTCATGGATCGTCGCGGGCGTGCCCGACGACGGTCTAGCGCTCTTGGCCATGGAAATTCCTTTGAGAGGAGAGTTGCGCATTACGCGTCTCTCTCAATGAAACAGCCGGCATCCGGTTCCTATAGTCTTGAAGATGCTGAAAAGAATGGAACGAGAGCGAAGACCAAAAAGGTCCGGTCGCCCAACGATGAAGAGCTGTTCGTTCGATGCGTATGGAGCGACAGTGCGGGCTACAACATGGCTGCGATCTGCGTTCTGGCCGATCGCAGCCACGTCGCCTGTTGATCTTCTCATGAGCCCGCAAATGGATGCCTTTGCCCCGCAGTTTTCTGAAGCCGATGACGAGATCCTCGATCTGGTCCAGAGGCAGACACTTCGCTTCTTCTGGGAGGGCGCGCATCCCATAAGCGGGCTTGCCCGCGATCGTCAGAAGACGACCGGCGACCCCGACAACGACCTCGTCGCCATAGGCGGCTCGGGTTTCGGCATCATGGCGGTCGTCGTGGGCGTCGAGCGCGGCTGGATATCGCGCGACGATGCCGTGAGCCGGCTCGGCACGATGCTGTCATGCCTGGAACGGACACCACGATACCACGGCCTATTTCCGCATTTCATCAACGGGCGGACCGGAGCGACCATTCCCTTCAACCGCAAGGACGATGGCGGCGACGTGGTGGAAAGCGCTCTCTTGTTCCAGGGGCTTCTCTGCGCCCGCCAGTATTTCGACGGGGACCCGCCGAACGGGACCTTCGTCATAGGATCGACCGGCTCTGGCTCGAAGCGGAGTGGGACTGGTACAGGCGGGATGGAGGAAATCACCTCTACTGGCACTGGAGCCCCGGCCATGGCTGGGCGATGAACCGAGAGATCGCCGGCTGGAACGAGGGCCTGCTGGCTTACGTGCTTGCCGCCGGCGCGCCGGAACATACGATCGACGCCGACGTCTATCACGAAGGGTTCGCGTCAGGGCCGGGCTTTCGCAACGGGCGAAGCTATCATGGCATCGAGCTTCCACTCGGCATGGATCACGGCGGCCCGCTGTTCATCGCCCACTATTCCTTCTGCGGCCTCGACCCGCGAGGACTCTCAGACCGCCATGCCGATTACTGGCAGCAGAATGTTCGCCATACCCGCATCAACTACGAGCACTGCGTCGCCAATCCGCATGGCCACGCGGGATATGGGCCGGACTGCTGGGGGCTTACGTCCAGCCACGGCCCGAGGGGGTACGTCGCGCACGCGCCCGGCAAGGACACCGGCGTGATCACGCCGAGCGCCGCGCTTGCGAGCTTTCCTTATACGCCAGAGGAGGCGATGCGCGCGCTGCGCTATTTCCTGACGAAGCCCAAGCATCGCATTTGGGGTCGGTTCGGCTTGGTGGATGCCTTCTGTGAAAGCCATAACTGGTATGCACGCACCTATCTGGCGATCAACCAGGGACCGATCATCATAATGACCGAGAATTTTCGCAGCGGCTTGCTCTGGAGCCTATTCATGAGTGCGCCGGAAGTGCAATCCGGCCTGCAGAAGCTGGGTTTTGAAAGCCCGCATCTGTCGCAAGCCGGTAGTGCAGCCGCTATGAGACCGGCCTGACCCTCACAGCGACATCCATGGCGAGGAAATCCCCTGGCGCGCCGATATAGCCGCCGACGATCGGCATGATCTGGCGATTGCTGCGGGCGACCGCTACCGGGATGAGGTTGGCGCCGCCGAGGCGGCGATGCGTCGGATCGAAGGCGATCCATCCTGCGCCAGGAAGATAGACCTCCGCCCAAGCATGGGTCGATCCGGGGTCGTCGACGCTTTGCTGCGCATCGAACAGATAGCCCGAGACGGCGCGGGCGCCGACGCCGAGATGACGAACCGCCTCGATGAACAGCGCGGCAATGTCCCGGCATGAGCCGCTCGCCAGCGCCAGCGTTTCCAGCGGGGTCTGCGTCCCCTCCTCGTCACGCACGCGATAGGCCACCGAGCCGAGGATGCCGGCATTGAGGTCTTTCAGCAGTGAAAGCGTGTCGGTCGACGCGCCCCGGACAAACGCGCGCGCCCACTCGCCCATCCGTCCCTCGTGATCATCGTGTTCCGGAATGCGAAGCACGCCCAGATGGGCCATATCGTCGGAGGAATAGGTGAACGGGAAGGAATGCGCCTCGGGACCGATCCGGAATACCGGCCACGCCACCGCCGACTGCTCGACCGTGAACTCGCTTGTGATGGCCAGCTCGGCGGCTGGCTGAGAGAAGATGCCGGTTGCGATCAAATTGCCGAAGACGTCCTGCGTCCACTCGAGATCCGCGACGGGCGTGCAAGATAGCGAACTCGACAAGAGGGTGATGTCATGGCTGCCGCGCGGGCGCAGGATCATGCGGTGCGGCTGGAGCACGACAGGACGTGCGTAGCGATAGGTCGTCCTGTGGTGGATCGCCAGTCTCATCTTTACCGCCGAAAGCCCCCCGGTCCCCATGATCATCTCATGATTTCAAGCGACGCCCTCGGACCAGGCCTGAAATCGTCCCTATGCCATGCAGAACGCCCCTGCAGCGCGATCGTTGCTGCGACGCACCAAATTGATGTGCGTTCTGAAATACCGCGTGTCCGACGGCAACTGACCGGGAACAGCTTTTTGAGTGCCATGTCGACCGGCTCGGCCTGCCGCTCATGCGAACTAATCGTTCGAAGAAACTACATCCATCAGAGGATCGAGAGGGCGCCGCTTGTAGTTTCTCACCGAACGGCGCGACGCGGTCGTGATCGTGCAACACAACACCCCGCACAAATCTATCAGCGGGAGCGTTCCTCGCGCAGCGCCTTCTCCACGCTGTTCTGTTCCTCTCCCTCGTCGGGACGGTTCAGCGTGACCGTGCAGCGGATCAGGAAGTTCCAGTCGGGACCGTGCTCGATGATCAAATGAAGGTCCGAGATTTCCTCGAAATAATGCTCGATGCTCTTCGGGCCTTCGTCGGTGCGATATTCGATGATCGCCTTCCAGCGCTTGTCGCCATGCAGGGTGACAACGTTGCTCATCCGGTTTCCGTGCTCGGCAATGAAGACTGCCTAAAAGGTGATGCTCGTCAGGACGACATATAGAAGCGTGCCGACAACGCTGCCGATCAGAAGGATTAGCAGCCAAGCGGTCGGGTCGGCGTTCAGGCGGGCGAGATAGCGCATAGGAGAGGGTCCTCGGACGGACGACGGATAATCAATGGGAAAGGGTGCCGCCGTCGGTTTCCCACCTGTGCATTGCCGATGAGCTGGTCCGACCGGCGCGCTCAGCAGCACAATGCCGCCTGCCGTGAAAGCCGCGAGAAGGTCGGCCTCGCAGCAGACGCCGTATTGCAATTCCCTGACCAGCAGGGCGGCCAGGCGCTCGGCGTCGAGACTGCCGGGAACGATCCGTTCTTCGCGCGAGCGCTCATGATCATGCCCATGTCGGCGGGTGTCAGGTAGTGCTGATGTTGGGAAGCGGAAGACAGGACGTCCTCCTTTCGCGGTCGGGGGCAAGGGCACGATGGCCGCCCTCAACCGGCAGCGCCCTGAACGAAGCTACCGACGATCGGACCCTATCAGCATACGACACCCCACGCGAGGATATTCGCTCCCGGCGAGGGTGTTCCCTCATGCGGAGAACTTTTCTTGACGTGCCGATGCAGCCTTCTTCGGGCGCAGCTTGGCTGGGGCCGGAACGGTGGTCTGTTTCGCCTCGTTCTCCAGCCGCGCCTGGCGGAGCTTCGCAGTCTTTGCCTCGCGGCGCGCCGCTTCATCGCCGATGATCGCGCGGGCCGCATGGTCTGTGATGTCGGCCTTGGTCTCGGCCTTCGACGCCCTGGGCCTGAACATGGCGTGCTCTGTGATGGATCTGCTCATATCCGCCTCCGCACTAAGAAAGCAAAAAGGCCGGGCGAACCCGGCCTCTCCTATGCGCCTCGATGATCAGTGCCAGTACATCCGTGGTCAAAGGCCAGAAGCGCAGTCCCGTTACGCGGCCTGAAGGTTCTCGGCTGCGCTCTTGCCGTTGCGGTTGTCCTTCACGAGGTCGAAGCTGAGCTTCTGGCCCTCGACGAGGGAACGCATGCCCGCCCGCTCGACGGCCGATACATGGACGAAGACGTCCGGCTGACCGTTACCCTGCTCTATGAAGCCAAAGCCCTTGGTCGAATTGAAGAACTTAACGGTTCCAGTATTCATGACGATTTCCTTTCAATCGGTCATAGAAGATTGCTTGCCGGGCAGCACGCCAAGCAAATGGTTCAGATCGATTTTGAGAGAGGAAGATCCCCGATGGCGCATTTTGCGCCGGAAACAAATTTCAACAAGCAAGATCGATATTCCAAATCTAGGCCATGACGGTGTTCGAAACAAGGCGTAGGCGAAAATATACATTGCCTCCTGGACAGCAGCGACGGCCGGATTCAGTTTGCTTTTTCTCAAGTTAGGTCCGCAGCGCCGATGACGGAGATGGCCGTCCCTCCGGCCTTTGTACCGCTTTTTCGTCTTCGCTGGCGCTCTTTCGATTTCGCTCGCTTCAAGCGCTTGGCGGGCCTTGCGTCGACATGCTCGACCTGTCAGCATCAATTGTCACCGCCACCGATCCGGGGCGCTCATCCGGCTTTCGCCCGCTATCGAAGGGCTGGCGATCCGCGCTGGCGGACTCGGAGCGGAGCAGGGCGCGATGATGTGTCGTCGCGCGACAGAAACGGTGGCTGTGGCTGAACTCGATTTTGCAAGCCTCGAGCCACGCTTCCCTCCGCCAGGCGAAGGATGAATCCATTGTCGGGTAGCAGTTACGAAGACGACGAGATCGGTGTCATCTGTCCTGCCTGCGAGTATGAGATAAGGAAAAGCATCGGCTGGGTTCGCAAGCACACACAGATCGAATGCCCCGGCTGCGGGCAGAGGATCGATATCGAGAGCCGGAACTTCCGCATGCCTGGCCAAACAGGCGGCAACAACGATCCGTCACGCTGATGCGACGTCGCATGAACGCGGTTCAGCAGTCGGCGACCAAAGGCGTCGCCGACGCTTCCGTTCAATTGCCGATGACCTTCTCGATATCGAGGCCGGTCGTTCGTCTGTACGCGAGGCGGCAGGCGACGATTTCCGTCCAGAATCGCTGGGACCAGGGGCCCGGAAGGCTGGCGGCTGCCTTGCCGCTGTTTTCAAAGTTGAGCTTCGCCGCGCGCCTGAGCTCCCTCGTCGGAAGTCCTTGCGATTTGAGCCACGTAGGTCGACGTCATCATGTCGCCCGCCCGCCGCTCATTCGGACGGCGTTCTGAAGCCGCCTCCACCGCCGGCAGCCTGTTGCGCGCCCGGTGCGGACCGGCGCGACAGAGGGGCTTTTCTCTTCGTCTGAGGCAGCAGGCCTTCTCGTTGCGCGCGCTTTCTGGCCAGCTTGTGCGCTCTTCTCACGGCTTCCGCTCGTTGCCTGGTCTTCCTCTCGGACGGCTTCTCATAGGCCCTGCGGGCCTTCATCTCGCGGAAGACGCCTTCCCGCTGCATCTTCTTCTTCAGAACCCGGAGGGCCTGTTCGATATTGTTGTCGCGCACGAGTACCTGCACCGAGTCTCCCTGCTGGCCCATGCTGTGCACGGGCGTTGCGGCCGGCCGAAGCGGCGAACCGTGAGCAGGCACCATAGTCCTTCTCACGGGAAAGGCGACAAGGGATTGCAGGATCTGCGAAAGCCCGTCCGTTTCCTTGGTCCAGCTGCGTTGCCAATTGCGACCTATCCGTCGCTGGCGCATTATGAACGGACGAAAACATGGCACTGGAGGTTGCCTTGCCCCGCAACTGGTGTGGAGCGTCTCCGCCACGTCCTCATTGGAAGCCCGGATTTGAAAAGCGACTATCAGGCGGATATCGATGCCATCGGGAAGATCGACTCCGTGCCCACCATTCTCGACGTGGTGTGCCGCACGACGGGGATGGGATTCGCCGCTGTCGCGCGCGTCACCGACAGCCGATGGATCGCCTGCAGCGTCCTCGACCACATCGCGTTCGGGCTCCAGCCCGGCGGCGAGCTTCAGGTCGAAACCACCATCTGCCATGAGATCCGGCAAAGCGGGGAGCCGGTCATCATCAACAAGGTTGCCGATGACCCGGTATTCTGCGGCCACCCGACGCCGGCGATGTACGGCTTTCAGAGCTACATCTCCATGCCGATCGTACGCAAGGACGGGTCGTTCTTCGGGACGCTGTGCGCCATCGATCCCAAGCCGGCCCGGCTGAAGGACCCGGAGATCGTCGGCATGTTCAGGCTCTTCGCCGAGCTGATCGCCGCTCACTTGGACTCCATCGATCAGATCGCCATCAGCGAGCAGCTGCTCGCCAAGGAGCGCGCGTTCGGCGCGATGCGTGAAAAGTTCATCGCCGTGCTCGGACACGATCTGCGCAATCCGCTCGCGTCCCTCGTCTCCGGCACCAAGATGCTGATGCGCAAGCACGAGGCGGAACCCGACAGCAGACGCATCCTGCTGCTGATGCAGGGAAGCCTGCTGCGCATGCGCGGCTTGGTCGACAACATCGCGGACTTTCGCGATCGCGATTGGGAGGCGGGCTGACGCTCGACCTGGAGGCGGATGTCCATCTTCTCGAGCGGACGCTCGATCAGGTTGTCGACGAACTGCGGGCCGCGCATCCGGACCGGTCGATCGTTGCCGAGTTCTCGCTCGATGAAGCCGTGCCGGTGGACCACGGACGCGTCGCCCAGCTTCTGTCCAATCTGATCGGCAACGCCCTGAGCTATGGCGATACCGACAAGCCGGTCCGAGTGTCTGCGAAAGCGAACAAGGCCGGCTTCGATCTCGCCGTCGAGAACGGCGGCGCACCAGTCCCGACGGAAACCCTGGCAACGCTCTTCGAGCCGTTCGCGAGAGGCGAAGGTGACCGCAACGGCGAGGGGCTGGGCCTGGGGCTGTTCATTGCCTCGGAGATCGCCAGGGCCCATGGCGGAACGTTGACCGCGACGTCCGGCGCAGGCGTGACGCGGTTTGTATTCGACATGCCCGCGCCATAGCGGGGTCAAAAGTCGACGTACATAGGGAACAAAAGGGACAGAAGCGCGGTTTCCCTTGCTTGCAGCGAGCTGCCATTCCCCGATGCACGGGGGCTTGGATGCATTTCTGCATCCATGGAGCCCCTCAGTGACCTCCCACCCCGCAGCCAAGATACTGATCGTCGAGGACGAGCCCCTTATCCGCATGGATCTGGCGGATATGCTTGAGGAGCTTGGCTATTCCGTTCTTGAAGCGGCAAATGCCGACGAGGCGATTGCGATCCTGGAGTCCGAACCCGCCGTCACGACAGTGGTGACGGATGTGGACATGCCGGGAACCATGGACGGCCTCGCTTTGACCTTTGTGGTTCGAAACCGCTGGCCACCATGCCAATTGATCGTCGTGTCCGGCCACAGGCGTCCAAGCACGGGGGACATGCCGGCGGGCAGCCGGTTCATCAGGAAGCCGCTCGGAACCAGCGACCTGCAAAGAACGCTGGCTGAATTGGGTGTCGCGGCCTGACCGGCTCCGCGCCAGGCTTTGCTTCCGGTCGCCGCGGACGATGCCCTTCTTCGGTTTTCCTTACAATTCTCGTTTCATCAAATCGCCGGAACAGGCGCCGCCCGGAATGCGAGCCTGTCCGGTCCTTGCCGCTCCGCGGAGCTAGCCTGCATTTTGACTGCCGCGGGAGGTCAGCCAGACCAACGCGAGAAAGCCCATTGCGGCTGAGACGACGGAGGCCGCAAGGATGCCGAGCTTTGCGGAATTCAGCAGGCCCGGATCGAAAGCGAGTTCAGCGATGAACAGCGCCATGGTGAAGCCGATGCCGGTCAAAAGGCTGCCGGCCGCCAGGAGGCTCCATGGCAAATCACTCGGCCGGATGCCCAAACGCATCCTGGCAGCTATGAAGCTGAAGAGAACGATCCCGATCGGCTTTCCGATCACGAAGGCCACGAAAATGGACGTTGCGAGCGCGGGGACGAACCCTGTTGCGCCGATCGGAACGCCGGCGTTGGCCAGGGCGAACAGCGGCATGATCGTGAACGCCACCCAGGGATGAAGCGATACCTCCAGTCGCTCTATGGGAGACAGGGCTTCGCGGGCTGCAATGCCGGCGCGGCGGAGATCCTGGCGGGCGGACGTGTTTCCGCCCCATCGGGCGCCGGGAGGATACGCGACGACGCGGTCGAAGATCGCGTGCAGGCGGCTGTCGCTTACCCAGCTCCGGGCCGGCGTCATCAATCCGAGGATCACCCCCGAGAGCGTGGCATGAACGCCCGATGCGTCGAGCGCGAGCCATATCAGCCCGCCCATCGCGAAGTAGACGGGAATGCTGCGGAAGCCGAGACGCGCCATCCCGGCCACGATGGCGAGCCCCAGCGCCACCAGCGCGAGCGCGATCCAGTTCAAGGTCCCGCCGTAAGCGATCGCCACCACCAGGATCGCACCGACGTCGTCGAAGATGGCGAGGGACAGGAGGAACAGGCGCAAGCTGTGCGGAAGGCGGGCGCCCAGAATCGCCAGGCAGCCGATGACAAATGCCGTGTCCGTCGACATGACGGTGCCCCAGCCGCTCGCGCCCGGCTCGTCGCCCACCAGCAGCAGAAACAGGCCGGCCGGCACCACCATCCCGCCGAGAGCGGCCGCGAGGGGAAAGGCGGCCCGTCGCGGGTCTCGCAGTTCGCCAAGCACGAGCTCGCGCTTCAGCTCGAGGGCGACGACGAAGAAGAACAGCGTCATCAGGCCGTCGTTGATCCAGTGCTTCAGCGAGCGGACGAATTCCATCCCGCCTACGCTAAACCCCGCTTTGGTTTCCCAGAAGCCGAGAAACTGCGTCGACCAGGCCGTGTTGGAGAGAACCAGTGCGACGATCGTGCACACAAGCAGGATAGCGCCTGCCATAGCCTCGATGCGCAGGAACCGCGTTAACGGCCTCGTGAACAGGTCCGCCGGTTCCTTCGGGAGCTGCGCAAGATTGCTGTTCATTCGCCTCGACTTTTCATGATTGTTCCCGGCTTGATGCCAGCAGCGGATGTTCGATCCGCCAAACAGGATTTCCTGACGGAACGGGTTTGAGGGACGATCCGCGTTATGCCTATCGGCGAGCAGAGACCGGCTAGCCTTTAAAGCCAGCCACCTCTCGCTCCAGGCTATATGCGCGACCACGTTGGCTGTTTGACAGCGATCGGTATGTGACCCTCGGCGCAACATAAAGGACATCGCCGAGGATGGAGGGGAGCAGAAGCATCCGGGTCACGCGGCCGCATCCGCTTACAACCATCGCGATGTTTCCTAGACCAAGGCTCCGGATCGTGGAATGGCACGTGGAGCCGCCGCCGCCATGTTTGTTGGTTCGGTGTGCCTGCAATAGGTCGACTTATATATGCCCATGGCAAACCGCTGCCGCCCGCGAGCACGTCATCACGCCGGCCGGTACCAGTACGGCATTCCGCCTCGGTCAAATCCCCAGACGAATACTCATCGCAAACGCGACCAATGGAAGCCGGTCATAGGCTCCCGAACAGCACGGAATAAAGAATGAAAGCGATTGCAGCCGTGACCGAAACCCTGACGAAGAGGCTTCTGAAGTCATACAGGTAGATTTGAGGCAGGATCGGATTTTTCATGACAGCTTCCTTGCTTTGTTGGATCGCGAACGTCCAGTCGTGACACCGACGGCCCGAGTGCTCAGATCAGGCGATTGTCCTCCGCCGTCTGTCGCGCGCGGCGGCGCGTGCCATCGGTATCCGCCTTCCTGTGCCTTTCAGCCGCGGCCCTGCGAATGCGTTCGAAGCGGTTGTCCTCGGTTTCTTCGAACTCTTTTGAGGACGGTGCCGGGTCGGTCTTCTTGTCGTGGGGGCTCATTGTCGGACTCCTTGGTTGTGGTCGGCCCGCCGAGTGGCCAGGAAAGAAGTCCCGACGACCGGCGACATCTCGTCGCCTGTTACGCGGCAAGGGAGGTGGCGCAACCCTGGACTGCGAGCCTGTCCGAGGTCGTTTGCCCAGGCATCGTCGTCCAGCCGCCGGCTTCGACGAACTGCCGCTTTTTGTAGCTGTCAGTCAGGGCCTTGAACTCCGAGAGCTTTGCCGCCGCGTCCGGCGCTGCGTTGAACCTTTCGACGCATATGGCCGCCGCCAGCTCTCCACGCGCGATGCCGCCCGCAGTGGCCGCCGTTGCGCGTGATGTGCCGCCGGTCACCCAGCCACCCAAGTGAAGCCGACGACCATAGTGGCGACGATCGCGCCGGCACAGGACAAGAACAGCACGGATTCGACGGCTGGTAGCTTCCCAACGCTGAGTGAAGGATCGTTTCGTCACGCTCTGCACGGCCATGGTATCAACCCTTTCTGATCGATGTTCCGATTGCTCCCGCGTCGACGGATGTCGAGACACGGAAATCGGCATGTACGAGACGGCCCGTTGGGCCGGGAATTCGTCGAGCTGGGTTCCAGAACGCCTGCCGCATGCCGAATGACCATGCGGCTGCGGAGCAGGCGAAATCTCATGCGATGCTTTGAGGGTCTTTCCGCGGTCGATGTGAGGATCGCCACCCAACCCATATAGCGCCTGCGGCACGCGAATGATAGGAGCGCTGGATTTTATTTCCTGAAATCTCCAAAATATCGATAACTAAATCTGGCCGTCTGTCCTGCACTCGGGAATAAGAAGAAATAAATCGTGCCACGTGCCTCGTTCAAAACTTAATCAACATCCATTTGTACAACTCGTTGATTTGGCCGTTTTGGCTTCGCGGTGTCAGCGCCCCGCCATTCATCACCGAATTGTCGATAGCGAACGCCTTGTGCCAATGCGGTGCGGCGTGTCGCTTCATTCGAGCTGGAATGAGCGCCGCGCTGGCCACGGACGTACTGGCAGCATCAGGCATCGTTCCGGTTCGGATGGGGACCGATATGGAGACGCATGGGCGCGCTCCCGCGGAGACCGCCGCCATGACCAGTCGCATTACACAGACCGTCGTGCACTTCTCCTCCGCCTTCCTGCTCCCAGGTTCGATGCGCCGCATGCACCCCGGCACCGCTTGCCGGCTAGGGGGTAGGTCCATGGTATCGTGAGGAAGTGGTGCCAAAAACCATCTACCGTCATTTTTCTTCGGTTGGAGAGGTTAGCAAAGAAGAGAAATTCTTCTTTTATATCATATAGTTACGGATCGACTACTTGGCTTGATAAGCCTGTTGATGATGTAGCGAAATCGGGCACCCCATATGAGCGAATTTGGCAAAGATAGAGAAATCAGTTACTTATCAACATGTTGCCGCTACCGATAGATGATGCAAGACGCGACATGCATGCCGAGCTTGGCGGCCCAAAATTCCTCAATGATAGACGATAGTTAGATTTGACGGTAAAAACGACGGTGTTTTTGATTCTGCTTGTGAAAAAGAATATTGAATATCAATCGCTAATCCATCTCGTTGATGATGGAGTGGGAGTAGGGGAAACGGCGGCAATAGCGGAGTTTCGACGGGAGTTTTCGCCGTCGAATGAATTGCTTTCGTGTCCGTTTCTCACTCGCTTAGGTGCCGATCAGGCAAGTTCGATCTGTCCCGATATCCCTGATCAAGTAAAGGCACCCCAGTAGGGAAGAGGGCTATGGCGTAGAACGACGTGCGTGTCCACTTCGCATGCAGAGTGACGATGTAAACCGGCATCGGACGCGAAATGGAGCGCTGGCCTCAACACTGCCGACGTGGACGGTCAGCCGAACCGCTCGACCTCTGCCCCGAATCTGCGGCATTCACCATCTCTGGTCTCTGTCTCCTATTCGGACCAGCCTTTGAACTGGTCCGCGTTGGCGCGTGTCACAGTGTGGACGGGGATCACGACCGGTTGCGCGGGAGCTTTACCACCCTGGAACATATCATACCCGACATCGACAGCTTTTTTCGCCATTGCAAATGGGTCTTGTGCGACTGTCGCGACAAGCTTGGAATTGGGCGACTTCATCAGCTTGAGTCCTTCCGGCCTGAATCGGGCTGCCGCCGCGCCCACGCGACGGCAACCCGACGCCAGGTCGGGCACTATCGCGGGTTGGATTTCAGGAAGTCGATCAACACGTCGATCTTCTTGTCGTCCATCCCGCCGAATGCCATCCGCGTCCTAGGCACGATGCTTTGCGGGGCCTTGAGAAAGGCGCGCAACGTCGGCTCGTCTCAAGTGATCTCACTCCGCATCGCCTTGGAATAGGGATAGTCGGTGGTGGCCGTCTTGCGTCCCAGCAGGTCGTTGAGCACCGGGCCCGAGGAATTGCGGGCGACCGGCCCCACCTGATGGCAATGGACGCAACTCTGAAACCGCGGGTCGAACGTCGGCGCCGGAGGTTGCGCTGGCGTCTGGACGGCTACGGAGCGGCTGTCCTGGCGCGCGCGCTCACCCATCCAGCGAGCGGCGGATCAAAGTCCTGGGTCAAGACGGCCGTCCCCAGCCCCACTATTACGCCGAACCCCGCCGTGGCGATGAGGATGATCAATCGTGACGTCATCGACGGAACTTCAAAGAACCGGGGGAACTAGACTAGCTCGCTGCAAGGTTTCGTAGGGCCTGCATGCGCTGTTCTCGCGGCTCATCCATGCGCATCAGACCTGCATACTCGCCGTTCTCGTCCATGAGATAGACGCCCGCGGTATGCTCCATGGTGTAGTTGCCACCGTCCGTGGGCACCTTGATCGCCGCAGCTGCAAAGGATTTGACGACGGCGTCGGTCTCCTCGCGCGTCCCTCTGAGTGCTATTATCCGGGGATCGAACGCGGTCATATACGTCGCGAGCAAGTCCTGAGAATCCCGCTCGGGATCGACGGTGATGAGCAGAACGTTGAACTTGTCCGCATCCGCTCCGAGTTCCGCCATCATCTCCGACAGCTCGAAAAGCGTCGTGGGGCAGATATCCGGGCAATTGGTAAAGCCGAAGAAGGCCAGATAGGGCTTGCCGCGCAGCGTCTCGTCGGAAACACGTTCGCCCTTGTGAGATACCAGCGAGAAAGGCCCGCCAATGGCAGCCTTGCCGGACGATATCGTCGTTGCGATGCCGCCGTTTCCTTGCCCCAGGACATAGATGGCCGCAGTCCCCGCAGCGATCGTTGCAATTGCCGCCCAGGTTGCAACTCTGACTATCCGTAATACGCTCATTGTCCTGCGCCGTGACCCGTACCGTGCTCCGAGGCTTCCTCAGGTGCGCGGCTGCCCATCCCCTGGACGACAAACACCACCTCGATCGGCCCGGCCTTCTCAAAGACAAGCGTTGCCTTGAATTCGTCGCCCTTCTTCAGCGTTCTCGCCGGTTTCACGAACATGATGTGATTGCCAGCGCCGACTTCCACAGTCTGCCCCGCCGGCACCTCCAGCGGACCGCCCAGCGGGCGCATGCTTGCTACGCCATCCTTCACCACCGATTCATGCAGCTCTGTGCTCGCGGCAATTTCGGACGCCACCGAAACAAGCCGATCGGGCTCGGTTCCGGCATTTTCAATCTTCAGATATCCGCCGGCGACCGGAGCGCCTGGCGGCGTTGCTCGCGACCAGGGGTGATCGACCCGGATCGTCCCACTCTGGAAATCATGGGACAGGGCCGCGGTGGCAACGAGAGATGCGGCGATGGATAGAATTGCGAATGCCCGGGTCTTCATGAACGAAACTCGTCTCTGGATCTTCGTTTCCCGATAGACCCTGTAGCGACTTCAGGGTCAATTGCTGGCACTGGACAAAAGGTCGCGCGACGTGCTCGTGGGGTGAGGCCGAGAGAACTCGTGTGCCACGGAGGGCATCAGAACAGGAGTCGCACTGCTCGCCGGCCTTGTTGACCCTCTAGCTACTCCGGGGTCTAGAAGCCGGAGTCTGCACCTAATTCACGCTTTAGAACGTGTCGCAATGAACGAGAAATGACGACAAGGCATACCTCAATATTGCTCGCCCTTTTGATCGCACCGGCTGCGTTCGCTGGATTTGCATACATCGCGGGCCTGCCGCCGCTGGCTGAGGAGTCTTTGCAGGCCGGCAGCACTTCATCCAGGACAAGCCGAGCCTTCCAGCTGATTTCGCACCAGGGTCAGACCGTTTCGAACGAGACGCTCACCGGAAAGCCTTACCTAGCGTTTTTCGGCTTCACCAATTGTCCCGACATCTGTCCGACCACGCTCTTTGAACTCACCGAATTGATGGCGGAGCTTGGACCGGAGGCAGACAAGTTCAACGTGCTGCTCATCAGCGTCGATCCGAAGCGGGACACGCAAGAAATGCTCGCTACGTACATGAGCGCCTTTGACAGTCGAATCCTTGCGCTGAGGGGCACGCCAGAGCAAACCGAAGCCGTTCTACGAGCCTTTGGCGCGAGGGCTCAAAAGGTGCCAACAGGGGGCGGCAACTACACGATGGAGCACACGGCCGGCGTATTTCTCGTGGACGCCAGGGGCGGACGCGCGGGAGTGCTCGATATGCACGAGCCGCGCGACATCCGCCTGGAGAAGATCAGGAACCTCGTCTTGAAGTTCGGCAAATGACACATCGTTGACGTTTGCGAATGAAGGCTAACGTGTCTGTCCTAGGTCGTGGTGTCGTCTCACAACGAAGGCACATTCGATCCGGACCAGCCTCTTGGCCACATCGGGTTGGGCTGCCTCTCGGCGCTGCCTATGCCCATCCTGGTGGCCCAGCCCGGCCATTGCTGCGTTAAGCTTGCCTGCTTCAGGCCGGCCGGTGGTCGTCGCACCGGCAGAGATGATGATCGGCGAGCGCCCGGATTACCGAGCAGTCTACGACCCGGTTACCGTCGTGGGTGGTTGCCGCGATCCGTTGCAGTTCCTGCTCGAGCACTCCCAGCTTTCCGATTTTATCGCGCACGATCCCTAATTGTTGGGTCGCGATGGCGTGTGCGTCGGCACAAAGCCTGTCAGGCTCTTCGTTGAGGTTGATCAGGTCGCGTATCGCCTCGACCGCAAAGCCCAGTTCGCGAGCATGCTTGACGAAGGACAGTCGCTCCAGATCCCGCACCGAATATCGCCGCTGGTTGCCCCCGGAGCGTTCGGCGATCGGCAAGAGCCCCGTCTGCTCGTAATAGCGGATCGTCGGAATCTTGACTCCGGTGCGACGTGACAGGTCTCCGATGGTCCACATACCTCTATCTCTCATTTGAGCGGAGCGGCTTGGGCGAGGGCGACCGGCATCCGCATCTTTGTCCCGATCCTTGTCAAAAAGGGGACGGGGAATCTATCTCTTGGCGTCCCGCTCAGAGCGCAGACGCAATTCCGGCGCATCCTGTGAGGATGCGCCGGAATTGTTCGCGGGTCACCGTTGGCGGATCAGGCGGGAGGAATTCGCCAGGATTCCGATGTCGGGAACCGCTTGCAGGGATGCCGCGATGATCGGGGGAATGATCCCGAACGCCGCCAGCGAAAGTCCGGCGAAGTTGTAGAGCGCGGTGAAGGCGATGTTCATCTTCACCACCGCCATGGTCCTGTGCGCGATTCGGAAACAATCCGCGACAAGCTGCCAGTCCTCGCGCATCAGCACGATATGGGCCGCCTCCATTGCAACGTCCGTGCCGCCACCCATGGCGATGCCGACTTCGGCCTGCGCGAGCGCAGGGGCGTCGTTGACGCCGTCGCCGACCATGACGACGCGATGACCCTTTGCCTGCATCTCCCGCACGACCCGGATCTTGTCCTCGGGCAGGAGATTGGCCTGGAATCCAATCCCGAGGGGACCGGCGATCGCGGCAGCGGTGCGCTCGTTGTCGCCGGTGAGCAGCTCGATCTTCTGGATGCCCAGCTTGCGGATTTCGTCGAGCGCAGTCGAGACCTCCGGCCGCAGCGTGTCCATGGCGCCGAGAATGCCGCTCGGACGACCGTCTATGGCCAGGATCAGCAGCGTCTTGCCTTCGGATTCGAGGCGGGCGACGTCCGGGTAGGCGTCATCCACCTGGATGAGGCGGCGGTTGCCTATCTCGATCGTGCGGCCGCCGATGACGGCGCGGATGCCTTTGCCCGGGATGGCCTCGAACCGGTCAGGCTCGGCCATTCTGGCGCCGCGCTCGCGGGCCTCGACGCGTACCGCCTCCGCCAACGGATGTTCGGAGTGACGCTCGGCCGTGGCCGCAAGAGCGACAATCTCGGTCACGTCGGTGCCGTCCAGGGACACGACATCGGTGATGCGTGGCTTTCCGCTGGTCAGCGTCCCGGTCTTGTCGACCAGCACGACGTCGGCTGCCTTGATCGCCTCGATATACTTGCCGCCCTTGATGAGCAGGCCGCGCTTGGCAGCGGCTCCGATCGACGCCATCATCGCGATAGGCGTGGCCAGGGCGAACGAACACGAGCAGGCGACCACGAGAACCGCGACCACGGCCAGTATGTTGCCGCTGAGCACATAGGTCAGCACCGCGATGCCCGCCACGAAAGGCAGGTACCAGCCGCTGAACTTGTCGGCGATGCGCTGCACCTCGCCGCGGTTGGCCTCCGCTTCCTCGACCATCTTGACGGCCCGGCCGAAGGCAGTGTCTCGGCCTACGCCCTCTGCCTGCAGCTTGAGGTACCCCAGCTTGGCTATGGTGGCCGCGAAGACCTTGTCGCCGCTCTCCGCCTCAACCGGCATGCTCTCGCCGGTGATCGCGGCTTGGTCGAGCGTCGCCTGGCCCTCGATGACGACGCCATCGACCGGAACGCGCTCGCCGGGACGAACGACGATGATGTCGCCGACCACGACCTGCTCGATGCCGATCTCGACTTCCTCGCCATCGCGCAACACGCGCGCCTTGGTTGGCGCCATCGCCTGCAACTCGCGCAGCAGGCCGCGGGCCTTCTCGCTGGTGAAGCGTTCGATATAGACGCCGACGCGCATGAGGAACACAACGACCGCCGCCGTGTCCCACTGGCCCGTGAAAAGCGCGGCAAAGGCGCCGACAGACATCAGCGTATGCGCCGTGACCTCTAACCTCAGGGCCGACTTGATCACGTCGATGAAGATGGTGGCGCCGAACACGGCGACGATGAGCGTGCCGACCCACAGCGGGACCATCTCGGTCACGGCTTCGAACAGTCCGAGCGCCTCGCCGCCGACGACCAGCAGGAGGATGACGCCAAACAGGATGCCCAGCGCCATGAACAGCTGTCGCTGCAGGTCGTTGCCTTCCTTGACATAGTACGGCGTGTCCGTCTTGGGCGCCGGTACCGTGAAGCCGACCTTGTGCACGGTCGCGGTCAAGATGTCGCGTGTCACGACCTTGGGGTCGAGGTTGATGATCGCCTTCTCGGCACTGAGAAGCACCTCGACATTCTCGACACCGGGAAGCTTCTTCAGTGCCCGCTGGACCTTCTTTGCGCAGGCGGCGCAGTCCATGCCGCCAATCGGAAGCTCGAGCGTGTTCATCGCGGCACGTCGAATCCAGCGTCCTCGACCGCCTCGAAGACGGCCGCCTGCGACGTCTTGGCAGTGTCGAGCCTGACGATGGCGCTGTTGTCGGCGAGCGAAACCTTGACGGCCTCAACCCCCGGCAGCGCGCCTACTGCGTTCTCGATGGTTTGGACGCAATGCCCGCAGTCCATTCCCTCGATCTTGAACTCGATGGTTTCCGGTGCAGATGTCGACATCTTGATCTCCTGTAACAAACGATGATGTGCAATGTGGGGTCTGTAGTCGCTACAGGGTCAACAGGGATTTTGCGATGCGGCGAACTTCTGTTCGCCACTGGCAAGACAGTGTGGCTGCGCCTATCTAGCCCGTAGTGACTACAGGGACTTCCCGTGATGAACAAACACCTGACCATCGGCACGTTGTCGAGATTGACCAACACCAAGGTCGAGACCATCCGCTTCTACGAGAAGAGCGGCTTGCTTCGGGAACCCGCGCGCACCGAGGGCAACTATCGCTCCTACGCGCCGTCGGATCTGAACCGGCTGAGTTTCATCCGTCGTGCCCGCGACCTTGGATTCTCGCTGGATCAGATACGCGTGCTTCTCGACCTCGCCGACGACCGGTCGAGATCCTGCGAAGCCGTCGATGAGATCGCCAAGGAGCACTTGGCGGAGGTCGAACGAAAGATCGCAGACCTCAAGGCGTTGCAGGGAGAGCTCGGTCGGGTGATCTCTCAGTGTCGATGCGGAACGGTTGCAGAATGCCGGATCATCGAAACCCTGTCGCCCAACTTTGCCGGGGCACCAGGGTAGCCGCGCCACATCATTCGCCCGCCTCCATCAGTCGCTGCTGATCAATTTTGTCGCACCCTCTTGACCCTCTAGCCGCTTAAGAACCCATCTTGGCGTCGATGGCGCATCAGGGCGCCTCGAGTGGAAAGGTTCAGCGACATGGTCGAAAACAGAGCGTCTTCGGGCAGCGGTATTTTGGGAATGCAGTGCCCGGTCTGCCGGGTCAACCTTGTGATGAGCGATCGCCAGGGCATCGAGATCGACTACTGCCCCCAATGTCGCGGCGTTTGGCTCGACCGGGGCGAACTCGACAAGATCATCGAGGCGAGTGTGAGGTCCAATTCCGGATATGCGGACGATGGCCGTTCACGTCATTCCCGGGAAGCCGAACATCGCCGGGATTCGGACCATGGCCACAGGGACGATCGCGGCCGCGGCCATGGCGATGGGCACCGCTACGACGATGACCGGGGTCACGGCCGAAATAGTTCGCACGGATCCTTCCTGCGCCGTCTTTTCGACTGACACGCCGGCATCGGACCAACAAGAACCGCGCGAGACCACTCCAGTGCCAATCAGGAGTTCGCCATGAACTGCAACCAGCGCCCGCATTTTTTGCCCCCGGCATTGGGCAAAGGCCGCTTCTCTGGCTCCTGATCGCGGTGCTGATGGCAGGCTGGTCTGCTGTCGCCTGGGCTGGCCATGCAATGTCGGACTCGATCCTGGCCTGGGCCGCCGCCGGCGTGCTGACGACGGTCGTCGGTGAAAGCGCACGAGATAGATGCGGCCGTCAAGCCGGCCAGCCACCGATGATGACGCAGTCTAGCAAACCATCGAAAGATGACCCGGCATCGATCTTGGTCTTGGCTATGGCCTTCATGCGGTCTTGGTGCCCCGCTTCGGGGTCGGGTCGCGATAGGCTAGGAGCCGCAACGCGTTGAAGACGACGAGAAGCGTCGAGCCTTCGTGCATGGCCACGGCCGGACCAATGCCCAGTCCAAGAATCGTCGACGGGATCAGTATTGCGACGACCCCCAGACTGACGAATACGTTCTGGCGGATGATCGACCGTGTCTGGCGGCTCAATCCGACCGCGAACGGCAGGTGGGCGAGATCGTCGGCCATCAGGGCTACGTCCGCGGTTTCCAGCGCAACGTCGGAACCGGCCGCGCCCATCGCGATGCCGACAGTGGCGTTTGCCATGGCTGGGGCATCGTTGACGCCGTCGCCGACCATCGCCACCTTGCCTTCCGACCGCAGCTTCTTGACGGACTCCACCTTGTCCTCGGGCATCAGGTCACCCCAGGCCTCGTCCAGTCCGACATCCTTCGCGATCGCGTCGGCAACCTTCTGGTTGTCGCCGGACAGCATGATCATGCGCGTGATACCGATCTCGTGAAGCGCCTTCAAAGCGCCGCGCGCTGCGACGCGCGGCGTGTCCATCAGGCCGATCACGCCGAGATCGCGGTCGCCGTGTCTGACCACCATGGTCGTCCGGCCGCCGTCCCGAAGCTGCGCCACGGCCTCGGTCATCTCATTGCCGAGAGACGGGATGCCATCCGCTCCGAACATCTCGACTTTGCCGATCCACACCGTCTTGCCGTCAAGCGTTGCGGTGACACCTTTGCCGGTCAAGCTCTTGAGATCGGACGCCGCGGCGACGGCATTGCCGTTGAGCTTGTCCTTGCCGTCGCGCACAATCGCTTCCGCGAGCGGATGATCGCTCAGGCTCTCCACGGCGATCGTCACCGTCAGCAGATCCTGTTCGGCAACGCCTTTAGCTGTGACCAGGTCGGTGATGCGCGGCCTGCCTTCAGTCAGCGTCCCGGTCTTGTCGAAGGCGATAGCCGTCAGCGAACCGAGGTTCTCGAGCGGGCCGCCGCCCTTGACCAGCACGCCGCCACGCGCGGCGCGGGCGACGCCCGACAGCACGGCGCTCGGCGTCGCGATCGCCAGCGCACAGGGGCTCGCAGCGACCAGAACCGCCATGGCCCGGTAGAAGCTGTCGCGGAACGGCTCGTCGATTACCACCCAGGCGAACAGCAGGATGACGGCAAGCGCCAGCACCGCAGGCACGAAAATCTTCTCGAAACGCTCGGTGAAGCGTTGCGTCGGCGACTTCTGCGCCTCCGCCTCGCTGACCATCTTGACCACCTTGGCGAGCGTGGTTTCGGTCGAGCGGCGCGTCACCTCGATCTCGATCGCGCCGGAGCCGTTTATCGTTCCCGCGAACGCACGCGACGCGCCGTCCACGGAATCCGGCCGTGCCCTCGCGGCCGCCGCATCTGCGACAGGGCGCTTGTCGACGGGAATGCTCTCTCCCGTGACGGGAGCCTGGTTTATGCTGGAATTTCCTTTGATCAGGAACCCGTCGGCCGGCAGCCGTTCGTTCGGACGCACAATGACGATGTCGCCGACGGTGAGCTCCTCGACCGGGATTTCCTTTGTTTCGCCGTCCCGCCTGACGGTCGCGATCGATGGCGCAAGCTCCGCCAGGGCCTCGATCGCACGTTTGGCGCGACCCATGGCGTAATGTTCGAGCGCGTGGCCGAGGCTGAACAGGAATAGCAGCAGCGCGCCTTCCGCGAAGGCGCCAAGGGCCGCCGCGCCGGCCGCCGCGACCAGCATCAGCGTATCGATCTCGAACCGCTTGAGGCGCAGATTGTCGATCGCCTCGCGCAAGGTGAAGAAGCCGCCGAAGAAGTAGGCCGCGATGAAGCAGGCAGTAGGCAGCCATTCCGGCGCGCCTGTCACCAGTTTCTCGATGGCATAGCCGATCCCGAGCAATGCACCGCTCGAGAGCGCGAATATCAGCTCAGTGTTCGGACCAAGGAACTCGCCATGCGCGTGGTCGTGGCCGTCACCTTCCGCATGCTCTTCGCCAGCGGCATGATCGTGTCCGGGTGACGCGCCCGTCTTCCGCGTGACGCCGAGTTCGCGCAGCGAGGCGGCGATCGTTTCTTCCGACAGGGCCTGGCGATCGAACTCGATATGAACGACCCCGGCGGCATTCGCCTCAGCTTCTATGATCCCGCTCAATGTTCGCAGCTTTTCTGCAACCGTGCGGGCCCGGCGTTCGTGGCCTATGCCGGAGACGTTCCACGTCAGGTGCCCGAAGCGAGCGGTGATCTGCGCGCCGGCCGACTGCGCGATCTCGCGAATCCTGGTTAGCGGCAGGACTTCAGGGTCGAAATGGAGGCACAGCTTGGCCGGTTCTTCACCTTCCGCCGCCAAGACATGAACCTTCTCGACGCCTTGTCGCGCCTGAAGGTCAGACGTCAACCGCGCGACGCAAGCATCGGCGGTGTCATCGACCTCAGGCAACAGGACCGGAATGTCCAGGCGTAGCTTGCTTGTCATCTCGAAATGCTCCCGCGTGCTTCAGGCCCTATCCTGCAGCTTCCACTTCACTCTTGACCAGATCTTCGAGCTGTTGGCGTCCGAACGACGGCAGCGGTTTTCCATTGACGAAGAAGGTCGGCGTTCCCTTGATGCCGACGGCTTTCACGTCTGCGAGGTCCTGAGCGATTGCCGCGTCGACCTCGGCAGTCACCGCGTCCTGCCTGGCTTTGGTGACATCGAGGCCCACTTGCGCGGCGAGTTCCCATGCGCGGGCCGCCTGCGGATTTCCGTCCGCCCCCCACTGTTCCTGGTTCTGCAGCAGCCATTCCATGACCCGCTGGAACTTGTCCTGCCTGCGCGCGGCCTCCAGGATCCTGACCGCTTCCTCGGAGGCAGGATGGAACGGCGTGTAGCGAATGACGACACGCACGTCCTCCGGGTAGGTGGCCATGATCTGTTTCACCGTCGGGTAGAAGGCGCGGCACGCCTCGCAGGACGGGTCGAAGAATTCCACGATCGTCACGCGGGCACTCTCGGGCCCGAGGATTGGCGAATGCGGGCGAATGAATTGGCTGCTTTCGGCCGTTACTGGCGCAGGGGCGGTTTCAATCGATGATTCCGAGTAAAAATATGCCCCGCCCGCGAAGACGGCGGCGGCCGCTACTCCAGTGGCGATGATGACGGCTCGTCTGTTCATGAGTTCTTGACCCGTGTTGTTAGAAACAGAAGGAGGGCGATGGCTGCAAAGGCTATGAAGGAAAGAAAGGGTAGGGGAATGCTGCCGAAGATGGTCATCGCTGCATCGGTGCACGACGGTCCCTGCCCGCAGGGCTCCAGCGCTTCCGCCAGCACGCCGGCGTAGAGAAGCGAATGATAGAAGGCGATGCCACTGCCGACGACGGCGAGCGGTAGCCCAAAGCGCCATGTCCCGCTATCCGAACGGAGGGCGCCGACGGCGAGTACAATCGCGAGAGGAAACATGAAGGCGCGCTGATACCAGCATAGCACGCAGGGCGTTTGCCCCATTACCTCTCCGATGAAAAGGGCGCCGAGCGAGGCGACGAGCGCCACGAGCCAAGCCAGGAACAGCATTGACCACATCGAATTTGCGTCGCTCGAAGGTCTGGTACTGCCGGACACCTTCTCCGCGCGGGCACGGTCTGTCGCGTTCATCCAATTCTCCCAAACACAGGAAATTTCTCGAGAAGCCAGAATGCGAAAGCCGACATCTGGCCCGTGATCATTGCGATCCCCATCAAGATCATGATGACGCCGGCTCCGATGTGCAGCAATTTGCCCAGTCTGCGAACGTTTCTGAGTCTTGAGGTCAGCGCATCGGCAAACAGGGCGGTCAGCAGAAAGGGTACTCCGAGCCCCAGCGAATAGATGGAAAGCAGCGCCACGCCGCTTAGCGCACCGTCCACGGTCGCGCTGACCGTCAGGATGGCGCCCAGAATGGGTCCGATGCACGGCGTCCAGCCGAAGCCGAACGCGAGACCAAGGAGGTAGGCGCCGAGCGGCTGTCCGCCTTCGATGGCGCCGTGATAGCGCAGGTCACGATCAAGCCACGGCACCTTGACGATGCCGGTCGTGAAGATGCCGAAAACGATTATGATCAACCCGCCAACGATGCTGGCTTCATAGCGATAAGACAGAAGCAGGCCGCTGATCGCCGTCGCGCTCGCGCCAAGCAGGATGAAGACCGTCGAGAAGCCGAGAACGAAACATCCGCTCAGGAATACCGTGTCGACCCTCCTGCGGCCGACCGCCTGATCGGCGCTTCCCGCAATATACGACACATAGCCGGGGACGAGCGGTAACACACAAGGCGACAGGAACGAGATCATCCCCGCCAGCAGCGCAGCCACTATTCCAATATGGGCAATTTCGAATGCCATGTCGTTACTTCAATCCCCCTCGGAGCGGGCAAGCAGCGCTTCGATCTCCTTGATCGTTTCAGGCTCATCCCACTCCTTGGGACCCACCCAGCGCGCGAGTTCACGTCCGTCTTTGCCAATCAGGAGCGTCGTCGGCAGCCCGACAATCTTCAGGGCCTGCATGGAGACGCCCGGGGGGTCCAGGTACATTTGCAGCCGCATGATTCCGATCTCGTCGAAAAACGGCTTGACCTGCCCCGAACCACCCTTGTCTATCGACAGTGCAACGACCTCGAAATCAGGCCCACCCTTGAGGGATTGCAGCCGATCAAGAGAAGGCATTTCCTTGCGACATGGGGGGCACCAGGTTGCCCATACGTTCAGCAAGACAGCCCTGCCGGCAAAGGCTTCCAGAGTGAGATTCCGCCCGTCAGCAGTCTCGAAAGGAAAGGTGGCCAGTTCGGCGGGCGCCTGCGCCGGTTCAGTCGAGGCTCCTTGCCACTGTGCGAGTGGTCTCGCCAGGAGTAGCCCGCCGACGACAGCACCGGCTATCGCGGCCAATGCGACGGCGACAGATGTTCGGTGGACGAAGGCGAAACGCATCCCGGCTCCTCATGAGGACGGGCCGACAAGATCAGGGAGTGTAGATATTCTCGGCCGCGCTCTCCCCCTAAAGGCTGGAGTGGCTATAGGGTCAAGCGCCAATGCGCTATTGTTGGCTTGAAGGAGCGATTGACGCGGACAGACGTGGCTGGCGGGGGTGGAGAGCGCTTACTTGGTAGACTGGCGATGATGTCGATCTGTCGGGGCTTCGCCTTACGTAGCTCACGCGGGCGCACATAGATTTCAAGCTTATGGCTGACAATATGCGACGCAGGTAAGCGGCCCGCCTAACAACGATGTCTTAGACACCAACTGCCCGGCTCCGTGTCTGTGCGGGCGGACATCTGCCATAGCGTGGCAGAAGTGGGGTGTTCCCGCCTGATGACTGTTGCTTCCTCACGGGTAGTTTGCCCATTCGAGTGGGGCAAAGAGGTCATCGCCATGCCGACCGTGTCCCGCAGAGTTGCTGCTCGGCCAGTTCCTTGCAAGCGTCCAGAATGATTGCGCCCGATCGAAATGCGTGATGACGTAGGCGGTAACCAATAACGTCCGCATTCCAAGCGTGAGTTGGATAGTGACGGTACTTTTCTTTGTACGCCGTATTGGCAAGCAGCCCGAGCCGATCGAAATTGCCGATTGATATCGGTAGACGCCGAACATCAGAAAGCGGCGGCAATAGCGCAGTTTCGGCGGTGATTTTCGCTGACGTATAGGCTTCACTTCCGCTGAACTGGCATTCTCTTTCTCCGATCTCGCAAGGCTGATCTGCGCCCATATTCCAGATCAAATAAAGTACTTTCGAAGGAGGAGAGGGCTCTAGCGTAGAATGGCGTGCACAATGGCGAGGCCTGCACTGCGCCCTCACATCAGGCATAGAGGCGACTTTGGTTCCGCTTGGAACCAGCCATTTCGGCTAGCGTCTTCTTCGGAAAGCAGGCCGACGGATTTCGGCTCCGAAACAGACTCCAGATTTGGCACGGATGCTTCCCTCCTGTGTGGCAAGGCACTCCCTTTGCCTTGCGCACACTCGCCCAAGGTCTCGTAGCCTCGAAGGAGGCGAGAGCGGGCCTCGGCCATGGTAAGGTCGGAGATGGTCACGTCATTCATGTTTGTTTCTCGGCCTTCTTATTCCGCCACCGGGGCGGAATTGAGCGGCTTGCGCTGTTTCCAGCCAAGCCAGAAGAGCGCGAGGGCGGCGGCGGCGATCCAGGGAAGAAGGATGAGGTTGAGCGTCTGCCAGCCAAGGACCTGCAGAAGCGCTCCGGCGCTGAACGAGCATGAGAGGCCGACTGCGAAGATGGTCATGTCGTTGGTGGCCTGAGCCTTGCCCTTTTCGGCCGGGGTGTAGGTACTCGTCAGCAGCGTCGTGCCGCCGATGTAAAGGAAGTTCCAGCCAATGCCGAGCAGGACGAGAGCGCTTGCAAAGGAGCCAAATCCGGTTCCGGTCAGCGACATGGTCACGTGCCCGGCGAAAAGCACGATGCCGGTCAGCATGATCCTGAGCACGCCAAAGCGCGCGATCAGCGATCCTGTGACGAAGGAGGGCAGGAACATGCCGAGCACATGGAACTGGATGACGGTCGCTGTCGCTGGCAGATCGTGTTGGTAGTGCGCCATGGCAAGCGGCGTTGCAGTCATGGCGAGGATCATGATGCCATAGCCGGTGACTGCTCCGAACAGCGCCACGAGATAGGTCGGCTGCGTCACGATATCCCTCCAGGAACGACCATTGCCCGCATCGGCATGAGCGGCTTGCGTGTTGGGAATGTGCAGTCCAAGCAAGACCCCGGTGGCTATCAGCGAGACCAGTGCCAGCAGCAGGAATGAGCCGAGATATTCTGGAGCCAGCAAAGGTCCGCCAAGGCGGCCGAGCATAGGACCGGCCAGCGCGGCAACGACGCCGCCGCCGAGCACCAGCGAAATCGCGCGCGGGCGGAAAGCTCCGTCTGCCACCTCGCTTGCTGCGAAACGATAAAACTGCGCGAACGCCTGATAGGCTCCGACGCCGAATGTGCCGAGAGACAGCAGAAGCAACGAGCCGAACCAGATGCCGAGCGCTGCGACGAGGCCTCCCGCGATCCCCATCAAAGCGCCTGCAACGAATCCGGCGCGACGGCCAACACGCGCCATCCACATCGAGGCAGGGGAGGTCATTGCCGCCGTTCCGAGGAACATGGCAGCGATCGGCATCGTGGCGAGCTCCGGTCGCGGTGCGATCTGGCCACCGGCGAGGCCGCCGACTGTCATGACGAGGACGGATACGGTCTGGAACAGCGCCTGAGCTGATGCGAGCAGGACAACCTGCCTGTGCATGGGATTGCCGATCATTTTGAATGCCTTCGAGAAGGTGAGATTGGCAACGGTCTAGCGACATCCTATCATGAGCGGAAATGTTCAAATCTCATGATTACATTAGCTGGAGTAATCGATGCTCGACCGACAGCACCTGTCCATCCTTCGCGAGGTTGACCGTCTCGGCAGCGTGACGGCTGCCGCCGAGCGGATGAACGTCACCCAGCCCGCCCTGAGCCATCTCATTCGCAAGCTGGAGGCACGGCACGGCATCAAGATCTGGCTGAAGCACGGTCGGAGCCTCAGGCTCACCCAGGCGGGGGAATGCCTCCTGGCCCTGGCGCAAAGGGTTCTGCCTCAACTCGAGCACGGGGAACGAGTATTGGCCGATTATGCCTCGGGTCGCCGGGGGGCATTACGGGTCGGTATGGAGTGTCACCCGTGCCAGAAGTGGCTGATGCGGGTGACTGCTCCCTATTTGTCGGCTTGGCCGGACGTGGACTTTGAACTGCGCACAGCCTTCCCACTCACCGGTATCAATGCTCTTGCCAACTATGAGATCGACCTGCTGATAACGCCCGATCCCGTGGACCTGCCTGACCTTCGCTACACTCCGGTGTTCGACTACGAACTCGTGCTGGCGGTTCATGAGGATCATCCTCTCGCAGCGCGAGGCGTCGCGCTTCCTGCGGACCTGACGGATGAGGAACTGATCACATATCCCGTAAGTTTCGAGCGGTTGGATGTCTATACGCAGTTTCTCGTGCCAGGTCGCTGCCGACCGCGCCGTCATCGAACCGCGGAAACGACTGAGTTGATGTTGCAACTTGTTGCAGCCGGGCGTGGGATCAGCGTCGTCCCGGACTGGCTGTTGCGCGAAGATGGAGCAGCGCTTCCACTGAAAGCCGTCAAACTTGGAGCCAAGGGGATCATGAAATCCATCCATCTCGGCGTCCGAAAAAATGAAGAGGATGTTGGTTACATTGGCGGCTTCATAAAGATGGCGACGGAAGGACGCAGCATGGCGGATGCCTAAGAGCCAGAACCGTTGCGGCTGGGGACAATTGCCTTTCTGCTTCGGCCGCGGTGAATACTTGAATCGTGAAACCCGATTTTATGGAGATGTCTCGCCAATCCCGCCCATTGTTGGCACACCTGTCGTTTTGTCCCAGGCTCACATTGAGTGCATGTGTGGCAGCGCGCCCGTCAAGGCACCCTATGCTTCGCCGGCAAGTACGTTGCGAGCCGCGTAGAGTTCGGCCGTGAAGTCGCCGACCAGGGTCGAATTGACACCGTCTGGTGGACACAGGATGAGCGCCCGGAAATGGACCGCCGGCTCGAATGGCCGGGCTGCGAATCCTCCGCTCATTCGATCGGCTATGACGGAGGGGTTGATCAGGCCGATACCCATACCTTGCGATGCCAAAATGGCGATCGTCAGTCCGTAGGGGGCAATAAGAATTCGCGGGCGCACATCGCGGTCGGCGAAGATCTTGTCCATGGCGAGCCTGACCGTGTCCGCGGGAGCCAGGGCAAGGAAGGCCTCGTCGGCGATGTCCGCGCCTCGAGATGCGGTGTTTCCACTGACCTTGCCGGACTCGTGGCGCCTGGCGTGAGGCCGAGGTAGGCGCCGGCGCTGGAGGAGCGGCGGAGGCAGGAAGCATCGTCATAAATCCAGCAACCGAAAACGGGATCACGGCGCCAACGTCGGGAGCGGCTATCAATAGCCGGGCCTTGGCATTCTGTTTCGTGGCGGTGCTACCTCGCTTGTCGAGCACCTTGATCCGCTGAATGATTGAGCGACGGGACTCGGTCATCGCATCGATGACCGTCCGATCTCAGGCGCGGCCGCCAGGTCGCCGGAGATGATTTCCTCAGCACGGCTGCCGAAGCCACCAACCTCCTTTCGATGCTGAAGTCGTGAACACCTGGCGGATCTCGTTCTCGACCTGCCGCGGATAGCCGCTTGCGGCCATAGTATGACGGTACTTTTCTTCCTCATTGCAAATTGGTGAACCTATGCTCGGAGGAACAAAATTGTCGATTGATATCGACAGACGCCGAACATCCACGTGTTTATTTTTCGGCGAATTTCTCAATGAAATCAAAGGCGTAAATTCTTGATGACCCAAAGGTCGGATTTGAAATCGCTTGAGAAGAATTTAATTTGTAAAACCAATATCTTACGGTAAAATTCTACGATCGAGTGGGAATGAGGGTGCAAACGGCGGCGACAGCGTAGTTTCGGCGGACTGTTTTTGCCTCCGTTAACAGCTGCACAGCATCAGTCGTTGTTAGTGTTAGTGCCCCCGTCTTACGCTGCCCGACCAATCTGAAACGCAGTGTGACGGATACAAAGCGTTGTCCGCGTCGCACAAGGTTGTGGCGTAAGTTGGCGCGCAAATCGGCGGGTTTGGCCAGCCGCAGGACACATTCGATATCCCCGATGATCAGACCCAGCTTTTGCCGCGCGTAGCGCCGTTCCGCAACACCCGTCTCTTGTCGGGTGGCGTTCAGCGCCAGCCGCGCGAACGACCGACTGCCTGATTGAAACGCTGTCGCCACGCCTGACTGTCCACATTGCGCGCGCGGTATTCGACGTCACCTTTGGCGACGGCAGGAAGCTCGGCGCCAACAGCAAGAGCCGCCAGCGCCGCACAGCCGAGGCTGGTCAATTCGTCGAAGGATCTGGTGCTGATGTTCCGACCCAGCGCGTCGGCAAGAAATTGCGAGAAATACGGGCTGCGCGACAGGCCGCCGTCGATCGACAGGTTTTGTGCGACCGCAACCTCGTGCGCCATCGCGCCGACAACCTCGACGGTGGCAAGTGCCACACCTTCGAGCGCGGACTGGCACATCTGCTGCCTGGTCGTGTCGGCTGACATGCCAAGCCAAAGGCCGGCAGCGCTGCGGTCCCAGTAGGGGCAGGCCAGCCCGGAGAGGGCTGGCACAAAGACCAGTCCACGATCGATCGCCGGTGCGTCAGCGAAGGTCTGCAACTCGTCGACGCCGTTCATCAGGCCGATCCGCCCAAGCCACTCGACCGCCGATCCTGCGTCATAGACGCCGCCGTCGACGGCGTAGACGGTTTCGTGCGGCGTTTGCCAGGCGACCGTCGGCAGCAGGCCGATCTCGGGGTTGCGAACGATCCGCGAACCGGTGACGGCCAGCGCGAAGGCGCCGGTACCGAAGGTGATCTTGGCGTCGCCTGCTTCGCGGCAGCCGTGTCCGTAGAGAGCCGCTTGCTGGTCGACGATGGACGCGGTCACGGGCGTCTTTCTGGGATCGGTCGACGCCATATTTTTTATGTTTGACAGATATCAAATGATAATGAGAATGTCGAAAACATACACAGACTGCATATTTCGCATTGACATTTCCGGCATACCGGATAGCGTTATCCAGCATACCGGAAATACGCACGCAGCGAGCGGGAAGAGACGCTGCATTCGCGATCACCTGCAGGCAGGTGCTTAAGGCCAGCCGGAACAGCTGGCCAATACGAGGAGGAGTCCGAAATGCTCATGAAATCCAGGCTGTCTGGCAGTCTATGTCCTGGGATGGTCCCTTTTTCCGCAACGAGAATTCTCTGACGTCGAAAGGGCACCAACCAGAAATGCTTGAACTCAAAGACATAAAGCTATCCTACGGAAGCGCTCAGATCCTGAATGGCGTCGACCTGACGGTGAAGCGCGGTGACGTCGTCTCGATCATCGGCCCCAGCGGCACCGGCAAGACGACGCTTCTGAAGTGCATCAACTACCTGGCCAAGCCGTCATCCGGGACCATCACGTTCGACAAGATCCGCATGGACTATCGGCGTGCTGACAAGGAGGCCGTTCAGGCGATCCGGCTCCGGACAGCCATGGTCTTTCAGCAATTCAATGTCTTCAAGAACATGACCGTCATCGAGAACGTCATGGATCCGCTTGTCGTGGTGCAGCGAAAGTCCAAGGACGAGGCACGTGAAATCGCTCTGAATGAGCTGGAACGGGTCGGCCTCTCAGCGAAGCGAGACCACTATCCGTCCCAGCTCTCGGGTGGCCAGCTTCAGCGCACCGGCATCGCACGGGCGCTGGCGGTTCGCCCGGACGTGATGCTCTTCGACGAGCCCACGTCGTCACTGGATCCTGAACTCGTCGGCGAAGTTCTGAAGGTGATCAAGGACGTCACGTCCTCCGGAATTACGTCGCTGCTTGTAACCCACGAGATGCAATTTGCGAAAAGCATCTCGAACCGGATCGTCTTCATGGATCGCGGCGTCGTGGCTGCCGATGGCAGCCCAGCCGAGATCTTCGATGCGCCTTCCAGTCCGCGCCTCGCCCAGTTCCTGAATTCTGAATACTCATTCCACTAAACAAAAAAGGGGAACCTTGGAAATGTCTGCAACTAAATCTTACTTTCGCCGTCGGTTCGGTCTGGCCATCCTTGGCGGCATGACGCTCGCCCTTGCAGCTGCAGGGGTTACCTACGCTCAGAGCTCCAGCGAGTCCGTTCGCACGATCAAGATTGCGACAGCGGCAGAATCCAAGCCGCTGTCATGGGGCGCACTCGGCGTCGAGCCGCAAGGGTATGAGCCCGACGTCCTGAGAGCGATCAACGCAAAGCTGCCCCAGTACAAGTTCGAAATGGAAGGCGCAGCGGATATTGCGCAGGAAACCGGCCTGGCCACCGGGAAATACGACATAGCTACGGGTGGCTATTACAAATCGGAAGCGCGCGCGAAGCAGTTCTTCATTCCAGAAAACCCCATGGGTGCCAGCGCGCTGAAAATCTACAGCCGCAAGGACAGCAACATCAACAGTATGAAGGATCTGGTAGGCAAGCGGATCGCGCCCTTCACCGCCGGCGGGGGGACGTACAGGTTTGTCGTTAAGTGGCAGGAAGAGAACCCGGAGTACAAGCTCGATATCAGGGCATCGGACGCAGGTATCCCGTTCCCGAACCGCTTGAAAGAAGTTCACAATGGCAAGAACGACGCGCTGATCCTGCCATCGAATTTGGGTGAGCAAGTCGTAATTGAAGAGCAGAAACTCGACCTCCAGGTGAGCGAGCCGGTCTTCTCTGCCAGCAACTACCCCCTGATTCACAAGTCAGATGAAAACAAGGCGCTGCTTGAAGACGTCAACCGGGTGCTCAAAGAGCTGAAGGACGACGGCACGCTGAGCAAGATCTCGCAGAAGTGGTTCGGCGAGGACATCACCAACTACATGAAGTAGGCGAGAACTCAGCCTTGGTCGTTGTTTGGACAACGGCCAAGGCTGACGTCGCAAGGAGGAGTGTCAAAATGAACCCCTTTTCGATGATCCCCGAGCTCCTCACAGCAATGCCGCTGACGCTCGCGATCATGTTTGTGGCCATGATCGTCGGCTTTTGCCTGGCCCTGATTGCATCAACCCTCCGGGTTCGCAGAGTGCCAGTGATCAGTCAATTGGCCGACCTTTACGTGTCCTATGCCCGCAGTGTCCCTGTCGCCCTTCAGTTGTTCGTCGCGTTCTATGGGCTTCCCGTGCTGGTGGGCCTGTTCGGCATAGAAGATTTCCTCTCATCTACCATCGCGGCGATGGTGGCGCTCAGCCTGTACCACGGAGGGTATCTGTCAGAGGTCATCCGGCCTGCATATCTGGCCGTCGATCGTGGTCAGCATGATGCCGCCGACAGTCTGGGATATACCTTCCGGCAGAAGCTCACACGCGTCGTAGGCCCACAAGCAGTGCACATCGCGTTGCCTGGTTATGGAAACGCCATCATCTACCTCATCCACAATGTTGCGCTGGTCATGTACATCGGAGCAGCTGACGTGATGGCAACCGCGCATTTGATCATGGAGCGGGACTACAACCAGTATCAGTTCGAAACGTATCTGGTGTTGGCGGTCATCTATTCGGTGATGTGTCTGATTGCGTGGCTCATCGTGCGATCCTTCGAGGTGCGCGCCTCAAGGCATGTAGCGAAAACGGCCCCGGTTAGGGTGCCGGTCATGGCTGCGGTCTGACCAGGAGAGGAATCTAGATATGTTTGACATCGAAGTTTTGCTCCCGGACCTGTGGGATATCCTGGGCGCTGTGCCCAGGACGCTCGCCATGGCCGTCACGATCTTCGTCTTCTCGACGATCATCGGTAGCCTGTTTGCGCTCGTTGAGCACAGGCGGATACCCGTGCTGCGGGAATTTGTCCTGGCGTACAAGGTCGCCTTCAAAGGCATGCCAATGGTGGTCGTCATATTCCTCGCATACTACGGCCTCCCGATAGCGCTTCAGTTCGTGGCGGACCTTGTCGGTTGGAAGATCAACGCCCACACGATGCCCAACGAGGTTACCCTCATTGTGGCGCTGATCGGCTGTGTCGCCACGTTCCAAGCCGAGGTTGTGAAGGGAGCAGTGAATTCTTTCGACACCGGCCAGGCGGATGCAGCCCACTCGTTGGGCTACAAAAACAGCCAACTGTTGAGACGTGTCCTGCTTCCCCAGGTGGTCGTTTCTGCAATTCCAGACCTTGCCAACTCCTTCATGGTTATCATGAAGGCGCTTTCTCTCGGCTTTGCAATTGAGGTCGTCGACATCTTTGCGCAGTCCCAGCTGACTGCCGCTCTGAACTACTACTACCTCGAAGCCTTCCTGATTGCCGCCACGATCTACATGGTGATGGCCTATCTCGTCACCCATCTCGCCGACAGGACGGAACGAGCCCTTAGGGTGTGGTGAGAGACCCCTCGTTCACCGAAGCTCGTGGCGTTAGACGCCACGAGCCAGCAGCCAGCAACTCGGGTTGGCGATGTTGCAGGCTGGCCCGCTTCGAAGGTGAACCCCTTCTAAGCCCGATCGCGAGCCCAACATTACAGCGTCAAAATGGCGGCCGCGAAGCCGGGCGGGCGCGGGGACAGCCTAATGTTCCAGCTGCCGGCAACGCCTTGGGCAGTGACTTGCGGATTTCGATGCCGCAACGGGAGAAATACCATGCGTGTGAGTATTCTTGGAGCCGGCGCAATTGCCTATGGTCTCGCCGCGTATTTGGCAGAAGCGGGGTTTGCTCCTGTCATCTGGTCACCTTCGGGCGAGCGAACCAAGGCATTGTCCAGCGGTGAATTGCTGAAGGCCACGGGCGCCATCGAGGCCATGGTACCAGTGCGCATCGCCAGGGATTGCAAGGACGCCATTGCTGATGCGGACGTGGTCATGATCGCGCTCCCGGCTTATGGCCACAAGATGGTGATCGATGCCGCCATTCCTCATCTGCGGGAAGGGTTGCCCGTCATCATCAGCTCGCACAGTTCCTTTGGAGCGTTGTATCTCTCCAAGCAACTGGCGGAACGCAAGGTCAGGCTGCCCATTGTCGTTTGGGGCACAACACTCATTACCGCACGCCAGCGTGGACCGACCGAAATCTATGTTGCCACCGTCCGTAATAAGCTTGATGTTGCGACGCTGCCTTTCGATGCGCAGGACGAAGGCTTCGACCTTTGCACGAAGCTGTTCGGCGATCGTTTCGTCAAGCGCGATGGTTTGCTCGCGATCTCACTCAGCAACCTCAATCCGCAGAACCATCTCGGTATTGCCCTTCTCAATCTCACGCGCATGGAGAAGGGAGAGCAATGGAGCCAGTGCGGGAACGTGACGCCGGCCGTTGGCCGCTTTATCGAGGCCCTGGACGCCGAACGACTGGCTATAGCAGCTCATTTCGGGACACCGGTGCGCACTGTCGAAGAGCATTATTCATTGTCGTACCATGTGCCCATAAGCTCGGTATCCGCCATGAACCAGGAGATAGTTCGCAAAGGCCTCGGTGGTTTTGGCCCTACAACGATCGAAAGTCGCTACATTCTCGAGGACGTTCCGTTCGGACTGCTACCGACGGTTATGCTGGGCAAGATAAGCGGAAACCCAGCGTTTCTCCATCAATCTGGAATCTCGATCCTGTCGGCAGCTTATGGCCGCGACCTCAAGGGAGACAATGACATTCTTCCTGCTCTTGGAATCGAGGGGATGGGAGATGCGGATCTTGCAAGCCTTTGCCGCAAGGGATTCTAGCAGTCCTGCAGACGACAGGCGAACGCCGAAAATGCAAGTGCAGCAACGGGTTCAATTCAACATTCCGCCGCCGAGGGTCAGTTTTTGGAAGTCAGGTCATTAGCATCGATGATTGCTTGGCACCCTGCTCGGTGAGCGTCCTGGCCGTTGGGGTGTAATTGGCACGTAAGCGATCGGGGTGAGCCATCGCAGGACCAACTCCGCGCATCAGTCGAGGCTGCAAGAAGGTCGAACCTACCAAGCGTGTCAAAGGTTTAGCGGCCAAGTGGGCGAAAGTTTCTCCTTGACAGATGTCTAATTGTAATGAGACTATGCAACTCATTCATATTATGCATATAGGTTAGACAGTGGAAATTCGTGATCTTCAAACCTTTCTTGCCGTTGCGGCCAGCGGCAGCATCACAAAGGCGGCTGACCTCCTCGGGCGTTCCCAGCCTTCTGTTACACGCACCATCCAGGACCTCGAAGCGGAACTCGGCTTCGAATTGTTGCACCGGGTAGGCCGTCGAGTGCAGTTGTCGGAAGAGGGCATCGCCTTCGAGGAGGAAGCGCGGCGCTTGCTGATGTCCTTCACCGAACTTGCCGCCCGCGCCAAGACGATTGCTGCCGGAAAGGGCCGGCTCTTGCAGATTGCCACGACGTCTGCGATCGGGACTGGCCTGATCCCGACGGCTCTAGCCGAACTTAAAGATGAGGACTTTCCGCAAGAAACGCATCTCGGACAGTTTCTTCCGTCGGTTGTTGCGCAGGAAGTGCGCACGGGACGCGCGGAAATTGGGTTTTCCAGCCTTCCGCTCGATACGCCTGGTTTGAATGTCTTGCGGCTCTATAGTGCACCGGATGTTATTGCCCTGCGTGACGATGACCCACTGGCTAAGTTGGACGTCTTGCCGCTTTCTGCACTTGCCGGTCGACGACTGGCGACGTTGCTCAATCCACTGCGCTTTCAGTTGCACGTCTCAAAGGCACTAACGGCTCGTGGTATCGAAACTGGCCCGGTGATCCGGACAAATACAGCCTATGGCGCGATGCAAATCGTGCGACACACCGGTGTCGCGGCAATCGTCGATCCTCTTACAGCCTACGGTCTAAGCCTACCCGGTGTCGTCATTCGGCCGATCGACGAGACCGTTCTTTTCCATTGGGGCGTACTGGCTGCAGGAAGCCGGCCACTCCGCCCCGTGGCGCAAGCATTGATAGAGGCGGTCGAAGCGGTGGCGGAACGGTCGATCACCGGTTTCAAGAAGCTCGATCCGGCGTTGGCCGGCCAATTGGTGACCGATCCTGTAACGGACACAGAACACGGAACAGCAACATGAAGCATATGCCTATTCCGCCGATGTCGACAGGCCTTGCTGTGCTGGAGGCGCAGCTCGCGCAGGACCTTGACCTTCTCGAGTTGCCCGCCAAACCCTGGGTTCCGGGGCGTTCGCACGATGGTGTACCAGTTCGAGATGTCGTGGTCATAGGCGCCGGCATGTGCGGGCTTGCGGCGGTTGCCAAGCTGGTGTTGACCGGGGTCACCAACGTCGTCGCCTACGACGCAGCGCCTGGCGGGTTCGAGGGGCCATGGGTAACGTTTGCTCGCATGCAGACCCTTCGATCGCCGAAGTCCTTGCACGGTCCGGCGCTCGGCCTCCCGCGACTGACTTTCCGCGCCTGGTTTACTGCGCAGTGGGGCGCTGAGGCCTGGGAGTCGCTGGACAAGATTCCCAAGGGCCAGTGGATGGATTACCTGATCTGGTACCGTAACGTTCTCTCCCTGCCCGTTCGCAACGACGTGCGCATGACAGGTATTGCGCAGGCAGGCGATCTGATTGCGATCGATGTCGAAGGCGCGGAAACCGGCCGGGTACTCACGCGTCGCCTGGTCTTGGCCACAGGTCGGTCTGGGCTGGGCGGTTTTGCCGTACCTGACTTCCTCACGGGCATCGACCGCGCCTATTGGGCGCATTCCGCCGATGACATCGATTTCGCCGCGCTGAGAGGTAAACGTATCGCGGTTATCGGCGCTGGTGCCTCCTCCATGGACAATGCGGCAACTGCACTCGAGGCGGGCGCGGGCTCTGTTGACATGTTGATCCGGCGCAAGGAAATGCCCCGTATTAACAAGATGACCGGCATCGGCAGTCAGGGTGTCGTTCACGGCATGTATCATCTACCCGATGCCTGGAAGTGGAAATTCGTCGACTACACCACCTCGACACAAACGCCGCCTCCGCGTTCATCGACTCTGCGCGTTTCTCGCCATGCCAATGCGCGGTTCTTTCTCGATTGCGGCATAGTCACGGTCAAGGAAGAGGCGGAAGGCCTGCTGATTGAAACCACGCAAGGGCCGATGCGCTACGACTTTGTGATCGCGGCAACCGGCTTCTCAAACGACTTCAGCGGCCGGCCGGAATTTGAAGCGCTCATTCCACACATCCGCAGCTGGGCCGACGGTCGATATACGACTGACATGGGGTTGCCACGAGGAAGTATGCTGGAGGCACCGGATCTCGGTCCCGGCTTCGAGTTCCAGGAACGTGTGCCCGGCTCCTGCCCGATGCTGGCGCATATCCACTGCTTCAACGACGCAGCTATGCTGACCCACGGCAAAGTCTCGGGCGACATCCCGGCAGTCAGTGCCGGTGCAGACCGCTTGGTCCGAGGCATTGCCGCATCTCTCTTTGCCGAAGACGTCGAAACCCATTTTGACAGTCTGCTCGCATACGACACGCCTGAACTCCAAGGCGACGAATGGACCGATTCCACGCCCTTGCTACAAAAGGAGATCGCGTTGTGATCGACGCAATGGACAAGGCCGCGGGCCTGTCAACCAACGACGCAGTTTTCAGCGCGCGGCGGTTTCGGCCCGAATTCGTGGAAGGAGCGGAACTGTGCCGCATCTCCGTCCTGCAGCCGAAAATCGATCAGGGGCTTGCCCCGAGTCTTCGGGTCGCTTTGGCCCATCGAATGGCCGTACTGAATGCCGATCAGGCGCTAATCGCCGAGTACAGTGCACTACTCGCTGCCCATGACCCATCTGCAGAGCTTTTGGCCCTGGCGCAAGGCACAACCGATCTGAATGAGCCGTTGGCGACGATTGCGAGGCATGTCGATCTGATCACGATGACGCCGATCGAGGCTGAGGCAAGCAATATTGCCAAGCTTGCTGAGGCTGGCTTGGACAATCCGCAGATCGTTGCTCTCTCCGAACTGATTGCCTTCATCAACTTCCAGACGCGGGTGGCGACCGGCCTGCGATTGATGAGGTCGGCATGATTTCCTCTGTTCGACTGAAGCCGCTGAACTGGCTTCCGCACATCGCACCGGTCGAGATCTCCGAGGCGACACCAGAACAGCTTGATGCCATGAAGGTCACGCCTTCCGCCAAGAAGGTTTCGGAATATGTGCGCACCCTTGTGCATGATCCCGAGAGTTATGTTGCCCGCACCGTATTGTTCAATGCGATCATGTATGTCAGCGGTGGTCTTGCACGCCCCGATCGCGAACTCGGGGCACTGGGTGCTTCGATAGTCAACGGCTGTAAATACTGTGCCGTCGTTCATGCCCGCCGGCATGCGGAATTGACTAAGAGCGATTATCTGGTCACGGCCCTTTATCTCGAAAAACCGGAAACGCTGGGGCCGCGCGATGCGGCGATATACAGCTTTGCCCGTCGCCTGTCGGCTGCGCCGTCGGAGGCGACAGAGGAGGATATCGCGTCGTTGCGGTCCGTCGGAATGGACGACATCGAAATCATCGATCTCATCCACGCCACTTCGATCTTCGGCTGGGCAAACCGGCTTATGCATGTCCTCGGCCACGCCGAGAGCGCGAAATGACACGGTTTCGTCTTAAACCTTCCGTCATCGAGAGGGGGGCAGTCCAATCCCACCTTTGCCGTAGTCTGGAGCTTGACGAAGGCGCTGAAGATTGGCTTTGCGGACCTTGTCGGCGGTGGAACGACGCCTGTTGAAGGCAGCTCTTTTGAGGTCCAGACGTCCTCGCAAACTCCGACGATCAAAAGCGATGATGGGCAGTGCAGGCTTCGGATTCTGAGTCCGCCGCGCCTCGCCGGAACAACGGAATGGTACGAAGTCGAGATCCAACCGAACGGCAGCCTCGATAGCGCAGCTCACTCACCGGGAGCTTTTGAACATTTCATCGCTCTGAGTTCCGGATTTGTATATTCTGCACGGTCGGATGTGCGGCTTCCTCGGCCGTCCACTGCGGTGACTGACTCTGCCGACAATACGGAACGGATGGGTTGAGCGCGGCGACGTCTCGACGCCCAAAGCGGATCGGAAGTCGGATGGTTGGCGAGGTCGCGTCGAGCGGCTCTGCGTACTGGCAACGTCGCCCAAGATCCCAGGCTGTGATCGCAACGAATCATGTCTTGACGAGCGGCGATGCCTGCGCCATCCCGTGGTCGTTCCGACAGATTGGTCGGCGGGCCTCGCTCCGAACAGTTACTGTTCAAGCCCGGAACTACTATGAATTTTCGCGCCCGGTTATGGATCTGCGGCGCGATAGGCTGCGTCGGTTTGGATTGCCCCGGTAGCCTTGCGACGACGTTGCACTTTCCATAGTTTGGCGCTTGTGTCGCCAGCGACAAGATGAGGGAAAGAGAGCGAAGGCGCAAGATGAACCACGCTCTGACAAGGGTTACAATGGTAGAAAATCCTTCCGTGCCTGAAGAAGGCGTCGTTCCCCGCTTCAATTTCACCGGACAGACCGGCGAACTTCGGCACAACTGGCCTTTTTACTGGGTAAACCGAGTCAACGCGCGCTACATCCAAGTGCTTGAACGGAAGTTGAAGCCTCTGCGGTTGGATATGCCCCGCTGGCGCGTTCTGATCTCGCTTTACGATGACAAGCACATGAGCGTCTCCGAGATTGCGGAGATCAGCGTGATGAAGTTGAACACCGCCACAAAGGTTGTTCAGCGTTTGGTTTCAGACGGGATGGTGACGACACGTGTGCGTCCGAGTGATGGCCGCGTGACCGAGGTGCAGTTGACGGAAAGGGGCACCGCGCTCCGTCACGCGGGGTTGGTCGAGGCCGAGAGAATCCTCATCGCGGCGTTCTCAGATGTATCTACGGAAGAGCTGTCGTCGCTGAACCAGATCCTGTCCAAAGTGCTCAACCGTCTGGTCGAACTGTGAGCTTCCACCGCTCGCCCGGTTCCATTTCCCGGGCTTGGCCGGACTGCCCTCTTGAAGCCCTGCCTCTGGCACCTCGCCTTGTATAGACTGCGGCCGCGAGAGGTCTCGTGGCCCTGAGGCGCTTCGCCTGCCTTTTGCTCGAACTGCTGTAGGCCCCACGCGGGGCATGTGCCGCACTTTCCGGTGCAAGGTGCGCGTCCATATGGCCGCGAGCCGGATGCCTGTCGTCGACCATCCGCAGTCAGGCGGCCCGGCCTGATTCGGGTCGCCCAACTATGCCTGGAATGGCTTTCGCCGGCCTTACTGAGATCGGCCTGTCCTCACTTGATCCAGCGGATCGCGTCGGCGGGAGCCTCCGCACTTCTCGCACAAAACGGAGCATCGCGTTGAAATCTGGGCTGAAAATCTCCTTCGCGCCGGCGAGAAACGTGAATGTTGACATAAATTGAAGAAACAGTAATATTACCGTAATAAGGGAGCAGGGCCTGCGGGCTCACGAGGAAAAGACAACCACGATGCTCGAAACGGAAGTAGATGCGCTTCAAGCGCACTGTTTGCGCACGCCTGTCGCTTCGGGTTTGGTTCGCGCCCCGGCAGAAGGCGCAGCGCCAGCCCACAGGTCGAAAGACGCCTTCATGGTGCGCCAGCCGCGCGGCCACAGAATCGGCTCCGAACTCCAGCCGAAAGAATCGGTATGAACAACCAGGTGAACGCCCTGCCTCCGGTCACACTTGACGGCCTCAAGGCGCAAATCCGGGCGCGCAGAGCCGAGTTCCACGAACTGCGGCACATCCCTCAGGACATCGTGCGCCAATTCCAGGAGATTGGCGTCTATCGCGCCTTCGTGCCGGAGCGTTTCGGCGGTGACGCTCTGAGCCCGGTGCAGTTCTGCCGGCTGATCGAAGACATTTCGACTGCCGACGCTTCGGCCGGCTGGGTTGCCAGCTTCGGTGTTTCCTCGACCTATCTGGCCGCGCTGCCCAAGGAGACCTTCGCTGCGATCTACGGCAAGAACCCCGACACGGTCTTCGCCGGTGCGATGTTTCCACCGCAGAAGGCTACGCCGGTCGCGGGTGGGCTGGAAGTTACGGGGCGTTGGCCCTACGGCTCGGGGTCGATGGGGGCATCGCTGGTCGGGGTCGGCATCAAGGTGGAAGGGCGCGGCAGTCCCCTGCCGCTGACGGCTGTCATGCCGCGCGAGAAGGTCACGATCGACGAAACCTGGGATACGATCGGTCTTCGGGCCACCGGAAGCCACGACATCGTGGCCGACCGCGTCGTCGTTTCCGAGGACTGGACGTTCATCCGGGGCGGCACACCCTCGTTGGACGATCCGATCTTCCGCTATCCGGCGATGGGACTGGCTGCGCAGGTCTTGGCGGTTGTGGCGCTTGGCGCGGCGCGGGCAGCGCTGGACTGGGTGCGAGGCGATGCGCTGGAACGCGTTTCGATCACCGGCGCGCCCAGCCCGGCCGCGCGCGCCTATGTGCAGATCGAATTCGCCCGGGCCGAGGCGCTGCTGACGGGAGCCCGAGCGGCCTTCTATGACGCTATCAGCGAAGCCTGGCGGCAACTGCTGGAGCAGGGCGAGGTCGATCACCAGACCCGTATCCGCTTGCGCCATGTCGCCAGTCTTGCCGCCCGCGACGGGGCCGAGGCGGCGCGTCTGGCCTTCGTCCTGGGCGGATCGGAAGCTACACGTTCGGACCACCCCCTTGGCCGGTTCATGCTGGATGCGGCCTCGGTGGCCCAGCATGCGTTCATGGGCGCGGGGACATGGCAGGCCGCCGGCGCTGCCCTATTCGAACAGGCGACGCCGCCCGGCTACCCCTGATGCGCGCGGCACATTTCGAGCGTTCCAGCCATCCAGAGCAATTCCAGCAGCGGGAGCGAGCTGACCCGGTCAGCCCTGTGATCCAAATGACGGAAACATCGTCCACAAAACCCCATACGGCGGTGGTCACCGGCGCCGCACAGGGGCTTGGCGCCGAGATTGGCCGGGCGCTTCACCGTGCGGGCTTCCGCGTCGTGGTCAGCGATATCGATGTCGAATGCGCCAATGCGCTGGCAGTCGAGCTTGACGCCTCGGGCGCGACGGCAATCGGGCTGCGGCTGGACATCGACAGGGCAGCTGATTTCCAGGCCGCCTTGGACCAGGGCGTGTCGCGTTGGGGATCGGTGGAGGTGCTCGTGAACAACGCCGCCCGCACCGTCGTCAAGCCGCTGCTTGATATCGACCTTTCGGAGTTCAACGCGGTCCTTGCTACCAATGCCGGCGGCACCTTCGCAGGTAGCCAGGTATTCGGGCGCTATTTCAAGGAGCGCGGCTATGGCCGGATCGTCAACCTGGCTTCGCTTGCGGGGCAGAACGGAGGTACGGCCACGGGAGCGCATTATGCGGCCTCGAAAGGGGCGATCTTGACCCTGACGAAGGTCTTCGCCCGGGATCTTGGTCCCTTCGGCGTCACCTGTAACGCCATCGCACCCGGTCCGATGGACACGCCCGCAGTCCGCCGGGTGTTGAGCGGCGAAAAGCTCGAGGCCGTGCTCACGAACATTCCAGTGGGCCAACTGGGCGATCCTGCCTTCGTCGCCGAGATGGTCGTGATGCTGACCAGCCCGCAAGCGGCCTTCGTCAACGGCGCCTGCTGGGACGTGAACGGTGGGCTTTACGTCCGCTGAATCAGATTTCCAAGGAGACGAGCCGTGACCCACAGCACAACCGAAATTCCGCCTCAGGCATCGGCGTTTAGAGAGGGCATGAGCCGGCTCGGTGCTGCAGTCAACCTGATCGCGACCGATGGTCCGGGGGGCAAGCACGGCCTGACCGTCTCGGCGGTATGCTCGGTCACGGACCGTCCGCCGACGCTGCTGGTTTGCATCAACCGCAACGCCTATGCCCATGACGCCTTTGTGCAGAACGGCGTTTTGTCGGTCAATGTCCTCAGCGATAGTCATCAAGACCTGTCTCAGGCTTTCGCACGATGGAGCGGGGAGGATCGTTTTGCCCGCGCCGTTTGGGTGACGCGTGAGACTGGCTCACCCTGTCTCGCCGATGCGCCCGTCTGCTTTGACTGCCGCATCGTCAACATCCTCGAGCGCGGCACCCATTCGGTGCTGTTCTGCGAGGTCGTCTCGACCGTGATCGGGTCCGGTCGGGTCGGCGGGCTTATCTGGTTCAGTCGCGACTATCACCCGGTCGAAAAGCGGGGCTGAAGGAGTATGCGGATTTACTGGCAAAGCTTTATCGACCGGGCGACCAACGGTGCGTATTTCGACCGGCTGTCCAATTACCTGAACGGCATCGCCGCTCCGGGCACTGTTGTCGAGGTTTTCGGCATGTCGCCGCCCGACCTGGACATCGGCCGGCTCAGTGAATTCCGCTGCTCGGTCCTTGCAGTCGACAACGGGCTGCGTGCCGAGGAACAAGGCTATGACGCCGTGGTTATCGGCCATTTCCAGGATCCGGGTGTCTATGAGCTGCGCTCGGCCCTGGAGATTCCGGTGATCGGCACGGGTGAGGTGACGATGCATTCCGGCCTGCAACTGGGCCGACGGCTGGGCCTGGTGACGCTGGACCCCGGTTACGAGGTCTGGCATCTGGAACAGGCCGGTCGCTACGGCATGGCGAGCCGCATAGCAGGTGTCGCAGGGCTGGGCCTGCGACCCGGCGATTTCGTCGATGCATTCGCGGGCGATGTCGAGGCCGAGGCGCGGATGCTGGCCGATTTCGAGCGCTGCGCCGCCAGCCTGATCGCGCGAGGTGCCGACGTCATCTTGCCCGCGGGCGTGTTGCCCGGGCTGCTGTTGGCCAACCATCCGCGTTTGAAGGTCGGTCAGGCCCCGGTGCTGAACTGTGCGTCGGTCGCGCTGAAATCGGCCGAGATGTGGGTGCAGCTCCGCCGCATCGACGGCGTCGCCCCCAGCCGGGCGACCAGCTTTGGCCTCGCGCCCGAGCGGGTGCGGCGGCAATTCCACGACATGATCCGCCACCAACTTGCTGCAGAGGCATGAGCCGTGAAACCCGAGAAGATTATCTATCAGATCAGCATGACTTCGACCGGCGGGCGCGAGGGCACCGTCATGGGACCGGGTTTGGGGCGGCCTTGGAAACTGACCCTGCCCAAGGAAATGGGCGGTCCGGGGGGCGAGGGAACCAATCCCGAACAGCTGTTCGCCGCTGGCTATTCCGCCTGTTTCCTGGGCGCGATCCGCTTCGTGGCACGCGGCCGCAAGATGGCGCTGCCCGACGACATGTCGGTGACGGCCACGGTCGGCATCGGCCCTGTCGATCCCGGCTATTGCTTGACAGCACGGCTCGAGGTTCGAATCCCCGGCATCGAACGGAACATGGCCGCGGAACTGGTCGCCGCCGCCCATCAGCGTTGCCCCTATTCCCATGCAACACGCGGCAATGTCGATGTCGAACTTGTCGTGGTGTGACGGCGCAATGACCGACCCGGCGATTCACAAGACCTATGTCAGGACGCGCTCGGGCAGGGTGCATCTGGCCGAATGCGGCAGCGGCGCGCCGGTGCTGCTGTTTCACCAGACGCCGCGCTCCTGGGCCGAGTTCCGCTGGGTGCTGCCGCTTCTGGGGCGGCGGGGGCGCGCCATCGCCATGGACACACGGGGCTTCGGCGATTCCGATCCGCTGCCCGGGCCGCCGTCGATCGAGGCATGGGCCGGGGCGGCACTGGATCTGGCGGACGCGCTGGGACTGGACCGCTTTGCTGTCTGCGGCCATCACACCGGCGCCTATATCGCGTTGGAATGCGCCGCTTCGGCGCCGGAACGGGTGACCGCGGTGGCCGTCTCCGGCATGGGCTTCGTCGATGCCGAAAACCGCGAAACGCGGGCCGGCAAGCCGGTGGTGGACGAGGTCGAGCCCCGCCCCGACGGCACGCATCTGGTCGCGCTGTGGCAGCGGCGGCAGCCGAACTATCCTGCCGACCGCGCCGACCTGCTGGAGGCGTTCGTGCTGGACGCGCTGAAGGCCGGGCCGATGGCGGCCGAGGGTCATCGCGTCGTCGGCCGCTACCGGATGGAAGACCGCGTCGGCCTCGTCCGCTGCCCGGCACTGCTCATGGCCGCGATGGCGGACCAGCATTCCTTCGCCTCGGCCCGCCGTGTGGCCGAGGCCATTCCACAGGCGGAATTGGTCGAGGTGCCGGGAGCGATGGTGCCCTTTCCTGACCAGATGCCGGAAGAATTCGCGGCCGTCGTGACGCGCTTTCTGTTCACCGCGTCCGCACCGCAACCGTTTTGACAATGAAGTGAGCATGATGCTGCAAGAACACCGCATTCCTGAGGGCGCTGAAGCCTATTGCGCTGAAGCCGCTGCCCGCAGCGCCTGGCTGGTAAGGCACTTCCCCCCCGCCATGCGCACCCTGCCGGCGCTGCTGCAGCATCAGGCACAGCACTATGGCGACCGGGTTCTGTTTCGCTCCGGCGATTATCGCCTGACCTATGCCTTGGCGCCGGCCCTTGCCGCGCGCCGCGCCGGCGCGCTGGCCGCGCAGGGGGTGAAGCGTGGCGACCGGGTGGCGCTGCTTTGCGGCAACCGGCCCGAATTTCTGGAACTGATGCTGGCCGTGGGCTGGATGGGCGCGGTGCTGGTGCCGATCAACATTGCCTCGCGCGGGATGCAACTTCAGCACATCCTGGCCAATTGCGGCGCGCGCCTGCTGTTCATCGAGCGAGATCTGCTGCCGGCGCTTGAGACGATCGACCGCACTACGCTGGCGCTGGAAACCGTCTGCGTGATCGACCCCGATACCGCCGCGCTGCCCGCGTGCCTGTCGGCGATGCCCGCCGCTGCCGAGCCGCTGCCCGCCGCCGACCTGAAGATGTCGGACGTGCTGGCGATCCTTTACACCTCGGGGACGACCGGCCCGTCCAAGGGCGTCTGCTGTCCGCATGGGCAATATTTCTGGTGGGCCGTCTATACCGGCCGCCAGCTTGGCCTGCGCGAGGGGGACGTGCTGAATACCTCGCTGCCGCTTTTCCACACCAATGCGTTCAACTGCTTTTTCCAAGCGCTGCTGAACGGCGGCACCCAGGTGCTGGAGCCGCGCTTCTCGGTGTCGAAATTCTGGCAGCGCCTGCGCGCTTCCGAGGCGACGGTGACCTATCTGCTGGGCGCGATGGTGCCGATGCTGATGTCGCGTCCGCCCAGCGCGGAGGAACGCGACCACCAGGTCCGCATTGCGCTCGCCCCCGGCACGCCGCCCGAGGCGCAGCGCCAGTTGATCGAACGCAGCGGTATCATGCCGCTGGACGGCTTCGGCTCGACTGAAAGCAATTGCGTCATCCAGATGACGCTGGACAATTTCCGCCCCGGCGTCATGGGCCGGCTGGCCGAGGGGTTCCAGGCCCGCGTAGCGGACGAGGACGGCTGCGAGGTTCCAGATGGCACAGGGGGCGAGCTGCTGCTGCGCGCGGATGAAGCCTGTGCCTTTGCGGCCGGCTATTGGGGAATGCCCGAGAAGACCGTCGAGACATGGATGGACCTGTGGCTGCATACCGGCGACCGCGTGGTGCGCGATGCCGAGGGCTATTTCCGCTTCCTCGACCGGATGAAGGACGCGATCCGCCGCCGAGGCGAGAACATTTCCTCGTTCGAGGTCGAGCAGGTCGTGCAGTCTCATCCCGCGGTGGCGGTTTCGGCCGCCTTTCCCGCCGCCTCGGAACTGGCCGAGGACGAGGTGATGGTCGCCGTGGTGCTGAAGCAGGGGGCCAGCCTCGATCCCGAGGATCTGATCCGCCATTGCGAGACGCGGATGCCCTATTTCGCCGTCCCGCGTTTCGTGGACGTGGTCGCGGACTTGCCGCGCACGGCCAACGGCAAGGTGCAAAAATTCCCGCTGCGCGAAAAGGGCGTGACGGAAATGACCTGGGACCGCGAAAAGGCCGGCGTGGTGGTTCGTCGATGAGCGGCAGGACGGCTATCATCGCCGGGGCGACCGGCCTGCCCTATCGCCGCCGAGCCGAGGGCGTGTCCACCCACGACCTGTTGCGCGATGCCTTCCTGGCGCTTCTGGCGCAGACGGGACTGGAGCGGGATCGAATCGACGGACTGGCAGTGGCCTCGTTCACGCTGCGACCCGACACGACGATCGACCTGGCCTGGCGGCTGGGCCTGCGCCCCTCCTGGATCATGAGCGACAGTCACGGCGGAGCCAGCGGGCTGAACATGCTTCAGCACGCGGTGCGCGCGGTCGAGGCGGGCGATGCCGAGGCCATTGCGATCCTGGCGGCCGACCGTTTTTCCGCCGAGGACATGGCGGCGTTGAACGACAATTACAACGTCAACACCCGCGACAACCTTGCGCCGTTGGAGTTCGGCGGACCAAACAGCCTTTTTGCGATGCTGACCAGCCGGATGATGCAGCAGGACGGGCTGGTGCGCGAGGATTTCGGCCGACTCTGCATCGCGCAGCGGGAATGGGCGGCGGGCAATCCCCGTGCCGCCTATCGCGATGCGCTGACGATGCAGGACTATCTGGAGGCCCGACCGGTCGCCGATCCGCTCTGCGTCTTTGACTGCGTGCCCGTCGTCGCCGGGGCCGAGGCGGTGCTGGTCGCACGCGAAGGCATGGTGAAGGGCGCGCCCAACATCCGCCTGCGCGCCTTTCGCGCGCGCCATAATTTCGACCGGCACGAGGGCGACGGGCTGCGCACCGGCCTGTCCGAGGTCGCGGCCGACTTGTGGCAGGCGGCAGGGCTGGCGCCGGGCGACGTGGACCTCGTGCAATGCTACGACGATTATCCGGTCATGGTGCTGGTGCAACTGCGCGACCTGGGGTTGGTCGGCGACATGGCGCTGCGCGATTTCATTGCCCGTCGCATCGCCACCCGGGAACTGCCTGTGAATACCTCGGGCGGCCAGCTGTCGGCCGGGCAGCCTGGCGCGGCGGGCGGCCTCCACGGGCTGGTCGAGGCGGTATGCCAATTGCGCCACGACGCGGGCGCACGCCAGGTCACTGATGCCCGCCGCGCGCTGGTAAGCGGCTATGGCATGATGGAATACCGCTATTGCCTATGCGCCAATGCCGCCGTGCTGGAGCGTGTCGCATGAGCGTTCTCCTCCAGACGTGTGTTTCCTGCGGCCATCGCCACTACCCGGCAATGCTTCTTTGCGCGCGCTGCGGCCGGGCGGAGTTTACCGCCGCCGAGGCCGATGCTGGAGAGGTTGTAGTCACGACTACGCTGCGCCACCGACTAAACGGCGCGATGGAGATGCCGGTGACGTTGGCGACCGTACGTATCGCGGGCGGACCTCTGGTCGTGGCACGCCTAGAACAATCTGCGGAGGTGGGAAGCCGTGTTTCGCTGAGGCTTGGAGGCCAGGCGCTATGGGCTCGATAACCCCAGTCCATTCGGTCGGACACAACCTTGTCCCGGTTTCGCCGAGATTGGGGCAGTACCCGCGGGGGCATTCGTGGTCGCGAAGGAGAGACGAGAACCCAGAAACAAATCAGGTCGAGGTGACTGACGATCCAGCGAAACGCCACGGGTTGTTTCGCTGCCTTCCCTGCGGCGCTCGCTCGCTTCCCGCAAGGACGCGACGCTTGGCCAAGCTGCACTGCGGCTTCTAAACGAGCAGCCAAGAAACACAATAAAAATTCGATGAACTCCAACAAGGGGAATACACATGAACAAACTTCTGATGGTGGCGGCTCTGGCCGCAGGTATATCAACGGCATCTTTGGCGCAGGCCGAGATCAAGCTGGGCTTCGTCACTTCGCTTAGCGGCAATGGCGCCTCGATCGGCATTCCCTATTCGAAGGGACTCAAGGCGGGGATCGCATATCAGGCCGAAGTTGCTGGCGAAAAGGTCACCGTGATCGAACTCGACGACGGGACCGATCCCTCAGCTGCAACCCGCAATGCCCGTAAGCTGGTTGAGGAGTTCGACGTCGATATCCTCATCGGCACTGCGACCTCGCCGTCCTCGACAGCGATCATGGCGGTGGCAAAGGAACTCAAGGTGCCGATGCTGGCGGTCTCGCCGGTCAATATGCCTGAGGAGGATGCCGATAAGTGGGGTGTCTCTGTCGTGCAGCCAGCGTCCTTGATGTCGAGCGTGATCGCCGACCGTATGCAGCGAGACGGCAAGACCAACGTGGGCTTCATCGGCTTTTCTGACAGCTGGGGCGATCTGTGTTACCAGGGGATGGTCGAGGCACAAAATGCCGGGAAGATCAAACTGCTGTCTGACGAGCGCTACGCCCGTACCGACACCTCCGTCACCGGCCAGATCCTGAAGCTGATCTCGCAGAAGCCCGATGCCATCATGCTGGGCTCGTCTTCGACCCAAGGTGCGCTGCCGCCGCTGGAGCTGGCCAAGCGTGGCTATAAGGGCGGCATCTACGGCCTCTCCCCGCTCGTCAATGCAGATTTCGTGCGTGTCGGAGGAGCAGCGGTGCAGGGCGTCAAGGTCAGCGTTGGCCCGGTCGCGGTGGCTGAGCAACTGCCTGACGATCACCCGGCGAAGTCTATGGCGATGAAATTCCGTGATGCTTACAAGACCGCCAACGGCGAAGAGTCACGCGACAATTTTGCGCCGATGACCTTCGACGCTTGGCTGATTTTCCTGAGTTCTGCCGAGCGCGCGCTCAAGACCGCCCAGCCGGGTACACCCGAATTCCACGCCGCGCTCAAGGACGAGATCTTCAAGACCAAGGAACTGCAGGGCAGCCAGTCGGTCTACAATTTCAAGCCTGGTTCATATTACGGTGTCGATGAACGCTCGCTGGTCGTGGTCCGCCTCGAGAATGGCGTCTGGACCTACGAGCCTTGAGCTGTCCCACCTGACGCGGGGGAGCCCCACATTCTCCCGCGGCCATCACCTGAGCCAAACGAACACGCAGAGGCTCTGTCTGGTCAGTAGCCGGCGAAGCATTTCCAGAATGCCGCCGGCCAAGGAAAATCTCGATGGATCTCAATATTGCCTCGATACTCGCGATCGACGGTGTGGCATCAGGGGCGATCTATGTATTGATCGCCGTTGGAACGGTGCTGATCTTCACCGTCACGCGGGTGGTGTTCATCCCCTTCGGGGATATCGCAGCCTTTGCCGCGCTGACGCTCGCCGCATTTGAGGCGCGGACGCTGCCCGGGACCGGGGGGCTGGTCGTTCTGTTGGCATGCCTCGCGACGGCCGTCGAAGCGATGTCGCTGCTGCGACACGGCAGACACCGCGAAATCCCTCGCGCGCTGGCATATTATCTCGCCTTGCCTTTGGCGCTGGTTGCCATCGTCTGGTTGGCGAGGCCGCTTTACGGCGAAAGCATGGTGTTGCGGATCGCCCTCACGCTGATGTTGGTCGTACCGATCGCGCCGCTGCTGGACCGGATTGTTTACCGGCCTATAGCCGACGCCAGCGTGCTCTTGCTGCTAATCGTTTCGATGGCGCTGCATTTCACACTCGTGGGGATCGGTCTCGTATTCTTCGGACCCGAAGGTGTACGCACTCAACCGATGACCGATACCGTACTGGAATTGGGACCGATTCTGCTCACCGGGCAGACCCTGATCATCATGATCGCCGCCGTCGTCTTCAGCGCCATGCTGTATTTCTTCTTCGACTATACACTGACAGGCAAGTCGCTTCGCGCCACGGCGGTCAATCGAACCGGCGCGCGGCTGATGGGCATACGGCCTGAGCGGTCTGGCGCTATCGCCTATATCATTGGCTCGCTGATGGCGGGTGTCTCCGGCATTCTGATCGCACCGGTCAACACGATCTTCTACGACACCGGCTTCTTGTTGGGCCTGCGCGCCTTTGTCGGCGCGATCATCGGCGGCATGGTCAGCTATCCGGGCACCGTGGCCGGTGCGCTGTTCGTGGGCGTATTGGAGAGTTTCGCCGCCTTCTACAACAGCGCGCTCCGCGACGTGATCGTCTTTTCGCTGCTGATCCCGATCCTGATTTGGCGTTCGATCGCCTCTTTCCACCACGAGGAGCATGACGAAGAATGAGCCGTCTGCATCTTTCCATCGCCGTTCCAGTGGCTCTGGCGGCGCTGTTTGCGGCCCCGATGCTTCTCGGCCCGTTCAGCATTACGCTGCTCAACTACATCGGCATCTACGCGCTGGTTGCCATCGGCCTTGCGCTGCTATCGGGCGTCGGCGGTATCGTGTCCTTTGGGCAAGCTGCATTCGTCGGGATGGCGGCCTATGCCACCGCCTGGGTCACCACGGCGATCGGCGGCTCGCCATGGGTGGGACTCCTGCTTGGCCTGGGGCTGACATGTGGCGTCGCACTGTTTCTGGGCGTGATCACCCTCCGACTCCAAGGGCATTTCCTGTCGCTCAGCACCATCGCCTGGGGCCTGGCGATCGGCTTTCTCTTCGGAAACATGGAGTCCCTGGGAAAGCATAACGGCATCTCGAACATTCCGCCGATCTCGATCGGCTCGGTCGATTTGGTGCAGAGCTGGCAGATCTACTATTTGATCTGGACCATCGTCTGCGTGACGCTGCTTCTGGTGTACAACCTATTGAATTCCCGTCTCGGCCGGGCGATGCGAACGCTGCGCGGAGGCAATACGCTGGTCGAAAGCCTTGGCATCAACGCGTTTCGCGTCAAGGTGATCTGCTTCGTCTTCGCGGCTTTCCTCGCCGGACTCTCGGGCTGGCTCTATGCACACATGAGCCGCTTCATCAGCCCAACTCCCTTCGAGCCGATCATGGGCATCGAATATCTGATGATGAGCATGGTCGGCGGCATGGGCAGCCCGATCGGCGGTGTCATCGGAGCGACCATCGTCACGCTGCTGAAGAACGGCATTCAGGACTATCTGCACCTTTTCGTCGAGGGGGCGGGACAACTGGAAATCGTCGCCTTCGGCGTCCTGTTCATCCTCTTCTTGCAATATGCCCGTGAGGGCATCGTGCCGCGTATCCAGGGCTTCATGCCAAAGGTTGCACCGCCGCGGCCGATCCCGACCGAACCGCTTCCGACACGCCCGAAGCCGGAGCCCGGATCCGATCTGCTGAACATTGACCGGATCGGGCGTCGCTTCGGCGGGCTGGTCGCGGTGAACAAGGTCACTTTTGACGTGAAAGCTGGCGAAATCCTCGGCTTGATCGGCCCGAACGGTGCGGGCAAGAGCACGATGTTCAATCTTCTGACCGGGGCCTTGATGTCGAGCAGCGGTTCGATCCGCTTTGCAGGCGAGGAGATCACGCGCAAGCAGCAATCCACCATCGCCCGTCTGGGCATCGCGCGGACCTTCCAGCATGTTAAGCTGCGCCCGCGCATGAGCCTGCTCGAAAATGTGATGCTGGGCACGCATTCGCGGACCCGTTCCGGGCTGCTTCGCGGCGCGCTGCGGCTCAATCGGGACGAAGAGGCGCGTGCGCGTTACGAGGCGATGCGGCAGCTTGAACGCGTTGGGCTGGGCGACAAGCCCTATGAGCTTGCGGGCAATCTGTCGCTGGGTGACCAGCGCGTGCTGGAAATCGCCCGCGCGCTGGCGGCGGATCCGATCCTTCTGGTGCTCGACGAACCCGCCGCCGGTCTCCGCCGCCACGAAAAACAGCGCCTTTCAGGGTTGCTGAAGGCGCTCAATGCCGAGGACAGGACGACGATCCTGATTGTCGAACACGATATGGAGTTCGTGATGGGTCTCGTCAGCCGCATCGTCGTGATGGATTTCGGCGAAAAGCTCTGCGAGGGCCTGCCGGCAGAGGTGCGGGACGATCCCCGCGTCCAGGAAGCTTACCTCGGGGGGACCGCATGATGCCCTTGCTCTCCATTCAGAATGTCTCTGTCAGCTATGGCAAGGTCGAAGCTGTTCGCAACGTCTCGCTTTCCGTTGAGGAGGGCCGGATCGTCACCGTGATCGGCCCGAATGGCGCGGGCAAGTCCACGTTGATGCTGGCGACGATGGGGCTATTGCGGTTGCAAGGGACTGTAACTTTTCAGGGCGAGGATCTGTCGCACCTTTCGGTGGAGGACAGGGTCGAGCGCGGCCTTTGCCTGGTCCCGGAAAAGCGCGAGCTGTTCCACCAGATGAGCGTGCGCGACAATCTGCTGCTGGGCTCTTACAGTCGCAGTGACCGCGACGCGGTTGCCGCCGACCTTGACGCCGTTTATCTGCGTTTCCCCCGCTTGAAGGAACGCCACCGGCAGGCTGCCGGCACTCTATCGGGGGGAGAGCGGCAGATGCTGGCGCTAGGCCGCGCACTGATGTCGCGTCCGAAGCTGCTGATCCTGGACGAGCCCAGCCTGGGTCTCGCCCCGCTGATCGTCCGCGAGATCTTCGACACCATCGCCTCGCTGCGTGAAATCGGCGTCTCGGTCCTTCTGGTTGAACAGAACGCCCGCGCGGCGTTGGAGACCGCCGACTACGGCTATGTTCTGGAAACCGGCGAGATTGTGCAATCCGGCACCTCGGGTGACTTGATCCACGATCCGCGCCTGATCGCAGCTTATCTCGGCGGACATTGATCCGCCCTTTCCATGACTGCCGCCCGCGGAAACCTGCTCCTTCCCATAACCGGAGAACAACATGTCACCGACCACCGTCGCCACCTTTGCCAGTCGCGCGGCCGAGGAGATTTTCGAGCTGCATCGCGTCTTGCAGGCCTGGTTCCGCGCCGAGGGCACTGACGATCCCTCCGTCGTCCTCGCGGCCTTCGACCCGAGCTTCCGAATGGTAGGTGCTGCAGGCAAGATCGTGACCTACGATACATTCGCGGCCAACGTACCGAAGATGCGCGGCAGCCGTCCCGGACTGGTCATGCAGATCAGCGATGTCGCAGTGTGGTTCCAGCAAGGCGATATTGCGTTGGTGACCTATCGGGAGACCCAGCGACAGGACGGGGCAGAAACGGAACGCTGGTCCTCGGCCCTGCTCAGGGATGCCCCGGGACAGGCGCGTCCTATTCACCTGCATTTGCAGGAAACCTTCTCCGGCTGACGCTGACATCGTCGTCGCGGTAGCACCGCGGAGCGACGGAGGCTCTTTCGCCTCCATCGCAGGAAAGAATCTGCACAAAAGACTTGCAGTAATATTCACGTGAAATATCATGCAATATGAACGCCAACTCTAACGGACGGAATCAAGCCGATGGTCAAGCTGGGAGATAGCGCCCCCTCGTTCGAGGAAATTCTCATCCGCTCGGAGGAGATGGACTGGCGTCCGAAATCGCTGAAAGGCGTGCATGAAAAGATGATGTGGCGCGACGAGGCGACCGGTGCCTCGGTGGCGCTGATCAAGTTCGACAAGGGGGCCTCGATCCCCGAGCCGCACATGCACGCCTCGAACCAGATGATGTTCTGCCTGTCGGGCCGGTACGAATATACCGCGACCAAGGTCACCTTGCTTCCGGGGTCCTTCTATTGCAACCCGAAGGGCAACGTGCACGGCCCGACCCTTGCGCATGAAGAGACCATCGTGGTCGAGATCTATGATGGCCCGCATTATCCCCAGCGTCCCTCGTGGTACGACAATGACGAGGATGCGCGGTGATGAGGCTGCCGCAGATCGAAATCGAGGTGCTCGAACGTGCGGTGGCGGACCTGTTCCGCGCCGCCGGGGTGGCGCAAGCGGATGCGCTTTGCGTCGCCGAAGATCTGGTAGCCGCCGATGTCGAGGGCATCGCCTCACACGGTATCATGCTGGTACCGATGTATCTCGACCGCATCAAAGCCGGCTCGGTCCGTCCTGCTGCCGACCGTACGGTCGTTTCCGACCGGGCGGCGGCGGTAGTGCTGGATGCGGCGAACACGCTGGGCCAGCCCACGGCGCGGCAGGCTGCCGGGCTGGCTGTGGAAAAGGCTAGGGAAGTAGGCCTCGGGGCGGTTGCCGTGCGCAATGCCTTTCATATCGGCGCGTTGAATCGCTATGCGCGGATGATGGCCGATCAGGGCTGCGTCGCGCTGGTCACGACCAACACCCGGCCCCTGCTGCCTGCGACGGGCGGAGCGACGCCGATCACCGGCAACAACCCGCTGGCCGTTGCGGTGCCTTCGTCGGGCGGATACGCGGCGGAGGTGGACATGGCCCTGTCCGCCGTCGCGATGGGAAAGATCCGCAACGCAATGGCTGCCGGCCAGCCCATCCCTGAGGGCTGGGCGACAGATGCCGCCGGCCGGCCCACCACCGATGCGGCCGCCGCGATACAGGGAATGCTCTTGCCCGCCGCCGGACCCAAGGGCTTCGGTCTAGCCTTCGTTCTGGACCTGATCGCCGGTGGCCTGTCCGGCGGCGCCGCCGGCCCCGAGGTCGGTGCGCTTTATGGCGATCCGGCGAAGCCCTATGCCTGCGCGGCGTTTTTCCTGGCTATCGACACAGGCCATTTCACTGACGCGGCCGCCATGGCGCAGCGCGTGGACCGGGCGCTCTCTCGCACCTCGACCAGCGCGCTGGCGCCAGGCGTGGCGCGGGTATTCGCGCCTGGCGAGTTGGCCCATGCCTCACGCGAGGCCGCCGCCGGCCTCTGTCGCCCCCAGCCCCAGGCACTCGATGCGCTGATCGCCGCCGGCGCCGGGCTGGACCTCGACCTGTCCTATCTGAAACCCAAGGAATGACCTCATGAAACAGGAAATCAAATCCGCGCGTCTCGCTGTCCCGAACGGGCATTTCAGCCAGGCGACCACCATCGAAGCCAAGGGCAAGATGGTTTTCATCTCCGGCATGACCGCGCGCCGGGCCGACGGCACCATTGCCGGCATCGGCGATGTCGAGGTCCAGACGCGCCAGGTGTGCGAGAACCTCAAGGCGGCGGTCGAGGAAGCAGGCGGCTCGCTGGACGACATAGTCCGGGTCGATTGCTATGTCCGCAACATCGAGGACTTCCCCGTCATCCACAAGGTGCGCGCGCAATACTTTCGCCCACCGGTCCCCGCCTCGACCATGGTCGAGGTCTCCAAGATGGTGAAGCCGGAATATCTCATCGAGATCAGCGCCATCGCCATCCTGCCCGAGGCCTGAGCGGAATGCGGCTTGTCACTGTTCAACATGCGGATGGTCTGCGGGTGGGCGTGTCCCGGGGCGGATTCTACGCATTGCTGCCCATCGGTGGCGGCGACATGGTGGACTGGATCGCCCGCGGCCGCGCCTCTATCGAGGCCGCCGCCGCGGCGACCACAGAACAGGTCTCATGCGCCGAGGCGCGGCTTTGCGCCCCGATCCAGCGTTTCGGCCGGGACGTGCTCTGCACCGGCTGGAACTACTGGGATCATTTCGAGGAGAGCAGGGGCAAGCGCGAGGGTCAGGACGTGGACCGACCCAAGGCGCCCACCTTCTTCACCAAGAGTCCCTATGTCGCAGCCGGACCTCATGACGACATCGGTCTCGATCCCTACGTTTCCGCGAAATGGGATTACGAGGCCGAGATCGGGCTGGTGATCGGCCGGAAGTGCCGCAACGTGCCCGTTGACCGCGCGGAACAGGTGATCTTTGGCTATTTCCTGGCCAACGACGTGTCCGTCCGCGACCTTCAGCGCCGCCACGGCGGGCAATGGCTGAAGGGCAAGAGCATCGACGGCTCGATGCCTTTCGGCCCGGAGATCGTCACCCCGGAAGAACTTGGCGATCTGGGTGAGATTCGGCTGGAATTCCTGCTGAACGGCAAACGGCTGCAGGATGCGTCGGTCAAGCAGATGGCCTTTTCCATCCCTGAACTGGTGGCGGAACTGTCCTTCGGCATGACGCTGATGGCCGGCGACATCCTGCTGACCGGCACGCCCGCCGGCATCGGCAATGCGCGCGAGCCAGCGGTCTTTCTGAAGCCTGGCGACGAGATGATCGTCCGTGCGACGGGTCTGGGGGAGCTGAAAAATCGCGTGGTTCTGGCCGACCTGCACGAGTCGAGCGACGTGCCCGCATGGGAGGACCGGCCATGAAGGCGCATTTCGATGCGACCGGTGACGTGATCGTCATCACTGGGGGGGCGAACGGCATCGGCCGCGCCCTGGCCCTGGCCGCGGCCGGCGCCGGCGCGAGCGTCGTGGTCTGCGACTTCGATCCGGTGGCGCTGGGATCTCTGCGCGGCGAGGATGCGCGGATCGAGACCGAGACGCTGGACGTGAGCGATCGCGAACAGGTGTTCCGCTCCATCGCCGCCATAGAGCGGCGCCATGGCCGTATCGATGGGCTTGTGTGCGGCGCGGCAATCCAGCCGCGCAACAACATCCACGAGATGGCGCCCGAGGAATGGTTGCACGTGCAGGCGGTGAACTTGAACGGCGTCGTCTGGTGCTACATGGCGGCGATCGGCGGGATGATCGCGCGCAAGCGCGGCAGCATCCTCGCCTTCTCGTCTGGGCTGGCGCATCAAGGCTGGCCCAAGGCTTCGGCCTATGCCGCCAGCAAGGCCGCGCTGATCGCTTTCATCAAGAGCGCTGGGAAAGAGGTCGCGGAACACGGGGTCCGCGTCAACCTGGTTGCACCCGGTGTGATCGATACACCGCAGTACCGCCGTGCGAACGAAGGCGCAGATCACGCAAGCTGGAAGGGTACGACCGGCGTCGGCAGCCCCGAGGACGTGGTGGGGCCGTTGATGTTCTTGCTGTCCGACGACGCGACGATGACCGCCTCACTGATCAGCCGCGACTACGCATTCGCACGACGGGGGTGACGACGATGACTGCCTTGACCAAGCCTGTCCTGATTGCCGGTGCCGGCCCTGTCGGGCTGATGACCGCGCTCGCCTGCAAGTTCTACCGGCTGCCTTTCGTGCTCCTGGAAGAAGACGCTTCCTTCTCGAGCGACACCAAGGCCGGCACGATCCTGACCCGCACCATCGAGGCGTTCCAGCGCTACGGTGTGGCCGAGTCTGTCTTGGGGTCCGCCCTGCGGGTGGATCTGATTGGCGAGTTCGAGCGCGAGACCAACCTGCCGCGCAACTTCGTCGATCTTGCCGCCATCTCGGAAGAGACCCGGTTCCCCTTCGTGCTGAACATGCCGCAGAACCATCTCGAGCCCGTTCTTGCCCAAGGAATGGCTGACATGCCCGAGGGCGCCATCCATCTTCGCCATCGGGTCACCGGCTTCCGGGATACAGGCGAGGGGGTGCAGGTTTCGGTCGAAACCCCCGACGGACCCAAGACATTTGAAGGCAGCTATCTCGTGGCCTGCGATGGAGGCCGATCGCAAATTCGCGAGGCCCTGGGCATCGTCGTCGAAGGCAAGACACTCGACGTCCGATATATGCTGGTCGATATCCAGGTCGATCTGGACGCCGAAAATCCGCGCGACTACCCCTACCTCGCCTATTTCTCGGATCCGCATGAGTGGATGATCCTTGTGCGGCAACCCCATTGCTGGCGCTTCCTCTTTCCGTTGGAAGCAGGTGTCGAGGAACAAACCCCCGCCCAACTCGAGGCCAAGGTCCGGCACTTCATCGGCGACGTGAAGCAGCTCGAGGTCATCAACACGATCACCTATCGCGTTCACCATCGCGTGGCGACCCGATGGCGCAATGGCCGGGTATTCCTCGCCGGCGACGCGGCACATCTGATCACGCCGATGTGGGCGCTGGGGATGAATACCGGCGTGCTGGATTCGATCAGCCTGCCGTGGCGGCTTGCGTGGGTGGCTCGCGGCTGGGCTGACCCCTCGCTTCTGGATGGCTACGAGCGGGAACAAAAGCCCTTGGCCGTGCATGGCTCGGGCGAGATGGCCGAGGCTGGACGGGCGCGCATGGGCGGGGATCGGACAGCCGTAAATGACGGGAGCGCATGGGCATTCGCCATGACTCGTTCGCTGCTGGGCGTGCGGCTCGACCTGGAGGGAACCGGCGACTGGTCCATCGTCGCGCGCGAGAAGCTGCCGCTTCGCGTGGGCGACCGTGTAGCCGATAGGCGCCTGCTGAACGGCGAGGGCGGCGAAACCTGGGTCCACGACCTCTGCAACGACAGCTTCGCGGCGCTGTGCTTTGCCGACGTGCGCCGTCGGCCGAAGCTGCCAGAACTGGAACTGCCGGGCATCCGCAGCTGGGTGATTTCGCGCTGGGACGCGCCGCTTGACAGCGGGCTGAGGCCGCAGGCGCTGCTGGATCTGGCTGGCGGCTTTCAGCGCAACGCAGGCATTCCCGATGACTGTATCGTTCTACTTCGCCCCGATGATCACGTCGCCGCGATCCTGCCGATCGACGAAACAGCTTTGCGCGACGCCTATCTGGCGGCGACGGGGAGGCGGGCGTGACCCGCATTGCGCTGGATGTTCATGCTCATCTGTTGCCGGTGCTGCCCGAAAGGCTGGCCGGTTTTGCAGAGGTCAGCTGGGACGCGGCAGCGAAAACGCTGTCGATCGACGGACATGCCGTCGGCATTGCGCGGCTGTTCCAGCCTGCGGCATTGGCCCGGTGGATGGCGGATCAGGACGTGGCCCACGCCTGGATCTCCGCTCCGCCGCCCGCCTATCGGATGCACTTGCGCGGTGTTGGCGCGCTGGAATGGTCGCGCTACCTCAATGAGGGCTTGGACAGGGCGGCGGCGGATCACGAGGGCGCGATGACGCCGCTCTACCACTTGCCGACACAAGATCCCGAAAGCGCCTGCCGGATCGTCGACGAACGTGGCGGCAAGGGACACCGCCTGTTCGCTATGCCTTCCGGGACTGGCGACGCCCGGACGCTGGCGGATGCCGAGTTCGACGGCCTCTGGTCACGGCTCGACGCGCTCGGCGCGCTTGTCTTTGTCCATCCGGGCGAATGCGCGGACGGGCGGCTGTCGGCGCATTACCTGACCAACCTGCTGGGGAACCCGCATGAAACGAGCGTGGCGATTAGCCATCTTGTCCTTGGCGGGGTGCTTGAGCGTCACCCGCAACTGGAGTTGTGCTTCGCCCATGGCGGCGGGACCTATCCGATGATCGCGGCCCGCATCCAGCGTGGCTACGACACCGCACGGCCCGGCGTCGATACCGCAGCCGCGCGTCCCTCGGACCTCGTGCGGCGGCTGCATGTCGATTGCATCTGCCACAGTCAGGAGGCGCTGTGTTTGTCCGAAGCGGTTTTCGGCGAAGATCGCCTTGTTTTCGGCTCGGACTGGCCTTTCCCGATGGGACTGGTCGAGCCGGACGAACAGCTTGCGAAGCTGAATCCGGACCGGCGTGAACGCATTACGCAGATAAACCCCACCAGATTGCTGGCAAGCAGACAGAAAGGGAGCGCATCATGACTGACTTCATGCCCGAAGGCACCAAACTCGGACCCATCGGCGACGAAGTGGTGTTCGAGAACGAACACGTCCGGGTCTGGAAGCTGGTGTTGGAACCCGGTGAGACGCAAGACTGGCACCAGCATTTTCTGGACTATCTGGTGGTGCCAATCCAGATCAGCGACAATGTGATGATCTTCGCCGATGGGCGTGAAAACCCCACCACGGAAGTGCCAGGCGATGCCCTTTGGCGCACGGCGGGAGCTCCACACAAGCTCGTCAATCGCGGCAAAGTGAGCTATCGCAATGTGCTGGTCGAGATAAAGGCCGGCAAGCAGGGTTGATCCGCTTGTCCTGTGTTCGCTGGACGCCTATCGAAGCGCCTTAGGACCCTGCATCAAACTTCAATGCGGAGGCGTCAGGGTGTTTGTAACATGGCGCGCCACTTCGGTTCAAAAACTGCGAACGTCCATTCCCGCCGATTTTGCGCCCCGATGCGGTAGCAAGGGTCCTGAGAAGTTAGCTGCTTAGGCCCGGCAAATTAGTCCCGGCAAGCAGGTTGCGCAAATTCACCTTGGAGACTTTGCCGTTGGCATTGCGCGGCAAAGGAGCGTTCAGCAATTCCACCATCTCGGGCACCTTGTAGTCGGAAAGGCGTTCTGAACAGAACATTCTGACGTCCTCTTCGCCGAGCGGCTTGCCGTCGGCGAACACGAAGGCTGCAACGCGTTCGCCGAGAACAGGGTCCGGATAGCCGACAACGGCCGCCTCGACTATTGCGGGGTGCTGCGCCAGGACGTTCTCGACCTCTACCGAGTAGATCTTGAAGCCGCCGCGATTGATCATGTCCTTCCGGCGATCGAACAGCCGCACGTAGCGATCGGCGTCCTCGCAGCCGATGTCTCCGGACATCCAGTAGCCGCCGAGGAAGCTCTTGGCCGTTGCGTCGTCATTGTCCCAATATCCGGGCACGACCATCGGGCCGCCCACGAGCATTTCTCCGCGCTCGCCGGGAGCGACCTCCCGACCGTTCTCATCGACGATCACGACGTCGGCAAGCGGGAGCGGCTTGCCGACGGAATCCGGATTGACGGCTATGTCGGCCGCCGGAAGGATTGTCACCGGCGAACATGTTTCGGTCGATCCGTAGACATTGTAGAGACCCAGCTCCGGCAACGTTTCGCGCAGACGTTCGATGGTGGCCGGCGGCATAGGTGCGCCGCCGAATGCGGCGATGCGCCAGCTCGCCAGGTCGAACGAGCCGAAGTCGGGTTCCAGCAGGCACAGATTGTACATGGCGGGCACCATGAGCGAGTAGGTGATCCGCTCTCGGCTCGCCTCTTGAAGGAAGTGTCGGGCCTTGAAGTTCCTGAGGATGACGGTCGTGCCCCCGGCATGGATGGTGGCAAGCAGGATTGCGACGAGGCCGGTGACGTGACTTGCCGGCACAGACAGGAAGGACACGTCCCGGTTCGAAAGATCAAACGCCCAGGCATAGTGCAAGACTGAATGAATGGTCGAGACATGCGTCAGCATTGCGCCCTTCGGCTGGCCGGTCGTCCCTGACGTGTAGAGTATGCAGACCGTGTCTTCCTGGTCGATTGCGGGCGGCTCGACGTAACCGTTGTCGGCCATGAGTTTCGCAAAGGGGTGGGCGGCTCCGGCTTCCTCACCGCCTGCGACGAAAAGCGATCGGACGCTGGGAATCCTGCTCGCATCGGGCACGTTCCGGAGATACGACGCATCGGCGATCAGCGCCGATGCCCGGCACTGATTGATGGCGAAGGCGATCTCGGGTTCGCGCTGGCGTGTGTTGAGCGGGACCGAAATCAAGCCCGCCTTGGCAACGGCTAGGAAACTGACGACGAACTCGACCTCGTTGTCCATCAACAACGCTATCCTCTCGCCCTTGCCGAAACCGCTGCGCATCAGGTTGGAGGCGACGCAGTCCACGTTGCGGGCCAGTTCTGCGTAGCTGATGCGCCTGTCTCCAGCCACGATGGCGGTTCGCCTGCCATTGGCCGTCGCCGCGTCCTGGAACATCTGGCCGATCGTGGGCGGGCGATCGGCGAAACACCGGACAATGCGCTGACCGTACAGGACTTCCTGGCGAATGGCGGGAACAGGTCGCATGAGGCAATCCCGGAACCTATGCAGCGAGCGAAGTCGGGGCTGGCAGACGCAGCGAGGCGCCGGTTTCGCCATCGAACAGATGGATACGCGTCGGATCGGCGGTCAACCTGACGGCTGTGCCGCGTTCGACCGCCGCCGTGCCCTCCAGTTTGGCGACGAGGGGCTCCGATGTGCCGATGTCGACATATGCCAGGGTGACTTCGCCAAGGTGCTCGACGAGCGCGACCGTCCCCGCAAGCAGATGGTCCGCGCCTTCGGCCAGTCGAAGGTCCTCCGGACGAACACCCAGCTTCACGAAGCCTGCCTCTCGGAAGCTGCCTTGGGGTACCGATATTGTTTGACCCTGAAGGCCGACGCGGCTGGCACCATCGTACGAGGCATCGACGATGTTCATTGCCGGTGAGCCGATGAAGCGGGCAACGAACAGATTGGCGGGTCGTTCATATAGCTCGAGCGGCGAGCCTACCTGCTCTATGCGGCCCGAGTTGAGAACGACGATCTTGTCCGCCAGGGTCATGGCTTCGACCTGGTCGTGCGTGACGTAGATCATCGTCGTGCCCGGCAATTTATCCTTGAGCCGGGCGATTTCGATGCGGGTTGCCACCCGCAGTGCAGCGTCCAGATTGGACAGCGGTTCATCGAACAGAAAGACCTGCGGATCGCGAACGATCGCCCGCCCGATGGCGACGCGCTGGCGCTGTCCTCCCGACAACTGCTTGGGCAGGCGATCGAGATAGTCGGTCAGTTGCAGCATTGCCGCAGCCTGCCGCACTTTGAGATCGCGCGCCGGTTTCGGAACGCCGGCCATCTTCAAGCCGAAGCCCATGTTGTCCCTCACCGTCATATGCGGGTAGAGCGCGTAGTTCTGGAAGACCATGGCAACGCCGCGCCTGGCAGGCGAAACATCGTTGACGACTGTCTTGCCGATGGCAATCGTGCCATCGTTGATCTCTTCCAGGCCTGCAATCATGCGCAGCAATGTCGACTTGCCGCAGCCGGAAGGCCCAACGAAGACGACGAATTCGCCCGAACGGATTTGCAGGTCGATGCCATGCAGGACTGGCATGTTGCCGTAGTGCTTGCGTGCGTTGGCAATTGTTACGTCGGCCATGTTTCCTCCCGGATGTCCAATTGTTGCGCGGTTGGCGCGTCGGGCCGGATAAGCCCTTCATGTTTGAGTTCCGCCCAGAGATCGGCGGGGATGTCGCGCCGGACATGGGCGAGATTTTCTTCGGTCTGCTCGGGCCGAAATGCGCCCGGAATGACAGAAGTGACCTGCGGGTGCAGCAGAGGGAACTGCAGAGCGGCAGCGGCAAGGGGAACCTGGTGCCTTCGGCATACGGCCTGGATCCTGCGCGCTTTGTCGAGCTGGTCGGAGGTCGGTTCGCTGTAGTTGTATTTGGCTCCGGTCACCGGCCCTGTGGCGTACAGGCCGGAATTGAAGACGGCCCCGATGACGAGGCCGATGTTCCGCTCCACGCAAAGCGGGATCTCAGCATCCAAGGTGTCCTGCTCGCCTATCGTGTACTTCAGTGCCAGCAGGAAGAAATCGATGTCGAACAGGTCGACGAAGCGCGGGATCATACCAAGTTCGTTGATGCCGGCGCCGATCGCCTTAATGGCGCCGGCCGCCTTCAGGTCGGCCAGCGCCCGGAAGCCGCCATTGGCCAGTTGGGCCGTCTTGGCCTCAACCATCGCCCGCGATCCCTGGTGCCAGACGTCGAGGTCATGGATGATCAGAAGATCGACCCTATTCATGCCGAGCCGTTGCAGGCTGTCTTCGTAGGCCCGCATCACTCCATCGTAGCTGTAGTCGAAATAGTGCTCGAAATGCAGCCCACCGGCCCAAAAGCCGGTATCGAATTCGGCTGGGCGCGCCGGCGCGCGCAGTATGCGTCCGACCTTGGTCGAGAGGATCACTTCGTTGCGGTCTTGCCGATAGAGGAGACGGCCGACCCGATGCTCGCTCTGTCCTCGCCCGTACCATGGTGCCGTGTCGAAGTAGCGAATGCCCGCATTCCAGGCTCCTTCGAGCGTCGCCTCGGCGTCGCGCTCGGTCACCTTGGTGAACAATTCTCCCAGGGGCGCGGCGCCGAAGCCGATCTGCGGCAGCATGACTTCCGATCTGCCGAGGCGGCGTTTGCGGAAAGGGTCCATCTGTCGTCATACTCCAGGTTGGATGGTCGCCGTCGCCGTCAGTAGGTGGCTCGGCCACCAGAGACGTCGAACACTGCGCCGGTCGAGAACGAGCATTCTTCGGATGCGAGCCAGCACACCAGGCTTGCGACCTCCTCGACGAGGCCGAAGCGGCCGATCGGGATCTTGGAGAGCATGTAGCCGATGTGCTCTTCGGTCATCTGGTCGAATATCTCGGTCTTCACCGCAGCCGGCGTGACGGCGTTCACGCGGATCTGGGTCGAAGCCAGTTCCTTGCCGAGCGACTTGGTGAGTCCGATCAGGCCGGCCTTCGACGCAGAGTAGGCTGATGCGTTGGGGTTGCCATCCTTTCCGGCAATGGAAGCGATGTTGACGATCCGGCCGTAGTTTCGCTTGCGCATGGACGGTATCGCCGCCTTGCAGGCGAGGAAGGCGCCTGTCAGGTTCACCTCCATCACACGGCGCCAATCATCTGCCGTATAATTTTCCATGAGCATGTTCGGCCCGGTGATGCCGGCGCTGTTCACCAGGATATCGAGGGAGCCGAAGCGGCTTTCGGCAGCTGCCGCCGCCTTGGCAACGGAAGGCTCGCTGGCAACGTTGGCTGCAAACCCTTGCGCGGACTTGCCCAGGCTGGCTGCCGAGGCGTCGGCCTTGTTGCCATCGATGTCGACGATGGCAACGGAGCCGCCCTCGTCGACAATTCTCCTTGCGACTTCGAAGCCGATGCCACGAGCACCTCCGGTGACCAGCGCGACCCGTCCCTTGAATCTTTCCGACATGGTTCTTTCCCTGAATGCCGCGTTCACGGCGCGATGCGGTAGGTTTTGATGGCGTTGTCGCGCCAGAAGGCGCGAAGTTCGGCGCTCGTGGCGTGCTGAAGGTAGCTGTCCAGCAACGCTATCCATCTTTCGGGTCGGACTGCTTGCAATGTGACCGGCCAGTCGCCGCCGAACATGGTCCTCTCGAACCCAAAGACCTCGAACGCCACATCCAGATAAGGGTGGAGGTCTGCAGGCGTCCAGTCGGCGTGTGCCTCGGTTGCCACCCCCGAGATCTTGCACAGGACGTTGGGGTGCTGGGCAAGTTCGCGCATCTGACTTGCCCAGGGTTCCATGGTGCCGGACCTGATGTCCGGCTTGCCGATATGGTCGAGGATCAGAGGAAAGTCGGGCACTTGCTCGACGAACCTGAGAATATTCGCCATGTGACGATGGTCTATGCAGATATCGAAGGAAAGGCCGTATTCTGAGAGCGTGCGGACGCCTTCGACAAAACTTGGCCTCAGGCAGAAATCGATATCTTCTTCGAACTGGATGATGCGCCGAATGCCTCTCAGAATCGCGTGCCGGGCCAGGCGCTCCAGATCCTCACGGACGGCTGTGCCCTTGTCCAGCGGCGCCCATGCCACCATCGCCTTGATCCGCGGATCGATCCTTGCCTGGTCTGCGGCCCATGCAGCCTCATCGAGGTAGCGATCGAACCTCGCTTCGCATTGAACAAAGACCATTGCTTCGATGGAGGTGGACGTGAACGCCCGGGCATAATCTTCGAGGAGATACGGCTTGTTCAGCAGCTCGTTCTCCTCGAGCCAGGGATAGGGGATGAGAGCCGGGTTCCACAGGTGGAGATGGGTATCGACGATCGGAATATCTGGCACAAACCACTCCCTTGCCGCGTGAGGCGCTGCCGCCCGAAAAAATCGGAGCTCATTCACAAGCCACTTGCGCTGCCAGGGGATGTATGGCACAGCTGAAGTTGTAGGACAACCGTATTGTTGAGTGACAGGTCGAAAACTGATGACTGCGGCCGCACGGCAGGAATGGATAGCAGCGCAACTTTCCGACATCGTCGGCAACTCCGGCTTGGTGATGGCTTCGGAGGGGCTGGGTCGCTATTGCCGCGACTGGTCTGGCGACATCGTCGGCATCCCACTTCTTGTCGTGCGGCCGCGGGGCGTCGAGCAGGTGTCTCGCATCGTCGCTTTCTGCGCCGCAAACGAGCTCAAGCTGGTGCCGCAGGGAGGTCACACCGGTCTTGTCGGCGGCGGGACGCCGACTGACCGGGGAGATGAAATCATCCTCAGTCTCGAGCTGATGAACGAGATCGGCGCACTCGACGAACACAATTTCAGCCTGGAGGTCCAGGCAGGCTGCATCCTGGAGAATGTTCGCGCCCATGTTGCGGATCGTGGCTTTGTTTTCCCGCTGGCGCTCGGATCTCAGGGCAGTTGCCAGATCGGCGGTGCCATCGCCACGAATGCGGGGGGGCTCAACGTGCTTCGCTACGGCATGATGCGCGAGTTGGTGCTCGGGCTGGAGGTAGTCCTGCCGGACGGGCGCATCTGGAACGGTCTGAAGGCCCTGCGCAAGGACAATACCGGCTACGATTTCAAGCAAGTGATTCTGGGTTCGGAAGGCACGCTTGGCGTCGTTACCGCCGCAACGTTGAAGCTGTTCCCTCAGCCTACCCAGATTGAGACGGCCTTCGTGAGCCTTCATAGCCTTGAGGCCGTTATCGATCTCTATGGTCTCGCAAGGCGTCGGCTCAGCGACCTCCTCTCAGCCTTCGAACTGCTGACGCAGGAAGGGGTTGAGATTTCCGGGCAAGCGAATCCGCTCGGCGAGCCCGCTCCGATCTATGTGCTGATCGAGGTTTCGGCCAGCGGTCCCGTCGATGTGCGTTCGTTGCTTGAATCGTTCCTGGAAGAGTCGATGGGATCAGGCCTGATCGCGGACGCGGCGCTGGCAACCAGCACCGCCCAGGCCGCGTCGTTCTGGAAGATTCGCGAGGAGGTCATCGAGGCGCAGTTGCGGCGTGGGCGCCACCTGCGCACCGACGTATCAATGCCAATCTCTGCCATTCCAGCGTTCATTCGAATTGCCGGCGATGTGATAGGCAAGATTTCGTCCGACGCGATCGTGCTGGCCTATGGCCATGTCGGCGACGGCAACCTGCACTTCAACGTCGTGCCGCCCGCATACCTGGATGAGGGGGCGAAGGTTGCCTTTCTGCACGAATGCGAGGAAGCCATCTTCGCGGTCGTGGACGAACTCGATGGATCGATCAGCGCCGAGCACGGCATCGGCCGGCTCAAACGTGAAGCCTTCCTGAAACGGATCTCGCCCGTCCATGCCGACCTGTTGCAGGCGTTGAGGACGGCGTTCGATCCGGCGGGAACCCTAAGTCCGGGCCGGATGCTCAAGGAGATGCCGAGATGAAGATCAATACGCTCGATCGCCCGGTCCGCCTTCCGGCGAGAATTGCCGATGCGCTCATGAAGGAGATCTCTGACGGCCGGCTTCAACCGGGCGATCGCCTTCCGACGGAACAGTACTTGGCGGAAAATTTCGGCGTCAGCCGCAATGTCGTGCGCGAAGCCATTGCGCAATTGCGGTCGGCAGGTGTGGTTCATTCCCGACAGGGCCACGGCACTGTCGTTGCCGAGCCGGAGAAGCCCTTCCACATCGAGTTCGACCAGGGCACGCAGGGTGGACAGTTCCAGAATGTCTACGAGTTGCGCATGGGCATCGAGATGCAGGCCGCGGCACTTGCCGCTCTCAGGGGGGGCGAGGACCAGTTAGCTGCCATCTCGGCTACGCTTGAGCGGATGGAGGAGGCCGAGCGCTGGCAAGCCGAAGGCGTGGACCTCGACATAGAGTTTCATCTTGCCGTCGCCGCTGCGTCCGGCAATCCGCTTATCGGCGAAGCAATCACGTTTCTCACCAGCAGGATGCGCGAAACCATCGTGGCCACGCGCGAACGTTCTGGCGAGGTCGTCGGCGAGGTCAAGCGGCTGACCATCGACGAGCACAGGGCCATCCGCGATGCGATCGTGGCTCGCAATCCTGCGGCAGCCAAACGGGCGGTCGCAGCGCATATCACCCGCGCGGCACACAGGCTGGGCTACGACCTGCCCGAGGAAAGCGCAGGACTGGACTCATAAGCGGACCGGACCGAATCCGGGGGAGGAGAGGCGGATCAATCCGCCCGTGGCGAAGCCTTGGTCAAAGGCAGGCGTCACAACATCATGATGGGAGAAGAATGATGTGTTCCGAGAAGACGATTTCACGCCGCGGTTTCCTGGGCGGGCTGGCCCTTGCCGGACTTTCCGCCGGTCTCGTTGCCAGGATTGAAAGGTCATATGCGCAGAATTTCAGCGGCGAGCTCAAGGTGCTTTGTGATTCTGCCAAGCGTCCCGCGCTGCAGGCGGCCGTGGACAAGTTCAGCGCCCTCAATCCGAACCTGACGATCCGCCTCAATGGCGCAAGCGTAGACCAGCTCATGGCCACCGTGCGCATGCAACTCTCGTCGGGTACTGCGCCTGACGTGGTGCCTGTATGGCCGGGTGGCGGCGTACCCCTGTCGGTACACCAGATTGCGCCCGGTGGCTTCTTAAGCGATCTCAGCAGCCAGCCCTTTGCAGCGAACATACCGGCCTTCGCCAAGGACGTCACCGAAGTCGATGGCAAGCTCTATTGGTTCGCCAACCAGCCATCGGTGATCGGACCGATCGTCAATCTGCGGGTCTGGAAGAAGGCCGGTCTTGAGCAGCCGAAGACTTGGACCGAGTTCCTCGCGGCCTGCAAGAAGCTCAAGGAATTGGGTGTCGTTCCAATCGCCCTTGGCGCGGGCACGCAGTGGATCACCCAGCTGATCAGCTATGCGCTGGTGGCGACAACCGTCTACGCAGACAACCCGCGCTTCTCCGAAGACATGAAGGAAGGCAAGGCGACTTTCGTCGGATCGGCCTGGGAGGAAGCGCTGGAGAAATATCTCGAACTGCAGAAGCTTGGCTACTTCAACGACAATCCTGCAGGCACTTCATTCGAAGAATCCCAGCAGCTTGTCGCTTCCGAACAAGCCGCGATGGCAGTTCACACCTCCGGCACCATGGCGGGTATGATCAAGGCTGCCGGACATCGCGACTTCGTCATGTGGCCGCTGCCGGGCCGCGACGATGCCAAGCAGACGAAGATCCCGGTCGGCATCACCAATGGCTACGGTGTCACCGAGAGTTCGAAGAACAAGGATGCGGCCATCGCTTTCCTCAATTTCATGAACGAGCCGGAGATCCAGAGTATCTGGGCCGAAATCACGCTCGTGCCCGTCTTCGGCATGCCGGCGGAGAAGACGGACCCGATCTACACCCAGGTGATGCAGTTTGTGAACGACGGGCGCGGCGCCTTGTACATGGACAACAAGTGGCCGAACCCGCGCGTGCAAGAGGCACACTTCGTCGGCATCCAGGAGCTCCTGTCCGGCTCGTCCAGTGTGAAGGATGTCCTTGGACGGATGGACGCCGCATTCAAGTCGGCATGACGAAGTCTGGCGGAGCGGTCATGGAAATCATCGAGACCAACTACGTGACAGCGGCTCGTAGTGGAGGAGGGCGTTCACCATGGCGACGCTTCCTCGACTGGGGCAAGGTCGGCTACCTGTTCATCCTGCCCGCGCTCGTCATCTATCTTGTCGTGATCTTCCTGCCGATCCTGCGTGGCGTGAACTACGCGTTCACCGATTGGGATGGGCTCAGCCGCACCGTCAATTATGTCGGCCTCGCCAACTTCCGGCGCATGTTCGACGATGTGCAGGTCAGATCGGCGATCGGCACGACGCTGCTCATCGCGGCGGCGCTGGTGTTGGTCAAAGTCACCTTCGGCTTGCTGCTTGCGCTGGCCGTGGACGGCAATCTGAAGTCGCGCAACTATCTGCGCATTGTCTTCTTCATGCCCGTGGTGCTGACCCCCATCATCGTCTCCTACATGTGGAAGTACATCTTCTCCAACCAGGGGCCCCTGAACATGCTGCTGAACCTGGTTGGATTGGAGAGCATGCGATGGCTCGGAGACCCGACGCTGGCCCTCATCAGCGTCATCGTGGTCACGTCGTGGCAGTCCGTGGGTCTGTCGATGGTGATCTTTCTCGCCGGCCTCCAGGCCGTGCCGCCAGAGCTTAACGAAGCGGCGGCGCTCGACGGCGCCAATCCGCTCCAGCGGCTGTGGTATGTGACGCTGCCGATGCTTGCGCCCTCGGTCACCGTCTGCGTCGTCATCGCGCTGATCCAGGGCCTGCGGTTCTTCGACCAGATCTATGCGTTGACGCGTGGCGGCCCGGGATACGCCACCGAGACGCTGTCGACCATGATCTACCGCATCAGCTTCCAGTTCGGAGAGTTCAGCTACGGCGCGGCGGTAGCGATGACCTTCTCGCTGATTGTGGCGCTGATCGTACTGCCGGTCATGAGTGTGCTCCGCAAGAGGGAAATCGTCCATGGCTAGTCGCCGTTACACTTCGCGCACGTTCGCGCTGGAAGCGGCAATGGTCCTTGCCTCCATCTGCTTCATCTTCCCGGTCTATCTGCTTGTGACGATCGCCCTCAAGGAGCGTTCGACCTGGAGCCGCGATCCGCTGAGCCTGCCGCTCGACCCAACGCTGGCCAATTTCCAGCGCGCCTGGAGTGATGCCTATCTGGGCGATGCTCTGATATCGAGCATCACGGTCGTCATCGCCAGCCTAATCGTGCTTACTGCGGTCGGATCGCTTGCGGGATACTTCCTGGCGAGGTGCCGACAGGGGTTGGGCAACACGCTTTATGTTTTCTTCTTGCTGGCGATGATCCTGCCCTTCCAGCTCGGGCTATTGCCTCTCTACCAGATGATGCGCGATCTCGGCCTGCTGGGATCGCCGCTCAGCCTGATCCTGTTCTATGCCGGCTATCAGCTGCCGTTTACGATATTCCTGTACACCGGCTACATACGGGCCATTCCGCGTGCCTATGACGAAGCTGCCAAGATCGATGGCGCCTCGGACTTCCAGACTTTCCGGCATGTCATTTTCCCGATGGTCCGGCCGGTTACCGGCACCGTACTTATTCTCAACTGCGTGTTCATCTGGAACGACTTCATGACACCGCTGCTCTATCTGCAGGGATCGTCCTGGGCGACGATTCCAGTCGCTGTGGCCGCTTTCGTCGATCAGGAAATCACGGACTGGGGCATCGTCTTTGCTGCGCTTTTGATCGGCGTCGCCCCTGTGATGCTGCTGTTCGCATTCCTGCAGCGTCGAATGATGGAAGGCTTCGCGGGCGGCCTAAAGGCCTGACGCCAAGCCCGACTACATAATCTAAGGACGAGGAAATGCCATGTCCGCGCTGATGCCCATCGATCTCCGTTGCGAGCACCTGTTTGAGCCGCAGGGACTGAATACCCGCCAGCCCCGCTTTACCTGGGCTCTGCAGGGCTCTGGCCGCAACCGTCGGCAGACTGCCTACCGCATCGTGGTTGGCTCAGACAGAAATGAGGTTGAAGCCGGGCATGGCTCGCATTGGGACAGCAGCCGAGTTGCCTCGGACGAAAGCCTGCTCATCGCCTATGCTGGCCGCAGGCTCCGATCCGACGAAACGCTGTTTTGGACCGTGCAGGCCTGGGATGAGCAGGGCGTCGTTTCCGGCTTCTCCTCGCCGGCCATGTTTCGTACCGGCCTGATGGAGCAGTTGGATTGGACGGCACACTGGATCTCGCGATCCCTGGTGCCGCCGGGTGGGCGCACCCCGCCGCAGGACACAGTCTATGACAATCCCTACTCGGCCCGTCCGGCCGATTACTATCGCAGGGAATTCAGCCTGGACCGGAAAGTGAAGCGAGCAACCGTCTATGCAACGGCGCTCGGACTTTATGAGCTGCATCTCAACGGAACGGTCGTGGGAGATCAGGTGCTGGCACCAGGCTGGACCGACTACCACAAGCGTGTCGAGTACCAGAGCTACGACGTCACGCGTCTGCTCGCCACGGGGCGGAACGCAATGGGTGCCATCGTGGGGGAAGGGTGGTACTGCGGCCGCGTCGCCCTTGATCAGAAGCGTGCGGGCAGCCACTACGGATCGCGTCCCGCACTGATTTGCCAGCTTCATATCGAATATGAGGACGGAAGCATCGAAATCGTTGGGACGGACGCGTCATGGACGTGTTCCAACGAGGCGATCGTCTACTCTGATTTGCTGTTGGGCGAGAAATATGACGCCCGGCTCGAGCAGCCCGGCTGGGACAGGCCGGATTTCGACGACGCGGCCTGGTGGGGTGCTGAAGAGACGAGCCCGCTTCCCAAGGCTCCCCTCATCGATGCGACCCGCGGTGTTCCCGTGCGTCGCACCGTCGAGTTCCATGCCAAATACCTGCACGCGAGCGGCGACGGCAAGCTGATCTTTGATCTCGGCCAGAACATTGCCGGCTACACGCGGCTTGAGCTCGAGGCGCCGCGGGACGCAGTCTTCCTGATGCGCCACGGCGAGGCACTGCAGCCGGACGGCCAGTTGTACACTGCCAACCTGCGGTGGGCACTGGCGACGGACACCTATATCTCCAAGGGCGGAAGGCAGGTCTTTGAGCCGCGCTTTACTGTCCACGGCTATCGTTATGTCGAATTGACGGTTCCATCGGGTACCCGGCCCGAAGCCGTCAAGCTGACTGGCGTCGCCGTGCATTCCGACATGCCGGTGGCCGGCACTTTCGCCTGCGGCAACGACATGCTCAACCAACTGCACTCCAATATCGTCTGGACGCAGCGTGGCAACTTCCTGTCGGTGCCCACCGACTGTCCCCAGCGCGACGAACGCATGGGCTGGCTGGGCGATGCCCAGGTGTTCTTCAATGCCGCCGCCTACAATATGGACACGGCGGCCTTTTTCGACAAATGGCTGGTCGACATTGGTGATGCGCAGACGGCCGAAGGTGCCTTTACCGACGTGGCGCCCTCGATCGTCTACACCCGCTTTGCGCCAAATCCGCCGCGCGGTGCTCCGGGCTGGGGGGACGCGGGCGTGATCATCCCGTGGCGGATGTATGAACGCTATGGAGACATCGGCGTTCTCGATCGGTGCCATGATGGCATGGTCCGCTGGCTCGATCTAATCGAGCGAAACAATGCCGACTACGTCCGCCGCAACGCCGTGTTCAGCAACTGGGGCGATTGGCTGTGTCTCGGTCCGGCGACGTCCAAGCCGCTCTTTGGCACGGCTTATTGGGCTTACATGGCGGAAATCATGATCGGCGTGGCCGGCATCTTGGGGAGGCGCCAGGATGAAGCCCGTTTCAAGGCCATGCATCGCGACATCCGTCGCGCCTTCCGGCAGGCCTTCCTGCAGAAAGACGGGCGGCTGGAGAGCGATACCCAGTGCGCCTACCTGATGGCGCTGGGTTTTGGCTTGCTCGACGAGGCCGATCGCGACAGCGCGCTTGGGCATCTGCTCAATTCGATCTCGGTGGCTGACGGCCATATTCAGACAGGCATTCACGGCATCCGGCTGGCATGTCTGGTGCTTGCAGAGTGCGGCCGGGCCGATGTCGCCTACGACCTGCTTCTGAAAAAGACCTACCCGTCCTGGGGCTTCTCGATCGAAAATGGTGCCACCACGATCTGGGAACGCTGGGACGGATGGACTCCGGAGCGCGGATTCCAGAGCGTCAACATGAATTCGCTCAATCACTATGCGCTCGGAGCAGTCGGCGAGTTCCTCTACGCCCGCGTTGCCGGCATCGAAATCGTACCAGCGGGGGCGGGACGCCGCTTGCTGCTACGCCCCTTGCCTGACCGCCGGCTTGGATGGTGCAGGGCTTCGTACACCAGCCACGCGGGTGCGATCGCCAGTGCGTGGGAATATCAGGACGACATGGTGCTGTGGGACGTGACGCTGCCCGCAAATTGCACGGCCTCGGTCGAGTTGCCTGAAACCGTCACGGACGTGACCCTGCAGGGCGATACGCTGCCTGGTATGCGGCAGGAAAATGGCCTCAAGCGTTTCGACATTGGCTCGGGCACCTACCGGTTTGCATTGCGGGCTTCTTGAGCCCACCTCGGAGTACGGCATGAAGCTTCTCAGATACGGCCCGCTGGGCAAGGAAAAGCCTGCTATCCTGGACAAGGATGGCCGGCTGCGCGACCTGAGCGCGATCGTTCAGGACATCAGCTCGGCAACATTGGCAGACGGTGCGATAGCGGCCATTGCTCGGGCCGACATTTCTGGTTTGCCTGTCGTTGCGGGGCAGCCTCGCCTTGGCGCCTGCGTGGGCAACATCGGCAAGTTCATTTGCATCGGGCTCAACTATGCGGACCACGCCGCGGAATCCAATCTGCCGGTCCCCGCCGAACCCATCCTGTTCGTCAAGGTCAACAGCGCGATCTGCGGCCCCAACGACCCCATCCGTATTCCGAGGGGTTCGACAAAGACGGACTGGGAGGTCGAGCTTGGGGTCGTCATAGGAAAGCCTGGAAAATACATCGCGGAACCGGATGCGCTTTCGCATGTCGCAGGCTACTGCGTCGTCAACGATGTCTCGGAGCGTGACTACCAGATCAGTCGCGGCGGCACATGGGACAAGGGCAAGGGGTGCGACACCTTCGGGCCGATCGGCCCGTGGCTGGTCACCCGCGATGAAATCCCAGACCCGCAACGGTTGAAGCTATGGCTGGATGTCGATGGCGAGCGTCGCCAAAACGGCTCGACCGAGACGATGATCTTCGGTGTCGCCATGCTCGTCAGCTATGTCAGCCAGTTCATGTCGCTGCAGCCCGGTGATGTCATTTCGACCGGCACGCCACCCGGCGTCGGCATGGGCATGAAGCCGCCGCGCTATCTTGAGCCTGGCAACGTCGTGGATTTGGGAATCGAGGGTCTCGGTATCCAGCGTCAGGAAGTTACTGTGGACGAGTAGCAAGGTATGTTCCATCGGGTGGCAGGCGCAAAGCGGAATGTCGGCTGCACTGCTTGTCTCGCCACCTGGATCGCCGGTTTGTCGATCCAGATCGACAACGGTTAGCTTGTTTCGCCGCCATGAGGCCCGCAATGGATTTCGCGATACCCGCCCGCGTTGAAGATTATCGTGCCCGCATCGCCGACTTCGTCGAAGGCGATATCCTGCCGCTCGAGGCTGACCGGGGCTCCTATGACACGCATGGCAACATTGCCCTGCCGCTGCTCGAGAAGCTGCGCGCCAAGGCGCGCACGCAAGGCCTGTGGTGCCTCCAACTCAAGTCCGAGACGGGAGGGCAAGGGCTTGGCAAGGTGGGCATGGCCGTCTGCTACGAGGAGATGAACCGCTCGATCTTCGGCCCGGTGGTGTTCAACTCGGCAGCGCCCGACGACGGCAACATGATGATGCTGGAGGCGCTTGGCACGCCGGAGCAGAAGGAGAAGTGGCTGAAGCCGATCGTCGAGGGCAAGGTGCGTTCGGCTTTCGCCATGACCGAGCCGCATCCAGGCGGGGGCTCGGACCCATCGATGATCACCACCCGCGCCGAAAGGCACGGAGACAAATACACCGTCAGCGGCCGCAAGTGGTTCATCACCGGCGCCGAGGACGCCAGCCATTTCATCCTGATCGCGCGCACGTCCGACGATCCCAGGCATGGTCTGTCGGCACTGATGTTCCATAGGGACCAACCCGGATGGTCCATCAAGCGCCGCATCGAGATCATGGGGCCGGAAGAACACGGCGGCCACTGCGAGCTCGAATTCGACGGGCTCGAAATCCCGTCCGAGAACCTGATCGCCGGCGAGGGCAAGGGTATGAAGGTGACCCAGGTGCGGCTCGGGCCGGCGCGGCTCACGCATTGCATGCGCTGGCTCGGCTTGTCCAAGCGCTGTGTCGAGATCGCCCGCGCCTATGCAGGTGAGCGGTATAGTTTCGGCGTCCGTCTGGCCGACCGCGAGAGCATCCAGCTCAAACTCGGCGACCTCGCCATGCGCATCGAGATCGGCCGCATGCTGGTGATGAAGGCGGCCTGGGAGCTCGACCGCGGCGGCTTCGCCCGCAAGGAGGTGTCGATGGCCAAGGTACAGATCGCCAATGTGCTGCATGACGCCGCAGATGTTGCGATCCAGATCAACGGCGCGCGTGGCTATTCCAAGGATACGGTGCTCGAGTGGATCTACCGCTACGCCCGCCAGGCGCGGCTGGTTGATGGCGCCGATGAGGTGCACAAGATGGTGCTGAACCGTTTTCTCAATGAGGAAGGCCCGGGGTTCTGGCGCTGGAACGTCGAAGGCGAGGCGATAGCTTGAGGGCGAGTGTGAGCAAGGCGCAGGTCAACAGGGATTTCGATCCGGCGGCCTTGGAGGCATTCCTCGTGGAACGCTTCGGCAGGGGTGAGATGCGGCTCGAGAGGATCGGCGGCGGCCAGTCCAACCCGACTTATTTCGTCGACTTCGGCGCGCAGCACATGGTGCTGCGCAAGAAGCCGGCCGGGCCGATCCTGCGCGGCGCGCATGCTATCGAGCGCGAGTTCCGCGTGCTGCAGGCCCTTGCGCCGACCAGCGTGCCGGTGCCGCGGCCCGTGCTCTTCCATGAGGACGACGCGCTGCTGGGCACGCCATTCTACCTGATGGAGCGGCTTGAGGGCCGTGTCTTCCACGATTGTTCGCTGCCGGGACTGTCGCGCGACGAGCGGCGGGGCATCTATCTCGCCATGGCAGAGGCTATGGCCACGCTCCATGCGGTGCGCCCCGACGAAGTCGGGCTCGGCGACTATGGCCGACCGGGCAACTATTTCGAGCGCCAGATCGGACGCTGGACGAAGCAGCTCCGGGAGTCGCCGAGCGAACGAATTCCGGCCTTGGAGACCGTGGCCGACTGGCTGCCGCGGCACCTGCCGGCGGATGATGGCCGCGTCGCGATCGCACATGGCGATTTCCGACTCGGCAATCTCCTGTTCCATCCTCAACGGCCCGAGGTGATTGGCATCCTCGACTGGGAGCTGTCGACGCTCGGCCATCCGCTCGCTGATCTCGGCTTCTGCTCAATGACCTGGCATTCCGCCCCGGATGAATATGGCGGCATCCTTGGCCTTGACCTCGAGGCGCTCGGCATTCCGAGCCAGCACGACTTCCTTGACCACTATTACGACCATGCCATGCCGACGGCAGCGCTCGAGCCTTTCCACCTGGTGTTTTCGCTGTTCCGCTTCGCAGTGATCTTCGTCGGCATCGCAGACCGGGCGCGGGCAGGCAATGCGACCGCGGCCGATGCTGCAGACGTTGGCAAATTGGCTGGTCGTTTTGCTGTGCGCGCAACCGAGATTATCGAAGGTGCGCGGCACTGGCCGAGGCATCCCTGAACACAGAGTGGACCGTGCGGTTGGCTCGATCGCCCTATGACGCGTTGGTGGAGCTGGCTGGACGGATGCGGCCCTGCGCGCAGTGAGCCACGCCTCCAACTCGGCGAGATTCCAGACCACGCGCCTTGGCGTAAGGGCAAGACGGCGATTGTCCTCGCCGCTTCTGGCCCACAGCGCATCCATGGAGTCGGAAGACAGAATGCCCCATTGCCCATCAAAGCTTGGGATCAAACATCCCTAGCCGCCCTTGCGAGCCACCATGATCGAACCATAGAGCTCGCGCGCGTGCGAAATGTGGTCTCTGGCCGCTTGAGCTGCGCCGGCCGAGTCTCCGGCTCGAATGGCGTTGAGCAGGAGGTCATGTTCGGCAACGATCTCGGTGCCGCGCTCGTGCCGCTCGGTCATCAGCTTGCGGTAGCGTTCCAGGCCGATCATCACCTGATCAAGCAGGCGCGACGCGACGGCATTGCCGGACAGATCACGCATGGTGGCGTGGAACTCCAAGCCCCCCTCCAACAGCAGTTCCATATCGCCTGCCTCCGCAAGCGCATGCATTCGCCGATTGATCCGTTCCAGCGCTTCTATGGAGATCTTCCTCGCCGTGAAACGTTCGGTGACCGTGGTCGCTATAAGGGCCTCCAGCTGCTCGCGCGTGACCGACAACTGCTCCATGTCGTCGCGTGACAGTGCCGGAATCTCTATCGAGCGATTGGGCTCGCGGTGGATGAGGCCGATCATCTGGGCCTGATTGAGCACTTCCCGCAACGGCGTGCGTCCGATGTCGACCAATTGGCCCAGTTCCTGCTCGGTCACCACGGCGCCGTTGGCCCGTTCCGGAGCGCAGATCCAGGCTACCAGGCGGTCAAAGGGCGGCAATGCGCGGCCCGAAGCGCGCATCTTCGGAAAGTATGCCGTCCGTTGAATTTCCATACTATCGTGCCCTAATGATTGATGATCTTGGAAAGAAACTGTTGCGCCCGCTCTGAACACTTGGGCGCACTACCAAAGAAATCGCCTTTTGCGCAATCGTCGACGATGCGCCCACGATCCATGAAGATTACCCGATCGGCCACGCGTTTGGCAAAACCCATCTCATGGGTCACGCACATCATCGTCATGCCTTCCCGGGCAAGGTTGGTCATTACATCGAGCACCTCGTTGACCATTTCGGGATCCAGCGCCGAGGTCGGCTCGTCGAAGAGCATGCAGATGGGGTCCATGCACAGCGCCCTGGCAATGGCCACCCGCTGCTGCTGCCCGCCCGACAATTCGCCGGGGAACTTGTCCTTGTGGTCGATCAGCCCAACCCGGCCGAGATAGTGACGCGTCTTCTCGAGCGCATCCGGCTCCCGCCTCTTCAGGACCTTCATCTGGGCCAGAGTCAGGTTCTTCAGTACCGTCAGGTGCGGAAACAGTTCGAAGTGCTGAAACACCATTCCGACCCGGGAACGCAGCTTCGGAAGGTCGGTATTCTTCGCGTTGACGGAAATGCTGTCGACCACGACCTCGCCCTTCTGGAAGGGCTCAAGCCCGTTGACGCATTTTATGAGGGTGGATTTCCCGGAGCCTGACGGGCCGCAAACCACCACGACCTGGCCCTTCTCCACGGACGAGGAGCAACCGTCCAGTACCTGCGTCGTGCCATACCACTTCGAAACCTCCCGAATGACGATCATCTCAGTCGATCCTCATGTCCCGTGCGGCCGCGGTGGCCAGGTTCAGGACGCGGTCGAGCACGGTGTCCGTTTCGCCCAGCCAGTCCGAAATTTCGGCTTCCATGGTCACATCCGGCGCGATTCCATAGCCGTCATACATCTCGCCCGTCTTCTGGAATGATGCCATCGTGGACAGGCGGACGGCGATACCGCTGTTTCCCAGCTGAAACGGAATGCTGTTGCCGCTGCGCCCGTTGCTGGGCATCCCGACGAGCGTGACGCCGCGCCAACCCTTGAAGGTCGAGACGAAAATGTCGCCTGCGCTGCCGACCCCCCAATCCATCAGCAGATAGACGGGCCTGTCGTAGTGCGGCTTGCCCGGAACGGCGCGAAGCTTCCCGAAATACCAGTCCGTGAAGTCTTCGGCGGGCGGTTGCCATTGAGGGCGGAAATCGGCGAGGAAGGCCTCCAGCGCCTGGCGCTCCGCAACGGCTATCTTGGGATCCAGGCGATAGTCCATCGCCTTGTCGTCGACCTTTAGCCTGTCGACCAGTTCGGCAACCGGCGTGCCGCGCGCTGCCCTCAGTCTGGCGACGTTGTGGATGTAAACGCCGTCTTCGGGCCGCATGAAATACGGGAACAAGGCGGCGAGGTTTTCGCGCGTTCCACCGCCGCATTGCCGGGCATCGATGATCAGGGCATCGGTTGCCTGGAACTGGCGCATGATCTCGTCGATGCGCCCCGCCAGCGCACTGTCCTTTTGCGAATAGATGCGCAGATAACCGACATTGCCCGGGAGGACCTTGCTGTCATTGGCGAGCGGAAGCAGCTTGTCGGGCTGGTCCAGGCGGTCGGTGAGCGGCAGCTCGACCGTCGAGACGGAGCGGCCGGCGTCATCGGTCAGCTCGAGCGCGACATGCGATGAACCGGGCAGGCCGAGTTCACGCCGCATGTATTCGACGAACCGTATCAGGCTGAGGCTGCGCGCGAGGCGCTGGGATCGAGAGGCGAAGGGGCCGCTCGTGACATTGCCGGCGGCCTCCAGCCAACGATGCAGCGGCATGCCGTCTATCGCCCTGACATAGGGGTGCCGCGTGTCGACCAGCCGGCGCGTCTGCGGGTGATAGGCGAAGCCCAGATTGCCCTTCACGCCGATTGCCACCGGGCTGTAGCCTGCGGGCAGGCGCTTCCGCCAATCCACGACCATGGCGTGCGAATCCCCAAGGTGTTGGACCAGCTTGTGGATCTGAAGCGCCAGGTTGTTGATCGAGACCTTCTGCGGCAGCCGCTTGGCCATGGCAGCAAGCGCGAGTTCGTAGGGGAAGGCGACCGAGGCGACGTAAGAGTGCCGATCGCCGATGATTTGGCGAAGCTGAGTCAGGTCCGCTTCTGCAGCCCAATTGGACAGGAAGCGATCCGACGAGCTGTTTTCGAACAGGTGGTTGTTGGTGAAGAACTCGAAATTGCCCATGGATTATCCTGTTGAATTGCAAGGGAATGCAGTGCCGCGGACAGTTATGTCCGTTTTTGGATGAGATGCCTGTTGACCAGCTGGGATGCGGCGAAGCTGATCACGAAGTAGACCGCGCCGGCGAACAGATAGAGTTCGACGAGCCGACTGTCGCGCTGGCCGATCTTGCTCGCCACGCCGAGGAAATCGTTCAGGCTGATCACGTAGACCAGCGAGGTGTCCTGGAAGATGATGATGCTCTTGGTCAGAAACAGCGGCAGCATGTTTCGGAACGCCTGCGGCAGCACCACGTAACGCATGGTTTGGCCGTAGGTCATGCCAAGGGCGACCGCCGCGTTGATCTGGCCCGAACGTACGCTCTGTATGCCGGCGCGAATGACCTCGCAGAAATATGCCGCTTCGAACATCACATAGGCGACGAAGGCAGAGTAGTAGGGCCCGATCGGCGAGGCCCGGCCGGTGAAGGCCTGGATGATCAGCGGGACCAGGAAGTAGAACCAGAAAATCGCGAGAACCAGCGGAATCGATCGGAACACATCTACATAGACGCTCGCCAGAAGAGACAGCCAGCGCACTGACGACAGGCGCATGAGGGCAAGGCATGTTCCCCAAACGATGCCGCCGACCAGCGACCACAGCAGCAGCAACAGCGTGAACTTCATGCCTTGCCAGAGGAAGGGAAGCGAAATGCCGATGACGCTCCAGTCGAAATCGTAGCTCATGACCGGGCTCCGCCGACAAACCCGGGAACCCGCATGCTCCTTTCGAGCAGGCGCATGGCGACGCTGACCAGATAGGTCACCAGGAAGTAGATGCTGGTCGCGGCCAGGAAGGTCTCGAAGATCTGGGCGCTGAACTCGCTGATCTGCCGCGTCTGTCCCGTCAATTCGAGCAGGCCAATGGTCAGCGCCACCGCGGAATTCTTGAAGACGTTCAGGAATTCCGACGTCAGCGGCGGAATGATGATGCGAAACGCCATCGGCAGCAGCGCATATTGGTAGGTTTGCCGCAAGGTGAGGCCGAGGGCCAGCGCGGCGTTCTTCTGGCCCCCGGGTTGCGCCTCGATCCCCGCCCGCACCTGTTCGCATATGCGGGCGGAGGTGAAGAGCCCAAGGCACAGCACCACCGAGCCGACCTGCATGACCCGGGGATCAAGCCCGTTAAGCCAGAACTGCCAGTCGAGTGGCAACAATTGCGGCACGACGTAGTACCAAAGGAAGAGCTGTACCAGCAGCGGAATGTTGCGGAACAGCTCGACATAGGCGCCAGTTGCCATCCGCACACTTCTGCCGGGGAGCGTGCGGATGACCCCAAGCACGGTTCCGATGGACAGCGCGATGATCCACGAACTGAGGGATATGGCAATTGTCCAGCCGAGGCCGGACAGAAGCCAGTCAATGTATCGTCCTTCCCCGGTAATCGTCGGTTCCCAGAAGATGCCCCAGTTCCAGTTGTAGTTCATCGCGGCTCTCCAAACGCCTGTTCCGACCTCGTGCCGTGTCGGCTCACTGCAGCGGGATGTCGTTGGGCGCGGCGTAGAGTTTCTTCATCTCGTCCCCCAGCGGCACGCCAAGGACGACGCTGCGAGGCGGGATCGGCGCGTTGAACCACTTGTCGTAGATCTTCGCCATCTCGCCGCTCTTCATCATCTCGGCCATCTGGTCGTCGATCACCTTCTTGAAGGCCGGGTCGTCCTTGCGCATGCCGCAGGCATAGACCTCGTTCGTCTGCGCGGTTCCGGTGATGTGCCAGTCGGCTGGGTTCTTTGCCTTCGAGATCTCGCCATAGAGAATTGCGTCGTCGCTCATGAAGGCGACTGCCTTGTTGGATTCCAGGGTGACGAATGCCTCGCCATGGTCCTTGGCGCTGATGATGCGCATGTCCATGCCTTTTGCTTCGTTCATCTGACGCAGCACCTTCTCGGAGGTGGTGCCGGCCGAGACGACGACGTTCTTTCCCGCGAGGTCGGGGAAGTCGGAGATTCCCGATCCGTTGCGGGTGAGCAGCCTGGTCCCGATGATAAAGAAGTTGGTCGAGAAACCGATCTGCTTTTGCCGTTCCTTGTTGTTTGTCGTGGTGCCGCATTCCAGGTCGACCGTATTGTTGATCAATAGCGGAATGCGGGTCTGCGAGGTGACCGGCACGAGGTTCACGTTCAGTTCGGTCATGCCGAGATGGGCCTTGACCGCGTCGACGAGTTGCAGGGCAATGTCCTGCGAATAGCCGACCACCTTCTGGTCGTTGTCATAGTAGGAGAACGGAATGCTCGTCTCCCGGTGGCCGATGGAGATCGTGCCGCCGTCCTTGACCTTCTTGAGCGTCCCGGTCAGTTCCTCGGCATGGCTGATCGTTGCGAACGCAGCCGCCAAACCGGCGGCTACGAAGATTCCCAGTCCTTTGTTCATTTCAGCTCCTCCCTGAAGGCCGACCGGTTTAGATTTCCATCACGCCGGCGCGCATCACCGTTCGGCCATCCACGGTGATCGTCGGGTTGTGCATGATGAAGTCGTAGTGGCAGGCCGCCTTGACGGTTCCGCCCAGCGTGATCGAGGTGCCGACGCCGATATGGCAGGTGCTGGCGACGCCTTCGTCCTCGAGCATCGAGCCGATCAGCCGGCAATGCGGGTTCATGCCGATGCCGATCTCGGCGACGTTGTAGACATTGGGATCGTTCATCGCCTCCCAGGCGGCGCGGACCTTTTCGGCGTCTCGGCCGCCGGTGATCGAAACGACGTTGCCGCCGCGTACTTCGAGCGTGACCGGCTGATCGGGAACGCCGATGCCAAGGTAGGGGATCGAGGCATCGCACACTATCCGCCCTTCGGCCGTTACCGGCGAGACGGGGGATTCGATATCCGGAACCGGATGGAAGTCGCCCGGCCGGACGATGCCCGTCTTGGCGTGAGGCGTTCCCAGGCGGCCGCGAATGTCGAGCGTGAGATCGGTGCCCGCTTCGGTCGTGACACGGACCTCCGAACCCTTGTCCCAGATGGCGGCCATCTTCATGACGTGCGGCTCGATCGCGGCAAAGTCCGCATCGATGCCGCCGCCCATCATCATCTCGGGGAGCCACTGGGTGAGCGCCACGATGCGCGCCCCTGCCGCGCAGGCGTCCTTCACGGCATGCGTGTGGGTGATGGAAACCGAAACCGGCGTGAACACCACGGGGGCGGATTTCATGGCCGCGGCAACCGCCGGGCTGGGTTCGCCGGAGTCGTTCTTCACCCGGCTCATCGTCATGATGATCGGGTTTGCGTCGGCGGCGACGACCGCGCCGGCCAGGACCTTTGCAAGCGAGAAATCCTGCGCTGCATCCGTAATGATCAGCACGTCCTCCCCCGGCTTGACTGCCGCGCAGACGTTCACGAGCTTGGCGGCACCTTTGGCCATCAACATTTCACGCATCGGTTTTCGATCCTTTTGGTTGGTAGCTGAGAGATATGGCGAAGACGGACCAGGGCGGCGGCAACCAGGTGGAAGCCCGGGGCAGCCTGCCCGGACCCGTGGTCATTCAAGGTTCATCATGAGTTGGTGGAGCAGGGCCGTGCGTTGGCGGAGGCTCGCGAGGTCGATCCATTCGTGATGGGTATGCGCGCCGCCCCCTTGCGGCCCCAACCCGTCCAGCACAGGAACGAATGCGGCGACCAGATTGGCGTCGCTCCCTCCCATGCCGCGGGCTTCCGTCAGCGAAAGCCCGAGCGGACCCGCCAGTCTCTTCGCGACATCGAACAGCTGTGCGGTGCCGGCCGAGCGCATATAGGGCATCCGCCAAATGCCGCCGTGGTAGGTGACGCGGACGTCAGGATCCTTCGCATCCAGGTCGGCAATTCGTCCCAGCATCTCGGAGGCGCAACGTGGCGTGGTCACCCTTATGTCGATACGGGCGTTCGCATGCTCAGGGACGACGTTGGCGCGGGTGCCGCCAAAGGCTGTCCCGACATTGACGGTGATCCCCCGGTCATAGTCGGTCATGCCCTCGAGCGTCAGTATCTGATGTGCCAACTCGCGGAGCGCGCTGCGACCTTCTCGATGATTGGCGCCCGAGTGCGCTGCAATGCCGGCAATATCCAGGTCGAATTTCAGCGACCCGATCCGGGATGTGATTGCCGCGCCGCCGATTTCGGCACCTTCGACCACCAGCACGTATTTCGCGCGCCTGGCAAATTCCTCGATGATGTCGCGGCTCGTCTGGCTGCCCATTTCCTCGTCTGGAACGTAAAGAAAGGTCAGAGGCAGACGCGGCGCAGCGCCTGAGCGGAGGATGGCCCTGCTGGCTTCGACCGCCATGCATGCCCCTGCCTTCATGTCGAAGACGCCGGGGCCCTCCAGGCGATTGCCGACCTGCCGTACCGGGAACTGATCGAGCGTGCCCAGCGGGTGCACAGTATCGAGATGCGAGATCACCAGGATTCCCGGTTCATTTTCTCCACCCCAGGGCGCTCGCGCCGTCAGCTTGTCGCCGCGTCCGAATGCCCCTGCAATTCGATCGACATGCATGCCGGAGCGCAGGTGAATGTCCGTAACGACGGAAACCAGTTCATTTACGGATTGCGGCCGATCGGTGGGCGTCTCGATCGACGCCCAGGCTATGATGTCGTCGATCAAGCCTTCGATCGAAATGAGATCCATCGCTCCTGCCCTTGTCCTGTGCGTGACATTCCCGTGTCAGGCACTTCGCCTGCGTTGAGCGCGACCGTTCCGCTGCACTGGTGACGATGCTCGCCGCTCGAATTGTCGCTTGCCAATCGTTTTGTAGACATGTATACAAATACACATAAACACACAAGCGCATAATCGCATGGTTTTTTCGGGAGGGGGCACGTTCGAAGATGATTGGGTTGGCTCAATCCAGACTCGTTCGTCTGGACACCGAATTCGGTGCGGGGATCGGCAAGCAGAATCCGAAAAGACCGCCAGCGAGCCGGGAAGGCATGGCCAAGCAGAGTCATCGTGACGTGGAGCCTGGCGGCCAAACGCGAATGCGACGTCCGGCTTGCAGCCGCGCCAGAGATCGAAAAATCTAGTTTTCAAAGTCAGGAGGAGAATATGAACAGGTCCACGAGTCTTCTTGCCCTGTTGGCCTATGGCGCCATCTGTGGCACGGGTTTGCCTGCAGCGGCGGCGGAACAGGGCTGGATCACCGTGTCTGCCTGCGCGCCGGCCGGCCCGCTGATCCCGACGAACACGACCGAGAGCTGCGGTTCGGACGTTCTGCAGCCGATTCTGGCCGGCCTTGTCACGACCGATGCCAAGACGGGCGGCGTCGTCTACGACATCGCCGAGAAGATCGAGACGACCGACAACAAGGTCTGGACGATCACCCTGAATAAGGGGTGGACGTTCCATGACGGCTCGGCCGTGAAGGCCAGGAACTTCATCGATGCCTGGAATTGGGCAGCCTATGGACCCAACGGGCAGTCGAACAACGACTGGTTCTCGACAATCGAGGGATATGAGGACCTCAATCTGAAGGCGCCCAAGGGCGAGAAGGCTCCCGAGCCGACGGCGAAGGCTATGAAGGGTCTCGAGGTGCTCGACGACTTCTCGTTCAAGGTCGTGCTGAAATCGCCAGTGCCGACCTTCAAGTCGCAGCTGACCTACAAGGCCTTCTATCCGTTGCCGGATTCCTTTTTCCTGGATCCCGAGGCATTCGGGGCGAAACCGATCGGGGCCGGGCCCTTCCAGTTCGAATCCGGCACTCCCGATACGGGGTACAGGCTCGCGGCGTTTCCCGGCTACGCCGGCAGCCGGCACCCTCAGCTAAAGGGCATCGAACTGCGGATCTATTCCAACGAAGAGGCAGCCTATAACGACCTGATCGCCGGAAACCTGGATCTGATGCGCGACATTCCGGCGTCGAAGCTCGTCGGCGAGCTGTGGAAGACCGACCTCGAGGGACGCGTCCTGCAGCAGCCGCGCGCCAATCTTCAGGGTCTCGGCATGCCCTTCACGGACGCCAATGCACAGTTGCTGAAGCCAGGCATCCGGCAGGCGGTTTCCATGTCGATCGACCGCAAGACCATCATCGACGTCATCTTCAGCGGCATCGGCCAGCCTGCCACCGGCTGGGTGCCGCCAGGGGTCGAAGGCTATCAGGCGGGCGCCTGCGGCGAGTTTTGCGAATACAATCCCGAAAAGGCCAAGGAACTGCTTGCCAAGGAAGGCGGTTACAGCGGGGAGATCAAGATCTACTATGCCGGCGATGGAGGGGCCAAACCGGCCATGGATGCGATCTGCAACAGCATTCAGAACACGCTTCAGATCAATTGTCTGACCTCGGCACTGTCGGACAACTCGACGTTCCGCTCCTTCACCCGTTCCGGCAAAGCGGATGGCCCGTTCCCGTCGAATTGGACGATGGACTACCCGTCCATCGACAATGCGCTCATCCCGCTCTACTCCAGCAACGGAACCTCCAACCGCGGCTCCTACGAGAATGCCGAATTCGACGCGCTGATCGCCAAGGCGGCGACCGAGGCTCCTGCCGACAGCGTCCGGACCTATCAGGAGGCGGAGCGGCTGCTGGCCAAGGAAATGCCGCGCATTCCGCTCTGGAACCCGATGACGACGGTGGGCTATTCGCCGAAGATCAAGGGCGTTTCTCTCTATTCCAACGGCCGGCCGGACTATTCCGCGGTAACGCTTGCGGAATGACCCAGCGTGCCGAGAAACATGGCTTGAACAGAGCAACAAAATGACAGGTTACATCCTGCGCCGGCTGATACAGTTCATCCCTGTGTTTCTCGGCACGACCTTTGTGGTCTTCTTCCTGGCATGGGGCATGCCAGGAGACCCGCTCGCCGGGAAATGCGGAGACAGGGAGTGTCCCGAAGCTTTCGTTGCCCAGGCGACCGAAGAGTTCAAGCTCGATCGACCGCTGATAGTCCGATACGGCTACTATGTTGCGGATCTGATGCAGGGCGACCTGGGAAAATCGTTCACCGGACGTAATGTGTCGGAACAGCTGCTCGCGGCATTTCCTGCGACCATCAGGCTCGCGCTGCTGGCGGTGGCAATCGAAGTGCTGATTGGCGTCACCATCGGCATTCTGGCAGCGCTCAGACCCGGCGGTGCATTCGACACGGCCAATCTCCTGCTGGGCCTGGTCATCATCGCATTTCCCGGCTTCGTGATCGCCAATCTGGCCCAGCTGATATTCGGTGTCCGGCTTGGCTGGTTCCCGGTGACAGTCAGCGACGCCGGCAGTTACTATCAGCTGCTGCTGCCTGCTGTGGTCCTCGCACTTGCCCATCAGGTAACGCTGTCGCGGCTTACGCGGACGGCCGTGATCGACAGCCTGCACAGCGATTACATCCGTACGGCCCAGACCAAGGGGCTGCGGATGAGCCGGATTGTGGGAATCCATGCCCTGCGCAACAGCCTCATCCCTGTCGTGACCTATGTCGGCAAGGATATCGGCGGATTGCTGGCAGGGGCCGTGGTCGTGGAAGGCGTCTTCAATATCCGCGGCATCGGCGGGCTCATCGTCCGGTCGATCCGCAGCCATGACGGCATCACCATCGTCGGCGCCGTCACGGTCATCGTCGTTGCCTATCTGATCATCAATCTCCTCGTGGACATCGCCTACGCGGTCCTGGACCCCCGGATTCGTTATGACTGAAACCAAGACAACCATCGCGATGCCGGGAGGCTTGCCTGGAGAGTTCGTCGAAAACACCAGGGCTGGGCGCTCGCTGACCGGCGAAGCCGCAACATTGCTCTTGCGCTCTCCCATGGTATGGGTGGCCCTGGCCGTTCTGTTGATGCTGGTGGTCATGGCCGTTGCGCCCAGCCTGTTCACATCGCTCGACCCGCGCCAGTGTCAGCTCCTCAATGCTCGCAAGCCGCCCAGCTACGGCCATTGGTTCGGTTTCGACATCCAGGGCTGCGACGTCTTTGCCAGGACCATCTATGGAGCCAGGGCGTCGCTGGTCGTGGCGCTGCTGGCGACGATCGGAAGCACCTTTATCGGTGGTGCCGTGGGCCTGCTCGCCGGCTTTTATGGCGGGGTCACGGATTCGGTTGTCTCCCGGATAACCGACGTGGTCCTCGGCTTGCCAACCCTGCTCGGCGCGATCGTCATCCTGGCGACTCTCGGGTCGGGAGATGGCAGCAGCATTATCCGCCTGGCGCTTGTGCTGTCCGTCTTGGGCTGGGCGACCGAGTCCAGGCTGATGCGCGCAAGTGTGTTGCAGACCAAGCAGGCCGAGTATGTACGCGCTGCGAGAATAGCCGGCGCGGGCGACCTCTGGATTGCGGTTCGGCACATCCTGCCCAATTCCGTCACGCCGCTGCTGGTCATGGCCACCCTTTCGCTCGGCGGCTATGTCGGGGCCGAAGCGACCCTGTCCTATCTCGGGCTCGGCCTGCAGGCGCCGATCATTTCCTGGGGGACGGCAATCAGCGACGCCCAGCCCTACCTGGCCAGCGCCCCCCACATGCTGCTGTTTCCGAGTCTGCTGCTGACCGTGACGGTGCTTACACTGGTGCTGTTCGGAGAAGCCGTGCGGCGCGCCTTTGACCCACGCTCCCGGTAGAAAGCGCATGACACTCTTCCAACCGAATTCTGCCTTCGAGCCGCTACTTCGTGTCGACAGGCTGTCCCTCGCACTGGGGTCCGGTCCGAGCCGAACGCCGCTACTGGACGAAGTATCGTTCGACATCCAGTCCGGCGAAGTCCTTGCCGTGATGGGGGAGTCGGGGGCGGGTAAGAGCATGACCGCCCTGGCGATCATGGGAATCCTGTCTCCTGGCATCCGGATAACCAACGGACGGATCTCGTACCGCGGCGAGGATTTGCTGAACCTCTCTCCGGATCGTCGCCGCGGGTTGCGTGGACCGGAAATGGCGATGGTCCACCAGGATGCGCCGACCGCGCTCAATCCGGTCTATTCCGTCGGCTGGCAGATCGCCGAGGTGTTCAAGGTACACAAGGGGATGAGCTCTGCCGATGCCTGGCGGAACGCGGTCGCGCTGATGATGCGTGTCGGCCTGCCCAATGCTGCAGCTCGCGCCAAGGACTACCCCCACCAATTGTCCGGCGGCATGCGACAGCGCGTGATGATCGCCATGGCAATCGCGCTCGAGCCTCGCCTGCTGATCGCCGACGAGCCGACCACCGCGCTCGATGTGACCGTGCAGTCGCAGATCATGCAACTGCTCGTGGCTCTCCAGGAGGAGAAGCGGATGGGCATGATGCTGGTGACCCACGACTTCGGGGTCGTCGCGGAAAATGCCGACCGCGTCGTCATTCTCTATGCGGGCCGCGTTGTCGAAAGCGGAACGCCGCAAAGCATCCTCAGCGCCGCAGCCCATCCCTATTCGAGGGCGCTGGCCGCATGCGTGCCGAGGATGGACGAGGCAGCACAGCGACTTCCCGTCATTCCCGGTAAGCCTGCGAGCCTGGCCGATGCGACGGCCGGCTGCGCCTTCGCGCCGCGATGCCCGTTGCGGCAGCAGATTTGCCTACACGAGCGACCTCCCTTGCGCGAAGTGGCGCCTGGGAAGATGGCCGCCTGTCACTTTAGCGAAGAGGTGCTTGCCGATGGAAGTCGGGCAGTCGTTTTCAAGCCCTGAGCCGGATCGGCCGTTGATCGAGGTTTCGGATCTGGTCTGTCATTTCCCGGTGCGCGCCGGACTGCTGCGCCGGACGGTTGGCTCGATCCAGGCGGTCGACAAGATCTCGTTTTCAGTCCAGCGCGGTGAGGGCCTTGGGGTCGTGGGCGAGTCCGGCTGCGGCAAGTCCACCATGGTCAACGCGCTGATGGGACTAGTACGCCCGACCAGCGGTTCGTTCCGCTATGCCGGGCGTGAAGTGTTCGACATGAGCCGAGCCGAAACGCGCCGTTGGCGGCGCGACGTCCAGATGGTGTTCCAAAATCCCTTTGCTTCCCTCGACCCTCGGATGACGGTTCGGCAGATCGTCGAGGAGCCGTTGCAGGTGAGTGGCTTGCGGCTTGCCGCAGCCGAGCGGCGCGCCCAAGTGCTCCGCATGCTGGAGAAGGTCGGGCTGGATGCCCGCCAGGCCGATCGCTATCCGCATCAGCTTTCGGGAGGACAGCGTCAGCGCGTGGGGATCGCGCGCAGCCTGATCCTGGGTCCGAAGGTGTTGTTCCTGGACGAGCCGGTTTCGGCGCTCGATGTGTCGGTTCAGGCCCAAGTGCTCAATCTCCTCGACGATCTGCGCCGGGAACTGGGACTGACTTTCGTCTTCATCGGACACGATCTCTCCGTGGTGCGCTACGTGAGCGAGCGTATTGCCGTTATGTATCTCGGCCGGATCGTCGAGATCGGGCCACGGGAGGCGGTGTTCGAACGGCCGCAACATCCGTACACCCGTGCCCTGCTGTCGGCCGTGCCACGGCTCGAGCGAACCAAAGCAGGCGCTGGCGAGCGCATCACGCTGGCAGGTGATCCGCCCAATCCTGCAGATCCGCCATCGGGATGTCGCTTCCGCACGCGCTGCTGGAAGGCGTCCGAGATCTGCAGCCGCATCGACCCGGTGTTGTCCGTGGGGTCCGACCCCGGCGCGCATTCGGTTGCATGCCATCATCCCGAGACGCAGTAGCGCCATCATGGATCCCGGCTGTAAGCATGTTGCCCGCCGACCTGTCGAACTGCACAATCTGTTAGGTTCTCGGACCTCGCATGTGGAACCGCGCGATGGCCTGCGGGCAAAGTCTGCCTGGTCGATCCGCTAGACTTGGTCGCGCTCCATCGCCAGTTCCGCCTCGAGGCTTTCGGCGTCGCGGAAGATCGTGGCGACAGCCAGCACGCGTCCGCCGCGCTTGAAACGCAAGATGCAGTCTTTCGCGGCAATGTCGCCCTCGACCTCTATTGCGTCCCATCCCTCGGCATGGCCGACATAGTTGATCGGAACGTCGTAGTGCTGGCTCCAGAAGAACGGCACGTCGGTGAACGGCTTCCGGCGTCCGAGCATGTTCAGCGCCGCAGCGGCTCCCTGGCGCTCCGCCACCACCCAATGCTCCACCCTGATGTTCCCGCCGCTGTGCGGATCTGGCCAGCGGGCGATGTCGCCGGCCGCGTAGATGCCGGGCGCGCTGGTTTCGAGATAGGCGTCCACCAGGACGCCGCGGTCAGTGGCAAGCCCGGCTGCTTCTGCGAGGCTGGTCCGGGGTCGCACGCCAATGCCGGCAACGACGATGTCGGCGACCAGGGTGCCGCCGCCGTTAAGGCGAACTTCTCTTGTGCCGATGCTCGCGGCGGTATCCCCAAGGTGGAAGACGACGCCGTTCTCCTCATGCAAGGCGCGGATGAAGTCGCCCATCTGCGGGCCCAGAACCCGTTCCATTGGCCGCTCCTCGGGCGCCACCACATGCACTTCGATGCCGCGCGTCCGGAGGGCGGCGGCTACCTCGAGGCCGATGAAGCTGGCGCCGAGGACAACGGCGCTCCGCGCCGTGCCAGCCTGCGCAATGATGGCGCGGCTGTCGGCGAAGGAGCGCAGCGTGTGGACATGGGGCTGGTCGGCGCCGGGGATGGTCAGGCGAACCGGCTCCGCGCCCGTCGCCAGCAACAGCTTGTCGAAGGCGAGCCGAGCGCCATCGGCAAGCATGACCTCATTGGCGCCTACATCCAGGCCTGCGACCCTGGTTCCCAGGCGCAGGTCGATGCCGTTCTTGGTGTAGAAGCCTTGCTTGCGCAAAGGGATCCAGTCTTCCGGTGCCTTGCCGGCAAGATAGTCCTTCGAAAGATTGGGGCGGTCCGCGGGCAACGCGTCGTCGTCGCTGAGCATGACGATCGAGCCCTGATATTGTTCGCGCCGCAGCCGCTCGGCGGCGGCAAATCCGGCGGCGCCGCCGCCGACGATGACAATCCTCTCGGCAGCGGCTCCGTCGCTTTCCCTGGGCGCCGGCGACGGCTTCTTGCGTTTCTCGCCAGCAAAGATCATGTCGCCGCGTTGTTCCACCGACCAGCAGGCGAGCGGCGACAGAGCAGGGGCTCGCAGTGCTTCGCCGGTGCGCAGGTCGAAGCAGGCGTGATGCCAGGGACAGCGAATGGTGTCGTCGGCGACGAGGCCCTCAGCGAGCGGCCCGCCATAATGCGAGCACGCGGCGGCGACAGCGAAGATCTCCGGTCCGCGACGCACCAGAAGCACCGGCTCGCCATCGCGATGGCCGATCAGCTTGCCTCCATCGGGAAGTTCGGCGAGCGCAATGCCGAGTGCGAGGTCGGGTCCGCTGGGCTGTGAATGGCTACCGGCCATGTTCTCCTCCCTGCAACTGTCGGTGACGCAGGCCGCGCTGCTGGGCTTGTCCGGCAGGCTGCCTTCTTGGAGTTTTCCGCCATTGCGGTTCCCAGGCAAATGAATTCAGCCTGAGGTGGCACGCAATTTTCTTGACGTGCATGAGGGGGCCGTCTCGGTCAGACATCCGGTGACCCCGGCAGTTGGCGGGGCTCGCTTCCAGAGGCGACGCCTCTTCTCCTCACCCGACACGCGGAAAGACGTTGGATCGTTTGACGATTCCGTAGGCAAAGCTCGTGTCGATCGCCGCGATTCCTTCGATCTTGTGCAGGCGCATGCGCACGAACTGTTCATAGTCCTGCAGGCTTTCGACGAGGACCCGCAGCAGATAGTCCGCGTCCCCGGTCATCACGTAGCAGTCGAGAATCGTGTCGATGTCCCGGATCTTTCGTTCGAAGGCTTCGATCACGTCCTCCGTATGCCGCTCGAGGCGAATGCGGACAAAGACCGTGATGGGCAGTCCGTAAGCCTGTTCGTCGACGATTGCCGTGTAGCCCTTGATGACGCCGGCGTCCTCCAGCAGGCGCAGGCGGCGCAGACAGGGGGAGGGCGACAGCGATACACGCTCCGACAGTTCCTGGTTCGTCAGCCGGCCGTCCTGCTGCAGGGCGGCGATGATCTGTCGGTCCTTGGCGTCCATTCCCGTCTCCAGTGGCAGATTCTGCCAAAAAAATGGGACAGACGATCCAAATTAGCAAGAACATTCCTGCAGATGCCTGGCAATGATTCCACGAAACTGGGTCGAGGGAACAGATGTCATCAGCGGTCGGCAGCGAGGCGGCACAGCCCGCGCGGAACAACATCCAGACTGCGACGGTGATTGGTTACGCCGCCATCGCGGTGACGGTCGCGGTCTGGGCAGGCTTTGCCCTTTCCATCCGCTACATCAGCGCCTCGGCCTTGACGACCGCCGACGTCGCACTCATCCGCTTCGGCCTGCCGACATTGCTGCTCCTGCCGCTCCTTCCGTCACGCGGTCGGGCCCTGCGGTCAGTGAGGCCCCGTGACGCCATGATGGTGATCTGCGGGGCAGGCTTGCCGTTCTTCTTCGTCGCTTCCGCTGGCGGGGCGGCAACATCCGCGACCTATGTCGGTGCACTGATTGCCGGGACGTCGCCGCTGTCGGTCGCTCTCGTCGGCTATGCGATCGACCGCCGCTTCGCGCCGGCGACACGCTGGCATGCGCTTGCGATCATCGTCGCCGGTGCCGCCGCCCTTGTCGTCGCCGCACCGGCGGGGGTTTCTGTGTCGACCGCCAAGGGGGTAGCGCTTCTCCTGGGCGCTAGCCTGCTCTGGGGGATCTATACCCTGGGCCTTCGCCGTGCCGGCCTGGATGCGGTCGGAAGCACGCTGCTCCTGAGCGTGCCGTCCCTTGTCGGCCTGTTGGTGCTGATGGCTTCCGGTCTGGTCGACAGCCACCTCGGCACGTTCGCACTGGCCGACGCAGCCCCTTTCCTTTTGGTCCAGGGGCTCGGCGTGGGCCTGACCGCGAGCCTCGCCTACGTCATAGCCATTGCTCGGCTCGGCACCGCCCGCAGCGCCGCCGTCGGCTCGCTGGCGCCGGCACTCGCCAGCCTCCTGGCCGTTCCGCTCCTTGGCGAGTCGCTGACGCTGCTGACTGCGCTTGGTGTCGGCGCGATCACCCTGGGCGTCGTCCTGTCCAACCGTTCCTGATCTCAACCGAGGATTAGCGCCATGTTCGCGAACCTGCCCATCCTTCCCGCGGATCCGCTTTGGGGGCTGAGCGCTGCATTCCGGCAGGATCCCCGTCCGTCCAGGATCGATCTGGTGGTCGGCGTCTATCGCGATGCCACCGGCATCACGCCGGTTCTGGATGTCGTCAAGGCCGCCGAGCGCCGGCTGGCGATGGAGGCGCCGTCGAAGGCGTACCGGTCGCTGGCAGGGAACGTCGCGTTCAACGACGGAATGGCGAAGCTCTTGCTCGGAGCAGAGCCAGCGCGCCTCGCACGCCAGTTCACGATGCAGACCATCGGGGCGAGCGGCGCGCTGCGGCTCCTGGCCGATCTCGTCGCTCGCGCCAACCCCGAGGCGACCGTGTGGTCGACCGATCCGGCCTATGTCAACCACCGGCCGCTGATGGAAGCTGCCCGGCTTCGGGTGAGCCACTATCGCTGGCGTGAGCGCGGCGGCGTTGTCGATGTCGAAGCTGTCCTCGACGATCTTGCCGCCGCGCGCCGCGGCGATGTCGTGTTGCTGCATGGGTGCTGTCACAACCCGACCGGCATCGACATGCCGCTCGCGGGCTGGGCGGCGATCGCGGATTTGTGCGCAAACCGCGGTCTGGTTCCTCTCGTCGACATCGCCTACCAGGGTTTTGGCGACGGCCTCGATGAAGATGCTGCAGGGCTGCGTCTCCTGGTGGACAGGCTCGACACGGTGCTCGTCTCGGCAAGCTGCTCGAAGAACATGGGCCTCTACTGCGAACGCACCGGAACCGCGACCGTGATCGCCGCGGACGCGCCTGCGCTTCGTGCGGTACCCGGCACGCTCGAACGCATCACGCGCAGCAACTATTCCATGCCGGCCGAGCACGGTGCGGCCATCGCCGCAGTCCTCCTTGCCGATCCGGAGCCCTGGCGCAGCGAACTCGAAGGCATGAGGCGTCGCGTCGTCGGCCTGAGAAACGCGTTGGCCGATGCACTCGAGCGCCTCGGTCTCCCCGAGGAGATGTACGGCCTGCGGCATCACAAGGGCATGTTCTCGCTGCTTCCGCTTGGTCCGGACGCGATGACGCGGCTGCGCGAGGAGTTCGCCATCTACGGCACGCAGACCGGCCGCATCAACATCGCCGGTCTCCGCCCCGATCAGATCGAGCCGGTCGCTCATGCGCTGGCTCGCGTTTCCTCGGCAGATCGCCGTTCGGTGGCTGCCTAGGCAGTCGAGATATCCTCTCAGGTGTTCGGGGACGGCCGGGGGCGCTGGAAATCTGAGGCATCTTTGCCTTGGTTGGTGAAGCGCTCGTCGCGGCTCCCGCCACTTCGACTTCCTTCCGTTTGACGAAATAAGCGACCGATCCAAGTCGCTTTCATCGCTCGGCCGGGACATCGGTTCATCTATGACGCGACGCTTGTCTGGATCGCGTGCCGTTTGTCAGTCTCGACCATTTCGGACTCTGATCGGCACATTCGTTTGGAAAGCATGTGATGACGATATCCATCGATAGAGTTCCGAGCTGGCGCGACATCGCGCGCGTCGGCGATGGCGAAGCGCTGGCCCTGGCCCCGGCCGCCTGGGATCGTATCGCCTACGCGAACCGCATCGTGGCGCGCATCGTTGAAAACGGCATCCGCGCCTACGGCGTGAACACCGGGGTCGGTGCTTTGTCGAATACGGTGGTCGAGCCTGCTTTGCAGGAAAGACTGTCGCGCAACATCATCCTCAGCCACGCGTGCGGGGTAGGCGACCTGGTGCCGGAGCGCGGCATTCGCGCCATCATCGCGTCGCAGGTCGCCAATTTCGCGCATGGGCACTCCGGCGTGCGCCCCGCGATCGTTCGCAACCTGCTGACTTTCCTGGAACGGGACTGCATTCCGGAAGTGCCCTCGCGTGGTTCGGCGGGATATCTCACGCACAATGCCCACATTGCCCTGGTGTTGATAGGCGAGGGCAGGGCGCGCGTCGCCGGGCGTCGTATGAATGGGCGCGATGCCTTGGCCGCCATCGGACTCGAGCCCTTGGTGCTCGGCGCCAAGGAGGGCCTGAGCCTCGTCAACGGCACGGCATGCGCGACCGGCCTGTTGAGCATGGCATTGGCCCGTGCCGAACGCCTGCTGAACTGGGCCGATGCCGCCGCGGCGCTGACCCTGGAAGCCGCCGGCGGCCAGATGGCGGCCTTCGACGAGCGCGTGCTCGCCCTGCGCCCATCGCCCGGCATCGAAGCGGTAGGCGCAACGTTGCGCCATCTGCTCGAGGGTAGCGGCCTGATCGCTGCAGCCCGCGGCAGGCGCACCCAGGACGCGCTGAGCCTTCGCGCCGTACCGCACGTGCATGGCGCCGCGCGCGAGGTTCTGGAGCGCTCCGCCCAGCTGGTCGACCGCGAGCTGGCTTCGGTCACCGACAACCCGGCCGTGATGGGCACGCCGGAGAACCCCATGGCGTTCTCGGAAGCCCATGCCGTGGCGCCCGCATTGGGCCAGGCCGCAGACAGCCTGGCGATCGCTCTTGCGCAGGTGGCGGGGATGAGCGAACGGCGCATAGACCGTCTCGTCAATCCGCTCGTCAACGATCTGCCGGCGTTCCTCGCCAGCGAAGGCGGCTGCAATTCCGGCTTCATGATCGCCCAGTACACCGCCGCCTCCTTGAGCAACGCCAACCGCCGCCTCGCCGCCCCGGCTGCCACCGACGGCGGTGTCACCTCCGGCCTGCAGGAGGATTTTCTCGCCCACCCGACCGTCGCCGCCAACAAGCTGTTGGCCGTGGTCGACAACGCCGAATACATCCTCGCCATCGAACTGATGGCGGCTGCGCAGGCGCATGATTTCCTGGCAGGCAAGGAAGCGCGCGCGCCTCGCACCGATGCGATCTATCGCGCCCTGCGCGGGCATGTCGCGCACTATGCCGACGATCGGCCGCTGTCGTGGGATATGGAGACGCTGCGCGATTTCATCCGCGAGGCGGACGTCCCCTAGAATTCCATCTGCCGTGGCCGGCGTTGGGATGGGCTCGCCGGCCACACTTGCCTTCACGATTTCGCGATCTGACCCCGGAGGGGCGCCAATCCGGCGCCTGAGGCGCGATTTGCTGCCAATTGCCGCATTCCGCTCGGCCCACCCAATGTCGACTTATGCCGAACGCGCCCCCGATGCCGCCGGATACGGCTGGCGAGGGGCGTGAGATTCCCCCGGTTTCCAGGGGCATCTTTGCAGTACGACATCCATGCGATGAGGATCGAAACGGAGATGAAGACGGGAATGGACCAACGAGCCACGATGACGGGGCGTCTCTTCGAGGACACGGCCGTAGCAGGTGGGATCCGTGGCGCAAGATTGCGGGCACTCGCTCTCGCCACCGCCATGCTTGCAGCCGGGCCAGCGGCCGCGCACGAATTCACGGCCGGGATTCTGAGCGTCGGCGAAGGAGGTGAAGCGCGGCTTGCCGAGGCGGTGCGAGGCTTCCTCCTGGCGGCCGACGAACGCGACGGGCACGCCGGCGAAACGTCGGACGGACATCTCGGCGGGGTGGACGTGAACATTCTCCCGTTGCCGGCCGAGGCCGCTGCGGGCGTCGACAAGCTGAACGGTCGCCCCGACGCGACGCCCCACGTGACGGTGGTCATCGGTCCGGAGAAAGAGGCTGCGGCGGCGATGGCCGAGGCTTCGGCGAACGGCGCCGTGCTGCGCCCCGGCACCTTGCCGGCACGCAGCCTCTGGGCCGAGGCCACTGCGGCCGACAGCTTTGCCGCGCGCTACCGCAGCGCCTATGGCACCGCGCCGACCGAGGCCGCGGCCGAGGGCTACAATGCCGCGCGCCGTCTGGAGCAGGCGATCCGTCCCCTGGATGGCACGGAACCCCGCGCCGAGCTGGCATCCGCGCTGGCCAAGACCGAAGCCGGCATCGACTGGTAGTCGGTCGCGACTGCACGCGAGACGATGGCGCCGCGCGGCGCCATCGCGGGCGGCGCCACCGCAGCCTTGACCTCGGCCCTGTTCGGTGTCGTGTGGTCGCTACCACCCTGCCATAATGTCGGGTGGCAGCATCAGAGCGTCAACGGGGTGCTTCGCCCGGTGCGATGCCGAAGACGAACTCCGCCTTGCCCTGTCCCATGTTGTAGTACTGGTGCCTGCAGCCCGCCGGAATGTAGAAGCCGTCGCGCGGGTTGAGTTCGAACCAGACCTGGCCCCCGGCGTCCGGCACGTGGACGTTGAGCTGGCCCGAGAGCACATAGAGGCATTCGTCGCCGCCGTGGCTTTCCATGCCGGTGCGCCTGCCGGTGAGGATCGACGTCCGGCCGGCGACCAGATGCTCCGTCGAGCAGTAGAGGCCGGTGTAGGCGCCCTGCGTTTCCTGGTCGAGGCTCCAGAGCAGGTCGGTGTCGCGCATCGGGTGGATCGTCCGGCTGGCGCGTTCCGAGCCGGCATCCATCGGCCAGCGCCCGACGAGGTCGCAGCGCGCATATTGCGAGTTGGTGACGAGCTCCTTGGTGCGCGCATAGGGGCCGGACGTGCCCTTGGCGGGTGGCGGAGCGAAATACTCCAGCACCCTGACCGGCTCTTCGCCGAGATTGAAGCCGTGGTGCCAGGTGTCCTTGCGGAAGAACAGCGCCTCTCCCGCCTTGGCGATCTGCATTTCGCCGGTCTGCGGATTGGCGAGGCCGAACGTGCCCGAGATGACATACATCACCTCGTCGGCGCCGAAGATCGTGCGGAACGCGTCGGTGTGCTTGAAGAAGCCGCCCGGCTGCAGGCCGAAGACCAACTGGTGGATATTGTCGGTCGAGGCGTAGATCCAGTCGTCGACGAGGCCGGCATCCTCCTCGCCCCAGAGATGCCGTGTGACCTTGTCGTAGGGGATATGCGACGGGCGATCGAACACCGGTCGTGGCGACGGCTTGTAGGCCATGTTGATCTCCAGTCTGGATTTTCGGGGGCGATCCCCGTCTCAGCTCTTGGCGGGATGCGTCCACTCCATGAGCCGCGCCACGACGGCACTTTTCATCTTCGGGTCGAGGCGCATCACGTCGAACACTTCGGCGAGCCACAGCCCTTCCGTCGCCAGCCGGATGATGGTGGCGAGCACCGGGTCCAGCCCGTCATTCTCGACACCGGTCTGGCAGCGGATGTTCTGTTGGCGGACGATGAGCAGCAAGTCCGGGAAGTTGTGCAGGGCGGCGGTGATCGCGGCACCCAGCCGGTCGTATTGCGGCCCGGTGCTCGTGGCATTGCCGAGCGTGGCGCCGACATAGGCGCGCGTATAACGACCCGCCGCAGCTTCGTCGTGCGTTTCAAGTCCGGCAAGGCCAGTCTCGAACAACGAGACGAAGCGCTCGACCATGGCCCGGACAAGCGCGTCTTTGCTGGAGAAATGGTGGAGAATACCGCCCTTGCTGAGACCCGTCTGTTCGGAGACTTCGTCAAAAGTCAATGCGGCCACGCCCTTGTCGACGATGATCGTCTCGGCCGCCGCAAGGATACGTTCCCGAGCGATCTCGCCCTTGCTCAGATCGCTGGCGCCTCGCTGCCTTTTCATGCCGACGCCTTCATACGTTCGACGATCTCGCTCATCAGCACCAGGTCTTCGCGCGAGTCGGCAAGCGTCGTCTTCGGTTTGGTGCCCTTCGTCAGATGCTCGTGGAACGCCTTGAGTTCGAGCGCAAAGGGATCGCTGTAGTTGGGGCCATAGGTGGTCGTCTGCGTGTCGGTGCCGGTCGACTCGATGACTTCGAGCGACGTCGGCAGGTTGCGTATGTACGGCGTGTCGTAGCCGATGCGCATCTGGCGCGTATCGCTGAGGATTTCGATGCGCGCGTCGAAGCGGGCGACGTTGTCGATCAGCGCTTCGTAGATCGCGGTGAAATTGCCGTAGTCGAACAGTGCCACGATCGACTCGCCATTCTGCTTCTGATGCGCCGCGATCACCCGCTTGGGCCGGCCGATCAGTTCGCGCATCGCCGAAAGGCTGTGCGAGGAAAGACCGGTCAGCACCTGGTAGGCGCGTGAAAGGCCGGCCGGCGGGTTCGTTCCCACGACATTTTCCAGAAGCGCCGTCGTCTCCGCGCGGGACTGCGCCAGGAACTCCGCGGACAGATCATTCGGGTAGAAGATATTGCGGGTCTGCTGGATGAAGAACGGTCCCTCGCAGATGATGTCGCGCACACGCACGTTGCGGATGTCGTCCGTCTTCGGCAGCATTTCCTTGGCGCGCAGGAATGCCGGCGAATAGCGGCGCATGTAGGCGACGAACAGCAGCCTGTCGCTCGCTCCGGCGAGCGGTGCCGCGGCATCGATCTCGCCGATGGTCAGGCAAGCCGGCTTCTCCAGGAAAACATGCTTGCCGGCCTTCAGCGCCATCGTCAGGTAGTGGCTGTGGGTCTGGTCCGGAGTCAGGATGAAGACGGCATCGACGTCTGCCGAGGCAACCAGTTCCTCGGCGGTCTGGTAGACCTTGGCACCGGGATAGCGGGCCGCGCAATGGCGCGTCAGGCTCGGCGATACGTCGAACACGCCGGCGATCTCGAACAGATCCCGGTTGTCGGCCAGGATCGGCAAATGCATCAGCTGGCTGACCTCGCCGAGACCGATCAATCCGACACGAACTATGCTCATGGAATGCCTTTCGAAGTTTGCTTGTCCCTCAACCCTTCACGGCGCCGGCGGTGAGTCCGGAGACGATCCGCCGCTGGAAGAACAGCGCCAGCAGGACGAGTGGTACGGTGACGATGGTGGAGGCCGCCATGATGGCGCCGAAGGGGAATTCGTAGCGGCTGGAGCCCGAGATCAGCGCGATCGCCACCGGCACGGTGCGGTTTTCGTCCGTGAGGATGAAGGTGAGCGCGAACATGAACTCGTTCCAGGCGGCGATGAAGGCAAGCAGGCCGGTGGAGATCAGCGCCGGCCCCATCATCGGCAGGAAGATTACCCGCACAATGCGCAGCGGCGAGCAGCCGTCCATGATCGCCGCCTCCTCGATCTGCTTGGGCAGGTCGCGCATGAAGGTGGTTAGCACCCAGATGTTGAACGGCAGCGTGAAGATCATGTAGGCGAAGATCAGCGAGCCGAGCTTGTTGTAGAGGCCGAGCCAGTTGATCAGCTCGAACAAACCGGACAGCAGCGCGATCTGCGGGAACATCGAGATCGCCAGCACCATCATCATGACGATCGACCGGCCGCGGAAATGGACGCGCCCGAGCGCATAGGCGGCGCCGATGGCGAGCAGCAGCGATATCGAAACGACGGACACGGCGACGATCAGCGAGTTGAGCAGGCTGCCGACGAAGACCCCGTCCGACAGGATGACCTCATAGTTGTTGAGCTTCAGGTCGGGGAAAAAGGTCACGTCGAAGATGGCCTGCCCCGATTTCAGCGACGATGCGATCATCCAGTAGAACGGGAACAGCGTGTAGAGGGCAACGATCCCGAACAGCGCATAGATCGCGAAGCTGTGGAGGACCTTGAGCGACGGACTGCGGACCATCTCACGCTCCCAGCAGGCGGCGGTTGAGGCGGAACAGCGTGACGTAGATGGCGGTCACGATTGCGATCATCAGGAAGATGGCGGTGCTTGCGGCCGAGCCGACGCCCATGTCCTGGAAATTGACAAGAATCTCGCGAGCGTAGATCGACACTGTCTTGGTGTCGTCGCTGTTGGATGACAGCACGTAGCTGAGGTCGAACATGCGCAGGGCATCCAGCAGGCGGAACAGCACGGCCACGGCGATGCTCGGTCCCAACAGCGGCAGTGTGATCGACGTGAACTGCCGCCAGGCGGGCACGCCGTCGATGGCGGCCGCTTCATAGATGCTGCGTGGCAGCATCTGCAGGCCGGCAAGAATGAGCAGCACCATGAAAGGCGTGGTGATCCAGATGTCGACGGCGATGATCACGGGCATCACCAGGTTGGTGTCGGCCGTCCAGGCGATGCCGGTGTCGATCAGGCCGAGCCCTTTCAGCAAATGGTTGATGATGCCGAACTGGTCGTGCAGCATCCACTGCCACATCCGCGCGCTGACGACGACTGGAATGGACCAGGGGATCAGGATGATGGCGCGCATCGCCCCGCGTCCCTTGATGTGCGAATTGAGCAGAAGTGCGATCGCCAGGCCGAGCACCGTTTCGATGGAGACCGAAACCGCGGCAAAGACCAGCGTGTTGCTGAATGATTTCCACCAAAGCGGATCCTCGAACAGTGTCCGGTAGTTGTCGAAGCCGACAAGTTCATAGATGTCGGGCTGCGTGAGCTCCGCATCGGTGAAGGAAAAGAAGAAGGTCCGGGCCAGTGGCCACAGCGCCACCGCAGTGAGCACGATCAGGCTTGGAGCCAGGAAGAGCCAGGCGCTGCGTGCCCGCAGGGTGCCCAGGCTGGCCGGACGGAACGCGGCCCTCACGACGCCGCTCCGATCGGAATGGCATCGCCCGCGTCATCGAACAGGTAGGCATCGGCGCTGCTCCAGCCGACAGTGACAGGATCCTCGGCCTTGACCGCGGGCCTGCCTTGCGACTTGACCACGATCAGTTGCTGGTTTGCCAGCCGAACGTGGATGAGCGCCTCGCCGCCCAGCGGTTCTACGGCCTGCGCGTGGCCGGTCAGCGTGACTTCGCCGCCGCCCAGCCTGACATGCTCCGGGCGTACGCCCAGGGTGGCTTCGCCCCGATAGGCGAGGGCAGGCAGCGCGTGGCTCCGGTCGAGGATGGTGAGGCGGGGGCCCGCTTCGGCGGCCTCGATCCTTGCCGGCAGGAAATTCATGCGCGGCGCACCGATGAAGCCGGCGACGAAGCGATTGACCGGCCGCTCGTACAGTTCCATCGGCGCGCCGGTCTGGACTATCTTGCCGTCCTTGAGCACGACGATGCGGTCGGCCAGTGTCATGGCCTCGAGCTGGTCGTGCGTCACGTAGATCGTCGTCGCACCCAGTTCGCGGTGGATGCGTGCGATCTCGACACGCATCTCCATGCGCAGATCCGCGTCGAGATTGGACAACGGCTCGTCGAACAGGAACAGCCTCTGTTCGCGCACGAGGGCGCGGCCGATCGCGACGCGCTGCTGCTGGCCGCCCGAAAGCTGTGCGGGTCGCCGGTCCAGGAGATGTTCGATCTTCAGGAAGCCTGCGGCCTTGCCGACACGGGCAGCGACCTCCGTCCGGGGCATTCCCGCGGTTTCGAGCGCAAAGCCGAGATTGCGCTCGACGTTCATGTGCGGGTAGAGCGCATAGGATTGGAAGACCATCGCGATGCCGCGCCTGGCGGGCGGCGTCTCGTTCATCCTCCTGCCGTCGATTTGCATCTCGCCGTCGGAAATCTCCTCCAGTCCGGCGATCAGCCGCAACAGGGTGGATTTGCCGCAGCCCGACGGGCCGACGAAGACGACGAACTCGCCCTCGGCGACCGCAAGGTCGACGCCATTGACGGCAGTGATGGCACCAAATCGCTTCACCACCTGCTTGAGCTCGAATCTGTTCATCGAACGACCTCGTTCCGAAGCTTGCTCGCGAGCGCCGCGACCCCGATGGCGCAGCCATTGTCGCCGAGGGTGCTCGCCACGATCGGCAGGTTGCGCACCGACTCGGCCCAGATGAACTCGCGCGTCCGCGCGGCAAGCCGGCGATTGATCGCCGGCTCGCCGCCGATGCCGCCGCCGAGGACGAGGCGCTCCGGATCGAGCGTGTTGATCAACTGGCCGAGATAGGATGCAGTGGTATTGAGCGCCTGGTCCACCATTTTTGCGGCGCGCGGGTCGGTCACTTCGGCATTGAATAGCTGCCGGGCGGTGGCCGGCGCTCCGATCAGCTCGCCGTAGCGTTCGCCAAGCGCCTTGCCGCTGGCGAAGAGCTCCAGGTTCTGGCGGACTTCCACGCCCGCGGCATCGTAGGCGACCAGGTCGCTGCCCGAGAAATGGATGGCGAAGCCGCGTGCTCCCGCGTAGGGCCGGCCTTCGAGCACGAGCGTGTGCGAAAGACCGGTGGACAGGGTGACGTAGACGAACACGTCCGCGCCCTTGCCGGCGCCGATCCAGCCTTCCGCGAAGGCGGCCGCCCTGACGTCGCTTTCGAGGTACACCGGGGCCACCGTCGATAGTGGCGTGCGGAAATCCAGGCCGCGCCAGTCGAAGTTCCAGCTCGATGCGGGCTCCCCGGAACGCGTCACCAGTTCCGGCAGGCAGACGCCCAGGCCGCGCACCGGGCCGACGCTCGACAGTGCTTCCACCTGTATCTCGCTCGCGAGGGCCCGGACGAGGTCGAGCACGGCGGCTCCACCTGCCGCGCAAGGCGTCGGCTCGGTGCGCTCGGTGATCACCGCGCCATCGTCGACCCGTACCAGGCAGGCCTTGGTCTTGGTGCCGCCAACGTCGATGCCGATTGCAAATGCGCCCGCCGTTGCCATGTCATTCACCTGCGGCAGCCTTGTCGGCATGCAGTTCGGCATTGCGGCATTCGCAGGCGATGGTGGCGGGCCAAGCCGGATTGTAGGCGGCCGCCGTCGCTATGCGGCGGAACGCCTCGCGCTTGCCTGCTCCCCACACGATCATCGCAACCGACTCCGAGAGCTTCGCGATGGAGCCTATGCCGATGGTCAGGCCATGCCCGGGCACTTCGTCCAGGGAGCTGAAATCGGGAAAGGTTGCGAGGTTGTCGCGCCGCGTCTGCTCGGCGAGCTCGACGATGCGGGTGCGGCTCTGGCGTGGCGAGCCCGGCGGGTTGAAGGCGATATGGCCGTCGCCGGCGCCCGAGGCGAGCAGGAAAAGGTCGATGCCGCCTTGGGAGGCGATGCGGTCGTCATAGGCGTCGGGATCAGTCGAGTTCGGCACCCAGAAATTGTGGGGCTGAACCCGGAAAGCCTCGGGCAGGACGGCGTTGAGGCGACCCACGATGTGGCGCTCGCCAAAACCGCGGCAGGAGTAATGCGCCGCCGTAGGCGGCGGCGACAGCCGGCCGTCCCGGTCGGACAACAGGTACTCGTCCATCATCGCGACGATAAGGAGCGAGCAATCGACGGGCTGCGCCGCCAAAGCCGCGGCGAGGGCCTCATAGACGGGCATCGGGCTCCGGCCGCCGGGGCAGCCCAGCATATAGGGGAGACCGGCGGCATTTGCAGCGCTTATGCCTTCCCGGATGCGCGCGCCGAGCGATGCGCCGATGTTCTGCGGGGTAGGGTGGATGTGGATGTTCACGCTTGGTCACGCATCAGTTCGGAAACGAAACGGAAGTTGCGCACGGCGATCGCCTCCGGCGTGTCGGGATGTTCAGGCGCCAGATCCTGCTCGACGACCAGAGGCCCCGAATATCCGTGGCGCCGCAGCGCGGCCATGAATGCCGCGATGTCGACCGCACCGCGGTCGAGGTCGGTCATGACGCCGAGTTCGAAGGCGCGGTCGCTGTGGATGTTGTCGGCGTGCACGCGGCTGCGCACAGTGGCGTCGACATTCTTCAGATGAACCGAATTGATGCGCCCCGCATGCCGCTCGTAGAACGCGATCGGATCGGCGTTCCAGTAGGCATGATGGCCCGTGTCCAGGCACAGGCCAACCCTGTCGGGGTCGGTTTCGGCGAGTAACCTTTCGATCTGACTTTCCAGTTCGACGGCGGTACCCACATGCTGGTGGAAGCCGAAGGCCAGTCCATAGGACTTTGCGATGGCTGCGGCGCGGTCGGTCTGGTCGACGAGCGCGCGCCAGCCGGCGGCATCGACAACGCCCATCTTGTCCTTCGGATAGAACTCGGATTCATCCATCAGGATAAAATGCGTGCCGCCGCAGGCCTCGAGCAGCGTGCAGATGGTGTGCGTCTTGGCCTCCAGCACGGGCCAGGAGGAAGCGTCCGCCAAGGTATGTACGTGTGCGGCTGCCAACAGCGACAGTCCGCGCGCGCCGAGCTCCGACTGCACCGTCACGGGGCTGGTGGAGAAGTAGCCGTAGGGGCCAAGCTCGGTGTGGCGATAGCCTGCCGCGTGGATGCGGTCGAGATAGTCCGTCCAGCCGACGGTATTACCGGTCGGCCAGTAGACGCCCCAGCAGCAGGGTGCGATTGCAATGTCCATCGAGATTCAACCCGTTTGAGAGGCGCGGACTACCATCCGCGCTTTTTCAGCCGTTCGAGGTCGGCGGCGATCTTGGCGAGCGAGTCCTCGGCGGTTTCCTTGCCGCTCAGCACGTTGTGCACGCCGTTGAAGATGCGCTGCGACACGCGGTTGTAAGAGCCGCCGGTCGCCTGCGAAGGCCGCGAGGCGCTGTCGGCATAGGCCTTGCTCACGTCGGTCAGGAACGAATAGGACTTCAGGATCTCCGGATCCGAATAGAGCGCCTCGATCGTCGGGCTGTAGGCCGACATGGCGCGGCGCTTCTGCTCCTTGGCACCGGTCAGGTAGCGCACCAGGCTGACGGCGGCATCGACGTCCTTTGAATATTTGGATACGCCGAGCAGGCCTGCGCCATAGCAGCCGCTCGACTTCTCGCCGGCCTTGCCTACCGGCAGCGCCGTAACGCCGACCTTGCCCTTGAGCGGCGAATTGTCGGCCTGCGAGGTGCCCCAGGCATAGCTCCAGTTGCGCATGAACACCGAGTTGCCGGTCTCGAAGACGCCGCGCGCGCCTTCCTCGTCGTAGTTCAGCACGCCTTCCGGGCTGATCTTGCCGATCCACGAGCGCGCCAGGGTGAGCGCTGCTGCGGCGTTCGGATTGTTTGCGGTGATATCGCCCTTGGCATCGACGAAGGTGCCGCCGCCGTTGGAGGCGACCCATTCGAGTGCGTCGCAGGTCAGGCCCTCGTAGGCGCGGCCCTGCCATACGTGGCCCCACATGTCGGCCTTGCCGCCGGCGCGCTCCTTGTCCTGGATGAAGGCTGCCGTGTCGGTCAGTTCCTGCCAAGTCGTCGGCACCGGCTTGCCGTACTTTTCGAGCAGGTCCTTGCGGTAGAACATCAGCCCTGCATCGATGTACCACGGCATGGCCAGCAACTGGTCGTTGACGGTGGCGTCGGCGAGCGCCGACTTGAAATGCGCATCGATCTCCTCGGCGGGCACCTTGTCCTTGAGGTTGACGAGGTGCGGCGCGAGCGCTCCGACCCAGATGTTGTCCAGCGAGAGCACGTCGGCGTCGCTCGACTTGCTGGCCAGCAGCTGTTGGTAGATCGGCAGGGCGTCGCCCCAGTTAGCCGGCATCTTGTTGATCTTGACGGTGTTGCCCGTCTCCTTCGCCCAGGCTTCGGCGGCGGACTGGCAAAGCTCCAGCTCGACGCCCGACGACGAGCAGAAAAGCGAAACCTCGGCAGCCTGGGCGCCGAAGGCAAACACTGCGCAGCTTGCACCCAGCGCAGCAACGTAAACTGACCTCAGATTGATCATGTTTTCTCCTCCCATCCAGCCGGGATGAGTAAATAACAAACCGTCTGGTCGGTCTGTTATCTGTCATCGCCGCCGACTTGTAAAGGGTCGAATCGAAAGAATGTTCCGCTATTGGATATATCGGAATGTATGTTCCGAAGGATGGAATGGCTCGCTGTTGCGCGATGCCGGCAGGGTGCAACGGACTCGGCGTCCGAGGCTCGGGGCACCCCTGCAATGCCCCTCCCGGGCAATCAGGCAAGCATCAGGCTTGCATGGATCTGCCGCGCGCGAGCCTCCATGTCGCCGATGTGGGTCGAGACATGCTGCCGGAAGCGGCCGATCAGCGGATCGTGCTCGAGCGTCCGGTGAGTGATCGCCCCGAGCATGATGTCCACCGTCGGCGCGTCGAAAGGCAGGAGCCTGAGCTCGCCCCTTTCCAGTTGCTCGACCACGGAGAAGATCGGCAGGACGGTCAGGCTGTCGGTGTCGTGCAGCAGGCTGAGGATCGCGCCGGATGCGCCACTGCTCACGACCGGGCGGATTTGCGTCACCTGTGCGGAACTCAGGCAATCGCGCATGACCGAGTGCAGGGTGCTCTCCTTGGCGTGGCTCACCCATTCCGCCTGTTCGAGATCCCGCACCGTCACGCGATCGAGGCCGAGGAACGGATGCCCTGCGCGACAGACTATGGCGTGGCTCAGCATCACCAGCCCGCTCGTCGCCAGGTTGAACCGGTCCTGGCTCAAATGGATCGGGCCGAAGGCGATGTCGATGCGGTTCTGTTGGACGAGATAGCGCATCTCGGTCGAATAGGCCGGCGTGATGTCGAAGCTGACGCCCGGATACTGCTTGCGGAAGCTGGTCACAATCTGCGGAAACAGGCTGTCGCAGATGAAGGGGGGTGCGCCGATGCGCAGATGGCCGGCGGCCCCGCTGGCTTTGTCGGCGGCCAGCCTGGCCGCGTTGGCAAGTGCAGCGCGGATCAGCTGGCCCGATTCAGCCAATTGGCGACCGAGCTCGGTCGGAAGCACCGGCCGCCGGCGCTGGGCCAGCAATTCGGTGCCCAGTCGTTTCTCAAGCATTGCCACCGCCTTCGACAAGGCCGGCTGTGTCGTGCCGAGATTCTTGGCCGCGAGCGAGAACGACTGCTGCTCAACGATCTCGGCAAGCTGGATGAGGCTACGGGGATCTATTTGCATAACTATCCGACATGATGAGATGCGATAATATCATTTTTGCGCATCGAATTTCCAGTCTATCGTCCCCTCAACGACATGCGGCATCCCGGAGGTTGATGCTTGCAGGTCGATGGGTGCCGCCACTACCGGGAGGAACCGGACCGTCGGCCGACCCGCCTGGGAGGAAAGCGTGCTGATGCAAAGCCCCGCAGTCGCCGGAACGGTCCTGTCCGTTACCGGAGTTCGCAAAGCCTATGGCGATGCCGTGCCTGTCCTCGACGGTATCGAGCTGTCGATCGGAGCCGGCGAGTTCGTCTCGGTCATCGGCCCGTCCGGCTGCGGCAAGACCACGCTTCTGACCGTCCTCTCCTATCTCAGCCAGCCCGATCAGGGTCAGGTCATTTTCGATGGCCGCACCCATGACGCGCCGCCCGAAGGCCTGGCCATCGTCTTTCAGGATTACAGCCGCTCGCTCTTTCCCTGGCGGCGCAATATCGACAATGTCGTTCTCGGCATGCACCGCGACCGGGTGAGTTCCGCCACCGCCAAGCGTGAATCCGCCGCCGCCCTGCTGGCCAAGGTCGGCCTGGCCGGTTTCGAGCAGCGCTATCCCTGGCAGCTCTCCGGCGGCATGCAGCAGCGTGTGGCGATCGCCCGGGCGCTCGCGGCCAATCCCCGCCTTCTCCTTCTCGATGAACCGCTCGCTGCAGTCGATGCCCAGACCCGCTCGGAGATCCAGGACCTGATCCTGTCGCTGGCGCGCGAACGCCATCAGGCCTGCTTGCTCGTCACTCATGACGTCGAGGAGGCGATCTACATGGCCGACAAGCTGGTCGTGCTCACCAAGCGTCCCACCCGGGTGCGCGAGGAGATCGTCCTCGGTCTCCCGAAACCGCGCGACCAGATCGAGACGCGCGAAATGCGGGAGTTCCTGAAGATACGCCATCACGTCATGACGCTGATGCGCGACGCACACAATAAGTCCTGATGGACCAAAGAGGGAGGAAAGCATGAAGTTCGGTACGGTTTCGAAGGCGGCGATCGTGTCCTGCCTTGCATTGCTGGGTGCGGCGGGCGCCACCGCCGCTGCGGACCTGAAGGTCGCGGTGCTCAAGACGGCCAATGTGCTTTCCCTGCAGCACGCCATCGACGCAGGTTACTTCAAGGATGAGGGCCTCAACGTCGAGGTCTCGACCCTCAACAACGGGCCGGCGGTTGCCTCGGCGGTGGTCAGCGGATCGGCCGACATCGGCTTTGCGGCGGCGGTTGCGGTGGTCAGCGCACGCGCCAACAACCAGCCGATCAAGTTCTTCTCCAATCTCGCGCTTGAAACCAAGACCGGCAACAGCGTCTGGCTGATCGCACCCGAACGCGCCGGCACCATCAAGATCGCCGACCTCAAGGGCAAGACGATCGCGATCAATGCGGCGGGCGGCCAGTGCGAGCTCGTCGTGCGCACCAACCTGAAGGCCGCGGGTCTCGCCTGGGAGGACGTCAAGCCGCTGGTGCTGCCGTTCCCGCAGATTCCGGCTGCCCTGCAACTGGGCAATGCCGACGCCGGCTGCGTGCTCGAACCCTTCTACTCGGCTTCGCGCCTTTCGCCCGAGATCAAGGCCCAGGTACTCGTGCCCGGCACCATGCCGGACATGAAGGACGACTATTTCGGTTTGATGGACGGCTTCTTCGCCACCGACGAATGGCTGAAGGCGAACACCGATGCCGCTACCAAGTTCGCCAAGGCCGTCGCCAAGTCGAACGGCGACATCATGAAGGACCCGTCCATCATGGCCGCGTTGATGGAAAAGCAGCTTGGCGTGAAGCCGGAGATCGCGGCCGCTGCCAGGATCAATCTCGACACCCGCCCCGGTCCCGTCGCCGAGAAGGACTTCCAGAACCTCATCGATCTGATGACGGCAGCCGGCATGCTGGCCGGTCCGGTCAAGGCGTCGGACCTGGTCTTTCCGGTCAATTACTGACGCCAGCCGGTCATTGGGGATTGCGGACGTGTCAGCGCTCAGGCCAGTCTTTCGGTTCATTCTCGGCATAGCGATCTTCGCCCTCGTGTGGGAGGCGGTCGCGCGCACCGGACTTGCGCCACAGAACCTGTTCCCGACTGTCGGTGAGATCGGCCGGGCGCTGGTCGACCTATCCCGATCGGGCGAATTGTGGACCGCCGCCGGCGCAACGCTCGCGCGGGCTGCGCTGGGCCTGGCCATCGCCTCCTTGCTGGCCGTCCTGCTCGGGCTTGCCGCGACGATGTCCCGGAAAATCCGCCAGGCGCTGGCGCCTTTCGTCGACATCTGCCGGACCTTGCCGCCGCCGGCCCTGGCACCGCTGCTGATCTTCGCGCTCGGCCTCAACGAGCGGATGTTCCTTGCAGTCATCGTGTTCGCGGCGATCTGGCCGATTTATGTGGCCTGCGTTGCCGGCTTCGGCGGCACCGAACCCCTGCCGCTGATGACCGCCCGCAGCTTCGGGGCAAGCGACCGGTGGCAGCTCTTTTACGTCCGGCTGCCTTCGGCCTTGCCCTCCATCTTCACCGGAATCCGGGTCGGCCTCGGCCTGTCGCTGATGGCGACCATCGCGACCGAAATGATCGCAGGCTCCAGCGGCCTGGGCTTCCTGCTCTTCGACACCGCATTCTCGCTGCGCATTCCCGAGATGTACGCCACGCTTCTGGCAGCCGGCTTCCTCGGCGTCCTGTTCAACGCAGCACTCCATTTGCTCAAGCAGCCGCTGGTGAGCTGGCACACCCTGCAGACCGAGCTGATATCGTCATGACCACAAGCAAGAACAGCTCCATCAACGTGCCCGGCGCGCTGTTCCTGGTAGCGCTGATCCTGGCCTGGGAAGTGCTTGCCCGCCTGAACGGCACGCCCAACATGCCCACCGTCGGCGCCGTGATCGGCTCGCTCTGGCGCGACGCCGGACTGCTCGCGACGGAGGCGTCCTATACCCTCGGACGCGCCCTGGCAGGCCTGGCAATCGCGTTGCTGGCAGGCATCCCGCTCGGCATCGCCTTCGGCCGGATCAAGCTGCTCGGCGACCTCGCCATGCCGGCCTTCGACCTGTTGCGGCCACTGCCGCCGATCGCCATCGCGCCGGTCGCCATGATCTTCGCCGGCACGGGCACGGCAGCAAAGGTCGCCGTCATCGCCTATGGCTGCCTGTTTCCGATCCTGATCACCACGTTCGATGCCGTGCGTACGACGCAGCCCCAGCTGGTCCAGTCGGCGCGGGCGCTCGGCATGAACCGCCTCGAGATCATGTGGCTGGTCGATTTCCCCTCCGAACTGCCGCGCATGATGACCGGCGTGCGCATCAGCCTGGCGCTGTGCCTGTTGATCGCGGTCTCGACCGAGCTGCTTTTGTCCAGCAACGGACTGGGCGCCTACATCATGCGCGCCCAGCAGCTGTTCAGGATCGCCGACGGACTGGCCGCGCTGGTCGTCATCGCGGCACTCGGGCTGGCCATCAGCAGGATCTATGCCCTCGTCGAGCGGCGGCTGCTGGCATGGCACCACGAGCGGCTGGCGCTGGCCGGTGGCGGCAACGCCGCGTGAGCCGAACCGCTTCTTACTGAGAAGGCATCGATATGACCAAGCCGATGAATGTCTTGTGGATCATGGCCGACCAGCTGCGCTGGGACTATCTGTCCTGTTACGGCCATCCGCACCTCGATACGCCGAACATCGACAGGCTGGCCGGGCGCGGTGTGCGCTTCACCAACGCCTATGTCCAGTCGCCGATCTGCGGCCCGTCGCGCATGAGCTCCTACACCGGGCGATATTGCCGTTCGCATGGCTCGACCTGGAACGGATTTCCGCTGCGCGTGGGCGAGCCGACGCTGGGCGACCATCTGCGCGAGATCGGCGTGCGCCCGGTCATCGTCGGCAAGACGCATATGAAGGTCGACACGCGCGGCATGGAATGGCTGGGCATCGACCCGGATTCGACCATCGGGGTGTCGATCTCCGAATGTGGGTTCGAGCCGTTCGAGCGCGACGACGGCCTGCATCCGTATGGAGCTTATGACCCGGACCCGGATTACGACAAACACCTGCGCGCCAATGGCCTGGACTCGGAAAATCCCTGGGAGGATTTCGCCAATTCCGGAAAGGGCGACGACGGCGAGCTCCTCTCGGGCTGGCTGCTGAAATATTCCAACCTGCCGGCGAACATCCCCGAAGAACTCTCCGAAACGCCCTACATGACGGGCCGCGCCATCAACTTCATGGAGGAGGCCGGCGACAAGCCGTGGCTTTGCCATCTTTCCTTCATCAAGCCGCACTGGCCCTACATCGTGCCGACGCCCTACCATGACATGTATGGGCCCGAACACGTCATCGCGCCGGTGCGCTCGGAGGCCGAAAAGGCGACGTCGCACCCGGTCTATGGCGCCTACATCAAGTCGCGCATCTGCCGCACCTTTGCGCGCGACGATGTGCGCGAGCGCGTCATCCCGGCCTATATGGGCCTGATCAAGCAGATCGACGACCAGCTCGGCCGTCTGTTCGCCTACATGGAAAACAAGGGCCTGATGGACAACACCATGATCGTCGTGACGTCCGATCACGGCGACTATCTCGGCGACCACTGGATGGGCGAGAAGGAGCTGTTCCACGACGTTTCGGTCAAGGTGCCGCTGATCGTCTACGACCCGCGCCGCGAGGCCGACGCGACGCGCGGCCTGGTACGCGACGAACTGGTCGAGGGCATCGACCTGGCGCCGACCTTCCTGTCCTGCTTCGGCGGCAAGGCCAAGCCGCATGTCATGGAAGGCCGCAACATCGAGCCGCTGCTGCACGATGCTGGCCGACCGGCCGGGTGGCGGCGCTACGCCATATCCGAATATGACTACGCGCTGCAGGAGGCCAGGCAGATCCTGGGCAACGACCAGAAGGACGCGCGGCTGATCATGATCCGCGACGAGCGCTGGAAATACATCCACGCCGAAGGCTTCCGCCCGATGCTGTTCGACCTGGAGGACGACCCGGCCGAGCTTCGGGACCTCGGCGAGGACGAGCGCTTCGTCGATATTCGGCAGCGCATGGCCGACGCGATTTTCCATTGGGCGCGACAGCACCACAACCGCATCACCATGGCCCCCGACGTCATCGATGGGGTGTCGGGGCGCGAGCCGCGCGGCATCGTCATCGGCGTCTGGGACGAGGCGGAATACGAAGCGCTCAACAAGGAGCCGTTCGACGCGCGCAAGCGCGCCTGACGCCGGCCGTCGAGGGATTGTCCTCAACCGCCCGCCTGGCTCATCAGCTTCGCCATGCGCGCGGCCGTGCGTGACACGCCCTCGTCGATGTTGTTGCGCGGGATCGACGAATAGCCCATGCGGAAGAACCGGCACGGACCGTCGTCGTCGGGGAAGAAGGGCGAGCCGGATTCGATCAGCACGCCGTCCTGCCTGAGCTCGTTCATCAGCCGGTCGGCGTCGAGCCCCTTGGGCCCCTCGACCCAGAACGAGGTACCGCCGAAGGCCGACGACCCGGCGATGGTGAGGCCCTCCCGCTTCAGCGCCTCGGCCATGACGACATGGCGCTTGTGGTATTCGCCGCGCATGCGGTGCAGCACCGCGTCGTGGTGGCCGAGCGCCAGGAAATAGGCGGCGGTGCGCTGCAGGTGGCCGGGCGGATGCCGCAGCATCAGCGCCCTGAGGGCGCGTGCCTCGCGGATCACCGGCGCCGGCGCCACCAGGTAGCCGAGCCGCAAGCCGGGAAACAGCGACTTGGAGAAGCTGCCGATGTAGAACACCCGGCCGCTGCGGTCGAAGGCCTTCAGCGCCGGCGAGGGCGGGGCGAGGAAGCTCATCTCGAACTCATAGTCGTCCTCGACGATGATGAAATTCTGCTCGGCGGCCGCCTCGAGCAGGCGCGCCCGCCGCTCGATCGGCATCGTCGCCCCGGTCGGCGAATGATGGCTCGGCGTGACGAACACGGCATCGACGTCCTTCGGCAGCGTCTCCGGCGGCAAGCCCTCCTTGTCGACGTCGATCGCCGTCACCCGCGCCCCGCTCAGCATCAGCGAGGCGCTCATGTCGGGATGGCACGGGTTCTCGCAGACGGCATGCGCACCTTGGCGCAACAGCAGCTGGATGACGATCCACAGCGCGTTCTGCGCGCCCACGGTCACCAGGATTTCGTCCGGATTGGCGCGGATGCCGCGGCTCGGCAGGGTGCGCGAGCAGATGTAGTTGACCAACTGCACGTCGTCGGCGGCGGCGAAGTCGCCGGCCATCTGCTCGAAGTCCTCACGCGCGAGCGCCCGCCGGGCGCAGTCGCGCCAGGCGGTCAGGTCGAACAGCGAGGGATCCATCTGCCCGTAGAGGAACGGGTAGGGATAGCGCCGCCAGTCGAGCGGCTTGCGCATCTGCTTGGCGACGATGAAGCTCGACCGCAGCTTGGTCGACCAGTCGATGGCGTCGCCGCCCGCTTGCGGGGCATTGGCCGCGAGCGCATTCGTCGGCGGGTTGCCGGCAACGCGGTAGGCGCTGCGGCTCGCCGCCTCGACGTAACCCTGCGACGCCAGCTCCTGGTAGGCGAGCGTCACCGTGATCCGCGAAATGTTGAGATAGTCGGCGAGCTTGCGCGTCGACGGCAGCTGCGCCCCGGGCTGGATGCGGCCGGCGAGCACGGCCGAAACCACCGTCTCGCGAATCTGCGCCTGCAGGCCGACCCGGCTCGCGGTGTCGAGGAAGAAGACCGTCTCCGAAACAGTTGGATGCGCCATGGCTGCCTGGCTGTTGAACTGGAATCATTCAACTTCCAATCTGGATATAAGGCAATCGGGATCTCTCATTTAACCCTATCAGTCAGAACCAAGATCGGCGCCAAAGCCGGCAAGTTCCCGGACAACCGGCAGCTATCAAAACAAAGAGGGTAACGATGATACATTTGAAACATTTCAAGCACTTGGCAGGCGCCGTATCGTTAACGGCCGGTATGTTCGCTGCAGGCCTCGCCTATGCCCAGACGACGGTCGTCGTCGGCTACCAGCAGATCGTCGGGCCGTTCGTCACGGCCATCGCCGACGGGCGCTTCGATGCGGCCGCAAAGGAGGCCGGCTACCAGATCGACTGGCGACAGTTCAGCTCGGGCGGCGATATCTCCACCGCGCTCGCCTCGGGCAACGTGCCCATCGGCGTCATCGGCTCGACCGGCACCACCGCCGCCGCCACCCGCGGCGTCGACCTCGAACTGTTCTGGATCCTCGACAACATCGGCAAGTCGGAGGCGCTGGTCGTCCGCAACGGCTCCGGCATCGAGAAGCCCGAGGACCTCAAGGGCAAGAATGTCGGCGTGCCGTTCGTCTCGACCTCGCACTTCCATCTGCTGGTCGGCCTCGAACAGGTGTGGAAGGTCGATCCGCGCGAGGTCAACATCCTCAACATGAAGCCGCCGCAGATCATCGCCGCCTGGCAGCGCGGCGACATCGACGCGGCCTATGTCTGGCCGCCGGCACTCACCGAACTGCTCAAGAACGGCAAGACGATCGCCGATTCCGAGACCATCGGCGCCGCCTCCGTGCCCACCTTCGACGGCCTCGTCGCCGACAAGAAGTGGGCTGCCGACAACCCCAAGTTCATGGCCGCCTTCACCAAGGTGCTGGCCGAGTCATATGCCGACTACAACAAGAACAAGGCAGCCTGGACGGCGGACTCGCCGCAGGTCCAGGGTATCGTCAGGCTGATCGGCGGCGATGGCGCGGGCACTGTCGAGGCGCTCGGCCTGCTGTCCTTCCCGACGGCGGCGGAACAGGCGTCGGATACCTGGCTGGGCGGCGGCGCCATCAAGGCGCTGAGCGAAAGCGCCAAGTTCCTCGTCGCGCAGAAGCAGATCGACAAGGCGCTCGACGACTACGCGCCCTACGTCAACGCGACCTACGCGAAGCAGGCGGCCGACTGATCCCGGATGGCCGCCGGCGTGGGTACCACGTCGCCGGCGGCCGCCCCCGCAATCACATTGGACGGCAATTCTTCGAAAGGCTCGACGCGATGGAAACCCTCAACGTCAGCAATGTCAGCCTGACCTATCCGGGGCTCTACTCCGACCAGGCTGTCATCGCCCTCAAGGGCGTGAACCTCGAGATCAAGAGCGGCGATTTCGTCGTCGCCCTCGGCGCCTCGGGCTGCGGCAAGACCACCCTGCTCAACCTCATGGCCGGCTTCATGGCGCCGACCGACGGCGACATTACGCTCGGCGGCCGCCAGGTCGTCGGCCCCGGCGCCGACCGCGGCGTCGTGTTCCAGAAACATGCGCTGCTGCCCTGGCTCAACGTCATCGACAACACCGAATTCGGCCTCAAGCTGCGCGGGATCGACAAGCAGACCCGCCGCGAGATCGCCACGAAGAACCTGGCGCTGGTCGGCCTGCAGGACTTCCACCGCCACATGATCTACCACCTGTCGGGCGGCATGCAGCAGCGCGTCGGCATCGCCAGGGCGCTGACCTGCGATCCGGCGATGCTTCTGATGGACGAGCCGATGGCCGCACTCGACGCGCTGACCCGCGAGACCATCCAGGAGCTTCTGCTCAAGGTCTGGCAGCTCACCAACAAGATGTTCTTCTTCATCACCCACAGCGTCGAGGAGGCGCTGTTCCTCGGCTCCCGGCTGATCGTCATGTCGCCGCGGCCCGGCCGCATCACCCACACCTACGAGCTCGACTTCAATAGACGCTTCCTCGAGGAGGGCAACGCCCGTGCAATCAAATCCAGCCGCGATTTCATCGACATGCGCGAACAAATCCTCGGCATCATCTACGGCGACGAGCGCCAGTCCGGCAACGCGGAACTCCTCCATGCTTGACCGCATCTCCAAGGCCAGGCCGGTCCGTCCCGGCAAGATCTACGGCGCTCCCGGCGACGGCATGAGCGGCCACATCAGCCTGATCACCGCGCTCGTGCTGTTCGGCCTGTGGCTGCTGGTCACCGAGATGGGCTGGGTCAGGCCGCTGTTCCTGCCTTCGCCGCTCGCCGTGTGGGACAAGTTCATCGTCGCCATGACCGAGGGCGTGTCCAACTCGACGCTTCTCCAGCACACGCTGGCGAGCCTCGGCCGCGTGCTCGGCGCCTTCGTGCTCGCATTGGTCACCGCGGTGCCCGTGGGCATCCTGATGGGCGTCAACCGCACCGTCCGCGGCCTGTTCGACCCGATCATCGAGTTCTACCGGCCGCTGCCGCCGCTCGCCTACCTGCCGCTGATCATCATCTGGCTCGGCATCGGCGAGTTCCCCAAGGTCTTCCTCATCTATCTCGCGATCTTCGCGCCGATGGCGATCGCCGCCCGCGCCGGCGTACGCTCGGTGTCGACGGAGCAGATCCACGCCGCCTATGCGATGGGCGCCACCCGCGCCCAGGTCATCAGCCAGGTCATCCTCAAGGCCGCGCTGCCAGAAATCTTCACCGGCATGCGCATCGGCATCGGCGTCGGCTGGACCACGCTGGTTGCCGCCGAGATGGTGGCCGCCCACCGGGGTCTCGGCTTCATGGTGCTCAACGCCGCCGAATACCTAGCCAGCGACACGGTCATCATGGGCATCATCGTCATCGGCGTCTTCGCCTTCGCCTTCGACCTGCTGCTCCGTTACCTGGAGAAGGTTCTGATCCCCTGGAAGGGCAAGATCTGATGGCAGCGCTCATGCATCCGGCGACGTCGCCACCCGGCTGAAGCCGCCGCCTGGAACCCAAACCACCGAACGAGATCAATCGGCCGGCCTGTCCGGCAACGGCGGAGCCATGCCCGGCGCCGCCCTGGAAATACGAGGACCACACCATGGCGCTGACCGCCGACGACCTTGCCAAGCTGTTCGACGCCTTCAACAGGCACGACATCGACGGCGTGATGAGCTTCTTCGCCGAAACTTGCGTCTTCAACGCGGTCGGCGGCCCGGAGGTCTACGGCGTCCGCTTCGAAGGGTCGGCGGCCATCGCCAACGCCTTCAGCGGCGTGTGGAAGGCGATGCCCGATGCACACTGGACCCATCACGGCCACTTCGTCCACGGCGACCGCGCCGTCTCGGAATGGACGTTCACCGGCACCAATGCCGATGGCAGCCGAATCGAAGCGGAAGGCTGCGACCTGTTCACGCTGAGCGACGGCAGGATCGTGCTCAAGCAGGCCTTCCGCAAGAACCGGCCGCTGCTTCCGGCAGGCGCCTGATCGGTCAGGGGAGGAAAGGCGAAAATGGAACATCAGCTTGTCAGGCCGTCGGCGCAGCGCAAGCCGTTCGATCCGGCCTACGACCCGGTCCACGCGCCGAATCCGGGCGACGGCAAGGACTATGCGCCGACCTACTGGATCGCCACGGCCGGCCCCGAGCCGGAGGACGATGGTCCGGTCACGCAGGACATCGACGTCGACGTCGCGATCGTCGGCTCGGGCTATACGGGCCTTTCCTGCGCGATCCATCTGGCAAGGGAACACGGCATCAAGGCCACCGTGCTCGAGGCCAACGGCGTCGCCTGGGGCTGCTCGACCCGCAATGGCGGCCAGGCCCAGATCTCGGCCGGTCGGCTCAAGCGCTCGCAATGGATCGAGCGCTGGGGCGTCGACGTCGCCAGGAAGATGCACGCCGAGATCGCCGAGGCCTTCGACCTGTTCCGCGGCCTGATCCGCGAGCCGGAGATCGACTGCGACCCGCAGGACGGCGGCCACCTCTACATCGCCCATCGCGACAAGGTGCTGCCGGCGCTGGAGAAGGAAACGCGCCTGCTCAACGAAGTGTTCGGCTACCGCGCCCGCATGGTCGGCCGCGACGAGGTGCACAGCGACTTCGTCCGTGACGCCGAGGCCAAGGGCGCGATGTACGAGCCGGACGGCATCGGCATCCACGCCGCCAAGCTCGCCTTCGGCTATCTCAAGCTGGCGCGCAAGCTCGGCGCCAAGGTGCATACGTCAAGCCCGGTGCTCGGCAGCGAGCTCAAGGGCGGCGTCCATCACCTCAGGACGCCCGGCGGCACGGTCAGGGCGCGTGCGGTCTGCATCGCCACCGCCGGCTACACCTCGCCCGGCCTGCACGAGCTGACGCGTCACCGGCTGATGCCGATCCTGTCCAACTCGATCGTCACCCGCCCGCTCACGCCGGGCGAGCGCGAGGCGCTGAACTTCAACGCGCTGATCCCGCTCACCGACACGCGCACGCTGCGCCACTACTACCGCATGCTGCCCGACGGCCGCGTGCAGATCGGCAGCCGCAGCGCCATCACCGGCCGCGACGCGGTCAATCCCAAGCATCTCGACCTGCTGCTGGCCGGGCTGTACCGCAAGTTCCCGATCCTGCGCGGCATCGAGGTCGACTACTCCTGGTGGGGTTGGGTCGACGTCAGCCACGACATGATGCCGCGCATCTTCCAGCCCGACCCGAAGCAGCGGCTGTTCTACGCCATGGGCTACGGCGGCAACGGCGTCATGTATTCGGCCCAGGCCGGCCGCCGCATGGCCCAGATGGTGGCAGGCAAGGGCCCAGCACTCGACCTGCCGATCTTCACCTCGCCCCTGCCCAGCCACGGCCTGCTCACGCCGTTCAGGCGCCTCGGCCAGTGGGGCATGTACCGCTGGTATTACCTCAAGGACGAAATTCTCTAGCCCTCCCGAGCCGGACCGCCCCCCAATCGAAAGGAACCAAGAAATGAAGATGACCACCGAAGAAGCATTCGTCAAAGTCCTGCAGATGCACGGCATCGAGCACGCCTTCGGCATCATCGGCTCGGCCATGATGCCGGTGTCGGACCTGTTCCCCAAGGCCGGCATCAAGTTCTGGGACTGCGCCCACGAGACCAATGCCGGCATGATGGCCGACGGCTTCAGCCGCGCCACCGGCACCATGTCGATGGCGATCGGCCAGAACGGTCCCGGCGTCACCGGCTTCATCACCGCCATGAAGACCGCCTACTGGAACCACACGCCGCTGTTGATGGTCACCCCGCAGGCGGCCAACAAGACCATCGGCCAGGGCGGCTTCCAGGAAGTCGACCAGATGGCGATGTTCGAGGAAATGGTCTGCTACCAGGAAGAGGTGCGTGATCCCTCGCGCATTCCCGAGGTGCTGAACCGCGTCATCGAGAAGGCCTGGCGCGGCTGTGCGCCGGCGCAGATCAACATCCCGCGCGACTTCTGGACCCATGTCATCGACGTCGACCTGCCTTCAATCGTGCGCTTCGAACGCCCGGCCGGTGGGCCGCAGGCGATCACGGAGGCCGCACGCCTGCTGTCGGAGGCGAAGTTCCCGGTCATCCTCAACGGCGCCGGTGTCGTCATCGGCAACGCCATCCAGGAATCGATGGCGCTGGCCGAGCGGCTCGATGCGCCGGTCTGCTGCGGCTACCAGCACAACGACGCCTTCCCCGGCAGCCACCGTCTCGCCGCCGGCCCGCTCGGCTACAACGGCTCGAAGGCGGCGATGGAGCTGATCGCCAAGGCCGACGTGGTGCTGGCGCTCGGCACCCGCCTCAACCCGTTCTCGACCCTGCCGGGCTACGGCATCGACTACTGGCCGAAGAATGCCGCGATCATCCAGGTCGACATCAATGCCGACCGCATCGGCCTGACCAAGAAGGTTTCGGTCGGCATCTGCGGCGACGCCAGGCAGGTGGCCCGCCAGATCCTCGAGCAGCTGAGCCCGTCGGCCGGCAACGAGGGCCGCGAGCAGCGCAAGGCGGCGATCCACCAGACCCGTTCGGCCTGGCTGCAGCAGCTGTCGTCGATGGACCATGAGGAGGACGACGTCGGCACCGAATGGAACGCAAGTGCCCGCCTGCGCGAGGCCGACCGCATGTCGCCGCGCCAGGCCTGGCGGGCGATCCAGGCCGCCCTGCCCAAGGAAGCGATCATCTCCACCGACATCGGCAACAACTGCGCCATCGGCAACGCCTATCCGAGCTTCGAGCAGGGCCGGAAATATCTCGCGCCGGGCATGTTCGGCCCCTGCGGCTACGGTTTCCCGTCGATCGTCGGTGCTAAGATCGGCTGCCCCGACGTGCCGGTGGTGGGCTTTGCCGGCGACGGCGCCTTCGGCATCTCGATGAACGAAATGGGCGCCATCGGCCGCGAGGGCTGGCCAGCGATCACCATGGTGATCTTCCGCAACTACCAGTGGGGCGCGGAGAAGCGGAACACGACGCTCTGGTACGCCAACAACTTCGTCGGCACCGAGCTCAACCCCAACCTCAGCTACGCCAAGGTGGCCGAAGGCTGCGGTCTCAAGGGCGTCGTCGTCGACACCACGGCCAAGCTGACCGAGGCGCTGGCCAGGGCCATCGACGACCAGGCCAAGGGCGTCACCACCTTCGTCGAGGTCATCCTCAACCAGGAACTCGGTGAGCCCTTCCGCCGCGACGCGATGAAGAAGCCGGTGCCGGTGGCCGGTATCGACCGCGCCGACATGCGCTCGCAGACGCGCGCCTGATCTTGCAACAAACCGCCCGCCCGGTCCGCCGGGTGGGCGGACGACAAAAGCTTCGTGATCCGGGAATGAGCTGATGAACACCGCCGCCGCGACCCAACGTTTCAACGGCCTGCCTTCGGTGATGCAGGCCTGGTGGCCCGGCCTCGCCGTGACCGCGGCCGTGGCCATCGCCGCCCAGTTCCTCTCGGATCACTATGGCGCACCCGCAATGCTGATGGCGCTGCTGCTCGGCATCGCCTTCAACTTCCTGTCCGAGGAAGGCCGCTGCGTCGCCGGCATCGACCTCAGCGCCAAGAAGGTGCTCAGGATCGGCGTCGCCCTGCTCGGCATGCGCATCAGCCTCGACCTGCTCGTCGGGCTCGGCGCCGGCACCATCCTTCTGCTCGTCTCGGCGATTGCCGCCACCATCCTGTTCGGCCTCGCCGCGGCCAAGCTGCTCGGCCGCGGCTGGCGGCTGGCGCTGATCACCAGCGGCTCCGTCGCCATCTGCGGCGCGTCCGCCGCCATGGCGATTGCCGCGGTGCTGCCCAAGAACGAATTCTCCGAGCGCAACCTGATCTTCACCGTGCTGTCGGTGACGGTGCTGTCGACGCTCGCCATGATCTTCTACCCGATGATCGCCCAGGCCATCGGTCTCGACGCGCGCGCCACCGGCATCTTCTTCGGCGGCACCATCCACGATGTCGCGCAGGTCGTCGGTGCCGGCTTCTCGGTGTCCCCCGAGGCGGGCGAGACCGCGACACTGGTCAAGCTCATCCGCGTCACCATGCTGGCGCCCGTGGTGCTGATCTTCTCGCTCGCCACCCGCAACGTCGGCTCGCTCGGCGAGGCGGGCAAGCGCCCGCCGCTTCTGCCCGGCTTCGTCATCGCCTTCCTCATCCTCGCCGCCGCCAATTCCTTCGGCCTCGTTCCCGAAGCGGTGTCGAAGGTCGGCATGGAGGCATCCCGCTGGGCGCTGCTCGCCGGCATCGTCGCCGTCGGCATGAAGACCTCGCTGCGCCGCGTGCTCGACGTCGGTGGCGACGCGGTGGCGCTGATCGTCGCCGAGACCGTCTTCATCGGCCTCTTCATCCTCGCCGGCATCTACTACCTGGGGCACGCCTGATGAAACCGCTCGAGCGCATCCTCCTTGCCGCCAAAGCAGCTCCCCGCCGCATCGTGCTCCCCGAGGGCGAGGACCCGCGCGTGGTGGAGGCCGCCCTGCGCTCGGTCCGCGAGGGAGTTGCTCAGATCACGCTTGTCGGAGGCCGCGAGATCGTCGAGCAGTGCCTCGAAGCAGCCGGAGCGTCGGGCGAGAAAATCCGCATCGAGGACCCCGCAAGCTCGCCGCTGACGCCGAGCCTCGCCGCCGCCTATCACGAGCTGCGCAGGGGCAAGGGCGTCGACGCGACCGCAGCCGCCGAGGCCGTGCGCTGTCCGCTCGTCTTCGCCGCGATGATGGTGCGCGAGGGCGAGGCTGACGGCACGGTCGGCGGTGCGGTCGCCACCACTGCTGATACGGTGCGGGCCGCGCTTCAATGCATCGGCCGCGCGCCGGGCGTGGGCCTCGTCTCCAGCTTCTTCCTGATGATGCTGTGCCAGCCCTATCACGTGAAGAAGGGCGCCTTCGTCTTCGCCGACTGCGGCCTGGTCGTCGATCCCGACGCCGCCGGCCTTGCCGACATCGCCCGCATGTCCGCGCGTTCCTACCAGGCTCTCGCCGGTGCTCCTGCGAAGGTGGCGATGCTGTCGTTCTCGACCAACGGCAGCGCTGCCCATGAACGCGTCTCGAAGGTGGTCGAGGCGACGCGCCTGGCACATGCCGCCGACCCCGACCTCGTCATCGACGGCGAGCTGCAGTTCGACACCGCTTTCGTCGAGGCGGTCAGTGCCGCCAAAGCGCCGAACTCGGCGCTGCATGGCGAGGCCAACGTCTTTGTCTTCCCCAATCTCGACGCCGCCAACATCGGCTACAAGATCGCCCAGCGCATCGGCGGGGCGGAAGCCATCGGCCCGATCCTGCAAGGCCTCGCCAAGCCGGCTAACGACCTCTCCCGCGGCTGCAGCGCCGACGACGTCTTCCACATGATCGCCGTCACGGTGGTGCAGGCGGCCCGCGGCTGACGGTCGCGCCGGAGTGCCCGGACCCGGGAATTATTGCCCGGAGTGCTCCGCGCTTTCGTCGTCGCGTATCGGGGAGGCGACCGCGACGTGGCCGGACGTCCGCTCGCGCATGCAGACCGCGACCACGACGCCCGAGACGAACGTCAGCGCGGCGATCGATGTGATCGCCCAGGACAGCCCGAAGCGGTCGGCTATCAGCCCGGCGGAGAGGGCGCCGATGGCATAGCCGAGGTCGCGCCAGAACCGGTAGACGCTCAGCGACCGCGCCCGCCAGCTCGGATGCGAGGCATCGGAGACGGCGGCGATCAGGCTCGGATAGACCATCGCCGTACCCAACCCGAGCAGCAGGCTGCCGAGCAGCCACCACTCGAAGGATCGCGTCGCCGCGGTGAGGAACAGGCCGCCGGCCTGGACCCACATGCCCGCCACGATCAGCCCCTTGCGCCCCCAGCGGTCGCTGAGCGGGCCGGTGGCGACCTGCAGGATGCCCCACGCCGCCGGATAGACCGCCTTGAGGATGCCGATGCGCTCGACCCCGAGCCCGAAGGAGGTGAAGAACAGGGGCAGGATGCCCCAGCTCATGCCGTCGTTGAGGTTGTTGACGAGCCCTGCCTGGGACGCGGCGAACAGGTTGCGGTCCTTGAATGAGGTGAGTGCGAACACCTCGCGGAAGCTGAGCGGCGAGGCCTCCTTGGCGTGCGTGGCGGCCTCCAGCCGGACGTGGTCGCGCGTGTCCTTGACCAGCAGGATCGACAGTGCCGCCCCGATCACCGCGTAGCCGACGCCGAGATAGATCGGGGCCGGCCTCAGGCCGTAGCGCGAGGCGATGTAGCCGGTGAGGAATGCCGTCACGCCGACGGTGAGGTAGCCGGCGAACTCGTTGAGGCCCACCGCCAGGCCACGCGACTTCGGCCCGACGAGATCGACCTTCATGATCACCGTCATCGACCAGGCGAGCCCCTGGTTGATGCCGAGCAGCGCGTTGGCGGCGATCACCCATTCCCAGTTCGGCGCCCAGATGATCATGAACGGAACCGGCAGGCCGACGAGCCATCCCAGAACCAGGACGCGCTTGCGGCCCCAGTGGTCGGCCAGTTGCCCCGACACCAGGTTGGCGAGCGCCTTGACCACGCCGAAGCTGACGATGAAGGAGACCACCAGCGTCGTCGAGGCGATGCCGAACTCCTCGGAGCCGATGAGCGGCACGACGGTGCGTTCGATGCCGACCATGCCGCCCACGAAGGCGTTGATCAGCACCAGAAGCGCGAATTGGCGCCAGTTCTCCTTGAGCCCGAGCCTGATATGCGCCTTGGCGTGCTGGGCAGTCGATGTGGTTTCGTTCATGGTCAAGCCGCCGTGGCCGAGAGGCTGGAATTCGCTGCCCTGATGCGGGCGGCCTCGGGCGGCGCCGGCGGGATGTCGGTCAGCATGAAGCGGATGAATGCCGCCTCGTCGTCGATGCCGAAGGCCTGGTTGTGGCGCTTCTCGAAGCCGATGGTCGACCAGGGCTTGCCGCTCAGGCGCCGGCCGCACACCGAGCCGGCATAGGCGCCGGGCATGACCTCGACATGGTCGGGCAACGCCTTCAGCCGCTGGATGCTCCGGAAAAGGTCCTTCGCTCCCTGTTCGGCGCTGACCGCGAGTTCGGTGCGGCCGAGGTCGCCTGCCATCAGCGTATGGCCGGTCAGGACGAACCAGGTCTCGTCGGCGCGGGTGTGGTCGCTGACCAAAAGGCAGATGTGCTCGGGCGTGTGGCCTGGCGTGTGCATCACCGTGGCCGTGACGTTGCCGAGCGGCAGCACGTCGCCGTCGGCAGCGCCCCGGAACGGGAACGCCACCTCCGCGTTCGCCGCCAGCACGTATTCCGCGCCGGCCGTCTCGGCGAGCGCATGGCCCGCGGAAATGTGGTCGGCATGGACATGCGTGTCGACGACGAAATTGATGCGCATGCCCGCGGCATCCGCGGCGCGCAGGTAGAACTCGATGTCGCCGACGGGATCGACCACCGCGCCGGTGGCCTTGCCGCCGCAGCCGAAAAGGTAGGAAATGCCGACGGGGTCGGCATGAAGGAACTGGCGCAGGATCATGGGCTTGAACTCCATTCCATGAACGGATAACATTCAATCATTCTGCTGAATGTTCCATTGAGGAGGTCTCATGTCAAGCGTCGGACCGAAGCAGGCGATCTACGGCAGCCTTTCGGAGGTTGCCCAGGCGCTCGGCCACCCGCACCGGCTTGAACTGCTCGAGCATCTTGCCCAGGGCATGCGCAGCGTCGAGGAGCTGTCGGCCCGCACGCGCCTGACCTTCGCCAACACCTCGCGCCACCTGCAGATACTCCGCCGGGCGCGCCTCGTCGACACCGAGCGCCGCGGCAAGCACATCTTCTATCGCCTCGCCGGAGAGGCCGAGGTGGTCGATGTCATGGGCGCGCTCGGCCGCCTCGGCGAGCGCAACATGGCCGAGATCGACCGCGTCATGGCCGACTATTTTCGTGCCCGCGACGCGCTGGAGCCAGTGTCGCGCAAGGACCTCGTCGCCAGGCTGCACGAGGGATCGGTGACGGTGCTGGACGTGCGGCCGGAGGACGAGTTCGTGGCCGGCCATCTTCCCGGCGCCCTCAACATCCCTGTCTCGGACCTCCAGCGCCGCCTCGGCGAACTCCCGTCGGACCGCGAGGTGATCGCCTACTGCCGCGGGCCCTACTGCGTGCTGTCGTTCGAAGCGGTCGCCGCGCTGCGGGCGAAAGGCTATCTCGTCCGCCGGCTGGAAGACGGCTATCCCGAATGGAAGGCCGCGGGCCTGCCGGTCGAAGGGGCCGCCTGAACGAACACCGCGGCGAGGTCGCCGCGCCCTTTCTCAGCGCAAGAAGATCAGCGCCATGCCGGCGACCACCAGCGCCGCCCCGGCCCAGGCGCCGCCGGCGGGGCGTTCGCCCGTCTTCGCCCACAGCATCGGCAGGATGATCACCGGGGAGGTGGCCGACAGCGTCGACACGATGCCGACCTTGCCGCCCGACAGCGCGAACAACAAGAGCGTCATGCCGATGGCGAGCGCGATGATGCCGGTCAGCGCCGTCATCGCCGCCACCTTCCAGGTCAGCGGCCCCTTCGGCTTGACGGCGGGGATCGGCAGCTGGATCAGCACGCTGAGGCAGAGAGCGGCGATGCCCACCCGCAGCATCGAGGCGGCGAACGGGTCGAGGCCCGTCGCCATGACCGGGCGGGCGATGATCGAGCCGACCGCCTGGCCGGTCGCGGCGCCGAGACCGAGCGCGACCCCGATCCACAGCGGGCCCTTGACCGCCTCCCATTCGTGCAATTGTGCCCGCCGCTTGCCGAAGAGGATGGCCAGAAGCACGCCGGCGACCGTCAGGCCGATGCCGGCGATCGCCGTTTGCGACAGGTCCTCGCCGAGCGCCAGCCAGCCGAGCAGGGCGGCGATCGGCGCATTGAGCGCGAACAGGATGCCGGAGCGCCGCGGCCCGAGCCGGTTGAGTGCCGCAAACAGCAGCGTGTCGCCGATGAAGATGCCGACCAGGCCGGAGAGCAGCAGGGGGCCGACATTGCTGGCGTCGAGCTCGCGCCAGGCGCCGGTGGCGAGCACGTAGAGCGCCAGCATCACCGTCACGAACACCTGGCGGACCCGGTTGAAGGCGGGTGCGCCGAGATGCCCTGCAGGCCCGGCCGAGATCATCCCGGTCAAGGCCCAGCAGACGGCGGCTCCAAGTGCGGCAAGTTCGTGAATGGGCATCTGGCTTCGACGGGTTCGAGCGACGGAAGAAAGGCGCGCGCCGTTTGCGGACGGCTGCCCGAGCGACGGCTCAATGTGATTGATTCTCAGGGAGATTCCACGGGATTTCTCTGCCCGCTGCGAATTCCGGCTGGCGCTTCGGTTTCACCGACGGTTCGCCGTGGCGGAAATCCGGTTGAGCGACGACAGGGTAGCCTTGCGGCGTGGCCGTCGATCTGATTCCCTAGAGATGATCCGATTCGGGCTGGGGCATCGTGCAGGAACCGGACTAGATGAGCTCTTCCAGGAAGCCAGAGATTTCAGAAATGAGGCCGAAGCTGACCGTCATCGGGGTCGGCGGTGGTGGCGGCAACGCCGTCAACAACATGATCGCCCAGGGCTTGGCCGGCACGGACTTCATCGTCGCCAACACCGACGCCCAGGCGCTCACCATGTCCAAGGCGCCGCGACTGATCCAGCTCGGCGCCCTGGTCACCGAGGGGCTCGGCGCGGGCTCCTTGCCGGAGATCGGTCAGGCGGCGGCCGAAGAGTCGATCGACGAGGTGATGGACTACCTGTCGGACACCCATATGTGCTTCGTCACCGCCGGTATGGGCGGTGGCACGGGCACCGGGGCGGCCCCGGTCATCGCCAGGGCGGCGCGTGAAGCCGGCATTCTGACGGTCGCGGTGGTCACCAAGCCATTCGCCTTCGAGGGCAAGCGCCGCATGCAGATGGCCGAGCGCGGCATCGAGCTCCTGCGCGAAGCCGCCGACACCGTCATCGTCATCCCCAACCAGAACCTGTTCCGGGTCGCCAACGCCAGCACGACCTTCGAGATGGCGTTCGGCATTGCCGACCAGGTCCTCCTCTCCGGGGTCAGCTGCATCACCGACCTCATCGTCAAGGAGGGTCTGATCAATCTCGACTTCGCCGACGTCAAGACGGTGATGCGCGGCATGGGGCGCGCGATGATGGGCACCGGCATCGGCACGGGCGACAACCGCGCCATGAAGGCGGCGGAAGCCTCCATCGCCAATCCTTTGCTCGACGAGCGCTCGATGAAGGGCGCCCGCGGCGTGCTGATATCGATTTCGGGCGGCATGGACATGACGCTGTTCGAGGTCGACGAGGCGGCAACCCGCATTCGCGAGGAGGTCGGCGACGATGCCGACATCATCGTCGGTGCCATCTTCGACCAGTCCCTGGCGGGGCAGTTCAAGGTTTCGGTCGTGGCCACGGGCCTGTCGCCCTCGGCGGCCGACGGCGATCCGTTCGTCATCCGCCAGACGGCGGCGGCGCAGGTGGCCCACTAGGAGCAACCCGCCTTCAGGCTGGCGTGGGGGCTGCGCGCGGCGGGACGCGCCGCCGCCGCGCATGCCGGCCAGGCCCGCAAGGCAATAATCCGCTAATCTCTTCGTGGTTTGATGCATCGATTTCGCCGCTGTGCCTGAAGGGCAGCTGCCCGCCCACGACGAATGCCTTGCGTGTAACGACTGATGCAACTTTCCGAAAAGCTGGTGATGCGGGGCGCCGTCTGGACGATCGGCACCTACGGCCTTTCGGTCGTCCTCCGCTTCGGTTCCAACGTCATCCTGTCGCGGCTGGTGGTGCCTGAAGTTTTCGGCATCATGCTGGTCATCAACACGCTGCGCAGCGGCATCGAGCTGATCTCGGACGTCGGCATCGGCCAGAACATCATCCACAACAGCCATGGCGAGGAGAAATCCTTCCGCGACACGGCCTGGACCATCCAGATCCTGCGCGGCATGATCCTGTTCGGCATCATGTTCCTCGCCGCCGCCCCGCTCGGCCGGCTCTATTCCCTGCCGACCACCGCCATTCAGTTCGCGTCGATCAGCCTTGCGATCATGGGCGCGGCGTCGGTTTCGATCTACATCCTGCAGCGGCGGATGCAGCTCATTCGGCTCAACCTCTTCGACCTGTCGATGGATGTCATCGGCTCGCTGCTGGTCGTGGGCCTTGCCCTCTACAGCCCGACGATCTGGTCGTTGATCCTGGCCGGCGTGCTGGGCGCCGCGGTCAGGGCCTGCTCGACATACCTGCTTCCCTACGGGCGCAACTGGTTTGCCTGGCAGCCGCACTACGCCCACCAGATCCTGCATTTCGGCAAGTGGATCTACATCGCCTCGCTGCTGTCGTTCCTGAGTTCCAGCTTCGACAAGCTGTTCCTCGGCCAGAGCATCCCGCTGGCCATGCTGGGCGTCTACGGCATCGCCCGCAACATCGCCGACCTTCCGGCGATGCTGAGCGCGCGCCTGGGCTATTCCGTGGTGTTCCCGCTGATCTCCCGGGAAAAGGACAAGCCGCGCGCCGAATTGCGCAAGCGCCTGGTCCCGCTGCGGCTCAAGCTGCTGCTCGCCTGCGCGGTCTGCATGGCCCTCGGCATCGCCTTCGCCGACGTCGCCGTGCGCATCATCTACGACGCCCGCTACCACGAGGCCACCTGGATGCTGCCGATCCTCCTGGTCGGGGTCTGGGGCGCCATCCTCTGCAGCATCAACGAATATGCCCTGCTGGGCGTCGGCAAGCCGCTCTACGGCGCCGCCGGCAACATGGCCAAGCTGGCATCGCTGGCGATCGGCATCCCGGCTGGCCTCTATTTCCAGGGGCTGCTCGGCGCCATTCTCGTCATCGCCTTCAGCGACCTCTGCCGCTACTTGATCATCCTCTTCGGCCAGCGTCGCGAGCGCATTTCCTTCTTCGCCCAGGACGTTCTGCTCAGCATCCTCATGCTCGGTCTCCTGGCGGGCCTGACGCTGCTGCGCCAGCAGCTGGGCTTCGGGACCACCTTCGACGGAGCCGCGGGCTGAGATGAAGGCGGCTGAGGCAAGTGTCGGCGTCGTCGTCATCGGCAGGAACGAGGGCGCGCGGCTGATCTCCTGCCTGCTCTCGCTCGGCGAACTGGCGGCAAGCACGGTCTATGTCGATTCCGGCTCGACCGACGGCAGCGCCGAAGCGGCGAGGCGCCTGGGCGCCGCGGTCGTCGAGCTGGACATGAGCGTGCCGTTCACCGCGGCCCGCGCCCGCAATGCCGGCTTCGCGCGTCTGGACCGGCCGGAGCTGGAATTCGTGCAGTTCGTCGACGGCGACTGTACGCTCGCCCCCGAATGGATCACGCGAGCCCACGCCTTCCTCGCCGCGCATGACGACGTCGCCGTCGTCGCCGGCCGGCGGCGCGAGCGGGCGCCCGAGCAATCGGTCTACAACGCGCTGTGCGACCGCGAGTGGGACACACCCGTCGGCGAGGCGACCGAGACCGGCGGCGACTGCCTCGTCCGGGCCGCGTCGTTCCGAAAGGTGGGCGGCTATGCTCCCGACCTGATCGCCGGCGAGGAGCCGGAAATGTGCGTAAGGCTGCGCGGCGCCGGCTGGCGCATCTGGCGCCTCGATGCCGAGATGACGCTGCACGACGCCAACATCACCCGTTTCGGGCAATGGTGGCGCCGTGCCACGCGCGCCGGCCATGCCTATGCCGAGGTCGCGGCCCGGCATGCCAATTCGCCCTGTGCCATATGGGGTGCCAACGTGCGTCGGGCGCTGCTCTGGGGCATTGCCCTGCCAGCCGCGATCCTGGCCGCAGCGGCACTGGTCCACCCGGCCTCCCTCGCCCTGCTTCTGCTCTATCCGCTCCAGGTGGCGCGGATCGCTTGGCGCGAAAGGGCGATCGGGCGCTCCGGCTGGGCCTATGCCCTGTTCGTCACCCTGGCCAAGTTCCCCGAGGCGCAGGGCGTGGTCCGCTTCTACGCCGGACGGCTGCTCAGGCGCCGGGCTGGCATCATCGAATACAAGTAGCGCTATTCGGCCGCCTCGGCGGTGTGGTCGACCGGCGGTTGCGAGGATGGCCGGGCCGTGGCGTCCCGGTTGGCGGCGCCGAACAGCCGTAGCAGCTCGCGCCCCAGCCGGCGGCGGTCGTGGCTTTGCTCGACGCGTTCGCGTCCCACGCGCCCCATCCGCTGCAACTCGTCCGGACTGGCCGTGAGCGCCGCGCGCATGGCACCCACCAACTGGCCGTGGTCGCCGGGCGTGACCAGCCAGCCGCAGCTGTCGTCGACGAGCTCGGGAATGCCGGCCACCGTCGTCGAGATCACCGGCCGACCCAGGGCAAACGCCTCCATGATGACGATGGGCAAGCCCTCGGCATAGCTCGGCAGCAACAGCGCTCGCGCCCCGGCGACCATGCGGCGGACTTCGCCATTGCTCGCCCAGCCGTGCAGCCTGACCTCCTGTGCCACGCCGTGCCGGGCGATCTCGGCCTCGATCTCCTGGCGCTTGTCGCCGTCGCCCACCAGCACCACCCTGATACCGGGAAAGTCGCGCTTGAGTGCGGCCACGGCGGCCGGGATGTGCACCTGACCCTTGGCGGCGCACAGGCGGCCGACGCAGACCAGCGTCAGGTTGTCCGGCGACGGCGCTGGTGCGGGTTCGAAGTCGCCGAGGTCTATGCCGCAGCGCACGACGTGGATCTTGCCGGTATCCTCGGGCCGCGCCAGGGAGGTAAGCAGGCCGCGGCCGTAGTTGGAGATCGCCACCGCAAAGGCCGAGCGGGCGATCTTTTCCTTGAAGCTCAGCCGTTCGGGCTCGATGAATTCGTCGGGACCATGGGCGGTGAAGCTGTAGCTGGGGCCACCGAGGATGGAGGACAGCATGGCTACCGCGGCGGCGTTGTTGCTGTAGTGCGAATGCACGTGGCCTATCCCGAGCCGCTTCGCCTGCTGCCGCAGCGCCGCCGCCTGCATCATGTAGGCGACGTGGCGGATCGTTCCGCCCCGTGCGTTGGCAAGCAGCGTCCACCAGGCAGGCAGCGCCCGGACCAGCCCCGCGGGATTGACGAACAATTCGCGCAGCGCGGCCTTGAACAGGCCCTTGACGTTGCCGTCGAGCAGGTAGCGCGTCATGTCCACCTCCTGCCAGTCCGCCGGGTCGACCAGCGGACCGTCGAAGCGGCGCACCGCCAGCCGGACGACCTCCACGCCGAGTTCCTCCAGGGCGGCGATCTCGCCGCGGATGAAGGTGGCGCTCGGCGCCGGGTAGGTGTTCAGGAAATAGGCGATCTTCATGGTCGGCCGAACTTCGCTTCTATCGTGTTGCCTGCCAGCGCGCCGGCATCGCCGACGGGCGGGCCGGCGCCGCATAGGCGCTCCTTGCCGTGGACCGGCTGGCTGGCGCCGTGCGCCACTTGACCGCGGCTCGGAGCGACAGTCCGAACGCCATGCCCATCGTGCTGAACAGCAGGTACTGGATCTCGCGCGCGAATATGACCCACTCGTACATCGAATGCACATAGGCGATCAGCATCGCCACGCCCATGCCGAGCAGCAGATTGCCCTCGGCGGTCATCCGCTCGCGCCAGCCCCATTTCAGCGCGGTGATAAGGGGTACGGCAAGCATGAGGACGAAGGCGAACAGGCCGAGATAGCCGGTCTCGACCGTGGCCAGCCAGTAGGCGTTGTGCACGATGTTGTTGCGGTTGCCTTCGCTGGGCGAAACGTTGGCCCGCTCGGAGTAGCCGAAATTCTTGGCGATGTAGACATAGTGGTTGACGCCCACGCCGGCCGGATAGTCGGCCACGATGTAGGACGCTGCCAGCTCGAAGGCTGCCCGCTCGTCATATTCTTCCTCGGTGAGCGGCACCGCCTCGAAGCGGTTCTGGAAGGTCGAGATCGCCACCGGCGCAACCGCCGCCAGCGCCACCGCAGCCGCCAGCGCCAGCATCACCTTGCGCTGCGTCAGCCCGGCGAGCGCCAGCGCGCAGTATGTGATGATCATGCCGATTGCCGCGAGCCCGACGGCCGCGCGCGACGCCGTGAAGATTACCACGAGCACCGTCGCCATGATCGCCGGCACGAGATAGCGCAGGCGGCCGTAGCCGTAGAGCAGCATCGCCAGATGCGGAAACAGCACGAAATGCGTGGTCAGGCCGAGCGTGTTCTGGTGCACGAACAGCCCGCGCGTCTGGGTCAGGTCGAGGCCGAAGCGCTGGTAGACCACGGCGATGACGTTCATGCCCATGCCGATGGCCATGCCGCGCAGTATGTCGACGACGACCTTCGGGTCGTGGCGTGCAGCGCGCGTCACCGCCACCACCACCAGGAACATGCGCATGAACTGCCAGATGCCGAAGGTCGTGGCCAGCGGCTCCGTGGCCTGGAAGATCGAAAGCGACGCGACCGCGATATAGATGAGCAGGGGCACCTTGTATGCCCAAGGCACCGGCCCGCCCGGCACCGCGAGCAGTGCCGCGAGCGCCAGGATGTCGACGATCGTGATCTCGAGGCTGTAGACGAAGCCGACCCACTCGCCCGCCCAGGAAATGATGCCGATGTCGAACAGCGGCAGCGCCGCGGCCAGGAAGGGCAGCAGGCCGAACAGCGTCCAGAACAGGCGAGCGAACGCGGCATTGCCGCGCAAGCCGAGGCTGAGCGGAAACGCGCTGGCCAGCGCCATGATCAGGACGACGAATTTCAAGCAAATTGCCTCGGAGTATTAACATCTGGCACATATCACGGTGGGGCGACCTTCCGAGTTAACGGTCGGTTCGATCGGGTCTTAGGGTTAACAAGAAGAAATGCTCATGCGTCTTCGGCAAGGACTCTGGATACTTGCGGTCTTTCTGCTTGTCTCGATGAGCGCTGGTGCCCGTTCGCAGGAGATCCCGGTGACGGAGGTCGCCATGGCGGCGCCCGATATCGTCTCGATCGAGATGCGCGAGCCGGCTTTCCTGCGCGGACGCATCGTCGGCCTGGACCGTCCGCGTGCCGAGCCCGTCGGCACCTGGGTACGCTACCAGGGCGCCTGGGGGCTGGTCATCGGGCCCGACCGCGATCGGCTGCGCATCGCCGACACGCCGCCCGGCATGGTTCTCGATCGCGGTGCCGTCGACGTGGCCTCCGCCTATGCGCCGATCGGCGGGCGCAAGGTGATTGCGGTCTACCGCAAGTCCATGCCCTATGATTCGGGCCTGTTCCGCGGGTCCGGCGGCGACACCCAGGCCGGGGCCAGTTTCAAGCACTATCTCTACCTGCAGCTCGATGGACCGCTTACCGCCGGAACCTATCCGATCGCCGGCCCCGGGCCGCTGCCGGACGGAACCCGCGTCGTGGTGGACGACCGGGCAACGCGGGCGGTGGCGATCCGCGCGACCCAGCTGGGCCATCGTCGCAACGACACCGCCAAGGTCGCCTACCTCGCGCTGTGGCTGCCGGGGGGGCCGGATCGGGGCGCCGTCGATTTCCGCCGCTACGGCATCGACCGTTTCAGCGTGCTCGACGACAGGGGGCGGGAGGTCTTCGACGCGGCCATCGGCCTGCGCGCCGGTCCCGATGACCCCGAGCCCGGCAACGGGCTGCCGCGCGAACTGGTCGGCTACGCCGACGCGGCGGCCGAGCCCGTGCCGCTGTCGCGCATCGACGGCAATTCGTTCGTCGCCGCTCGGCCGCACGGCCTGGTGCGCGGCCAGCGCGTGGCGCTGCAGCGCCTGCAAGGCGATGAGGACGCCGGTGCCGTCTTCGCCACCGTCGGCACGGTCACGGAGACCGGCTTCGACGTCGTCGATGTCGAAGGTGCGCTGCCCGCGACGCTGGCGCCGGGCGCCTTTGCGACGCCGGCCCATGTCGCCAACCGCGCCGGTACCTATGTGTTCGAACTCGACTATTCGGACTGGCGGCCGGAAAAGGACGGCGTCTACCGGCTCCGGATCGCTGGCCTCGGCGTGTCCGATCCGATCGTGATCGCCGACGACGTCTGGCTGCGGTCGGCGCGGCTTTCCATCGGTGGCCTCTACAACCAGCGCAGCGGCATCGCTCTCGACGGGCGTTTCGGCTACGAGCGCCCGACCGCCTTTCGCCCCGGCGAGGGCATGGCGATACGCGAGAGCCGGCTGCCGCTGGCCTGGTCCTCGGAATTCGCTGGCTTCGTGCCGTTCGAGGAGGGCGCCAGGCCCGCCTGGCTGACGGACCGGATCGCGCCGGACAGCTACTGGGGCGGCTACATGGACGCGGGCGACTGGGACCGGCGCATCCAGCACGTCGAGGTGTCGTCGCTCCTGCTCGAGGTCTTCGAGAGCATCGCGCCGGAAAGACGCGGCGTCGATCTCCGCCTGCCGAAGTCCGCGGAGGTGCTCGATCCCGAACTCTATCGCGGAACCGATGCCTTGCCGGACATCGTCCACGAGGCGATCTGGGGGCTGGATTTCTTCCGCCGCCTGCAGATGCCCGACGGCAGCATCCGCGGCGGTATCGAGAGTGCCGCGCATCCGCTCAAGGGCGAGCCGAGCTTTCTCGAGCATCGCCAGGTCTTCGCCTATGCGCCCGACCACGTGTCGAGCTACAGGTACGCCGCCACCGCCGCGAAGCTGGCGCGCGTTTTGAGCGGGTTGGGCAGCGACAGGCTGGCGTCCGTCTATCGCACGAGCGCGCTCGCTGCCTGGCAGGCGGCCGAGCGTGGCTTCGCCGATCCCGACCGCTACTATGCCGACGCCATCGCGGCGGCCGAGGCGTCAGGCGCCTTTGCAGGGGTGGGCTGGGACGAACGCAAGATCGGCTTGCAGGCCCAGGCCGGCGAGTACCGCGCCGCCGCCGCCGCGGCCCTGTTCAGACTGACGGGCGAGCCTGCCTTCGCGACGCTCTTCGAAGCGCGCTGGCGTGCCGGCTGGGACCTCTATGCGCACAAGGGCGACGCGGCCTGGGACTATATGAACGGCCCCGCCGCCGATCCGGGCATCGCAGCTCAGATCCGCGAGGCGTTCCTGGCCGATGCCCGCCTCGTCGTGACCGCCCAGCAGCGCCTGGCCTATCCGGCGATGAAGCATCCGGCCGCGCCCGCCGGCTGGGGGCAGGGCGGTGCGCCCGACTACAGCCAGCTGATGCTCCTCATCCGCGCCCATCGCATCGGCGGGGACCCCGCCATCCTCAAGACCATGCAGCGCGCCCACCACGCCATGCTCGGCGCCAACCAGCTGGGGCTTTCCCTGATGACGGGAGCCGGCGTCCGCCCCGTCGCCAATCCGCTGCACGAGGACAGCATCGCCATGGGTGTCGCCGCACCCATCGGCATCACAGTCTATGGCTGGGCATCCCAGGCGGCGACGGCCCAGGGCTGGGTGTTCGGTCCCTGGTGGTCGCCGCTGGCCGAAGTGGGGTCGGACGAGCGGCGGATAGATCCGCCGCGCTTCTCGCTGCCCTTCTACGAATATCTCGTCGAGCATCCAGCCGTGGTGATGCAGCAGGAATACACCGTCCAGCAGACGATCGGCACGATGGCGGGACTGGCCCTCTACCTGGACGGGCAGTGACCGGCCTTCAGCGCGACACCGGCACCCGCGCGGTCCTGCGTTGCCGGAACTCCGCCAGCGTCAGTCGCAGCAGCGGCAAGACCGAAAAGACGTAGCGGCGCCACAGCCGCTTCGGATCGGTGGCCAGGCGGTGCACCCACTCGATGCCGGCCTTGCTCATCCAGCGCGGCGCCCGCCGCTTCATCCCGGTCATGAATTCGAGCGAAGCGCCGATGCACAGCGCCGTGCCGACCGCCCGCCCATCCATCTTGATGGCATGGGCGATCTTCTCCGACTGCGGCGAGCCGATGGCGAGGAAGGTGAAGGCGGCCTTCTCGCGCACCACGAAGTCGACGCACTTGGCGAGTTCGGCCGGATTGTTGCCGACGCCGAAGGGCGGAACGTGCGCACCAATGCTGAGGCGTGGAAACTTTGCCCGCATCCTCGCGACGACCGCCTCGTTCGGCGCGACCAGGGCGATGTGGTCGCCATCCTTGACGACGGTGCCGAACAGGCAGGCGGTCAGGTCGGCGCCGGTCACACGCGGCAGTTTCAGCGGCATGGCGCGCGCCAGTAGCACCAGCGGTTTGCTGTCGCAGAGCGTCAGCCAGGCTCCCTCGTAGAGCGGCTTCAGCTCGGCATGGGTGGAGAGGCGGACGACATGGTCGACATTGGGGGTCACGACATAGCGGAAGCCGTCGGCGTTGCGCGTCGCCGCAATCAGCTCGACGACGTCGTCGAACTTGATGATGTCGAAGGGCACGTTGAGAAAGTAGTGGCGTTGGATGGCAGGGCCTTTTGCGATGCCGTTGCTTTGCACGAGTGCCAAGATGTAAACCCCCGAGGTGCGCTTGGCTTGGCGCCGACGCCTCCCGCCTTCCAGCCGATCCTCTAACAACATTGGTGATCCACCAACGTCAAGCCTGGGTTGCCGCCAAGATCGGCAAATCACAGAAGATCGTTAAATTCCATCGCGTAAGTATGGGTTGAGCGCCCGCGACGTGAAAGCAAATATGACCGAAATCATCCTTGTCCTGCTGTCTTTGGCCAATCTGGCGTTGCTGATTCCGGTTCTGGTCTTCGCCGTGGAGATATTTTCGGCCGTCGGCCGGGGCCAGCGCCGGCCTGCGCCGTTACCCTCGGCCCGCCCGTCGGCAGCAATCCTCGTGCCGGCGCATGACGAGGCCGACGGCATCGCCGAGACGGTTCGCGGCCTGCGCGGGCAGCTGCGGCCGGGCGACCGGCTGCTTGTCGTTGCCGACAACTGCACTGACGGCACCGCGATGCTCGCCCGTGAAGCCGGCGCCGAAGTGATCGAGCGCCAGGACCCGTCGCGGCGCGGCAAGGGTTTCGCGCTCGATTTCGGCGTTCGCCACCTCGCCGCGGCGCCGCCCGAAGTGGTGGTGATCGTCGACGCCGACTGCAGCCTCCAGCCCGGCTGCATCGACCGTCTCGTCGCGCGGGCGGCCGCGAGCCAGCGCCCGGTGCAGGGGCTCTACCTGATGTCGGCGCCGGCGGGCGCGGGCCTCAACCTGCAGGTCGCCGAGTTCGCCTTCCTGGTCAAGAACAGGGCCCGGGCGGCGGGCCTGCACCGGCTCGGCTTCCCCTGTCATCTCACCGGCTCCGGCATGGGCTTCCCCTGGTCCGTCATCCGCGACGCCCACCTCGCCCATGCCAGCCTCGTCGAGGACATGAAGCTCGGGCTCGACCTGGCGCTCGCCGGCAGGGGCGCTGCGTTCTGCGAGGACGCCCGCATCGACAGCCATTTTCCCTTTTCGCAGGCTGGCGCGTCGTCGCAGCGGCGGCGCTGGGAGGAGGGGCATCTCGGCATGATCGCTCAGGCCCTCCGCGTCCTGCCGGCCGCGGTCCGGTCCGGGAACGCCGGCGCCGTCGCCCTCGTGGTCGACGTGCTGGTGCCGCCGCTCACCCTGCTTGTGCTGCTGCTCGGCGCGGCCTTCGTCGTGACGGCGGCTGTGACCTATGCCCTGTCGCTCGCTCCGGTCGCGCTGGCCGTTTCGTTGCTCTGCCTCGCCCTGTTCGGGGTCTCGGTGCTGGCTGCCTGGGCGGCGTTCGGACGGCACGTGCTGCCGCCGATGTCGCTGTTGCGGGTGTTCCCCTATGTGCTGCGCAAGCTTGCCCTCTATCCCCGCCTGGCGCTCGGCTCGCGTGTCGGCACCTGGATCCGCACCGACCGGCGGCGTCCGGACTGATTTCTGCGGCTGCTCAGCCCGCGTCCGCCGGCTCGAGCCCCGGCACCCCGCGCCGCAGCGACCATAGCAGCCGGATGGTGTCGCGGATGCGCTTCGCCCGGGCCACGACATATCCCCGCTCCGGCCGGGTGTAGGTGCGTTCCATGTAGCCGGCATAGGCGATGACGAAGCGTGCCGGCACGCCCTCGCATCCGCCGTCGGGGCCGAATACCTGCCGGACACGCCACTGGGCGATGAGCTCCAGCGCAATGGACCTGAGGCTTTGCGCCCGGGTTTGGTCGAGCGAAGCCGGCACGGGTGCCGCCACCGCCTCGTTGCCGAAGACTGTCGCATAGGCGACCACGGCGACGAAGTAGTTGCCGAGCTCCGTCAGGTGCACCCGGTCGGTGAACAATGCGGCGGTGACGCGCTCCGGAGCGAGCCCCTCGAAGCCTGCGACCGGCTGTCCGGAGGTGAGGCGCGCGACCAGGTCGGCGAGCGCCAGGGACGCCGGGATGAAGCGGATGCGGTCCTGTCGGGCCTGCTCGGCCAGCTTGCTGTTCACGCCCTCCACCAGGCATTGCCACACCGGCGAGGCGGCGCGTTCGTATTCGATCCAGTCGCCAGGGGCGGTAAGGTCGGAGAGGTCCGCCCAGGGCGCGAAGAAATAGCTCATGCCGCGCGGATTGCCGGCCATGAACCTGTCCTGCAGCTCGCCCAGATAGGTTGCTGTGCCTTCGCTCAGCATCGCATCGAGCACCCTGTGCCATTCGGTGACGACGAGCACGTCGTAGCGGCGCGCTGCCAATTCGGCGATCACGTCGACCGGCTTGCCGTCGCGGCCGACCCCCGCGCCGTAGCCTGAGCCGGGCGGACTGCCGTCCGGCCCCCGCGTCCGCTGCCGGATCGACGAGCCGCCGATGTGCTGCCGTTCCCAAATGAGGCTTCTGCCACCCGCAGCGGCGATCGCCTCCAGCATGTCGGGGAAGGGCCGGTCGGTGAGGCTGTGTCCCGAGACGAAGAACTGCCCCGCATCGGCAGCCACTGCGGGCGCGGTGCCGATGGCTGGCGCGATGGCCTTTCCGGTCATGCCGACGCTGAGCGCGGCAAAAAGCACGCCGGCGACGCCGTGGCGGGCCAGACGCCGGTCACGCATGTTGCGCAGCCCGGCCGGCTGCCCCATGCCGGCCGCCGTGTTTGAGCGTCATCGCGGTGACGATATGGTCGCGCCCGATCGCCATGCGGCCGGCCAGTTGCGCGCCTCTCGAAAACGGCCCCGCATTCGCCTCGAAGCGGGCGACGAACGTCGCGGCGGCCGGATCGAGGCGCACGGACATCGCGTCGAACCCGAACAGCTTGCCCGAGAGCGGGTACTGGCACTTGTAGGCGCATTCCTTGGCGCTGAAGACGGCGCGCGCCAGCAGGCCGCGGCCCGCTGCCGGCTGGGCGGCCAGCCATGCGCGCTCCTCCGGTGTGCAGATCTCCTCGACCAGTTCGGCGTCGAGCGGCAGGGCCGGCTCGATGTCGAGGCCGACCGACAGGTAGCCGTCGGCTGTGCGGGCGATCGCCGCCACGCACCAGTCGGTGCAATGGCTGATGCTGCCCGTCATGCCCGCCGGCCAGGCGGGGGCGCGGTCGACGCCGGCCGGAACGGCTGCGGGGGCAAGGCCGAGTTCCCGCATGGCCGTGCGCGCCAGGGCGCGTCCCGCCATGAATTCGTGCCGCCGCGAAGCTGATGCCCTGGCGATCGCCTCCTCCTCGTCTGGCAAAGGCGCGCCCCAGTCGCCGCGCGGGTCGCCCTGGGCGACCGCGACGTCCGCTTCGAACAGCAGGGCGATGGCTACGCTCATCCCGCGCCGCGCGGCCGCATCAGTGCCGCCCGCCTGTCGCCGAGCGCTGCCCGGCGCATGGCGGCGCGGTCCGCCACCTTGCTCAGCCGGTCGTCTGCCTTGCCGCGCTGCGCGAGATGCTCGGACAGCGCCTTCACCGTCGGGAAGCGGAACAGGTCGGTGATGAGCATGTCCGGGGCGATGCCCGCCTTCAGCTCGCGATGCGCCTGCACCGCGAGCAGCGAATGCCCGCCGAGCGCGAAGAAGCTGTCCGACAGGCCGACCCTCTCGACGCCGAGGATGCGGCGGAAGGTGTCGGCGATGGCGCGTTCGACATTGTCCGTCGGCTCGACATAGGCGGCAGCGACGGCCGGCGCGGCGACCGCGTCCGGCTTCGGCAGCGCCTTGCGGTCGACCTTGGCGTTGGGTGTCAGCGGAAACGCCTCCAGAGTGACGAAGTGGACCGGCACCATGTAGTCCGGCAACGTCCTGGCAAGCGCCTGCTTGAGCGCATCCTCGTCGATCCTGCCGCCTGCGAGACGCAGGTAACCGACGAGCCGTATGTCGTCCTTTCGGTCCTCGCGCGCCATCACCACGACTTCCATGATGCCGGGGAAGGCCGCGATGCGCTCCTCGATCTCGCCGAGTTCGATGCGGTAGCCGCGCAGCTTCACCTGGTGGTCGGTGCGGCCGAGGAACTGCAGCGCCCCGTCCGCGATGAAGCGCGCCAGGTCGCCGGTGCGGTAGAACCGGCCGTCGGCGAAGGGGTTGGGCAGGAAGCGCTCGGCGGTGAGGTCCGGCCGGTTGTGGTAGCCGCGCGCCACGCCGTCGCCGCCGATGTAGAGCTCGCCCGCGATCCCGGGCGGCACCGGGCGCTGCGCGGCGTCCAGGACGTAGAGCTGGGTGTTGGCGATGGGCCTGCCCAGCGGCACAACCCCTTCGCTCACATTGGCGGGCGTCGTCGACGACCAGATCGTCGTCTCCGTCGGTCCGTACATGTTCTCGACGCTTGCCGAGGTCGCCTTGCGCAGGTCCATGAGCAGCGACGACGGCAAGGCCTCGCCGCCGATGAACAGGTGCCTCACATTGGCCAGCGCGCGCCGGTCGTCGTCGTTCATCAGGAACATGCGCGCCATCGAGGGCGTGCACTGCAGATGCGTCACGCCGTGGCGTTCGATCTCCTCGGCAAGGCTGCCGCCATCGGCCGCCTCGTGCGAAACGGTCGCACGCGACCGCGCCACCACGTCGGCCAGCGGCACCAGTCGCTCGAGCACCAGGTCGCTCGCCACGCCGAAGTCGATCAGGCAGGCCACCTCGTCGACGCCGATCGCCGCCACCTGTTCGATGCGGCGCAGCGCGTCCTCGACTGTGCCGAAGAGGCCGCTGTCCTCGAAATAGCGCAGGAAGGCGAATTCGAGGATCGCGTCGAGTTCGTCGGCCGCCAGCGACTGCAGGTCGATGTCCATCGGCTGCGCCACGCCCTGCGGCTTCTTGAACGCCGGGAAGGCCCAGGCATATTGCTTGATGAGGGCTGCGGCGCTGCGCAGATAGTCCTTCATCGGCTCGCGCGCCTGCTGGCGCACCTCCTCGCGGTCGGCGCCGACAAGCGTGTGCAGCATCAGCGTCACCTTGTGGTCGGCCGGGTTGCGTCCGGCTTCCACCAGCGCCTGCCTGTAGATGCGGATCTTGTCGGCGAGCTCGTCGACCGACTGGCCGAGCAGGTGGGTGAGCACGTTGGCGCCGAGCCGGGCGGCCTCGCGGTAGGTTTCCGGATTGCCGGCCGTGGTCACCCACACGGGCAGTTCCTTCTGCACCGGCCGCGGCTGCGTGACGACGCCGACCTTGCCGCTGCCGAAATCGAACTCTACCTTCTCGCCGCGCCACAGCTTGCGCACCGTCTCGATGTCGCGCAGCATCGCCGCCTTGTTGTGCGGCGGCGCGTTCTCGGGCCGCAGCACGAAGTCCTCCGGCATCCAGCCCGAGGCGAAGGCGAGCCCGACGCGGCCGTTGCTGATGTTGTCGAGCACGGCCCATTCCTCGGCGACGCGGGCCGGGTGGTGCAGCGGCAGCACGCAGCTGCCGGCGCGGATCGACAGGTTGCGCGTCACGGCGGCGACTGCCGCGCCGGTCACCGAAGGGTTCGGATAGGGGCCGCCAAAGGCGTGGAAGTGGCGTTCCGGCGTCCACAGCGCCTGGAAGCCGTGCGTGTCGGCGAATTTGGCGCCCTCGAGCAGCAGCCGGTACTTGGCGGGGCCGGCACCGTCGTCGTTGCCCCAGTAGAACAGGCTGAAGTCGAGCTGCTTGGTTTGAGCCGCTCCGGGTCCCTTGTGGGCCTTGACCTCGCTCGAATGGATCACGACCTTGAAGCCGCGCGTCAGTGTCCAGAACAGCTCCAGCACCGAGATGTCGAAGGACAGGCTGGTCACCGCCAGCCACACCGGCTGGCCGCTTTCCGGCACGGTGATGCGCTCGTCCATGCCGGCGAAGAAGTTCGCCACGTTGCGGTGCTCGATCATCACCCCCTTCGGGCGCCCGGTGGAGCCCGAGGTGTAGATGACGTAGGCCAGGTTGTCGGATGTCGCCCTGCTTGACGGCCGGTCGCTGCGCCCGCCGGCCTCCAGCAGATCCTCGATGCAGACCAGCCTGGCGGTATGGACCGGCAGCGAGCCCTTCAGCGCGCGCTCGGTCAGCACGATCGGCGCGGCACTGTCCTCCACCATCAGCGCCAGCCGGTCGCCGGGGAACATCGGATCGAGCGGCACATAGGCGCCGCCAGCTTTCTGGATGGCGAGCGCGCCGACGACGAGTTCGACCGAGCGCGACAGATTGAGGCCGACCATCGTGTCCGGGCCGACGCCAAGCGCCATCAGCGCATGGGCGACGGCGTTGGCCTGCTCGTCGAGCTGGTGATAGGTCAGCTGATCCTCGCCCGCGGCCACTGCCACCGCGTCCGGCGTCCGGTCGACCTGCCGCTCCACCAGCCGGTGCATCAGGGTGCTGCGGTCGTAGCCGCGGGCCGTGTCGTTCCATGCGTGCAGGACGCGATGCTGCTCGTCCTTGGTCATCAGCGGCAGCTCGGCGAAAGTGCCGCTGCCTTCCGCGAAGGCCTTGGCAAGCACCGAGAGGCGCAGGGCGATGTCGCGCGCCTGCGCCTCGCTCATCCGTGCGCGGTCGAAATGCAGGGTATCGGCGGCAGCGTCCTCGCCGAGGGCGAAGGTCAGCGCGCAGCCCGCCGGCAGCACGTCTTGCTCGCCGGAGCCTTCGATCAGTCCGATCGTCAGCCGCGGTTCATGCATGCCCGGGACACGGCGCGCCAGGTCCGAAAGCCAGGCGCCGCGGTCGCGCGCGGCGGCGATGGCGTCTGCCACCTGGCTTTTGAAAGCGCCCAGGCTCGCGTCGTCGGCAGCCTTGAGGTTCAGCGGCGATATATCGGAGAAATAGCCCGGGAAAGCGGCGGCGCGCGCCCTGGCCGCCCGGCTGGAGAACGCCAGCGATGCCTCGGCCTGGCCCGCGAGGCGGAGCACGAAGGCGGCGACGGCCGCGGCCCTCGCGTCGCGGTCGAGCCCGCGCGGCAGGTCGAGCGGAATCGTCGCGACATCCGCCGCCTGGCCCGCCGTCCACGGCTTGATGTCGAGGAGGTCGATGTCCTGCGCCGCGGCGATCGCCGCCCGCGCTTCCGCCTCGTGGCCCGCGGCTTCTGCCACTGCGCCGGTCAGCTCGCGCGAAAAAGCCTCGTCCATGCCGGGCAGCACCATGCCCGGCCGCAACGCCGTCCACAGCGGCTCGCCGTCGCCGATGCGCGACGCCTCGACCAGCACCGCCGCATCCGCCGCCACGATCACCACGCCTTCCGGCGAGACCGACATCACCGTGCCCGGCGCGCCGTGCGGGGCATCGCCGGCGGCTGTCAGCCTGCTCACCGCGTAGAGGCCGCCTTCGGTGCGCAGTTTCGGCGTGACCAGCGGGTTGGCATATCCGGTGCCGAAGTCGAGCGCCCGCACCAGCCGTTCGAGGCTGTGCGCGGGCTGGTCGAAGCGAAGCGTCGCGCCGGCTTCGGGACGCCGCTTCCTGCCGAAATAGCTGCGCTCGGCGAGGTTCTGCGGACGCGCGACGAGCGTTCCGCGCTCGATGCCGTCGAGCAGTTCAGCGAAGCTGCCGATCCCCGCCTCGAAGCACTTGGTGTTGAGCATCAGCGCGGTCTCGTCCGGCGCGATGTCGAACATCCGCTGCACGTAGAGCCCGCCCTGGTCGACGCCGGAGGCCAGCGCATGCCAGGTCACGCCGTGCGTCTCCTCGCCGTTGAGGATCGCCCAGGCCGGCGCGTTCAGTCCGGCATAGCGGGGCAGGGGGCCGTCGTGGAAATTGGCCGCCCCCATCCTGGCCTTGCGCCACACGGCCTCGGGGATGAGCCTGAGATTGGCGGCGCTGAACAGCCAGTCGTAGCCGATGCCGTCGAGCTGGCGTGCCAGGTCGTCCCCCCAGCCGGTCGAACTTATGCCGCTGCGTTCTGCATGGCTGCGGATGCTGGCGCTCTCGGTCACGATCGCGGCAATGCGGTGCCCGCGGCCCCTGAGCATCTCGACGCACTGCACCAGAAGCGACTCGTCGCCGATCAAGACGCAATCGAAGTGTCCGTTAACCATGTCGTGAGACCGCCCCTGTGCTTGCCCTGAATGCAGTGGCTCTTATACTGGCCAGCGTAAATGAACGTTATGATGGTGCTTGGAATTATCATCAGCATCGTAACAGCTGGTTAAGTCAGTTGCTTTGGGTCCTGCCCATAGTCCTTGCTGTGCACCATCGGGCGGGATTTCCGGCGCCGTTTAACGGCATGTTCAATTTTCCCGGCGATACGAAGCACATGGGGCGCTAAGTGGGGTGGGTAAGGCTGCGGGGCGCGTCCTGCGCCTCGGAGATTCCTGGACCGCGACGGATGGCGCCTGCAGCAGGTACAGGCCATGACCGACAGTCCCGACCAGTTCTCACCGAACGACATCGCCATCGTTGGCATGGCGCTGCGCGTTCCCGGCGCGCGCGACGTCGGCCAGTTCTGGGCCAATCTGCGCGGCGGAGTCGAATCGATCCGCGATCTCACGGAGGAAGAGCTGCTGGCGGCCGGTGAGGCGCCTAGCCGTATCCACCATCCCAATTACGTGCGCCGCACCTCCGAGCTTCCCGCCATGGAGATGTTCGACGCCGAGTTCTTCGGGCTCAGCCCGAAGGAGGCGGCGATCATGGACCCGCAGCACCGCCAGTTCCTGGAATGCGCCTGGGAGGCGATGGAGGATGCAGGCCGCACGCCCGATTCCAGCGGCGGCCCGGTCGGCGTCTTCGCCGGCTGCGGCATGGGCAGCTACTTCTACTTCAACGTCTGCAGCAACCGCCAGCTGGTCGACCAGGTCGGCATGTTCCTGCTCAGGCACACCGGCAACGACAAGGACTTCCTCGCCACCCGCGCCTCCTTCGCCTTCGACCTGCGCGGACCGAGCGTCAACATCCAGACCGCCTGCTCCACTTCTCTGGTGGCGGTGCATTCGGCCTGCCAGAGCCTGCTCGCCGGCGAGTGCGAGATGGCGTTGGCCGGAGGCGTCACGATCGACCTGCCGCACCGCCGCGGCTACATGTACCAGGAGGGCGAGATCCTCTCGCCCGACGGCCATTGCCGCGCCTTCGACCACCGGGCCGCCGGCACCGTCTTCGGCAGCGGCGTCGGCGTGGTGGTGCTGCGTCGCCTCTCCGACGCGATCGCCGACGGCGACATCGTCCACGCCGTCATCAAGGGCACGGCGGTCAACAACGATGGCGCCAGCAAGGCCGGCTATCTCGCGCCCAGCGTCAACGGCCAGGCCGAGGCGATCATCGAGGCGCAGGGCCTGGCCGGCGTCGATGCCGGCTCGATCCAGTATGTCGAGTGCCACGGCACCGGCACCTATCTCGGCGACCCGATCGAGATCGAGGCGCTGACGCAGGCGTTCCGCCAGGGCACCGACCGGACCGGCTTCTGCCGTGTCGGCTCGGTCAAGTCGAACATCGGCCATCTCGACACCGCCGCTGGCGTCGTCAGCCTGATCAAGGCCTCGCTCGCGGTGAAGCACGGCGAAATCCCGCCGACGCTGGGCTTCGAGAAGCCGAACCCGGCCATCGCCTTCGAGCGCAGCCCGTTCATCGTCAACGACCGCCTGACCCAATGGCCGCATACGCCGGGCCCGCGCCGCGCCGCGGTCAATTCGCTCGGCGTCGGCGGCACCAATGCGCACGCCATCATCGAGCAGGCGCCGGCACTGGCCGCCGGCCGCGCCGCCGCCGAGGACGCGCCGCAGCTCCTGGTCTTCGCCGCCAGGAACCGCAAGGCGCTCGACCAGGCGACCGTGCGACTCGGCGCGGAGCTGGAGCGCCGGCCCGATCTCGACCTGGGCGACGCCGCCTACACGCTTTTTGCCGGCCGCAGGCATTTCGAGCACCGCCGCGTCGTCGCCGTGCGCAACCGCGCCGATGCGGTCGCGGTCCTCTCCGATCCCGAGAGCAAGCGCGGCTTCACCCATTCGGCGCTCGACAATGCCTCCGGCCCCGTCTTCCTGTTCCCCGGCGGCGGCGCCCAGCATGTCGGCATGGCCCGCGCCCTCTATGACGGCGACCGGCGGTTCCGCGCGACCGTCGACGAGGGCATTTCCTATCTCGATCCTGCTGCTGCGGCGGAGATCAGCCGCGTCTGGCTCGACCGGGGCACCGACCGCGCCGAGGCCGAGGCCGCCTTCCTGCGGCCCTCGGTGCAACTGCCGGCGATCCTCATCACCGAGGTGGCCGTCGCCCGCTGGTGGATCGATCGCGGCGTCAAGCCACAGGCCCTCATCGGCCATTCGATGGGCGAGAATGCGGCTGCCTGCATCGCCGAGGTCATCGGCCTGCGCGACGCGGTCAACCTCGTCCGCCTGCGCGGCGAGCTGTTCGACACGGTCGAGCCGGGCGGCATGCTGAGCGTGCCGCTGTCGGCCGCCGCTCTCGCCGAGATCATGCCGCCGGAACTCGACCTCGCCTCGGTCAACGCGCCCGAACTCTGCGTCGTCTCGGGCCGCAACGAGGACCTGGACGGTTTCCGGGCGGCGCTGCACGAACGGGGCATCGACGCCTCGCGCATCGCCATCGACATCGCCGCCCATTCGCGCATGCTCGAGCCGATCCTCGGCCGCTTCGAGGCGTTCCTGCGCGGCATCCGGCTCAATGCGCCGTCGATCCCCATCGTCTCCAACCTCACCGGCGCCTGGCTGTCGGAGGCTGACGCCCGCGACCCGCTCTACTGGGTCCGCCACCTGCGCTCCACCGTGCAGTTCGGCAAGGGCATGGGTCTTCTGGCGAGCGAGCCCGGCCGCGTCTTCGTCGAGGTCGGGCCGGGCCGGGCGTTGTCGTCGCTGGTCAAGCTGCAGCCCTCCATTGCCGCGAACCAGGTGATCAACAGCCTGCCGCACGCGGAGGACGACAGCGACGACCGCGTCCACCTGCTCGCCGCGCTCGGCCGCGCCTGGGCGGTGGGGCTGGACGTGCCGCTCGAGCGCCTTTGGGAGGGCACCGGCGCCCGCCGCGTGTCGCTGCCCAGCTATCCGTTCCAGCACCAGCGCTATTTCATCGAGCCCGGTGCCGCTGCCTCGGCCGAGGCGACCGAGGAAGTGCTGCGCAAGCTGCCCGACATGGCCGACTGGGGCTTTAGGCCGACATGGCGCCAGTCGGTCGCCGACGTCGAGATCGACGCAGGCGCGGAGCCGACCTCCTTTCTCGTCTTCCTCGACCGGGCAGGCTTCGGTCGGCCGCTGGTCGAGAGCCTGCGCGCCGGCGGCCACCGGGTGGCCACCGTCGAGGTCGGCGACACTTTCGCGCGCAAGTCGACGGACGCCTATTCGGTCTGCCCCGAGGACGGCCGGGCCGGCTACGACGCGCTGCTCGCGGCAATCGCCGCCGAGGGCGCGCTGCCGCAGCGCATCCTGCATCTGTGGCTCGTCACCGCCGACGAGAGCCACCGCCCGGGCTCGAGCTTCTTCAACCGCAACCAGGAACAGGGCTTCTACAGCCTCATCCATCTCGCCCAGGCGCTCGGCGACGCCGGCGCGAGCGACATCCGGCTGACCGTCGTCAGCAACGGCATGCAGCGCGTCGGCGACGAGCCTCTGCCCTATCCGGAGAAGGCTACGGTGCTCGGCCCCGGGCTTGTCATCCCGAAGGAGATGCCGGGCACGAGCGTTCGCCTGATCGACCTGCAATTGCCTCGCGCCGAAGCCTCGCGCCGCCCGTTCCGCCGCGCTGTCGCACAAGGGCCGGCGGCGATGGCGCAGATCCACGCGCAGCTGCGCGACGACCTGTTCGCCGCGCCGGCATCCGAGGTCGTCGCCTATCGCGACGGTCGACGCTGGACGCGCGGCTATGGCAGGCTGCCGCTTGCCCCCGTAGGCGAGGGCCGGCAGGGCTTCCGCCGCCAGGGCGTCTACATCGTCACCGGCGGCCTCGGCGACCTGGCGCAGGTGATGGCGCAGGGCCTCGCCGACGAGTTCGACGCCCGCGTCATGCTGGTCGGGCGCGGCACGCTTCCCTCCCGCGAGCAGTGGCCGCTGATCATGCGCACCCGCGCACGCTCCGACCGCATGCGGCGCGCCATCGAGCGGATCGTCGCGCTGGAGGCAGCCGGCCACAAGGTCGCCTACATGGCGGCCGACGTCGGCAACCCCGAGCAGATGGCGGCGGTGGTTGCGGCGACCCGCGCCGAACTCGGCGAGATCAATGGCGTCATCCACACCGCCGGCGTGGTCGACGACGACCTGCTGCAGCTCAAGTCGGTCGACGCCATGGAAGCGGTGCTCGCGCCCAAGCTGCACGGCACCGCGGTCCTCGACCGCGTCTTCCGCGACGTGCCGCTCGATCTGTTCGTGCTGTTCTCCTCGACCAGCACCGACACCGCGCCCGCCGGCCAGGTCGACTATGTCGCCGCCAACGCTTATCTCAACGCCTACGCCGAGAGCCGCGCCGGGGATGCCGGCCGCAGGACCGTCGCCGTCCACTGGGGCATCTGGAACGAGATCGGGCTCGCCGCCCGTGCGGTTGGGCGTACCGACCAGTCCCCGGGCCGGGAACCGTCGGCGGAGCCGGCCCGCGGGCCGCTCTTCCGGTCCTGGGTCGAGGATGCCGAGGGCACGCCCTGGCTCGAGGCCGAAATCGGCCCGGCCACCCACTGGCTGCTCGACGAGCACCGCATGGTTTCGGGCGAGCCGGTCCTGCCCGGCACCGGCTACATCGAACTCATCGCCCAGGCGCTCGGCGAATACGGTTTGGACGCACGCGCTTCGATCGAAGACCTGGTCTTTCTGCGGCCGCTGGTCGTGAAGGACGGCGCCACCAGGACCATTCGCGTCCGCATGACGCCCGAGGCGGACGGCCATCGCATCGAGGTCACGGCTTCGCAGGCCGGCGATGCGTCCTTCGAGACCTTTGCCGAGGCTTTCGTGCGCGGGCTGCCGAAGTCCGCTCGTAGCGGTGCCGAGATGGCCGAAGCCGCCCGGCGCTGCGTCGTCGCCGAACGCGCCGAAGGGGCGGATGCGCTGCCATCGGTGCAGGCTCCGCATGTGCGTTTCGGCCCGCGCTGGCAGGTGCTCCGTTCCGTCGCCTTTGGCCGCGCGGAGGCCTTTGCCGAGCTCGCCTTGCCGCAAGCCTATCGCGGCGACGCCACCTTGCTCCATCCGGCGCTGCTCGACATCGCCACCGGCTTCGCCATGCGGCTCGACCCCGAATATGACGGCTCGGTGCTGTGGGCGCCGATGTCCTATGGCCGGATCGCCGTGCACGGGCCGCTGCCGGACCGCGTCTCGAGCTGGGTGCGGCTGTGCCGCGGTTTCGAATACGGCAAGGGCTATGTCGCCTTCGATGTCTCGATCGCCGACGTCTCCGGTCAGGTCCTGCTCGAAATCGAGCGTTTCGTGATGAAGCGTCTCGACAGCGACCTCGGTCTCGTGGCGCCGCGTACGGCGGGCAGCGCCGCCGCCGACAACGACCATCGCCAGTCGCCCGCCGCGCTTCAGCTCGCCGCCCAGGTGAGCCAGGGCATTCTTCCCGGCGAAGGCTTCGAGGCGCTCAGGCGCGCCCTTGGCACCGGCCAGCCGCAGCCGATCGTGAGTTCGCTGGATCTCGAAGCCTTGCGCAGGCGCGCTGCCGCGCCGGCCACGGCTGCGCCGCAGGGCGGCGACCAGTTCGAGCGGCCGGAGCTCGACAGCGACTATGTCGCGCCGGGCAACGACATCGAGCGCACGCTCGCCGGTTTCTGGAGCGAACTGCTCGGCGTCGACCGGATCGGCGTCGACGACAGTTTCTTCGACATCGGCGGCCATTCGCTGATCGCCGTGCGCCTGTTCCGCATGATCAAGAAGCAGTACGCCGTCGACCTGCCGATATCGGTGCTGTTCGAGGCGCCGACCATCGCCGGCTGCGCGCAGCTGATCGCCAGCCACATGCCAGCCGGCGAGGGCAGCGGCTCCGGGCCTTCGCAGTCCGCGCCGCCTGCGGAAAAGCATGTGCATCTGGTGGCGATGAGCGCGGGCACGAACCCGTCTGCGCCGCCGGTCTTCATCTGCGCCGGCATGTTCGGCAACGTGCTCAACCTGCGCCAGCTCGCCATGCGGCTCGGCGTCGACCGGCCGGTCTACGGGCTCCAGGCGCGCGGCCTCTATGGCGACCAGGAACCGCACGCGACCTTCGAGGAGATGGCGCGCGACTATCTCGCCGAGGTCCGCAAGGTTCAGCCGCGCGGCCCCTATCTGCTGGCCGGCTTCTCGGGCGGCGGGCTGGCCGCCTACGAGATGGCGCAGCAGCTGCGCGCCGAGGGCGAGGAAGTGGCGCTCGTCGTCATGCTCGACACGCCGCTGCCGATCCAGCCGCGGCTCACCGCCTTCGACCGGCTGCAGATGAAGCTGCAGGATCTGCGTCGCCACAAGCTGTCCTTCGTCACCGGCTGGATCCGCGATCGTCGGCGCTGGCGGGCCGAAATGCGCGACAAGCGTGAAGCCGCGGAAGCGGAAAACGCGGGCAGGCAGTTCCAGAATGCCAGGATCGAGGCGGCGTTCCGCGCGGCGCTGGTCCGCTATGACCTGAAGCCCTATCCCGGCAAGCTGCTGCTGCTCAGGCCCAGGCTCAACATCCTCTACACGTTGCGCGGCGGTCGCCGTCTCCAGGAGGGGCGCAACGTCGCGCTCGACGACAATGGCTGGACGCCATACGTGGCCGAGCTCGAAGTCCAGGAGGTGGCGGGCGACCACGACAGCATGGTGCTGGAGCCCTATGTCCGCGTGCTGTCCGAGCGGCTGCGTCCGCGCCTTGCTGCGGCGCTGTCCGACGAAAGCGAGCGGCTGCGCATCGCAGCCGAGTAGGGGGCAAAGGCCGGCGCCTCTCGCTTGCGCGAGTGCCGGTGGGGCGCCGGCCAGGCAGGTTCTGAGGGAGACCCGCCGCAGCTAATCTGCCACAGCGGTGGCGGCAGGGTAGTAGCTCGTTCGAGCTATGCGAGGACGGGCAGCGCGTGCTGCCCGTCCGCAAGTGCCTGCCGCGTTGCTCAGCTTGCCGGCAAGGGCTGCCGCGCCAGCCGCCAGAACTCCTGCGGCTCATCGAGCAGGTGCGTGAGCCCGGTGCGCTCGAAGGCGAGCGCGGCCTGTTCTGCGGCGTCGTCGAGGATCGCCCCGGCGTCGAGATGGTCGGTCTTGCGGCCGCGCATCAGCACCCGGCCGTTGACGATGACGGTGTCGACGTCGGCGGCATTGGCGAAATGGGCGATGCGCGTCACCGGCATCACTGGCGGATAGAGATGCGGCTTGCGCATGTCGACGAGCACGACGTCGGCCTTCTTGCCGACCTCCAGCGAGCCGATCTCCTGCTCCAGGCCCAGCGCCTTCGCGGCGTCGATCGTCGCCATCTCCAGCGTCTTTCCGGGCGGCAGGTAGGCAGGGTCGCGGAAGTGACGGCGGTGGTAGTGCATGCACTGCGCCATGTGGCGGAACATGTCGTAGCCGCGGTCGGGGGCTGCGGCGTCCGAGCCGAGGCAGACATTGATGCCGGCCTCGATCAGCTCCGGCACCGGGCAGCGGGCGTAGACCGACATGATCGCCGAGGGGTTGTGGATGATCGACGCGCCGGTCTCCTTCAGCGCGGTGAAATCGTCCTCGGTAAGGTCGACGCTATGGCCCAGGAGCGCGAACTTACCGAGGACGCCGAGATCGCGCGCCAGCGCGACCGAGCCGTCGCGGTGGCCGTCCTGGGTGAACAGGACGCCCTTGCGACGGCGCATATCCATGACCGCTTCACCCATCGCCACGACCTGACGGCGGTCTTCCGCCTCGGCCACGTGGCGGGCGTAATAGACCGGCATCACCAGGCAGATGCCGGTGCCGCGGCCGAGCACGTCGTTCCAGCGGTCGATCAGCGTCTCGCTGACCTCGAGCTGCCTTTCGAACGACACCTCGGTGTCGTGCCACGCGCCGTCGCTTCCGAGCGTGCGGTAGCGGCGGGGGAAGGGTGGGCGGCCAGGCCCGACGGCGAGGAAAGTGCGCAGGCCCGCTTCGATCGTCGCCTCGCAGTGGGCGTCGCCCGAGGCCGGGTCGTCGGTGCGGTAGATGTCGGCGCCGCCGCCCAGCAGCGTCATCGCCGTGGTCACGCCGCCGCGCAGCCTTTCGAGCTGCACCATGCGCGCCTCGGCGCGCCAGAAGGCTGGCGTCGAGCCGCGCGCATAGATTTCCTCGCAGGCCTGGAACCAGGTGTCGACGCCGGCGCCCGCATTGCGCACCAGCCCGTGGCCGGCATGTGAATGGTTGTCGATCAGGCCGGGCATGGCCACCATGCCGGTCCCGTCGATCACCTGCTTCGCACCGGCCGGCTCCGGGTCGCGCTCCGTGCCGATGGCGCTGATGCGGTCGCCGGTGATCGCCAGCCAGGCGCGGTCGAGCACGCGCCGGTCGGGATCGACCGTCACGGCGGTCACGTTGCGCACGAGGATGTCTGGCTGCGCCATGTCAGTCTTTGCCTTTCGAAAATGGGGCCTTCCGGGCTGTCGTTCGCCTAGAGGCCGAGAATGTCCTCGAGGTCGCGCGCCACCACGCGCTCGCTCTCGAGGTCGAGCTGGTTCTCGATATGGGCGAGGTGGTGGTGCATGACGGCGAGCGCCTTCTTGGCGTCGCGCGCGGTGATGCTGTCTACGATCGCCGCATGCTCGTCGGGGCCGCAGCTGAGCACCTCCTTCTGCTGGTACATCGCCATGATCAGCGAGGTCCGCGAAATCAGGTCGCGCAGCAGGCCCGCAAGTATCTGCGACTGTGCCAGCTCGGCGATCAGCAGGTGGAAGGCGCCCGACAGGCGGATCGCCGTGGCGACCTCGCCGCCCGAATGCGCCCGGCGCTCGTCGTCGACATGGCTGCGCAGCCGCTCGATGCCTTCGGCGCCGATGGTCGAGCACAGCCGCTCCACCAGCCTCTCCTCGATCGTGCGGCGGGCGAAGAACACGTCGCGCGCCTCCTCGATGGAAGGCTTGGCGACGAAGGCGCCGCGGTTCGGCACCAGCGTGATCAGCCCGTCGCGGGCAAGGTTCTGCAGCACCTGGCGCACGCGCGCCCGGCTGACCGAGAAGATGTCGGAGAGTTGCTCCTCCTTGAGGCGCGTGCCCGGGCCGATCTGCCGCTCGGCGATCGCATCCCAGATTTTTTCGTAGATCTCCTGATCGGTGACCGGCCGCTTGGCGGCTTCAGCGTCCATCCAATCCTCCTCCCGCAGGCCAAGATGACGACCTGCAGCCTATTCAATCCCATTCGCCGCACAAGTCAACAAATTTGTCGACAAAGATTGTTGACAATCTGAAATGACAATGTCAGCAATAATCGGGAGAGCCCGGTAGGTCGAGGAGAACGACCCGGGTTCGTGTCCTGAAACGGGAGGATTGAGATGAGGAAATTCCTGCTCGCGGCCACCGCCGCGGCCGTGGTCCAGCTTGGCCTGATGGGTGCTGCTGGCGCCAACACGTTGCGCTACGCCGCTGCCGGCGACATCTACGGGCTCGACCCGGATTCGATGACCGACAGCTTCTCCAACAATTTCCTGCAGAACATCTACGAGCCGCTGGTCCGCTACAACAAGGAGCTCAAGATCGAGCCGGCGCTGGCCCTGTCCTGGGAACTCGTCAAGCCCGACGTCGTCCGCTACAAGCTGCGCCAGGGCGTCAAGTTCCATGACGGCGCCGACTTCGGCGCCGACGACGTGGTCATGTCGTTGATGCGCGCCGTCGACGAGAACTCGCCGATCAAGGGCAACCTGCCGGCGCTCAAGTCGGTCGAGAAGATCGACGACTTCACCGTCGACCTGCATCTCTCCGGCCCGACGCCGCTGCTCAACAACTATCTGACCAACATCGCGATCTTCGATTCCGGCTGGCTCGAGAAGAACAACGCCGTCAAGCCGATCAACGCCGAGCTCGGCCAGGAAGGCTACACCTCCACCAATGCCAACGGCACCGGCCCGTTCAAGCTCGAGAGCCGCCGTCCCGACGCCCAGACCGTGCTGGTCGTCAACGAGGGCTGGTGGGACAAGCCCGAGCACAACCTGACCAAGATCATCTTCACGCCGATCGCCTCCGACGCCACCCGCGTCGCGGCGCTTCTGTCGGGCGAGGTCGACATCATCACGCCGTCGCCGCTGCAGGACGCCAAGCGCATCGCCGGCAATCCGGGCACCAAGGTGCTGGAGAACCCCGGCCTGCGCACCATCATGTTGAACTTCAACATGCGCGATAAGCTCGTCGACGGAAACGTCGAGGGTAATCCGTTCAAGGACGTGCGTGTCCGCAAGGCCGTCTACCAGGCCATCAACATGGACCTGGTGCGCGACAAGATCATGCGCGGCAAGTCGCGCAACGCCGGCCTGCAGATCGCCCCGGAAGTGCCCGGCTTCGACGCCAAGCTCAACGAGCGCTTCCCCTACGATCCGGCAGCCTCCAAGGCCCTGCTCGCCGAAGCCGGCTATCCGAACGGCTTCCAGTTCAACCTGAACTGCCCGAACGACGCCTACGTCAACGACGAGGAAGTCTGCCAGGCGATCACAGCCATGCTGGCCCAGGTCGGCCTTACCCCGAAACTCGTCACCGAGGCCCGCACGCTGGCCTTCAAGAAGGCGCAGGAAAAGCAGACCGACATGTTCATGATCGGCTGGGCGACGCTACCGATGCTCGACGGCTTCTCGGTGCTGTCGGCCATGCTGCATTCGCCCGAGGAGAAGCTCGGCACCTGGAACCCCGGCGGCTACTCGAACGCCAAGGTCGACGAACTGGTCAAGAAGATTGACGTCGAGCTCGACGAGACCAAGCGCCGCCAGATGATGGTCGAGGCTTTTGCCATCGCCAAGGATGACGTCGCCTGGCTGCCGCTGCACCAGCAGCCGCTGTCGTGGGCGGTGCGCGACAACGTCGAGGTCGTCCAGACCGCCGACGACCTGCTCCGCCTCTGGTACGTCAAGGTCAAGTAAGTCGAACCGGGCCCCTGTCCCGCAAGGGCGGGGGCCTTCGCTGCCGGCAAGCCCGCCGCCTCGACGCGGGCCTACCTCTAGAGCAATCCCAGGAAAAGTGCGCAGCGGTTTTCCGTCCGGAATTGCGCAAAAACAAAGAGATAGAGCGTTTCCGCGATTCGAAGAAAAGTGGAACCGCTCAAGGGAGTTGGGACGATGTTCGTGTTCCTCGTACGCCGCTTGCTGCAGGCCGTCATGGTCATGCTCGCGGTCGCATTCATCGCCTTCCTGATGTTCCGTTTCCTCGGCGATCCGGTGAACAACATCGTCAGCCAGGATGCCACCCAGGCCCAGCGCGAGGAAGTGCGCCAGCGCCTGCGCCTCGACGACCCGCTGGTGGTCCAGTACGGCCGCTTTGTCGTCAACGCCGCCAAGGGCGATTTCGGCATCTCCTACCGCAACAGCCGTCCGGTCAGCGCGCTGCTTGCCGAGCGCCTGCCGGCAACCGCCGAACTCGTGCTCGTCGCAGCCGTGCTGTCGCTCGTGCTCGGCATTCCGCTCGGCATCTACACCGCGCTCAGGCCGCGCGGCGTCCTGAGCCAGGGCCTGCAGATCATGTCGCTCATCGGCATATCGCTGCCCACCTTCGTCACCGGCATCCTGCTGATCCTGGTCTTTTCCGTCTGGCTCGGCTGGCTGCCGTCCTTCGGCCGCGGCGACGTCGTCGACATCGGCTGGTGGTCGACGGGCTTCCTCACCGCCTCGGGCCTCAAGGCGCTGATCCTGCCGTCCTTCATGCTCTGCCTGTTCCAGCTCACGCTGATCATGCGGCTGGTGCGCGCCGAGATGCTGGAGGTGCTGCGCGCCGACTACATCAAGTTCGCCAAGGCCCGCGGCCTGAAGAACCGCGCCATCCACTTCCGCCATGCCCTCAAGAACACGCTGATCCCGGTCGTCACCATCTTCGGGCTCCAGCTCGGCGGCCTCATCGCCTTCGCCATCATCACCGAGACGGTGTTCCAGTGGCCGGGCATGGGTGCACTCTTCATCCAGGCCGTCAACTTCACCGACGTGCCGGTCATGGCCGCCTATCTCGTCATGGTCTCGCTGATCTTCGTCATCATCAACACCAGCGTCGACCTTCTTTACAACGTCATCGACCCGCGCCTTCGCACCGACCCCACGCGTGCGACCGGCCGCGGCGCCTGACGGGAGCCCAAGTCATGAGCGACACTTCCTTCACCGGGCGCCTGCGCAGCTTTGCCGACAGCGACCTGTTCTACAGCTTCCGCCGTTCCAGGACGACGGTCGTCGCCGCGGTCGCGCTCACGCTGCTGTTCGTCGGCGCGGTATTCGCCCCGCTGATCGCCCCGCACAACCCCTTCGACATCGCCAACCTCAACCTGCTCGACAGCGAGTTGCCGCCGTCCTGGCTCGAGGGCGGCAACCCGGCCTACTGGCTCGGCACCGACACCCAGGCGCGCGACGTGCTGTCGTCGATCCTCTACGGCCTGCGCATCTCGCTCTTCGTCGGCTTCGCCAGCGTCATCCTGGCCGCCGTTCTCGGCGTCTTCCTCGGCCTGCTCGGCGGCTTCGTCGGCGGCATCGTCGACGCCGTCATCATGCGCGTCGCCGACGTGCTGCTCAGCTTTCCCGCGATCCTGGTCGCACTGCTCATCAACGGTGTCATGCGTGGCATCCTCCCCGCCAACCAGCACGAGAGCGCGGCCATCCTCGTTCTCGTGCTGGCCATCGGGCTCACCAACTGGGTGCAGTACGCCCGCACCGTGCGCGGTTCGACCCTGGTCGAGCGCCAGCGCGAATATGTCCAGGCCGCGCGCACCATCGGCGTCGGCCGCCTGCGCATCATGCTCACCCACATCCTGCCCAACGTGCTCGGACCGGTTCTGGTCATCGGCACCATCAACCTCGGCATGGCCGTGCTTACCGAGGCGACGCTGTCCTTCCTCGGCGTCGGCATGCCGGCAACCCAGCCGTCGCTCGGCACGCTGATCCGCGTCGGCAACGAGTACCTGTTCTCCGGCATCTGGTGGGTGGTGATCTTCCCGTCGGCCACGCTCGCCGTGCTCGTGCTCGCCGTCAATCTGATCGGCGACTGGCTGCGCGACGCGCTCAACCCGAAGCTGAGGTAAGGCCATGGCCCTGCTCGAAGTCGAAAACCTCAAGGTCGAATTCCCCACCCGCCGCGGCGTGCTCACCGCCGTCGACAACGTCTCCTTCTCGGTCGAACAGGGCGAGATCCTAGGCGTGGTCGGCGAATCCGGCGCCGGCAAGTCGATGACCGGAGCCGCCGTCATCGGCCTGCTCGAACCGCCCGGACGCATCGGCGGCGGCCAGATCCGCCTCGACGGCAAGCGCATCGACAACCTGTCGCCCGACGAGATGCGCCGGATCCGCGGCCGCCACATCGGCGCTGTCTTCCAGGATCCGCTCACCAGCCTCAACCCGCTCTTCACCGTCGGCGAGCAGCTGGTCGAGACCATCCGCACCCACCTGCCGATGTCGGCCGCCGAGGCCCGCAAGCGGGCCATCGAATGGCTCGCCGAGGTCGGCATCCCGGCGCCCGACATGCGCATCGACCAGTATCCGCACCAGTTCTCGGGCGGCATGCGCCAGCGCGTCGTCATCGCGCTCGCGCTCTGCGCCGAGCCGCGGCTGATCATAGCCGACGAGCCGACCACCGCGCTCGACGTGTCGGTCCAGGCGCAGATCATCGGGCTGCTCAAGCGCATCTGCCGCGAGCGCAACGCGGCCGCGATCCTGGTCACCCACGACATGGGCGTCATCGCCGAGACGGCGGACCGCGTCGCGGTCATGTATGCCGGCCGCCTCGCCGAGATCGGTCCCGTCGCGCGTGTCCTGCAGAACCCGAGCCATCCCTACACCGCCGGCCTCATGGGCTCGATCCCGCGCGTCGGACCGCGCCCCGACCGGCTGATCCAGATCGAGGGTTCGATGCCGCGCCTGACCGACATCCCCGGTGGCTGCGCCTTCAATCCGCGCTGCCCCAAGGCCTTCGCCCAGTGCCACCGGGTCCGGCCGGAGCTGCGCCCCGTCGCCGACGGCGCCGCCGCCTGCCTGCTCTATGATGGAGTGACGCAATGACCGACGCACCGAATGCCACGGCCGGCGCGCCGCTGCTTCAGGTCAAGGGCCTGAAGAAGCACTTCGCCATGTCGAAGCCCTTCCTCAACCGCCTGCTCGAAGGCGGCGAGACGCAGACGGTCAAGGCCGTCGACGGCCTCGACCTCGAGATCCCGCGCGGCAAGACGCTGAGCCTGGTCGGCGAATCCGGCTGCGGCAAGTCGACCGTTGCCCGCCTCATCATGGGCCTGTCTAACCCGACCGGCGGCAGAATCGTGTTCGACGGCACGGACATTTCGCGGGCGCCGGCGGGTCAGCCGGCCGCCATCCGCCGCCGCATGCAGATGATCTTCCAGGACCCCTATGCCAGCCTCAATCCGCGCTGGCGGGTCGGGGACATCATCGCCGAGCCGCTGCGCACCTACGGCCTGTGCGAAACACGCGAGGCCGAGCGCCGCGAGGTCGACCGCCTGCTCGAGTTCGTCGGGCTCAACGCCAAGGACGGCGACAAGTTTCCGCACGAATTTTCCGGCGGCCAGCGCCAGCGCATCTCGATCGCGCGCGCCATCTCCACCAAGCCGGAGTTCCTGGTCTGTGACGAGCCGACCTCGGCGCTCGACGTCTCTGTGCAGGCGCAGATCCTCAACCTGATGCGCGAGATGCAGCGCGAACTCGGGCTGACCTACCTGTTCATCAGCCACGACCTGGCGGTGGTCAACTTCATGTCCGACTGGATCGGCGTCATGTATCTCGGCCGCCTGGTCGAGGTGTCGCCGGCGGCCGAGCTGTTTGCCAACCCGCGCCACCCCTACACCCGGCTGCTGCTCGACACGATCCCCGATCTCGACATGTCCAAGCGCGACCGCCAGCCGGTCGCGGGCGAGGTGCCGAACCCGATCAACCCGCCTACGGGCTGCCACTTCCATCCGCGCTGCCCGCTCGCCAACGATCGCTGCAGGCGTGAGGCGCCCGCGCTTCGCGTGTATGATGGCGACGCCCGCGCCTCCTGCCATGCGGCGGAGGAGGGGCGTGACGCGACCGCCATTGCCGCGCAGGTGCCGGTGGCCCGGCCGCACCAGGCCGCAGTCTGAGGGAAGAGACATGGATTTCGATTTCGCCGAACTGCCCGAGAAGGACCGCTACCGGCTGCTGTGCAGCTTCGTCGGCCCGCGGCCGATCGCGCTCGTCACCACCATCGACGAGCACGGCTGCAACAATGCCGCGCCGATGAGCTTCTTCAACGTGTTCTCGCACGAACCGCCGCTGCTCATCCTCGGCATGCAGACCAGGCCCGACGGCACCGCCAAGGACACCGTCGCCAACATCCGCCGCTCGGGCGAGTTCGTCGTCCACATGGTCGACATGGCGATCGCCAGGGAGATGATCGTCACCGGCATCAACTTCCCCAGCGATGTCGACGAGATCGAGGTCGCCGGGCTGACCAGCACGCCCTCGGTCAAGGTGGCCGCGCCGCGCATCGAGGAATCGCCCTGCGCCATGGAGTGCAAGGTATCGCAGATCCTCGACTATGGCCGCCGCACCATCGTCGTCGGCGAGGTGGTGCAGATGTATGTCCGCGACGAGTGCCTCGACGAGCGTGGCCACTATGTCCGGCCGGAGGTCTACCAGCCGATCGCCCGGCTCCATGCCGACAACTACATCGTCGCCGACAACCAGTTCGTGCTGAAGAAGCCCGAAGACCTGCTCCATCACGAGGAAGCCGCGGGCTACGCCGAGCCGAAGCCGGAGAAGGTTCCCGGCTGAGCGCCCTCCACTTGCCGGGCGTCGTGCCCGGCGAGCCGAAATCCGAACTTGCAGCGGTGCCGATATGACTGAACTCCTCCTCAAGAACGTCAGGCCCTTCGGTGGGGCGTCGACCGACATCCTCATCCGCGACGGACGCATCGCACGTATCGGCGCGGGCGAGGTCGGCGCGGCCGCGGTCGAAGAAGGCTGCGGCGCGATCGCCATCCCGGGCCTGGTCGAGGCGCACGCCCATCTCGACAAGTCCCTGTTGGGCATGGGCTGGCATGTCCACCAGGCCGGGCCCTCGCTCGAGGACAAGATCTCCACCGAGCGCCGCCTGCGCCGCGAACTCAACATCGATCCGAGGCGCCAGTCGGCCCGCCAGGTGGCGCTCGCCGCGTCCCACGGCACCACCGCCATCCGCAGCCATGTCGACGTCGACACCGAGCAGAAGCTCTGGTGCTTCGAGGGCGTGGCCGCGACGCGCGAGCGCTTCCACGACGTCATGGACATCGAGATCGTCGCCTTTCCGCAGTCCGGCCTGATGATCCGTCCCGGCACGCTGGAGCTGATGGACGCGGCCCTTGCCAACGGCGCCGATGTCGTCGGCGGCCTCGACCCCTGCGGCATCGACCGCGACCCCAAGGGACAGCTCGACGCGATCTTCGGCCTCGCCCAGAAGCATGGCAAGCCGATCGACATCCATCTTCACGAGGCCGACGAGCTCGGCGCCTTCTCGCTGGAGATGATCATCGAGCGCACCAGGGCGCTCGGCATGCACGGCAAGGTCACCGTCAGCCACGCCTTCTGCCTCGGCATGCCCGACCGTGCCCGCGCTGCCGCCCTCACCGAGCAGCTCGCCCGCGAGGACATCGCCATCGCCACCACCGCGCCCGCCTCGCGGTCCGTGCCGGCCGCCGCCGAGCTGCGCCGCGCCGGCGTGCGGCTCTGCGCCGGCTCCGACGGCATCCGTGACACCTGGGGTCCCTACGGCAATCTCGACATGCTGGAACGCGCGCTGTTCATCGGCCTGCGCAACAATTTCCGCAACGATTCCGACGTCGAATACGCCCTCCATGTCTGCACCCAGGGCGGCGCCGACGTCATGGAGCTGAAGGACTACGGCCTGCGCGAGGGTGCCTTCGCCGACATCGTCCTGGTCGAGGCCGAGACCGTCCCCGAGGCGGTCGCCGCCCGCCCCAGGCGCAAGCTGGTGCTCAAGCGCGGCAAGCCGGTCGCGCGCTACGGCCAGCCCCTTTTTACCGTCGAATGAGCATTTTGAAATGACCGAACCATTGCTTCTCACCGCCCGCTGGGTGGTCGGCCACGTCGACGGCCGCCACTGCCTCTATCCGAACGGCGAAATCGTCGTGTCCGGCGACCGGGTCGTCTTCGTCGGCCACGGCTACGAAGGGCCGGTCGCGCGCCGCATCGACTACGGCAACGCCCTGATCGGCCCCGGCTTCGTCGATCTCGACGCGCTCTCCGACCTCGACACCACCGTGCTCGGCTACGACAACCAGCCGTCGTGGAAGAAGGGCCGCATCTGGCCCGAGACCTACATGGAAAGCGGCCCCTTCGAGATGTATTCGGAGGAGGAGCTGGCCTTCCAGAAGCGCTACGCCTTCTCGCGCCTGATCCGCTCCGGCATCACCACCGCGCTCCCCATCGCCTCGCTGTTCTATCGCGAATGGGGCGAGACGGTGGGCGAATTCACCGCGGCGGCGGAGGCCGCGCGCGACCTCGGCCTGCGCGTCTATCTCGGGCCGGCCTACCGGTCCGGCAACTCCTTCGTCCGCCGCGACGGCACCATCGATTACCATTTCGACGAGGAACGCGGCTTCAAGGGCCTCGCCGACGCGATCGCCTTCTGCCGCAGGTTCGAGGGCGAGGCCGGCGGCCTGATCCGCACCATGTTCGCGCCCGACCGCATCGAGACCTGCACGCCAGACCTCTTGAAGCGTTCGGCCGCGGCCGCCGAAGAGCTCGACGTGCCGATCCGCCTGCATTGCTGCCAGTCGCCCTTCGAATACCAGAGCGTGCTCGCGCTGCGCGGTATGAGCCCGGCCGAATGGCTCGAAAGCCTCGGCTTCCTGTCGCCGCGCGCGATCCTGCCGCACGGCACCCATGTCAGCGGCCGCAACGGCATCGACCGTCCGGGCCGGGATCTCGAGATCCTGCGCGACGGCGGCGGCACCATCGCCCATTGCCCGCTGGTCTCGGCCCGCCACGGCAATGCGCTCCAGTCGTTCCGCAAGTACCGCGACATGGGCATCCGCATCGGGCTGGGCACCGACACCTATCCGCCGGACATGTTCCTCAACATGCAGGTCGGCATGATGCTGTGCCGCATCGAGGAAGGCGGCACCGAAGGCAGCCGCTCCGAGGACTTCTATGATGCCGCGACCCTTGGCGGCGCCGACGCGCTCAACCGTCCCGACCTCGGCCGTCTCCAGGCCGGTGCCATGGCCGACCTGATCGTGGTCGACTTCGATGATCCGTTCATGGGCCAGACCATCGACCCGATCCAGACGCTGATGCAGAACGCCTCGGCGCAGTCGGTGAAGACGGTGATGATCAATGGCCGCTTCGTCATGGAGGACGGCGTCATCCCCGGCGTCGACGACCGCGAATACCGAAGGCGAGCGCAACGGCAGTTCGAGGGCGTGATCGCCAAATACCCGCTGCGCACCTTCGGCCACCCGCCGGTCGAGGACATCTTTTCGTTGAGCTATCCGACCTACCGCAGGGCATGAATGCTCCCCGTGCCTTGCATGAAGAGGGCGCCGTTTCGGCGCCCTCTTTGTTTTTGCAGGGCCCGTTCCGGCTGCAGTCGGCGCCCTAGTCCCTTCGGACGAGGCCAAGCCCCCGTCGACGAAACCTAATGCCCGTGGCGCACCGGCAAGCCGGCCCGCACCCGGAGGAAAGAGTTGCAGGTCGAAGCTCGAAAGGCGTGACGCGATGGTGCTGCGGAACTTGGCCAAGCTTGACCTCAACCTGCTGCATGTCTTTGCGGCCGTCTACAGCGAGGCGAGCATCACCCGCGCCGCCGAAACGCTCAACGTCACCCAGCCCGCGGTCTCCAACAGCCTTTCGCGCCTGCGCGACATCTTCGGCGACCCGCTGTTCATCCGCGCCGGCCAGGGCATCGCGCCGACGCCGCTCGCCCGCAGCCTGATCGAGCCGATCAGGGGCGCGCTGGTCGCGCTCGACCGCACGCTCGCCGCCCATCAGCGGTTCGATCCGCTCACCTCCGAGCGCATCCTGTGCTTCAGCATGAGCGACTTCGCCGAGGCGGTCGTGCTCGCCCCGCTGATCGGCGAGATCAGCCGCCTGGGTTCGAAAGTCACGGTGCGCAACCATTTCGTCGCCGAGCGCGACCTCTATTCGGGCCTAGCCTCCGGCGAGATCGACTTCGCGGTCGAGTCGCACCCCCTCGGCGATCCCGACCTCGGCAACCGGCTGCTGTTCAGCGACGAGTTCGTCTGCGTCATGCGCAAGGGCCATCCGGCGCTGTCCGAGCCCTTCAGCTTCGAGCGCTATCTCGGCCTCAGGCATCTGCACATCTCCAACCGCCCGCGCATTGCCAACCTCGTCGACGGCGCCCTGGCGCGGCTCAGGCGCAAGCGGCATGTCGCCGTTCATGTCGAGCATTGCCTGGCCGCCGGCGCGATCCTGGCACAGAGCGACCTCTGCCTCACCATCCCGACCTCCTTCGTCCGCCACTTCCTGCCGGGCGAGCGCTTCGCGGTCGTCGAACGCCCGTTCCGCATGCCGCCGCTGCAGACCTGGCTCTACTGGCACCCGGCTTCCGAAAGCAGCCCGTCCCACAAATGGGTCAGGCAGCTGCTCGAGGGCTGCTTCCCGCCGGAGGAGGCAGCCCTCGATCAGGATCACCACGGCTGATGTCGTTCATTCCGAATGGCGATTTGTCCCGGCAAATCCCCGCGCCCTAGACTGCGGCCAACATCGCGCATCGGGAACAGGCCCGCTGTGGCGGAAGCCGAAAGGCTCGACGCCTTTGGGAGGGCGCATGCGTGTTGCCGAGCGGGTGGAGGAGATTGTCGAGCGCGGGCTCTGCACCGGCTGCGGTGCCTGCGAAAGCCTGCTGGGCAAGGACGTGCTCGGCATGGCGCTGTCTCCCGAGGGCTTCATGCGCCCACGTCGGCAGCGCCCATTGCACGACGACGAACAGCGGGCGGTGATACAGGTCTGCGCCGGGCGCAGCCAGCCCGGTCCGGCGCCGTCCGAGGCAACGCCGCACCGCATCTTCGGCCCCATTCTGCATCTGGCAAGGGGCCACGCGACTGATCGGCAGATACGCTTCAAAAGCGCCACCGGCGGCATCCTCACCGCGCTTGCCGTCTATCTTCTCGAAAGCGGCGAGGTCGACGCCGTCCTCCAGGTCGGCGTCTCGACCGGCAACCCGCTGGAAAACGAAGTCCGCTTCAACACCACCCGCGACGAGATCGTGGCCTGCGCCGGCTCGCGCTACGGCCCTTCGGCTCCGCTGAAGGACATTGTCGCCTTGCTGGACAGCGGCAAGCGTTTCGCCTTCATCGGCAAGCCCTGCGATGTCGCGACGCTGCGCAATCTCGCGCGCGTCGATCCGCGCGTCGACAGGCAGATCCCCTACATGCTGGCGATGTTCTGCGGCGGCAATCCCAGCATCGCCGCCACCTACGACATCGTCCGCCGCTTCGGCGAGGATCACAGCGACGTGGACGAATTCCGCTACCGCGGCCACGGCTGGCCGGGCCCGACCTATCTGCGCACGCGGCAGGGCAGGGAGCACCGGCAGAGCTATGACGAGACCTGGTTCTCGAACCTCACCTACGAGCTGATGTTCCGCTGCAAGATCTGCGCCGACGGCACAGGCGAGCACGCCGATGTCGTCGCCGGCGACTGCTGGGTCATGGACAACGGCAAGCCCAGCCATCGCGAGGCCGGCGACGGCTGGAACATGCACATCGCCCGCACCGAACGCGGCAGGCATCTGATCGAGGATGCGGTGGTGGCGGGCTACATCCGCGAGGAGCCGTTCACCGTCGCTGAACTCGAAGAGATGCACGACGACCACGGGCTCAAGAAGCGTTCCGTCCTGTGGCGGCTTGCAGGGCTGGCGCTGACCGGCCAGCCGTTTCCCGACCACGGCGCGCTGCGGGTCGTGCAGGCCGGCCTTGCCGCCGGCTGGCGCGAGCGCTGGACCGCATTTCGGGGCACGCTCGGCCGGTCGCTCAAGCGCCGCAACCGCGAGAGCCCGATCACCTCGGGCACGTTTTCGCCCGACGCCAAATCCAGCTGAAAACAAGATACCAAGGAGGAAACCATGTCAGTCGATCATCTGCGCGCCAAGCTCTCCGGTTCCGGCCCGGCCCTGTTCTTCCCCGATCCCGAGGTGCCGGCGGTCTTCAACTTCGACCAGGGGCTCGCAGCGCCCGAGACCTTTCCGACCGAGGACCTCGTCCGGCTCGCCCGCATGGCGCTCGACGAACACGGCGCCAAGGTGCTCGATTATTTCGATCCCGCCACCGGCTACGAAGAGCTGGTCTTCGGCTTCAAGGGGCTGCGCAAGGAGATCGCCGACCGCATCGAGCGCACCCAGGGCAAGCAGCTCGGCACGCTCGGCGTCATCCTGACCTCTGGCTCGGTGCAGGGCATCGCGCTCGCCGCCAATGGCTACGTCAATCCCGGCGACGTCGTCGTCGCCGAGGCTGCGTCCTTCCCCTATGCGCTGCGCTTCATGCAGATGGCCGGCGGCGACCTTCGCACCGTGCCGGTCGACGACCACGGCATGGACATCGACGCGCTCGAAGCCCTGCTCAGGAAGGTCAAGGCCGACGGCAAGAAGGTGAAGGTCGTCTACACCATCCCGACCTTCCAGACGCCGACCTGCACCGAAATGTCGGTGCCGCGCCGCAAGCAGCTGCTGCAGCTTGCCAGGGAACACGACTTCCTCATCATCGAGGACAATGTCTATGGCGACCTGCGCTTCGCCGGCGAGGAGCTGCCGACGCTGCTCAGCCTCGACGCCGACGACCGCGTCATCCAGTGCGGCAGCTTCTCCAAGATCGTCGCGCCCGCGCTGCGGCTCGGCTGGATCGCCGGCCCGGCAGCGGCCATCGAGCCCATCGCCGCGGTCCGGCAGGACCTCGGCGTCGGCCAGTGGCACGCCCGCGTCATGACCTCCTACATCGCCGAGGGCCTGCTCGACGCGCACATCGCCGAGGTCAACAAGGTCTACAAGAGCAAGGCCGAGACGGCGGCGCGCGCCGTGCGCGACCATTGCGGCGACTACGTCACCTTCCGCATGCCGCAGGGGTCGTTTTATCTGTGGCTCGAGATCGACGAGCGCGTCGACTGGCAGCGCGCCGCGGAGCTGTCGGCCAAAGAGGGCATCTTCTTCCGCCCCGGCGAGCGCTTCATGGGCGAGAGCGACGGCCGCCAGTTCCTGCGCCTCGCCTACAGCCATGTCAGCGAGGACATCATCGAGCGCGGCATCAGGAAGCTCGGCGAGATCCTCGGCGCCTGCGCCAGGGTTCCGGCATGACGCCATCTATTCGCACGATCGCCGGGGGATTCGTCTATCCCGAATGCCCCCGCTGGCATGCCGGGCAATTGTGGTTCGCCGACCAGCACGCCGGCCTCGTCCATGTGCTGGGGTCAGATGGCGCGCGGCGAGAAAGCTTCACCGTGCCGGGCGGCCCGTCAGGCATGGGCTGGCTGCCCGACGGCGACCTGCTCGTCGTCTCGATGCACGAGCGCAAGCTGTTCCGGCGCAACGCCGCGGGCAAGCTCACGCTTCACGCCGACCTTGCCGGCGTCCACCCGTTCCACTCGAACGACATGGTGGTCGACGCTGGGGGCCGCGCCTATGTCGGCAACATCGGCTTCGACTTCTATGCCGGCCAGCCGCCGGCGCCAACGGTGCTCGCTGTCGTCGCACCAAATGGAGAAGTCAGCGTCGCCGCCGACGGGTTGATGTGCCCCAACGGTGCCGCCATTTCGCCCGACGGCCGGACGCTCATTATCGCCGAGTCGATGGCCGCCCGTCTCACTGCCTTCGACATCGGCGCCGACGGCAGCCTGTCGAACCGCCGGCCGTTCGCTTCCGTCGCCGGCCACGTGCCCGACGGCATCTGCCTCGACGCCGACGGCCACGTCTGGGCGGCCTCGCCCTACGAGAAGACGGTGCTGCGCGTCAGCCCGGCGGGCGCGATCGTCGACCGTGTCGTCATCCCCGACGCCAATCCCTATGCCTGCATGCTCGGTGGCGCCGACGGCCGCGACCTGTTCATCTGCGTCGCCCCGCACCACGACCCCGAGATGACGGTGAAGCTGAGGGGAGGGCGCATCGATGTCGCCAGGGGCCCAGCACCGGGAGCCGGACGGCCATGAGCAACGTCGGACGTTTCAACCCGCCCGGCATGGCCTTTCCCGGCATGAGCCAGGCCGTCGGCTGCGGTGATTTCGTGCTCGTCTCGGGGCAGGTGGCGCTGAAGGACCGGCAGGTCGCCTGCCTCGGCGATCCAGCCGGCCAGACCGAGCAGGTGTTCCGCAACATCGAGGCAGTGCTGACCGAGGCCGGGCTGACCCTCGGCCATGTCGTGTCGCTGCGCTGCTATCTGACCAGTGCGGAGGCCTACCAGACCTATGCCTCGGTCAAGAACCGCATCTTCGCCGGCAACCCGCCGGCCGCCACCGCCATGGTCGTCACGGCGCTCGTCCTGCCCGAGATCCTGGTCGAGGTCGAGGCGGTCGCCTGGCGTCACGCGCTCGGCGGCGGCGCCTAGGCGGCTTCGACCGCGAGGCCGGCCGCCTTCCAGTCGGGAAAGCCGGCTTCCAGCTTGCGCGCCTCGAACCCGTTGGCGCGCAACAGCGCCACGGCCTCGGCCGAGAACACGCAATAGGGCCCCCGGCAGTAGGCGACGATCTCCTGTCCGGCCGGCAGCTCCGCCAGTCGCCGCTCGAGCTCCCGACCGGGGATGTTCAGCGCCCCGGGCAGGTGGCCGAGCGCGAATTCTTCCTGCGGCCGCACGTCGAGCAGGATCACGCTGTTTTCGCGCATGCGCTCCAGCAGCTCTTCGCGCGAGATCGCCTCGACGCCCGCCTGCCTGCTGCCGGCCACCAGTTCGCGCACGTCCGCGCGATTGTGCTCGGCCAGGTGCCTGAGCGCCGCCAGCAGCGGCGCCACCGGACCGTCCGCCAGCCGGTAGAGCACCCGCTTGCCGTCGCGCCGCGTCCCAACCAAACCCGCGCGGCGCAGCAGCTGCAGGTGCTGCGAGGCGTTGGCGAGCGAGAGGCCGGCAAGCTCCGCCAGCCTCTCGACCGAGCGTTCGCCCTGGGCGACGTGTTCGAGCAACATCAGCCGGTGGCCATGCCCCATTGCGCGGGCGAGTTCGGCGATCTCGGCAAAGATTCGGTTCTGGATGTCGGGCCCGGTCATTGACATCAGCCTAGCATTGCAACATCAATCAATCAATCTATTGAATGAAATGAGATACCACCTCGCAAATGCTCCCGGCGGCGCAGTCACCGACCGTGGTCGGCATCGGAACAAGCAGGCAAGGAACGAGAATGAGCGAAACGCTGCAGTTTGTGGTCCGGTCCGTCCTGATCGGGGTCGGCGCCACCTTGGTCATGGATGCCTGGGGCCTGTTCCTCCGCCGCGGCCTCGGCATCGCCACGCTCGACTACCGCCTGGTCGGCCGCTGGATCGGCCACTTCCGTTACGGCCGCTTCGTCCATGACGGCATCGGCAAGGCCGCTCCGGTCGGCGGCGAGGCGGCGCTCGGCTGGGCCGCCCACTATGGCATCGGCATCGCCTTTGCCGCGGCACTGCTTGCCATCGCCGGCCCCGACTGGGCCCGCGCGCCGACGCTCTCGCCGGCGCTCGCCTTCGGCATCTTGAGCGTCGCCGCGCCGTTCTTCGTCATGCAGCCTGCCATGGGCGTGGGCATCGCCGCGTCGAAGGCGCCCAGCCCCGGCCGCGCCCGCCTGCGCAGCCTCTTGACCCACGCCGTCTTCGGCCTCGGGCTCTATCTGTCGGCCGGGCTGCTCGCCGTGCCGCTGCCCGGTTGAGGCTTGCCAAAGCAGCCTCGCCGGTCAACCTAGCCGCACAGAACTTGGCCGAGTCGGGTCCGCCCGGCCGGCCGCGCTTGCGGAGGCCCGATCTTGTCCATCGTCATGTACGGCATCAAGAACTGCGACACGATCAAGAAGGCCCGTACCTGGCTCGAAGGCCACGGCGTCGCCTACGACTTCCACGACTACAAGGCGTCGGGCATCGACGGCGACAGCCTGCGCAAATGGGTCGAGGAGTTCGGCTGGGAGAGCGTGCTCAACCGTGCCGGCACCACCTTCAAGAAGCTGCCCGACGCCGACAGGCAAGGCCTTGACGCTGACAAGGCGATCGCGCTGATGCTCGCCCAGCCGTCGATGATCAAGCGGCCGATGCTCGACCTCGGCCGCCGCCGCATCATAGGCTTCAAGCCCGAGGCCTACGAGGCCGCGTTCCCGGCCTGAGCGGCGGGCCGCTTGCCGAAGCGCGCCATAGTCGCTTCCACTTCCTCGCGCAGCCAGCCGGAAAAGTCGCGCACCTTGCGGCCCGGCCGCTCCAGCGCCGAACTCACCAGATAATAGCCGAGCCCGCTCGCCGCGGTGATGCCGAACGGCGCCACCAGCCGTCCGTCGGCGAGCGCGTCGGCCGACAACAGCTGCCATGCCAGCGCCACGCCCTGGCCGGCGATCGCCGCATCGATACCGAGGATCGGGTCGGTGAAGGACGGCCCCGCCGGCTGCACCGGGAACGGCGTCTCGAGCCCCGCCGCCCTGAACCAGCGCTCCCAGCTGATCATCGTACTTTCGTCGGCGATGACCGGCAGCCCGGCCAGGTCCGCCGGCGCCCTCAGCCGTGCGGCCAGCGCCGGCGCACACACCGGAAACACCTCCTGCGCCAAGAGCAGCTCCGCCCGCACGCCGGGCCAGCTGCCATCGCCCATGCGGATGGCGAGGTCGACGTCGGAATGGTCGAGATCGACCAGCCCGGTCGAGGCGTCGATCCTCAGCTTCAGCTCGGGATGGCGCTGGTTGAAGCGGTTGAGCCTCGGCACCAGGAAGCGCGAGGCAAAGGCCGGCGCCACCGACACCACCAGCACGTTGGAGCTCGCCTCGTCGGCCAGCGCCACCGCCCGCGCCAGTTCCTGGAACCCGCTGGTCAGCCTGGCGCAGAACGCCGCCCCGAACTGCGTCGGCACCAGCCGTGCGCCTGCCCGCGCAAAAAGCGTCCGACCCAGCTGCGCCTCGGTGCGGCCGATCTGCTGGCTCACCGCGCTCACCGACACGCCGAGCTCCTCGGCCGCCTTGACCAACGAGCCGCAGCGCGCGACGCTCTCCACCGCGCGAAGCCCGTTGAGATGCACGCGGTTGAGCGCCTGAGTTGAGATTTTCTAAACTCCGCTTCCGATGTTCTTGATTGAAGGGCGAGTATTTGTAACGAATTGTACCAGAGAGGATCAAAGCCTGGGAGAAGGCATATGAAGATTTTCTCAATTCTGGCCGGCCTTGTAGCCGGCCGTGCCGAGGCAAAGGGCAGCGACAGCGAGCGCGTCCTTGCCTGGGTCCGCGACCCGCTCGCCCATCCCGACATCGAGCGCATGGACGAGCGCGAACTCGCCGACTTGCCGTTCAACCGCGGCTTCCGCCGCTCGGTCCCGCAGGTCGCCGAGGCCTGCTGCCGTGCCTAGATCGCCACTACGACCTAGAGCAGCACCACTGCATGGCCGAACACAGCAAGCGCCGTGGCGGCCAGCGTTCCCGCGCTCAGCGTGAAGCCCACGGCGCGCTGCCAGTGCGGCGCCGTCTCGCGGATGAAATGCCAGGCGTGGATCGCCCGGCCCAGCGTGAACACGGCCCCCAGCGCATGGATCGCCACGGCCGGCGCGCCGAGCGCCGCCGCGATCACGAGCAGGATCAGCATCGCCGGCACGTTTTCGATCGCGTTGGCATGACCGCGCATCACCCGGCGCAGGTGATCCACCCCGCCGTCGCCGATCATCACCTTGTGCCGCCGCCGCACCAGCCCCGTCGCCGTCGCCAGCCAGAGCAGGATGAAGCTGTTGATCGCGGCATAGATTCCAGCTGCGGCAAGGGCGGTCTGGTTCATTCTTTCCTCGAAAGTGCGGCCAATTGGCCACCGATAGCAGTGACGGCGCTGAAAATCGCCATGATCTGGTAGTGCTAAGCAAGAAGTGAGCGCGGCCGGGGATTCCCTTGCGCCGCGAAGTGTGACTTCATGCGGCCAACCGGCAATATCGCCGCTTCCTAAAGGAATCCGGTAACGTGTTCGTATCCTTCTTCCCGCAGCCGAAGCTGTTTTTCACCTCGGCGGCTCTCTGGAGCCTCGCAGCCGTCCTGTTCTGGTTCTTCGGGGGTGAACAACTGGGTGCCTTCTTCGGCATGCCACCTGCGCCAGCGGGTGTTCCGCCGATACTCGGAATACAGATTTTCTGGTCGGCCCCGTTCCTTTGGTTCTACATCTATTTTGGGTTCCTGGTTGCGGCATTCTACGCCTTCTGGGCTTGGTACGCGCCGCATCCCTGGCAGAACTGGTCGATCCTGGGATCGTCGGCGATCCTCTTTTCCACTTACACATCGGTTCAGCTCTATGTCGCTCTGAACACATGGCGTGGGCCGTTTTTCGACCTCTTCCAGAAGGCCATATCGACCCCTGGATCAGTGACGCCAGCCGAACTGTACGAACTTATCTGGGTCTTTGCCGGGATCGCCTTTTTCTCGGTTTCCCTGTTCGTGGTTACACGCTTCTTCGTCAGTCACTACATCTTCCGGTGGCGTACGGCGATGAATGACTACTACATGGCCAATTGGGCGAGGCTGCGTCATATCGAGGGGGCTTCCCAACGTGTTCAGGAAGATACGATGCGTTTCTCAACGACGCTTGAGGGCTTGGGTGTTGCCTTCATAGATTCTGCGATGACGCTGATTGCTTTCTTGCCGCTGCTGGCCCAACTATCTACGCACATCACGGCGCTGCCTATTGTTGGTCAGATACCTTACTCGCTTGTCGTTGCCGCGATCCTCTGGTCGCTCTTTGGCACGATCTTGCTGATGGTCTTCGGAATCAAGTTGCCGGGTCTCGAATTCAAGAACCAGCGAGTTGAGGCTGCGTATCGCAAGGAACTAGTTTATGGCGAGGATCATGCGGATCGCGCCCAGCCACCAACCGTGGCCGAACTGTTCACGAATGTCCGGCGCAACTATTTTAACCTCTATTTCCATTACGCCTATTTCAATGTCATTCGATCGGGATATCTCCAGGCTGACGCCATTTTTTCGAGCATCATACTCATTCCAACTATCGCTGCTGGCAAGATAACGCTTGGAATCTGGCAACAGATATCGACGGCATTTGGTCAAGTCAGTTCTTCATTCCAGTATCTTGTCAGCGCCTGGCCGACCATTGTTGAGCTGATCTCGATCTACAAGCGCCTGCGCGCGTTCGAGGCGACGCTGTCGGGTGAGGCGCTGCCCGACATCGACCAGCGTTATCTCGAGCGCCAGAAGATGGGCGCCCAGCCCGAGGACGAACCGGTCACGTGATGGCGCGACCTCACCGCCTCCCTCCCCCTTGTGGGGAGGGCTTAGGGTGGGGGTGAAAATCTGCCCTGCCGGTCGATAAGGATGGCGCTCGGCCCGAGCCGGAACGGTGCTGGTGCGACTTCGCCGTCTCCCTCCCCCTTGTGGGGAGGGCAGGGGTGGGGGTGAAAATCCGCCCTGCCGGTCGATAAGAATGGCACGCGGCCCGAGCCGGAACGGTGCTGGCGCGACGCTTAAAACTCCCTCCCCCTTGTGGGGTGGGGTGGGGAGGGGTGCGATCGCTCTTGCCCCGCCGAAGTCTACCCCCACCCTTGATCCCTCCCCGCAAGGGGAGGGAGGATCATGTCGCGCCCCGCTCAGCCGTCCACCTGCAACGGCTCGGCTGCGTTGTTGCGCTTCATGTAGTCGGCATAGCTGATGCATTCGACGTCGGCCTTCACGCACACCTCGCCGGCGAAGCGCTCCAGCGCGCGCCAGTAGGCGCCGCCGTTCATCAGCGTGAAATGGAAGCCGATCTCCAGCGGGATGCGGGCGCCGCCATACTGCTTGTCGAAGGCGGCCCTGAACGCGTCGAGCGTTCGCGTCTCGAACTGTGCGGCCTCGTCGAGCTTCTCCGTGCCGCCCGAGTGGCGCACATAGAGATTGTAGTCCATCGCGATCACGCGCTTGCCGGCCGGTCCTTCCGGGATCAGCGGCAGGGCGAAATCCGTCAGCCCCTCGTCCGGCTTCGGCGCCTCCGGTCCGCGCGACACGCCGCTGGCGTTATAGAGAAAGCCCCGCTCCCGGAGGGCGGCGTTCAGCGCCTTGCTCTGCGACAGATAGGGCGCCCGGAAACCCTTGATCGATGCGACCAACTGTGCCCAGCCGGCCGGCTCGGGCGTTATGCCGTTGATCCGGTAGGCATCCCTCGCGATGCTGGAGAAGGCATCGAACTCCTTGCCCCAGTCGGCCTTGCTCCACGCCCCGCCGTCGAAATGGCCGCAGGCGTGGCTGGCGATCTCGTGGCCTTCGGCAGCCGCGAGGTTGATCTGCGCCAGCCGCTCGGCCACTTCCTGCTTCGACTGGGCAAAGCCGACATTGGACCTGCCGGCCGAACGGCCCGGCGCGTGGTACTCGCCCTTCGTTTCGCGCGACAGCAGGAACACGCAGGACAGGAAGTAGGTGAAGCGCGCGCCCGTCCGGGCCGCGAGGTTGCGGCTGCGCTGCCATTGCCGCACGTCGTGCGCGCCGTCGAAGGAGATCAGCACGACCTGCTTGGCCTTCACGTCCTCGACCTTGGGGGCGGGACCGGCCGCGGCCGGAAGCGCCATCAGCGACGCGGACAACAGGACACTGGCGCGGAACGCATTGGACATCTTGAATTGCACTTCATGTAAGACTGCGGCCAGCGGCCGTTAGGGCCGAAATGTGGCACGGATGCGTTCGCCGCAAAATGTATCCGTTCGGCGAAAATGCTTGGGTCCGGGCGTGCGTGGAAAGGGTCTTCACGGCCTGTTGTTTTTTCTTGCTTGTCGAATGAGGCTTTCTGGAACCGCCTCATGTCTTGCCACCCTCTCTGCCCCTCTCTGCCCTGCCGGGCATCTCCCCCGCAAGGGAGGAGATTGGCTGGCATCAACGCCCCGGCCAATCACCTGCATTGCAAGCTATTTCCAGCGAGCCGACTAAGGGGCGAGACGCTGGAGCTGCCAATCTCCCCCCTTGTGGGGGAGATGCCCGGCAGGGCAGAGGGGGGTGGGACGGAATGAGGCGCTGAAGGTTTGCTTCCCGAAGCGGCTTCAGACGTCCGCCAGTTTGTCAGGAACTCTGTCAGCAGACCGCGTGGAGAAATCCTCCCGTTTTTCCACCCCCTCCAAAACCTCCCGTATTCTTGTGCCATCGCCCTTGTCGGGACCTGGTGCGCACCGGGTGTCAGGGAGGGCGGCGGTGACCTCCCGCCACGGCTGCGGTAGCCGTGGCTCCGAGGGCCCGTCGACAGGCCGGCGTCGTCCGGCGCGCGCCGCAAATGGCGGGTGCCGAACGGTGCGGAGAAGCCGCGGGTTCAGGCCACGAAAAGACCGTGGGACGGACCTGTGACCGGCCGACCGAGGGACAGACACCGGGCGGGGCGCGAGGTTCGCGCCACGTATCGAACTATCGGACGGCTCGGCCGCGCGCCCCGCTTCCCGAACCTTTCACCACAATGGCCAGACCGGAAACGGGGCGTGGCGAGGGAGGAGTGTGAAATGTTGGAATTCTGCATTCCTTCGCACCCCCCTCTGGGCTGCCGCCCATCTCCGCCACAGGTGGGGAGATTGGCAGCGTCGCCCGTCTGGCTCGTCTTGCAAGGTAGAAGGTTGGCGAAGGCCGTGATGACGGCTGATCTCCCCCCTTGTGGGGGGTGAGGAGTGCTCGCCGAAGGCGACGAAAAGCCAATTGCTTGGCTTTTCGAACGACGAACGCCGGCAGCCCAGAGGGGGGCAACGTAGGGTGAGGCGTGCGCGACGTTTCCCTCCCCCTCGAGGGGAGGGTCGATCCGCGCGGCGGATCGGGGTGGGGTCGCCCGAGGCAACGCGCGACGTCTCCTCCCTCTCGATGGGGGAGGTGCCGAGCGCGGCGAGGCGGAGGGGGTGACGGAGCGGCAGGGCGAACAGTCTCAAATGCCTCCCGCAACGGAAGACACAAAGGTGCGCCAACAGGCCACCGCACCCGACTACCGATTTTCCGCCCCGCCCCCTTCCATGGCCGTGAAATTCCGCTAAAACGCAGGCTCATGAAGGCCCGCGGGCCGCAACCGGTTGAATGGAATGTCGGACGACAGCTTTTTCCGCGAAGTCAACGAGGAGATCCGCCAGGAACAGGCGAAGGCCCTGTGGGACCGCTATGGCCCCATCGCCATCCTTCTCGCCGTGCTGGTCGTTCTCGGTACGGGCCTTTTCGTGGCCTGGGAATATTGGGTCGATAGCAGGGCCAATCGCTCCGGCGACCAGTTCTCGCAGGCCTTGACCCTCGCCAATTCCGGCAAGGCCGACGAGGCGCTTGCGGCCTTCGAGACGCTGGAAAAGGACGGCTACGGCGCCTATCCGCTGCTGGCCCGCATGCGCGCCGCCACCGTCCAGGCCGACAAGGGCGACTTCAAGGCCGCGGTCGCCGGTTTCGACGAGGTCGCCGCCGACGGCTCCATCCCCTCGGTCATTCGCGACATGGCTCGCCTGCGCGCCGCCCTGCTGCTCGTCGACAACGGCTCCTATGCCGACGTGTCGAGCCGCGTCGAAGCGCTGACCGCCGACACCAACCCGCTGCGCCATTCGGCCCGCGAGGCGCTTGGCCTGTCCGCCTGGAAGGAGGGCAAGTTCGCCGACGCGCTCAAGCTGTTCGAGCAGATTTCCGCCGATGAGGCGGCTCCGCGAAATGCGCGCCAGCGCGCCGACATCCTAGCCGAACTGATCCGCGGTTCGGGCAACGCTTCGTGACGCGGGCCCGATGGCTTTCAAGATCGCCATAATCGGCCGGCCCAACGTCGGCAAATCCACGCTTTTCAACCGCCTGGTCGGCAAGAAGATCGCGCTCGTCGACGATACGCCGGGCGTGACCCGCGACCGACGCGTGCACGCCGCCAAGCTCTACGACCTCAGCTTCGACGTCATCGACACCGCGGGCTTCGAGGATGCCGGCGCGGCGACCCTCCAGGGCCGCATGCGGGCGCAGACCGAGATCGCCATCCGCGAAGCCGACCTCATCTTCTTCATGGTCGACGCCAAGGCGGGCCTCACCCCCGACGACCGCACCTTCGTCGAGATCGTCCGCCGCTCGGGCAAGCCGACCGTGCTCGTCGCCAACAAGGCGGAAGCCCGCGGCGCCCAGGGTGGCGCGCTCGAGGCCTGGGAACTCGGCATGGGCGAGCCGGTGCAGATTTCGGCCGAGCACGGCATCGGCATGCCCGACCTGCGCGACGCCGTGGTCGAGGCGCTCGGCCACGAGCGTGTCTTCGAGGACGACGAGGAAGCGGACGAGACGCCGGCCGAGAGCGACGTGCTGATCGGCGAGGACATCGCCGATCCCGACGCCGAGGACGTCCCCGCCTATGACGAGACCAAGCCGCTGCGCATCGCCGTGGTCGGCCGTCCCAACGCCGGCAAGTCGACGCTCATCAACGCGCTGATCGGCGAGGAGCGCCTGCTCACCGGACCCGAGGCCGGCATCACCCGCGATTCGATCTCCGTCGACTGGGATTGGCGCGGCCGCGGCATCAAGCTGTTCGACACCGCCGGCATGCGCCGCAAGGCCAAGGTCCAGGAGAAGCTGGAAAAGCTTTCGGTGCAGGACGGCCTGCGCGCCATCCGCTTTGCCGAGATCGTCATCATCGTGCTCGACGCGACGATCCCCTTCGAAAAGCAGGACCTGCAGATCGCCGACCTGATCATCCGCGAGGGCAGGGCGCCGGTCATCGCCTTCAACAAGTGGGACCTCATCGAGGACCGCCAGGCCGTGCTCGCCGATCTGCGCGAGAAGACCGAGAGGCTTCTGCCGCAGGTGCGCGGGCTCCAGGCGGTGCCGCTGTCGGCCGAGACCGGCCGCGGCCTCGACAAGCTGATGGAGGCGGTCATCCGCACCCATCGCGTCTGGAACAACCGCGTCTCGACCGGCCGTCTCAACCGCTGGCTGGAGGGCATCATCGCCCACCATCCGCCGCCCGCGGTGGCCGGCCGCCGGCTGAAGGTCAAGTACATCACCCAGGCCAAGACGCGCCCGCCGGGCTTCGTCGTTTCGTGCTCGCGTCCCGATGCGATGCCGCAGTCCTATGTGCGCTACCTGACCAACAGCCTGCGCGAGGCTTTCGACATGCCGGGTGTACCGATCCGCATGGCGCTGCGCGCCTCCGACAATCCCTTTGCCGGACGCGCCCGCAAGCGGAGTTGAGGCCGGGCCTGCCAGAGTGTCGCAGGCCCGTCCGGCCCAGGCGCCGAGGGGCGTCCGTTAACGCTCCATCAAGGTTAATGCTTCATTTTTCTCTCCAGTGGGGTGTGTAGCGTCCTGGAGAGTTTCGTGCATCGACGAGTTGCGTCGCGGCGGCTTGCTGGCCGCGAAATCAAGCGTTCGTACCTGGCGCCCGCCGTCATCGGCCTGGGCATCTGGCTCGGCTTCCCGACGGTCGCCGCCTATCAGGACATGACCAGCATGGTCTCCGGCCTCGAGGGCCAGAAGGCGCGCTGGGGCGCCTATGTCGAGAAGTCCGTCGCAGGCGCGGTCCACGCCGCCGAAATGCCCTTCGCCGACGGCATCGTCACCGGCCCGATCTCGGGTTCGGGCGTCAACATCGCCGGCGTCGGCGCCGTCGCGTTCCGCGGCAAGGCAATGGCCTCCGACGTGCCCGACGAGGACCGGGTCACGCGCGCCGACAAGCGCGGCCGCATCGTCGAGGTCGCGCCGGTGGCGCCGCCCAGGAACTTCACCGCCGGATCGGTGTTCGAGCGCACCAGTTCGCTGATGCGGCCTTCGCTCGACAGCAGCCTGAAGCTCGCCTTCAAGAAGCCCCCGATCAAGGGCAAGGAAATCCAGATCGCGGCGGCGTTCCATCCCAAGGAAACCAGGAAGCCCGCGACCGCCGGCATGTCGCCGATGGTTGCGGCCCTCGTCAACAACGACAAGCCGGACATCCTGGCCACCGCCTACGCCCCGGCCGAGCCCGACTATGCCACGACCTCGCCGTTCGAATCGCTGCTGCGCGACGACGAGGCGGCGGGCGGCCGCTTCATCCCGCCGATGGGCAAGGGCGACCACGCCTGGATCAAGAACCCGCTGCCGGCGAGCGTGTTCTCCAAGGCCGAGCAGACCTGTCTGGCCAACGCCGTCTACTTCGAGGCGCGCGGCGAAAACGTCAAGGGGCAGGCGGCGGTCGCCCAGGTGGTGCTCAACCGCGTCCGCAACCCCGCCTATCCGGACACGATCTGCAAGGTGGTCTACCAGAACCAGGACCTGCGCAACCGCTGCCAGTTCTCGTTCGCCTGCGACGGCATCAAGGACCGTGTGACCGACCGCGCCAGCTACCGCACGGCCGAGCAGGTCGCCATGGCTGTCACCGCCGGAAAGATATTCATCCCCGAGGTCGGATCCTCGACCCACTACTATGCCAACTACGTAAGCCCAGACTGGGCGCGGTCGATGAAGAAGATGACCAGGATCGGCCTGCACATCTTCTATCGCACCTTCGGCGGCGGCTGGAGCTGAGGCAGCTTTCAGGGTGTGAAGAACGCACCCGCCGCTGCGCGATTGGGCGCGGATTCGGCGGCTGATCGTCCGATCGGTCCTCGGGCAGGATGTCGCACTCTATCAACTAGTTGATTTTACAATATAAAATACTTCGTATGATGGGCCTTTGCCTACCTTGACGGGCAGGGGGGCTCTAACTATGTTGCCGGCGACTTTGAAGCGGACGAACGGTGACGCTCGGACCGGACGGGAGTTTGCAATGGCCAAGCCAGTTGGGCCAGGCGAAACCGGAAGTTCCCGGCCTGAGAATCGAGACGAAACCGGCCGCCGCGACGACGAACTCGAGCGCCGCCGGCGTGATCTTGAAGCCACTCTTGCCTCACGACGGCTGGCAAGCCGCGAGGAAGAAAAGGAAGCAGGGTCGAAGGCCGGCTACGGCCAGGCACTCAAGCTGTCCAGCGAATTCATCGCCGGGATTGCGGTGGGGGTCGGCCTGGGGTGGGTCACCGATCGGTTTGCGGGCACGTCGCCCTGGGGCCTGATCGTGTTCCTGCTGCTCGGTTTCGGAGCCGGCGTGCTGAATGTCTTGCGCTCGGCCGGGAAGATCGCAGATGCCGGTTCCAGGGCGCCCGAAAAGCGACCGGACGGCACGGAAAAGAAGTAGACGGCGCCCAAGCGGCGCGATTTAGGCGAAGGGGGGCCGAAGTGGCCACAGATCCTATCCATCAGTTTCAGATCTCGAAATTGATTCCGATCGAGGTTGGTGGTCTCGACTTCTCCTTCACCAACTCGGCCGCCTTCATGGTCGCGACCGTCGCCGCCGCCGGCGCCTTCCTGTTCCTGACGACGTCGAGCCGCAGCATGGTGCCGACCCGTTCGCAGTCGATCGCCGAAATGTCCTACGAGTTCATCGCCTCGATGCTGAGGGATGCGGCGGGAACCGGCGGTATGCGGTTCTTTCCGCTCGTGTTTTCGCTGTTCATGTTCGTGCTGGTCGCGAACCTGCTCGGCCTGTTCCCCTATTTCTTCACCGTCACCAGCCACATCATCGTCACCTTCGCCCTGGCGCTGCTGGTGATCGGGACGGTGATCGTCTACGGTTTCGCCAAGCACGGCTTCGGCTTCCTCAAGCTTTTCGTGCCGAGCGGCATCCCGGGGATCCTGGTGCCGCTGGTGGTCGTCATCGAGGTGATCTCGTTCCTCTCGCGCCCGGTCAGCCTCTCGGTCCGTCTGTTCGCCAACATGCTGGCGGGACACATCACGGTGAAGGTCTTCGCCGGTTTCGTGACTTCGCTCAGCGCGCTCGGCGCGTTCGGCATCGCCGGCTCGGTGCTGCCGCTGATGATGACGGTCGCGATCACTGCCCTGGAAGTGCTGGTCGCGTTCCTGCAAGCCTACGTGTTTGCAGTGCTGACCTGCATGTACCTCAACGACGCGGTCCATCCCGGACACTGACCAGAATCGGCGGGTGTTCCGCCGCGCGTAAGAAAATCCAACAGTTCCACCAAGGAGTTTGAAAATGGAAGCAGAAGCAGCAAAGTACCTCGGCGCCGGTCTGGCTACGTTCGGCATGGCCGGCACGGCCCTCGGCCTCGGCAACATCTTCGGCAGCTACCTCTCGGGCGCCCTGCGCAACCCGTCGGCTGCTGACGGCCAGTTCGGCCGCCTGGTGTTCGGCTTCGCCGTGACGGAAGCTCTGGGCATCTTCTCGCTGCTCATCGCCCTCCTGCTGCTCTTCGCGTAAGAGCCAGGCTGACGATTGTGCCGGCCGCCCAAGGCGGCCGGTCGAGTTGGACAGGGGAAAGAGATGTTTGTGACACCGGGTTACGCCGAGGAAGTAGCGCCTGCGGCGGGAGAAGCTCAAACCCAAGCCGGTGCAGAAGCGCACGGTACGGCCACGACCACCGAACAGGGCGGCGAGAAGGTATTTCCGCCTTTCGATTCGACGACCTATCCGTCGCAGATCCTGTGGCTCGCGATCACTTTCGGTCTGTTCTACCTCTTCTTGAGCAAGGTCGTGCTTCCGCGCGTCGGCGGCACGCTCGAGGTTCGTCGCGATCGCATCGCCGGCGATCTCGACCAGGCCGCTCGCATGAAGTCCGAGGCGGATGCGGCCGTTGCCGCATACGAACAGGACCTCGCCACGGCCAAGGCCAAGGCGGGCGCCATCGGCCAGGAAGCGCGTGACGCTGCCAAGGCCGAGGCCGAAGCCAAGCGCAAGGAAGTCGAGGCCGGCCTCGAACAGAAGCTTGCCGCCGCAGAGGCGCGCATCGCCACGATCAAGGCCAACGCCATGAAGGAAGTGGGCTCCATCGCGGAGGACACGACCGCGGCGATCGTCGAGGCGCTGGGTGCCGGCAAGATCGACAAGGCCGCCATCGCCGCTGCCGTCAAGGCCGCGGGCAAGTAAGGGAGAGGGCCATGGACGCCACATTCTGGGCCACAGTTGCTTTCTTCATCTTCGTCGCCATCGTGCTCTACCTGAAGGTGCCGGGCATGATCTCGAAGTCGCTCGACGACCGCGCGGATCGCATCCGCACCGAACTCGAGGACGCCCGCAAGCTCCGCGAAGAGGCTCAGCAGCTGCTCGCGGAATACCAGCGCAAGCGCAAAGAAGCGGAAAAGGAAGCGGCTGAGATCGTCGAGATTGCCAAGCGCGAAGCTGGCCTTCTCGCCGAAGAGGCCCACGCCAAGACCGAGGAATACGTCGCCCGCCGCACCGCTCTTGCCGAGCTCAAGATCGGCCAGGCCGAACGCGAGGCGATCAACGAGGTCCGCGCCAATGCGGTGGATCTCGCCGTCGAGGCTTCGCGCCAGCTGCTTGCCGGCAAGGCGGACGCCAAGACGGCCGCCGAGCTGTTCAAGAGCTCGGTTCAGGAAGTGAAGGGCAAGCTCAACTGAGCGAGCCCGCCTCGAGAACAGGAAAGAGCCGCTGGATTTCCGGCGGCTTTTTTTGTTTGCGGGGTCGCGTTGCACCCTGGGGCGTAGGCAGGAAGTGGACGTCCTTCGAGGCTCGCCCTTGGACTCGCAGCTCAGGGTGAGGACGCTGGGGGCGCTGTCGGCGGGCCCAACAGGCCGGATGACGGGCTCCCCCAAAACCCTCATGGTGAGCCTGTCGAACCACGGGTTTTGGGGCAATCAGGGTATAGCGCCAAGCGCCCTCGTGGTTCGACAGGCTCACCATGAGGGCTACCGGAGCCCCCCCTTCTCGTCCCCGGTCCTATCCTGAGGCGCGAGCCCGAAGGGCGAGCCGCGGAGGACACTCTGCCGGTTGGCCGCCTTCAGTCCTTGAACGGCGCAAACGAGACCCGGTGGATGCGGAGTGCTGCGCCATGTTCGACGATCGCGGCGCGATGGCGCGCGGTCGCGTAGCCCATGTGGATCTCGAAGCCGTAGCGATTGTCGTTGGCGCCGCAGGCGGACATCATGCGGTCGCGGGTCACCTTGGCGACGATGGACGCGGCTGCGATCGACTGCGAGCGCTGGTCGCCCTTGACCAGGGCCCGGCAGGTGCAGGCAAGCCCGGGCGGCACGTCCCGGCCGTCGGCGAGAGCAGACCTCGCCGCCAGCGGCAGGCCGGCGAGCGCCCGGCGCATCGCCTCCAGGCTGGCCTTGCGTATGTCGGTGCGGTCGATGGTGTCGGCCGAGACCGAAGCGACGGCCACGCCGAGCGCTTTCTTGAGCACCTCGTCGAACAAGGCTTCGCGCTGCTGCGCGGTCAGGCGCTTGGAATCGTCCAGACCGTCGGGGATGTTGTCGGGATCGAGCACCACCGCAGCGGCGACCACGGGTCCCGCGAGCGGGCCGCGTCCGGCCTCGTCGAGCCCCGCGCAGGGCCAATGGCCGGCGGCGATCGCCTTCCGTTCGAAGGAGAAATCGGGCTTTTCCACGATTTCAAAGAGAAGCGGAGAATCGGAACGCGGGCGAGCCATGGTGCGGCGATGCTCGCATCGGCTCCGATTCTCCGCAAGACCCTCCAGACCACAGGGGCAGCGGTCAGGGAAGGCACCGTCTACTGGCCACGGGGGGAGGCCGGACGGAACTCGCAGTCGCGGGGCGGCGCCCCGCGGCCGTCAGAGCAGCATGAGCTGCTCGTGCTCCTTGGGAGCCGCCTTGAACAGGTCGGTTCGAAGCGGGGTACGCTCGGAGTTAAGGCCGAGGCGCTTGGCGGCGATCTCGAAGCGGCGGCCGATCTGCCACGCATAGGGGCCCTTGCCGCGCATGCGCTTGCCCCATTCCGAATCATAGTCCTTGCCGTCGCGCATCGAGCGGATCAGCGACATCACGTGCCGGTAGCTGTCCGGATAATGGCGCAGCAGCCAGTCCTTGAAGATCGGGCTGACTTCGAGCGGCAGGCGCAGCACCACGTAGCCTGCGCCGGTCGCGCCGGCGGCGCGCGCGGAATCGAGGATGCGTTCGATCTCCTGGTCGGTGAGGCCGGGAACGATCGGCGCCACCATGACCGAAACCGGGATGCCGGCATCGGAAAGCTGGCGTATCGCCTCCAGCCGCTTCGTCGGCGTCGCCGCCCGCGGCTCCATGGTTCGCGCCAGGAGCCGGTCGAGCGTCGTCACCGACAGCGCCACCTTGGCGAGACCCTTCTCGGCCATGCGGGCGAGGATGTCGATGTCGCGCGTGACCAGTGCGGACTTGGTGACGATGCCGACCGGATGGTTGCGCGCCTCGAGCACTTCGAGCACCTCGCGCATGATGCGCCAGTGCTTCTCGATCGGCTGGTAGGGATCCGTGTTGGTGCCGATGGCGATGGTGCGCGGCTGATAGCCGTCCCTCGAAAGCTCGCGGTCGAGCAGCCGCGCCGCGTCGGGCTTGGCGAAGAGCTTGGACTCGAAGTCGAGCCCGGCCGACAGGCCCATGTAGCTGTGCGTCGGCCTGGCGAAGCAGTAGACGCAGCCGTGCTCGCAACCGCGATAGGGATTGATCGAGCGGTCGAAGGAGATGTCCGGCGAGTCGTTGCGGGTGATGATGGTGCGCGGCTTCTCGACCTGCACTTCGGTCTTGAACGGCGGCAGTTCCTCGATGGTGCTCCAGCCGTCGTCGAAGACGTGCCGGCTGACCGGCTCGTAGCGCCCCGAAGGGTTGACGCCGGCGCCACGGCCGCGCCTGCGCTCCTGGTGGACGCGGATGCCGCTGTCTTCGATCATGGCATTGGCCATCCCTGACCTGCCGGCTCCGAAGGCCGCGACGTCGGCACGCGCTATGGGTTCCATTTCGCCGTCTCCCGATGGGAAGCCTGCCGGGCGTCGATTCGTCCGACATGAAACTATTCCTATTTTATGGAGTAGAACAAAGCAAGAACTTTGTGCTGCATGAGGGATGGCTGGCGCCGCGGCCGGCTTTCGGATATGCGGCTAGGGATGCTGAGCGTGCTGATCGAAACGCGGAACGACGAGGAGGGGCTGGCGCGCACGCTGGCCTCGCTGATTAGCGGTGCCGTCGAGGGCGTCGTCCGCGAGGTGATCGTCTGCGACCGGGGCTCGACCGACCAGACCCACTATGTCGCCGAGCATGCCGGCTGCGTGTTCCTCGCCGATGGCGGCATCAAGACGGGCATCGCCCAGGCCAAGGGCGACTGGCTGCTGCTGCTCGAGCCCGGCGCGCGGCTGGCGGAGGGGTGGACCGACGACGTCATGCGCCATGCGGCCAAGCTTGCGATGGCAGCGCGCTTCGCCCGCTCGAAGGCGAGCGCCCGCCCGTTCTGGGCGCGGGTCACGTCGAGGCCGCGCGCTTTGGAGCAGGGTCTGGTGATCACAAGGAAGCAGGCTGCCGTTCTCGGCCGCAACGGCGCCGATGCGGAAGGCATCGCCCGAGGCCTGGCGATGAAGACGCTGGAAGCCGAAATCGTGGTCGCGCCGGCGCGGAACTGACCAGCGGCATTGGCCTCGAAGGTTGACCTTCACGGCCCTCCCCCTCACCGCCTCGCTTTGCTCGGCACCTCTCCCCCAATTGGGGGAGAGGAATCGCAGCGTCGGCGATTGATGATTCCTCTCCCTCGCGAAGTGGGGGAAAGGTGGTTCGCCCCTGAGCCTGTCGAAGGGGCGAACCGGTGAGGGGGTGATCGAAATCAGGCCCAAATGGGGGACAAGAACCGATCAAGCCCTGCTGATCTCAGGCCTATTTGCCGCCGCGCCGCAGGTGCTCGTCGAGCCGCGGCATGATCTCCACGAAGTTGCAGGGCATGTGCCGGTAGTCGAGCTGCGGCTTGAGGATGCCGTCCCAGGCGTCGCGACAGGCGCCGGGCGACCCGGGAAGCGCAAAGACGAAGGTGGCGTTGACGACGCCGCCGGTGGCGCGCGACTGGATCGTCGAGGTGCCGATCTTGTCGTAGGAGATGCGGTGGAAGACTTCGGAGAAGCCGTCCATGCGCTTCTCGAACAGCGGCTCCAGCGCCTCGGGCGTCACGTCGCGGCCGGTGAAGCCGGTACCGCCGGTGGTGATGATGACGTCGATGTCGGGATCGCGCGACCAGGCGGCCACGCATTGCCGGATCTTGTCCTTGTCGTCGGTGACGATGTGGCGGAGCGCGAGGATATGCCCGGCCTCGGTGATCCGGTCGGCCAGCGTCTGGCCGGACTTGTCGTCGGCGAGCGTGCGCGTGTCGGAGACGGTGAGCACGGCGATGCGGACCGGGATGAAGGGACGGGGCTCGCTTGCCATCTTGCTCAGCTCCTGGTGGTGGTGGCGGCGGTGAACCAGCCGGGCCGCCCGGCTGCGATCGAGGCCGCCGCGTCCCGGGCGGCCTCTGGACTATCGAAGATGCCGAAGCAGGTCGCGCCGGAACCCGACATGCGGGCGAAGGCGGCGCCGGCGCGCCGAAGCGCAGCCAGGGCGTCGGCGATCGACGGCTCGATCGCGATCGCCGGCGCTTCGAGATCGTTGCGCGACGAGGCCAGCCATTCGACGATTGCCGCAGCTTCGGGCAGCGCCGCAAGCGGCTGGTTGTCGCGCGAAGCCAGCGCCCTGAAGACTTTCGGCGTCTCGACGCCGATGCCGGGATTGACGAGGACGAGCGCAAGGCATGGCAGGCTGTCGACCGGCTGCAGTTCCTCGCCGATGCCGCGTGCGACCAGCGGCCTGGCCGTGAGGCACATCGGCAGGTCGGCGCCGAGCGGCAGGGCGAGCTGCGCGAGTTCGGAGGCCGTCGCCGGCAGGCCCCAGAGCCGCGCAAGCGCCCTGATCGCCGCTGCGGCGTCGCTCGATCCGCCGCCGATGCCCGATGCCACCGGCAGGTTCTTCTCAAGCGAGATCGCGACCGGGCGGGATGCGTGCGCGGGATAGGCCGCCCGCAGCGCGTCGCGGGCGCGCAGCACGAGGTTTGCGCCGTCGAGCGGGACCAGCGCCGCGAACGGGCCGTCGACCACGAACCGGTCCTCGTCGGCGGCCGACACGGTGATGGTGTCGCCGAGCTCGGCGAACACCACCAGGCTTTCGAGCAGATGGTAGCCGTCGGCGCGGCGTCCGGTGACGTGCAGCGCGAGATTGATCTTGGCCGGGGCGAGTTCGGCGAGCGGAACGGCGTCGAAGGTCACGGGCTGCCCGTCAATCCTTCTCGAGCCGGTATTCGCCGGTCTTGGGGTCCTTGACCAGCGTACCGTCGGCGCCGGTCTGGCGCTGCTTCTCGTGGCGGCGCACTTTGGCGGTCACCCGGTCGGCCTCCCTGATGAACGAGCGATAGCCGACATAGGCGACGACGACGACGAGCGCGAAGAAGATCAGCTGAGGCATTGCCGTTTTCCTCCCTTGCCGGGCGGTGGCCCCGCCGGCCGATCAGGGCAGGGGCAAATGATAGTCCCCCGCCTGGCCATTTTCAAAGTCCGAAGCGGCCCCACAGGGCGCGTTCTTCCGCCGCATCCACGAGCCCGGAGGCGATCGAGGCGGCGATGTCGGGCGTCAGCACGGGCGAGGACGAGCCGAACATGCCGAGCCTGCGCCCGAACAGCCCGCGCGGCGGCGTGATCAGCCTGAGCTCGGTCTTCGGCCCGTAGCGGTCCTTGAGGACGGTGCGCATGTCGCCGAGCCCGTCGACCAGGCCCAGTTCCAGGCTGCGCTTGCCGGACCAGAACAGGCCGGTGAACAGGTCGGGATCGTCCTTGAGCTTGGCGCCACGGCGTTCCTTGACCAGCTCGATGAAGGTCTCGTGCACCTCGACCTGCAGCTTCTTCAGCCGATCGACGTCCTCCTTCTTCTCGGGCTGGAACGGATCGAGCGTCGCCTTGTTCTTGCCCGCGGTGTAGACCCGGCGCTCGACGCCGATCTTCTTCAACAGCTCCGGGAAGCCGAAGGAGGACGACACCACCCCGATCGAGCCGACGATGGAGGACGGATCGGCGATGATCTCGTCGCCGGCGACGGCGATCATGTAGCCGCCCGAGGCGGCGAGGTCCTCGACGAACACCAGCACCTTCTTGTTCTTCTCGGCGGCGAGGTCGCGGATGCGCTTGTAGATGAGCCGCGCCTGGACCGGCGAGCCGCCGGGCGAATTGACCGAGATGGCGACGACGGGTGCGGCCGGGAACGAGAAGGCCTTCTCGATCAGGCCGGCGGTGGTGGCGAGCGACAGGGTCGGGCGGAACTGGCCGCCTCCCGACATGATCGCCCCTTGCAGGCGGATGACCGGGATCGTCACCTCGCCCGGGCGCATCGACTTGGGCAGCAGGCGGCGGATCAGCTTTTTCACGGCGCGGGTTCTCCGGTATCTGTCATGCGGGATGTATGCATTCTTCTGCAATCCGCAATCCTGGGGGATGCTCAATCACCGAAAAGCGACGAGCGGCCGTTGTTTATGTCGTCGGCACGTTGCGAGAACCTGTCGCTCTCGTCGTGAAGGACGAGCGGCGGGCAAAGCGCCATCGTCGCGCGCGATGCCCGGACGGCGCGGACGATGACCCGGATGGCGGGCGCGTCGGCGCGTGGATGCACGGGGACGACTTCGGCCTTGCCGAAGCGGCCGGCCATGGCCCCGAGGATGGCGGCGAGCGATTCAGGCCGGGCGATGATGGCGAAGCCGCCGCGCGGCTTGACCACCGCCGCAGCAGTTCGGATCCAGCTTTCGAACAGGCCGTCCTCCATGACATGCGCCTGCCGTTTCAGCGCGTCCGGGGTCGGCCGGTGGTGGGCGGGATTGAAGGGCGGGTTCATGATGACCCAGTCGAGCGAGCCGTCGGCCAGCCCGGCCGCGGCCCTGGCCTTGCCGGAGAGCGCCACGTCCGCCACCAGCACCGAGGCCCGCGTGCCGATGGCTGCATTTGAGGGATGGGCCAGCGTCGCCCGGGCGAAGGCCGCCATTTCCGCGGTCAGCTCGACCAGCAGCGCATGCGCGCCCTTGCAACGCGAGGCGACTGCGAGCCCGGCGGCACCCGCTCCGGCGCCGAAATCCGCGAGCTGACCCTGAAAGCCCGTGGGGACGGCGGCGGCGAGCATCATCGCGTCCATGCCGGCCCTGTGCCCGCCCTTCTTCGGCTGCACCAGCCAGAAGTCGCCGCGGTGGAAGGCGTCAAGCGTGTGCGGAGGCAGGGGCGGGCCGCCGGGATGTTGCGGCACGGCCGTCACTTGCGGCGGATTTCGTGCTCGATGCCGGCATCCTTGAGCAACTGGCGGGCCTCGTCGGCGTCGTCCTCGTCGATGAGGATGCGGCGCGGCAGGATGCCGATCGAGCCGTCGAGCACGCTCATGTTCTGGTCGGCGATGAAGCAGCCGATGCCGGCATCGCGCAGCAGCGATTGCACGAAGGACAGGATGACGGCGTCGTTGGTGCGGATGAGCTCGATCATGGGCACGAAATTTGCAGTTCGGCGCGGCGAAGTAAACGGCACTTGTCGTTCCGCGCCAATTCGCCACTTGCAGGTGCAGTGCATGCCGCCATAGAATCGCCTAAAAGCTGCGCGCGCGACCGCGCGTCTGTGTAACGGGAGTATTGGCCTTGGGTGTCGTTCTCAACATCGAGAAGGGGAAGCGGGAAGCCGCGTCGATCAAGGATTTGATCGACCTGACCTCGGCCGACATGGCCAGGGTCAACAAGCTGATCCTGTCCAAGGCCGGTTCCGATGTCGAGATGATCCCGGAGGTGGCCAACCACCTGATCTCGTCCGGCGGCAAGCGGCTGCGGCCGATGCTGACGCTGGCCGCAGCTCAGATGTTCGGCTATTCCGGCGACCACCACGTCAAGCTCGCGACCGCGGTCGAGTTCATGCACACGGCGACGCTTCTGCATGACGACGTCGTCGACGAGAGCGACCTGCGGCGCGGCAAGAAGACGGCGCGCACCATCTGGGGCAACCAGGCGAGCGTGCTGGTCGGCGATTTCCTGCTCGGCCAGGCCTTCCGCATGATGGTCGACGTCGGTTCGCTCGAGGCGCTCGACATCCTGTCGACTGCGGCTTCGATCATCGCCGAGGGCGAGGTCATGCAGCTCGCGGCCGCGAAGAATCTCGAGACCACCGAGGACGAGCACTTCGCCGTCATCAAGGCCAAGACCGCCGCGCTGTTCTCGGCGGCCGCTGAGGTCGGCCCCGTGATCGCCGGCGCGTCGAAGAACGACAAGGCGGCGCTGCGCTCCTACGGCATGAACCTCGGCCTCGCCTTCCAGCTGATCGACGATGCGCTCGACTATGGCGGCTCCAGCAAGGACCTCGGCAAGAATGTCGGCGACGACTTCCGCGAGGGCAAGGTGACGCTTCCGGTGATCCTGAGCTATCGCCGCGGCACCGCGGGCGAGCGGGCATTCTGGAAGAGCGCGATCGAGGAGGGCGCCTCGGACGACGCAGCCCTGGAGAAGGCCATCGGCCTGATGGCGCGGCACGGCGCGATCGCCGATACGATCGGGCGTGCCAGCCATTTCGGCGAGATTGCGCGCGATGCTCTGGCGCCGCTGGAGAACACGCCGCAGAAGGCGGCACTGCTCGACGTCATCGACTTCTGCATCAGCCGCGTCGTCTAGCCGCAGCTGACCGAAGACGGGCGTTGCCTTTCTGCAAGTCGCTAGCCGGTTGTCGAATTCTGCAACCGCGGCGGATTGAAGCGCGACCCCAAAAAGGCCATGCTTGGTACCGACAACCGGTCGCGGAATGAAACCCGTTTCGGGTGGCATGAGGACCGTACGATCCGACTAGGAAGGACATTCATGCGGCAGCGACGCGCAATCTGGCTCCTCGGGCTGGCGGCTCTGGCCGGCTTTTCCGCCCTGACCCAGCCGGGATATGCCAAACAGCCCACGGACCCGGTCGAGATAAACTCGTTCTCGGGGGCATATCTTGCGGCGCAGATCGCCGAGGCCGACGACGACCTCGGCAGCGCGATCGCCTATTACAAGCGCGCGCTGGCCTTCGATCCGCAGGATGCTTCGCTGCAGCAGAGCGTGATGCTTGCCCTTATCGCCCAGGGGCATTTCGACGAATCGCTGCCCTATGCGCAGATGCTGAAGACGGTTCCCGAGGCGGAGCGCTTCTCGCGGCTCGCGCTCGCCGTCGATGCCATCCGCAAGAAGGACTATACGGCTGCCGAGAACTGGCTGAAGCTGGCGCTCGAATCCGATCTCGACCGGCTCATCACCGGAACCATGACGGCCTGGGCGAAGCAGGGCGAAGGCCGACCCGCGGACGCGCTCGGGTTCCTCGAAAAGCTCGAGGGGCCGGAATGGTACGAGCTGTTCAAGGCCTACCACGGCGCCCTGATCGCGGATGCCGCCGGCGACAAGGTCAAGGCCGACAAGGTCTATCGCTCGGCCATCGACAATCTTGGCGCCGGCAGTGCCGCGCCGGAGACCTGGATGCGCGCGGCCGAGGCCTATGCCGGCTTCCTGGCGCGCGACGGCAAGAGCAAGGAGGCGCTCGCGGTCCTCGACCGCGCCGACGAGTTCTCGCCCGGCAAGCTGCCGATCGCTGCGCTGCGCGACCAGATCAACAAGGGTGAGAAGATCCCGCCGCTCGTGTCCGGACCCAGCGACGGCGCGGCCGAGATCCTGCTCAATCTGTCCACGGCGCTCAATCGCGGCGGCGGCGAGCCCTTTGTCCGGCTCTATCTGCAATATGCGCTGGCGCTCAAGCCGGAGAGCGACGAACTGCTGGTGCAGCTCGCGGCCGTCGCCGAGCAGCAGCAGGACGGAGAAGGGGCGATCGAGCTCTATCGCCGTGTCCCGGCCAGCTCGCCGCTCAAGCGCCTGTCGGAACTGCAGCTCGGCCTCAACCTCGCCGACCTCAAGCGCCCCGACGAGGCCATCAAGCACCTGTCGGCCCTGGTCGAGCAGAATCCCGACGACATGCGCGGCTACCTCGCGCTGGGCGGGGTCTATGCGTCCACCGACAATTATCGCGCCGCCGCCGAGGTCTACGACAAGGCGGTCGAGCGGCTGAAGACGCCGACCAACGCCAACTGGAACATCTTCTACCAGCGCGGCATCGCCTATGAACGGCTGAAGAAATGGCCGAAGGCCGAGCCCAATTTCCGCAGGGCCCTGGAGATGTTCCCCAACCAGCCGCAGGTGCTCAACTATCTCGGCTATTCGTGGGTCGACATGAACACCAATCTCGAGGAAGGCCTCGCGATGATCAAGAAGGCCGTCGACCTGCGACCCAGCGACGGCTACATCGTCGATTCGCTCGGTTGGGCCTATTACCGTCTCGGCCGCTACGACGACGCGGTGCGCGAATTGGAGCGGGCCGTCTCGCTGAAACCCGACGATCCGGTGGTCAACGACCATCTCGGCGACGCCTACTGGCGGGTCGGGCGCAAGCTGGAGGCCACCTTCCAGTGGCGCCATGCGCGCGACATGAAGCCCGAGCCGAACCTTCTGGCCGAGGTGGAGAAGAAGATCGCCGAGGGGCTGCCGGACCTGCCGGAGAAGCCGACGGCCCAGGAATCGCCGCTCAAGCAGCCCGCGGCTCCAGAGCAGCCGGCCGCGACGGATGGACAGAAGAAGAGCGAGGTCGACAGGCCCGCGACCGCCGATGCCGCCGCCAAGGTCATTCCCGCCGCCTACAAGGTCCAGCCGGGGCAGTCGCTCTGGTCGATCGCCAACGAAGTCCTGGGCGACGGCGACCGCTATCGCGAGATCCTCGACCTCAATCCCGACCTGCGCGGCGATCCCGGCCGGATCGCGCCGGGCCAGGAATTGCGGCTGCCGGGCAAGTGACGCGGGACCGGCCGGAAGCTGCCGCTGCTTGACCCTCATCTTTGGTCGGAATAGGACGGGGCCACTCAGGCCCCGTTTTCTTTGGGGCGCGCGCCAATGATCGAGCTTTGCCCGTGACCAACAATCTGCCCGCCCACATGCATCCCAGCCGCTCGTTCCAGGGGCTGATCCTGACGCTGCACAATTACTGGGCTGAGCGCGGCTGCATCATCCTGCAGCCCTACGACATGGAAGTGGGCGCCGGCACGTTCCACCCAGCCACCACCTTGCGGGCGCTCGGACCGAAGCGCTGGAACGCTGCCTATGTGCAGCCCTCGCGCCGGCCCAAGGACGGCCGCTACGGCGAGAACCCGAACCGGCTGCAGCATTACTACCAGTACCAGGTGATCCTGAAGCCCAACCCGGCCAACCTGCAGGAACTCTATCTCGGCTCGCTGAAGGCGATCGGCATCGATCCCCTGGTGCACGACATCCGCTTCGTCGAGGACGATTGGGAAAGCCCGACGCTCGGCGCCTGGGGGCTGGGCTGGGAGTGCTGGTGCGACGGCATGGAAGTGTCGCAGTTCACCTATTTCCAGCAGGTCTGCGGTATCGAATGCGCTCCCGTCGCAGGCGAGCTGACCTACGGCCTCGAGCGTCTGGCCATGTATGTGCAGGGCGTCGACAACGTCTACGACCTCAATTTCAACGGCCTCGAGGGCGACGACAAGGTCACCTATGGCGAGGTTTTCCTGCAGGCCGAGCAGGAATATTCGCGCCACAATTTCGAATACGCCAACACCGCCATGCTGCTCCGCCACTTCGATGACGCGGAAGCCGAGTGCAAGGCGCTGCTGGCCGCCGGCGCGCCGGCGGAGGGCGGAAATTCCGCCCAGCACAAGATGGTGTTTCCAGCCTACGACCAGGCCATCAAGGCCAGCCACGTCTTCAACCTGCTCGACGCGCGCGGCGTCATCTCGGTGACCGAGCGGCAGAGCTACATCCTGCGGGTCCGCAACCTTGCCAAGGCTTGCGGCGAGGCATTCCTGCAGACGGAAGCCGGCGGGCTGACGATCTGACCCGCCTCCAACGTTGAGCTAAGCGGCCATAGCCATTTCCAGTCCCTCCGGAAGGTGCGACTGGACGACCTCGCCATTTATCGTCTGCAGCGCCCTGCGCACGCCCGGCATCCTGAATTCGGCCGGGGCCGCCACATGCATGGCGAGCAGGGCGCTGAGCGCGAGGATGTGGAGGAGGGCGGTAGCGGTTTTCATCGTCGTCGAGCCAAAAGGTGTCTGCCTGAGCGTTGGTCGCTTCAGCGCGCTGACTGGTTCACGGGAATGTCTGCCCAGAGGACGATTTCGCCGCGGACGTGCCGACAAGGCGCGGCAAATTTCGCAATCGCGCGTGGGAAGGTGACAGCGGGCGGATGAGTTGCTATTCCGCGCGGACCAATTGCCCCGTGTGAGCCGTCCGATGCCCGATCTGCTTCTTGAGTTGCGTTCCGAAGAAATCCCCGCCCGCATGCAGCGCAAGGCGGCCGGCGATCTGAAGAAGATGCTGACCGACGGCCTGGTCGAGGCCGGCCTGACCTATGAGGCGGCGCGCGAATACTGGACGCCGCGGCGCCTGACGCTCGACATCCGCGGCCTGACCGCCCGCTCGAAGGACATCCGCGAGGAGCGCAAGGGCCCGAGCACCAAGGCGCCCGAGGCGGCGATCCAGGGTTTCCTGCGCAGCGCCGGCCTCGCCTCGATCGCCGAGGCGCATGTCCACAGCGACCCGAAGAAGGGCGATTTCTACGTCGCCCACATCTCCAAGCCCGGCCGTGCCGCCGAAGAGATCGTCGCCGAGCTGATGCCCGGGATCGTCAAGACCTTCCCGTGGCCCAAGTCGATGCGCTGGGGCCCGGCCTCGGCCAGGCCGGGCAGCCTGCGCTGGGTGCGGCCGCTGCAATCGATCGTCTGCACCTTCGGGCCGGAGACCGAGGAGCCCGTCGTGATCGACTTCGAGATCGACGGCATCCGCTCCGGCAATGTCACCTATGGCCACCGCTTCCACGCGCCCGAGGCGATCACGGTGCGCCGCTTCGACGACTATGCGGCCAAGCTCGAGGCGGCCAAGGTCGTCATCGACGCCGAGCGCCGCAAGGAAATGATCCTTGCCGACGCGCGCAACCTGGCCTTTGCCCAGGGCCTCGACCTGGTCGAGGACGAGGGGCTGCTGGACGAGGTCTCGGGGCTCGTCGAATGGCCGGTGGTGCTGATGGGGCAGTTCGAGGATGCCTTCCTCGCAATCCCGGCCGAGGTGATCCGGCTCACCATCCGCGCCAACCAGAAGTGCTTCGTGACGCGGCCGCAGGGCAGCGAGGACGCGCTTTCGCACCACTTCCTTTTGACCTCCAACATCGAGGCCAAGGACGGCGGCAGGGAAATCGCCCACGGCAACGGCAAGGTGGTGCGCGCCCGCCTCTCCGACGCCCTCTATTTCTGGAAGACCGACCAGGGCGACCTGCCGGACCTCGACACGCTGAAGGAGTCGGCACTGGTCTTCGGGCTCGACCTGAGCAAGCCGCTCGACCAGCGCATGGCGCGGCTCGACCATCTCGGCGTCACCTTCCACGCCAAGCTGGGCACGCAAGGGGCGCGGGTCGAGCGCATCCGCGCGCTGGCCCGCGAGATCGCGCCGCTGGTGGGCGCCGATCCCAGGCTCGCCGAACGTGCCGCGGTGCTGGCCAAGGCCGATCTCCAGACTGAGGTGGTCGGCGAGTTCCCCGAGCTCCAGGGCGCCATGGGCCGCAAATATGCGTTGCTGCAGGGCGAAAGCCCCTCGGTGGCGGCGGCGCTCGAGGAGCACTACAAGCCGCAGGGCCCGTCCGACCGCGTGCCGACCGACCCGGTGTCGGTGACCGTCGCGCTGGCCGACAAGCTCGACACGCTGGTCGGCTTCTGGACCATCGACGAGAAGCCCACGGGCTCGAAGGATCCCTATGCGCTGCGCCGCGCCGCACTCGGCGTCATCCGCATCATTCTCGCCGCCCGCGGCAAGCTGCCGCTCAAGACGCTGTTCGATGCGGCGCTGACCCAGCTCGCGGAAGCCTCGATCGAGAAGCGGATCGACGAGTTCGAGGCCGGGCAGGCGAAGCTCGACACCGGCGACGTCGACGGCGAGCAGGACGTCGACAACGCGCTTGCCGCCTTCGAGGCGGAAATCCGCCGCGACACGATCGAGCACGCGGCACCGCTCAAGGCCGACCTGCTGGCCTTCTTCCACGACCGGCTGAAGGTGTACCTGCGCGAGCTCGGCGCCCGCTACGACCTGATCGACGCGGTGATCACGCCCGACGCGGACGATCTGTTGACCATCACGCGCCGCGTCGAGGCGCTGGGACACTTCCTCGACAGCGACGACGGCAGGAACCTGCTCGCCGGCACCAAGCGCGCCGCCAACATCCTGGCCGCCGAGGAGAAGAAGGGCACGGTCGTGGCCGACGGCGTCGACCCGGGCCTGTTCCGCGAGCCGGCAGAAAACGCGCTGTTCGTGCCGGTCAACCAGGCTGTGAGCGAAGCCGGCCAGGCGATCCGCAACGAGGACTTCTCCGGCGCCATGCGCGCGCTCAGCGTGCTGCGCGAGCCGGTCGATTCATTCTTCGAGAAGGTTCTGGTCAATGACGAGGACGTAGCCGTGCGGGCGAACCGCCTGGCGCTGCTTGCCCGCATCCGCGCCGCCACCGACCAGGTCGCCGACTTCTCCAAGATCGCCGGCTAGGTCGAAGTGACGCGTTAGGCCCGCCTATTCGGTCTCCGGGTAGGCGGGGTCGACCGTGACGCTGTCGGCCTTGGCCGGCTCGGGCGCCGGAGCGGCGGCTGCGGCCGGTTGTGCCGGTGCGTTGCCGGCGGGCGCGGCCGCGACCGCAGCAGGTCGCGGCGAGGAGGCGCCGACTTCGCCGCCGCGGATGACCAGAGGCGCCGGGCCCATGCGCACCGGCCGGCTGACGATGGCCGCCACCTTGCCCGTATCGACCGCCGGCGTGCCGCGTTCGATGACCGAGGCCGACCGGCCGGCGTCTCCGGACACGACGATCGACGGACCGGCGGTGTTGCCGCCGAGCTCGACGATCGACGAGGCATAGACGGGGGCGGCCGCCACAACGGCGACGGCAAGAAACGCGGCAAAGACCTGCATTTGTCCCTCGGGGGGTCGAAACGAATTTTCGGGCGCATCCTAATCGCGGCGGGTTGCGGCCCGATTTCGCGGATGCCGCGCATTTTAGCTGTCTGGCGATTCTCGATGGCAGCGGCCTTGCCGCAGCGGCCACCCCGCGTTAGGGACCGGGTGAACAGGGAAACGACGACGTGACCGAACTGATCCCGGCGGACAAGGCGATGGATCGCGCACTCGCGCTGCTCGACGCCGGCGAGGTGGTGGCCATTCCGACCGAGACCGTCTACGGGCTCGCCGGCGATGCCACCAACGGCGCGGCGGTCGCGCGCATATTCGAGGCCAAGGGGCGGCCGCGCTTCAATCCGCTGATCGCCCATGTCGCCGACATGGAGATGGCCGAGCGCATCGGCATGTTCGATCCGCTGTCGCGCAGGCTGGCCGACAGGTTCTGGCCGGGGCCGCTGACGCTGGTCGTGCCGCTCAGACCCGAATTTGGCATCCACCCGCTGGTCACCGCCGGGCTCGACACGATCGCCCTCAGGATGCCCATGGGCTTCGGCGGCAAGCTGATCGCGAGGCTGGGGCGACCGCTCGCGGCCCCCAGCGCCAATACCTCGGGCAAGATCAGCTCGACCAGCGGCGAGGCCGTGGCGCGCGACCTCGGCGGCAGGATACCGTTGGTCGTCGACGGCGGACAGACATCGGTTGGGCTCGAATCGACCATCGTCAAGGTCGAGGGCGACAGGGTGCGGCTGTTGCGCCCGGGCGGCATCGCGGCCGGCGAGATCGAGGCGGTGGCCGGCCAGCCGCTGCTGCGCGGCGTCACCGCGGGCATCGAGGCGCCGGGCATGCTGGCCTCGCACTATGCTCCGGGCGCCGCCATGCGCCTCAATGCCGACAGCGTCGATGAGGGGGAGGCGCTGCTCGGCTTTGGGCCGCAGCGCGCCGAGGGCTGGCAGGCGGCCCGCGCCTTCCTGAACCTCTCCGAGACCGGCGACCTGCGCGAGGCGGCCGCCAACCTGTTCTCGCACCTCCAGGCACTGGACCACAGCGGCGCCGCCTCCATCGCCGTCGAGCCGGTCCCCGTGGCGGAACTCGGCGAGGCGATCAATGACCGGCTGGCGCGCGCCGCAGCCCCTCGTGACAATCCGCACGGCTGAAACTAGCTTCACCCCATGACCCAGAACCCGAACGGCCTAGACCCAGCGCTTGCCGAGCGCTTCACCGCGATCGTCGGCGAGCGTTATGTCGTCAGACAGAACGCCGACATCGAGCCCTACGTCCACGAGCCGCGCGGGCTGTTCACGGGCGCGACCTCGCTGGTGCTCAGGCCTAGCAGCGTCGAGGAGGTGAGCGCGATCATGCGGCTCGCCACCGAGACGCGCACGCCGGTGGTGCCGCAGGGCGGCAACACCGGCCTCGTCGGCGGCCAGGTCCCGGATCGTTCCGGCGGCCAGGTGGTCCTGTCGCTGTCGCGGCTCAACCGCATCCGCGAGATCGATGCCATCTCCAACACCGTCATCGCCGAGGCGGGTGTCGTGCTCGACCAGCTTCACCACGCGGCCGACGCGGTCGACAGGCTCTATCCGCTGTCGCTCGCCTCGCAGGGCTCGTGCCAGATCGGCGGCAACCTTTCATCCAATGCCGGCGGCACGGCCGTGCTGGCCTACGGCAATGCGCGCGAGCTCTGCCTCGGCGTCGAGGTGGTGCTGCCGACCGGCGAGGTGCTGGACGACCTGCGCAAGCTCAAGAAGGACAACACCGGCTACGACCTCAAGAACCTGTTCGTCGGGGCAGAGGGTACGCTCGGGGTGATCACGGCCGCGGTGCTGAAGCTCTATCCCAAGCCGAAGGGCCGCGAGGTTGCCTGGGTAGGGCTGCCCTCGGCCGAGGCAGCGCTGGCGCTGTTCAACACCGCGCAGGATCTCGGCGGAGGAGCGCTCACCGCCTTCGAACTCATCGGCTGGACCCCGATGGAATTCGCCATGCGCCACATCCCCGACGCGCGGCCGCCGCTGGAGGGTGACTGGGACTGGCAGGTGCTGATGGAGATCTCCTCCGGCCGCTCGGCCGAGGATGCGCGGACGCTGATCGAGGACATTCTCTCCTCCGGCTTCGAGGCCGGGCAGGTCGGCGACGCCGCGATTGCCGCCAGCGTCGGGCACGCCAACGAGTTCTGGCGCCTGCGCGAGATGCTGCCCGAAACCCAGAAGGCCGAAGGCGTGTCGATCAAGCACGACATTTCCGTGCCCATCGCCAGCATACCCGCCTTCATCGAACAGGCAGGCAAGGCAGTGGCAGGCGTCAGCCCCGAAGCGCGCGTGGTCTGCTTCGGCCACATGGGCGACGGCAACCTGCACTACAATGTCTCGCAGCCCGTGGGCATGGACGGGGCGGAATTCCTCGCGCTCTACCGGCGCATGAACGATGCGGTTCACGACGTGGTGAGAAGCTTCAACGGCTCGATCTCGGCGGAGCACGGCATCGGCCAGCTCAAGCGCGACGAGCTGATCGCCACAGCGCCGCCGGTCGCCATCGAGCTGATGCGCCGGGTGAAGTCGGTGTTCGACCCCGCCGGCATCATGAACCCCGGCAAGGTGATTTGATCCATTCCGGTGGCATTCCGATAACCATCGCCGAGATCAGCAAAATTTAACCGACTTTCTTAAGCGGGGCGGTAAGGAGGCCCCGCTAGTGTCCTTCCTACAAACGAGACCGGGGAAACTGGTCCGGAGAGACCGGAAGCCGGCTCTCAGGAGAAACAGGAAGGCACAACATGAACACCGGACTGAAGCCAGTCTGGGCGGGACGCAACATGCGCCTCGACCCATTCCGCTTGCCGCAGATGGTCAGCTACGCCACGCGCGACGACCTTGGCGATGTCACCTTCACCATCGACCATCGCGGTGCCGTCGTTCGTCGCCTGCTCGCGCAGAGCGGCCTGCCTGTGACCATCGCGCTGCCGGCGCGCGCCTTCAGGGGCGTTGCCGCGAGGGCGCTGGAGGACGACTGCGGCAACGTCACGGTGACGCTGGAACTGCTGCACAACGACCCGATGCTTTCCGTGCCGCTGCTGGTGGCCGACGATCTCGACGACGTCGCCGCCGACTGGCGCGCCTGGGCCGATTTCTACGGCATGCCGATGCTGCTGATCGAGGCGGACGGCGTGGCCCGCACGCTCGAGGAATCGCTCGGCGCGGCGATCAAGACCCGAACCGCAGTGGACCGCCGCAAGGGCCGTGTCTCGCGCATGCGCCGGCCTCGTTTCCTCGCCCGCCGCAAGGCTGGCACGCTCGGCGTGCGCCTCGTCATCGACGGCGAGGAGATCATCGCCCGCGCCTGACGGCGCGGGTCAGACCAGCGGCTTGAACGCCACCCAGGCGCCGCCAAGCACTAGTCCGAGGAAGATGATCCAGCCGACCTGGCCGTTCGACCTGAACAGCTTCAGGCACTGGTCGGGGTCATCGATGTCGAGGCTGACGATCTGGCGGGCCATATGCGCGCCCGCTGCGACCAGTCCGGCGAGCGCCGGCATCGGCACCTGCGCCATGGCAAAGGCGGTGGCAAACAGGATCAACGCACCGCCGTAGAGGCCGGCCAGCCAGGATTTGGTGTTCTCGCCGAAATAGCGCGCCGTCGATTTCACGCCGACCAGCGCATCGTCTTCCTTGTCCTGGTGGGCGTAGATCGTGTCGTAGCCGATCACCCACATGATCGAGCCGAAATAGAGCAGCAGGGCGGGCGCAGCGATGTCGCCGAACTCCGCCGCCCAGCCCATCAGCGCACCCCAGGAGAAGGCGAGGCCAAGCACGAATTGCGGCCAGTTGGTGATGCGCTTCATGAACGGATAGATCGCAACGATCGCCAGCGACGAGATGCCGAGCGCGACGGCGAAGCTATTGAACTGGAGCAGCACCAGGAGCCCGACCAGCGCCTGGAGGACGAGGAAGCCCCAGGCCTGCCGCCGGCTGACCTGGCCGGACGGAAGCGGCCGGGACCGCGTCCGTTCGACCTGGGCGTCGATGTTCTCGTCGACGAGATCGTTGTAGGTGCAGCCGGCCCCGCGCATGGCGACGGCGCCGATCAGGAACAGCGCCAGGAACCAGGGCGAAGGCAGCAGCGAGATGAGGCTGTCTCCGGGGCGGGCATAGGCGCTCGCCGCCATCGCCAAGGACCACCAGCATGGCCACAGCAAGAGCACCCAGCCGATCGGCCGGTCCCAGCGGGCGAGCTGGGCATAGGGCCACAGTTTGCGGGGCAGGGCGCGATAGACCCAATGCCTGCTGGGGGCGTCGGCGACCCGGCCCTGGCCGGCTTTGGACTGTATGGGTTCCATGGGCGTGGAGTGGCAGGCCGGCGCCCGCACGTCAAGCCGCGGCCTTCGGAGGCCACCTGCGGAGGGGCGTCACTGGCCATTTTTGCCGTGGTCAAAGCGTGATCGGAGCCGATTTAGTTTTGACACATTCGGTTGGTTTCTGCTTCCCTCCGACCGATCAATCGAAGCATGCCCCGCGATTGCGGAGCTAAGAAGAATGAGGACGATAATGCGTACCCTTATTGGCGCCGTAGTCGCCGTTCTCGCGATCACAGGCGCTGCGCTGGCCGCCGAGGTGGAAGGTCAGGTCAAGTCGATCGACAAGGAAAGGCTGATCATCACCCTCGACAACGGCAAGTCCTACAAGCTGCCGGGCGAATTCGACGTGGCGAACATCAAGCCGGGCATGGACATCATGATCGCCTATGACGTGGTCGGCGGCGAGAACCTGATCACCGACATGGACCTGTCGCAGTAAGAGCTGTCTGCGGCCGCCATCTCTTGTCTTGACGCAGGTCCGGCCGGAAAACGCTTCGCGCCTTTCCCGGAATTGCTCAGAGCCAGTCGAGGCGGCCGTCTTCGAGTTTCAGCACGCGGTCCTGGGGAACCTCCAGGGCCGCGGCTCTGCTTTCGGACATGCCCTCGACGAGCCTGAAGATCGCGCGCACCACGCCGCCATGGGTGACGCAGACGGTCGGTCCGGAAATCTCGGCAAACCACGCCGCCACCCGGCCGGTGAGCATTTCATAACTTTCCGCACTGTCGCCAGGCGGCACGAAGTTCCACTTGTCGAAGCGGCGGGCCTGTGTCGACCCCGGCCGACGGGCTTCCAGTTCCGCAAAGGTATGGCCTTGCCAGTCGCCGAAATGGACTTCGACGAGGCGCGGATCGGTGCGGTAGGCGGCGGGATCCAGCCCCATGGCCGAACGCACGCGCTCCATGGTCTCGCGGGTCCGGCGCATCGGGCTCGCGACGAAATCGAACCGTCGCGGATCGACGATCAGTTCGGCCAGCCTGCGACCGTTGCGGTCGGCCTGGCTGCGGCCGAGCGCGTTGATGTCGGTATCGGCCTGGCCCTGCAGGCGCTGTTCGGCGTTCCAGGCCGTCTGGCCATGGCGCACGAAGTAGACGAGTTGCGTCATGGCTGTTCGGCGTGCTGCGGCATCAATCCTTGACGGTGGAGATGTCCGGCGCGTCGACGGCCTTCATGCCGACGACGTGGTAGCCCGAATCGACATGGTGCACTTCGCCGGTGACGCCGCGCGACAGGTCCGACAGGAAGTAGAGGCCGGAATCGCCGACCTCGTCGATCGAGACGGTGCGGCGCAGCGGGGCGTTGTACTCGTTCCACTTGAGGATGTAGCGGAAGTCGTCGATGCCGGAGGCGGCGAGCGTCTTGATCGGGCCGGCGGAGATGGCGTTGACGCGGATCTTCTTGGGGCCGAGGTCGACGGCGAGATACTTCACGCTGGCCTCGAGCGCTGCCTTGGCCACGCCCATGACGTTGTAGTTGGGCATGACCTTCTCGGCGCCGTAATACGTCATGGTCAGGAGCGAGCCGCCGTCCGGCATCAGCTTCTCGGCGCGCTGGGCGATTGCGGTGAACGAATAGACCGAGATGTCCATGGTCTTGAGGAAGTTGCCGTGGCTGGTGTCGACGTAGCGGCCGGTCAGCTCTTCCTTGTCGGAGAAGCCGATGGCGTGGACGACGAAGTCGAGCTTGCCCCACTTCTTCTCGATCGCCTCGAAGCACGCGTCGATCGTCGCCATGTCGGTCACGTCGCAGTGGCCGCAGACGAAGGCACCGATCTCGGCGGCCAGCGGCTCGACGCGCTTCTTCAGCGCATCGCCCTGATAGGTGAATGCGAGTTCCGCGCCCTGGTCCGCGCAGGCCTTGGCGATGCCCCAGGCGATCGATCGGTTGTTGGCGACGCCTAGAATAAGGCCGCGCTTGCCGGCCATCAGGCCCTGTCCACCCGCCATATGAACGCACTCCTGAAATTGAAAGGTTTTCAAGCTGCCCTATCGCATAGGCACCAGCCGCCTTCAAGCTTTCATAAGCCGAAGCATCAGTGCCCCGCCCGCAAGGCGCCGTCAGCCGGAGGATTTGCGCACGAACTCGGCCAGCGCCGGGTTGCCGCCCTCGGGCAGCATCACCCGCACATGGACGTAGAGGTCGCCGTGACCGCCGGCCTTCTCGGGCAGGCCGCGGCCCTTGATGCGCAGCACCTTGTCGGAGCTCGACCACTCCGGCACCTTGACCGCGATGCGCCCGGTAGGCGTCTCGACAGTGGCCTTGGTGCCGAGCACCGCGTCGTGCAGGGTGACCGGCAGGTCGGCATGGAGGTCGCGGCCCTCGACGCGATAGCGCGGATGGCGGCGGAACCGGATCTTGACCAGCGCGTCGCCGGGGCCGCCAAAACCCTGCTCGCCCTGGCCCTTGAGCCTGATCGTCTGGCCGTCCTCGACAAAGTCCGGGAGCTTGACCGCGATCTTGCGGCCGTCGGGGAACAGCGCCGTCACCTTGGGGGCGGTCGCCGCTTCCTCGATGGTCACGTCGAGGTTGACGTTGACGTCGGCGCCCGGCTGGGCGCGCTGGCCGCCCATGCCGGCGCCATGTCCGCCTGCTCCCGGACCGGCGGCTCCATGTCCGCCGCCGCGCTGGCCGAAGGCGTCGCCGAAGATCTGGCTGAAGATGTCGCCCGTGTCGAAGCCGCCCGGTCCCGAGGAACGGAACTCGAAATGGCTGGCGCCCGGGCCGCCCTGCTGGCGGCGGAACCCGCCGAACGGGTCGCCGCCGGCGGCACCCTCGAAGCCGTGGAATCGCTGCTTGCCCTCGGCGTCGATCTCGCCGCGGTCGAAAGCCGCCTTCTTCTTCTCGTCGCCGAGAATCTCATAGGCCTGGTTTGCGGCCGCAAACCGCTCCTTGGCCTTCGGATCGTCCGGGTTCTGGTCCGGATGATGCTTCTTGGCGAGCTTGCGGAAGGCCGCCTTGATGTCCTTGGCCGAGGCGTTCCTGGCAACGCCCAGCACCTCATAGGGGTCGCTCATACGATGAATCCACGCAGAGAAAGGGTTGGTCCACCCCTATATGCGCCTCGCTAGGAAGAAATTCCAGAGGCGACCGGGCTTCAGGCCGGCTGGAACGACACCATCTGCCAGGCGCCGGCGCCGGCGGCGCAAATCTCGCCGGTGAACATGCGCACGCCGTCGAAACTCTCGCGCGAGGCGGCGAAGCGGCGGCAGAGCACGCCGCGTTCGGTGCTCTCGGAAACCGCGCTGACGGCGCCGCGCGAGCCGGTCTCGGCATTGGCCCAGGGAATCGCCTGGCCGTTCAGGCCCTCGATGTCGGCGGACGACACGGCGTTGCGGATCGTCGTCTCGTCGGACGGCCGGGCGGCGTCCGCGGCACGGTCGGGATCGTCCGGCACGCTGCCGGTCAGGATGCTGCGGTCCACCTCGGCCTTCTCAAGGCTGAAGCCGCCGATGGCGCAGGCGCTGACGGTGGTCAGGCCAAGCAATACGGTGCTCCTTAGGGCCAGCTTTCGGATTTGTGGGAGGCACTGGCCTTCGAAGGCTTGCGCGAGGCGCGGCAATCGGCATTCTCCGGTCGGCATGGGCAGGTCGAGTAAAGAGCTATGACGGACACTGAGTTAACAAGCGGTGACTTCACCGAGAGCGCGGAGCCCTTCCGGCTGTTTGCCGCGTGGCTGAAGGACGCGACGGCGAGCGAGCTGAACGACCCCAACGCGGTGGCGCTGGCGACCGTCGACCCCGACGGCCTGCCCGACGCGCGCATGGTGCTGCTCAAGGGTTTCGATGAGCAGGGCTTCGTCTTCTACACCAACTTCGAGAGCGCCAAGGGCCGCGAGATCCTGGCCACGATGAAGGCTGCCATGTGCTTCCACTGGAAGTCGCTGCGGCGCCAGGTGCGGGTGCGCGGACCTGTGGAAATCGTCACCGACGCAGAGGCCGACGCCTATTTCGCCTCGCGCCCGCGCGGCAGCCGAATCGGTGCCTGGGCGTCGAAGCAGTCGCGCCCGCTCGAAAGCCGATTCGCGCTGGAGAAGGCGGTGGCCGAATACACGGCCCGCTATGCCATCGGCGAGATTCCCCGGCCGGCCTACTGGTCGGGCTTCCGCATCGTGCCGAGCCAGATCGAGTTCTGGCACGACCGGCCGTTCCGGCTGCATGACCGCGTCGTCTTCACCCGCAACGCCACGGGCGGCTGGGACAAGGACAGGCTTTATCCGTAAGCCGCTCACCGTCCCCGGTTCGAGCAGATTGGCATACCCCCACCCCTGACCCCTCCCCACAAGGGGGAGAGGAATCTTGTGCCATCCGGCTTGCCCGGGCGTTACCTGCTGTTCTGGTGAAGGCGGCGGCGACATCGTCTCCCTTCCCCTTGTGGGGAGGGTTGGGGTGGGGGTAAAGGCTGTCGCGCCTCAGCGCGTCGAAGAAGGCACCCCTGAAGCCCCTGCGCCGCTTCGCGGACCGACCCTCCCCTTGTGGGGAAGGTAACGCGGCTACTTCTTCCGCGTCATGAAGGCGACGAGCGCCGCGCGTGCCTCGTCGGATTTCAGGCGGGCGCGGAAATGCTCGCCTTCCTCCTTGATGCGCGCCACCAGTTCCGCAGGGTCGCCACGCATCAGGTCGCGTGCGATCTTCAGCGCTTCCGGCGGCTTGGCGGCGATCTCGCGGGCGGACGCCAGGGTCGCAGCTTCCAACTCGTCCTCAGACACGATCTTGTAGATCAGGCCGCTCGCCAGCGCGCGCTCGGCCGAGAAGCCCTCGCCGAGGCCGAGCAGGGCGAAGGCGCCCTGGCGACCGAGAATGCGCGGCGCAAGCAGACTGGACCCGGCTTCCGGCACGAGGCCGAGATCGACGAAGGGCGTGCGGAAGACCGTTCGCGGCGTGGCGAAGGTCAGGTCGCAATGCAGGTTGATGGTCGTGCCGATGCCGACGGCGATGCCGTCGACGCCCGACACGATGGGCTTTGCGACCAGCGCGAGGGCCGCGAGAAAGTCCCACACCTCGGCACCACCTTCGCCGCCGGTGGCGATCGCCATGAAGTCGGCGAGATCGTTGCCGGCCGAGAACGCGCCGGGCACGCCGAGGAAGACATGGACCCGCACCGCCGGATCGGCGTCGCCCGCCTTCAGCGCCGCCGCCATCCCGGCATACATGGCGCGGGTGATGGCGTTCTTCTTGTCCGGACGGTTCATCCGGATGATCTGCACGGCGTCCTGCCGCTCGATGACAATATGGTCGCTCACTTCAGACTGTTCCCTCGTCCAGAATTCAAACCGCAAACAGAGCCTTGGCGGCTCCCGCGAGGCTCGCGGCACCCGTTGTGACGCGGTCCCTGAGCGCCGCCGTCTCGCCGAGCATGTTCTCGGCGAAGAAACGACAGAGCGCGATGCGCACGGCGTCGCCGTCGGCCAATGCCGCGCGCGCGAGATAAGCGCCGCCGGCGGCCAGCGCGAACAGCCGGAGATAGGGCGTGGCGCCGGCCAGCGCATCGTCCGTTCGGCCGTCTTCCATCTGCCGCTGCAGGAAGCGCGTGGTCTGCTGCAGGTCGTCGAGCGCCTGCTCCAGGCAGGCGGCGGTGCGGCCATAGTCCTCGCTGTTCAGCGCCGCGACCGCGTTGGCGACCGCGTCGAGTTCGCCGACATAGTCGAAGACGTGGTCGCCATTGCCGAGCGGCAGCTTGCGGGTGACCAGATCGATCGCCTGGATGCCGTTGGTGCCTTCGTAGATCGGTGCGATGCGGGCGTCGCGCAGCAGCCGCGCCGCACCCGTCTCCTCGATGAAGCCCATGCCGCCATGCACCTGAACGCCGAGCGAGGCGACCTCGACGCCGACGTCGGTGGCGAAGGCCTTGGCCACCGGCGTCAGGAGGTTGGCGCGGTCCTGCCAATAGGCCTTCGCATCGCCCTCCGACACGCGTGCCAAGTCGAGCGCGTGGGCGCAGGCATAGGCGATGGCGCGCGCGGTCTGGGTCAGCGCCTTCATGGTCAACAGGTTGCGCTGCACGTCGGGGTGATGGACGATCGGCGCCATGCCTTCGCCGCCGTAGGACGGGGCCTTGCCCTGGCGACGGTCGTTGGCATAGGCGAGCGCCTTCTGGAAGGCGGCTTCCGCCACCGCCACGCCCTGCATGCCGACCGACAGCCGGGCGTTGTTCATCATGGTGAACATGCAGGCGAGGCCCTTGTTCTCCTCGCCGATCACCCAGCCGACGGCGCCGGGCTCGCGGTCCTTGGCGAAGCCGTCGCCATAGATCATGGTGCAGGTCGGCGAGGCGTGGATGCCGAGCTTTTCCTCGAGCCCCGAGCAGAACACGTCGTTGCGGGCACCAGGCGTACCGTCCGCATTGGGCAGGAACTTCGGCACGAGAAACAGCGAGATGCCGCGAGTGCCGGCCGGCGCGTCGGGCAGCCGTGCCAGCACCAGGTGCACGATGTTGTCGGTCAGGTCGTGCTCGCCATAGGTGATGAAGATCTTCTGGCCGAAGATCCGGTAGGTGCCGTCGCCCGCGCGTTCGGCACGGCAGCGCAGGGCGGCGAGGTCGGATCCCGCCTGCGGCTCGGTCAGGTTCATCGTGCTCATCCACTCGCCCGAGACGAGCTTTTCGAGATAGGTGGCCTTCAGTTCCTCCGAGGCATGCTTCTCCAGCGCCTCGATCGCCCCCATGGTCAGCGTCGGGCCAATGCCGAAGGCCATCGATGCCGAGTTCCACATCTCGAGGGCGGCGACGCCGAGCATGATCGGCAGGCCCTGGCCGCCGAACGCCTCGGGGGCGTTGAGGCCGTTCCAGCCGCCTTCGATCCAATGCCGGTAGAGCTCCTTCCAGCCGGGCGGCATGGTCACCGCCGCGTCCTTGAGCCTGGCACCGACCTTGTCGCCGATCTCGTAGAGCGGCGCGACCTCCTCGGTGGCAAAGCGCCCCGCCTCGGAAAGGATGGCGTCGACCAGATCCTCGCCGAGATCGCCGAAGCGTCCCGCATCCAGCGCCGCCTTCAGCCCGGCCACATGCTTCAGGGCAAACCCTATCTCTTCCACCGGCGCGCGGTACATGACGCTCTCCTCCTGCTGATGGGCACCGTGGCCGCGGGCCACTTGCACCGCACACTAACCGCCTTCGATCTACGAGGGGAAGCTCCTTTTTACGTAAACGTCAAATTTTGGAGCCGTGCTTGCACTAAAGTCGGGCGTTGCCAGAACGGAGCAGCAAACAAGTTCGCCATGCTCGCCCGTCCCGATCCCTACAGTTGTATCGAGTGCGGCCTGCAGTACCGCCCGGAAGGCTTCTGGTATCCTGGGCGGCAAGGTCGAGGAAGGCGCGGCCTACTGGACCGATCGCGGCATATTGTGCTCGCCGAAATGCTCGCTGACCCATTTCCGAAAGCGCCAGGCGGAAGGCAGCCTTCCGACCGAACCCGCTCCCGACCCGTTCGAATTCGCGGCTCCGAGCCGGTTCAGGTAGCAGCGGCCGCTTTCAACCCTAGGGCGGTGGTGCTTTATCAGCATTTCCTTAACCATGCGGGTTCAGGATCGGTTACCGGTCACCGAGGGTCGCCTTTTGAGGGGATTGGCGTCTAAGCTGCAGAAATTTGCGTTCGCCGCGCTGCTCGCCGCGGGGACCATGCACGGGACGGCAAAAGCTGCCGAGCAGGACTTTTCCGAACCCTGGAAGCAGGCCGATCGGGCACTCGTCATCGACGCCTACGAATACAATTCCATCGACTGGCAGAAGCTCTCCGGCGACAAGCGCATCGTAGGCTTCATCAACAAGGGCTCCGACGGCCTGCCGCCGCCCTACGCCTGTTCGGGCACCGAAACCGAAATCCGGCTGTGCAAGGCGCTGTGGAAGCGTCATGCGGTGGCGCGCGAACTGTTCCACACCCGCAAGGTCGTGGCCAAGGCGCTCGGCCTCGAATGGGGCGCCTATCATCTCGGCCGTCCCGGCAATCCGATCGAACAGGCGCAGAATTTCCTCGATTTCGCCGAGCCCGGCCCCGACGACCTGATGGCGCTCGACATCGAGGAAAACGACCCGGAGAAATGGATGTCGCTCGAGGACGCGGAGATCTTCGTGCGTTACATCTTCCAGCGGACCGGCCGCTATCCGATCCTCTACACCAACGGGGCGACCTCCCGGTACATCGCCGACAACCGCTATCGCTACCAGCTGCTGTCGCGGCTGCCGCTGTGGTACGCGCGCTACAAGCCGGAGATCGGCATTCATTTCCCGAAGGGCAACTGGCAGGGCTACACGCTGTGGCAGTTCTCGGCCCAGGCCAATTGCGGCGAGCGCCGCTGCCCCTATCGCGTCGCCGGCACGGGGAACGACATCGACGTCAACGTCGCGCCGATGGACGCGGATGCGCTGCGCAAGGCCTGGCCGTTCGGCCAGCTCGTCGAAGCCACCGACGTGTTCGTGGCGAACGTGCCGGTGCCGATTGCCCGCGACGACGGTGTGAAGGGCGAAAGCCGGATCCGCTACGCCTCGGTCGCCTATCCGGTACGCCTCGACCTGCTTGCGAACGCTTTGCGCTCGAGCTGGAACAAGGCCGTGCTGGGCACGGTACCGGCCGTGAAGGCGCTCGGCAGCCGCCATGCCTATGGCATGGCCGAATATGCCGCCGTCAAGCTGGAGAGGCGCGAGCGCGCCGTCGCCTACCGCAGGGCCGATCTCGATCCGGTATCGACGGCCTCGACCGAACTCGACCGCGCCGCGCGCTAATCGTTCTCGCGCTCGACCGCGCGCCAGCCGATGTCGCGGCGGCAGAAGCCTTCGGGCCAATCGATGAGATCGACCGCCTGGTAGGCCTTGGCCTGGGCTTCGCTGACGCTGCCGCCCGTTGCGGTGACATTGAGCACGCGGCCGCCATTGGCGACCAGCTTGCCGTCCTTCAGTGCCGTGCCGGCGTGGAAGACCTGGGCGCCGGAGGCTTCGGCCTTGTCGATGCCTGAAATGGCAGAACCCTTTTCCGGCGTGCCGGGGTAACCCCGGGCGGCCATCACCACGGTCAGCGCGGCCTCGTCGCGCCAGCGCGCCGAGACGTGGCTCAACTGGCCGTCGGCGGCGGCGTTGAGCAGGACCAGCAGGTCCTCCTTCAGCCGCATCATCAGCACCTGGCATTCGGGATCGCCGAAGCGGGTGTTGTATTCGATCAGCCTGGGGCCCTTGTCGGTCAGCATCAGGCCGGCGAACAGCACGCCAGCAAATGGCGCGCCCATCTCGGCCATGCCGCGCATGGTCGGCTCGACGATCTCGCGCATGGTGCGCTCGACCGTCACCGGGTCCATGACGGGCGCCGGCGAATAGGCGCCCATGCCGCCGGTGTTGGGACCGACGTCGCCGTCGCCGACGCGCTTGTGGTCCTGCGCCGTGCCGAAAGGCAGCGCCGTCTTGCCGTCGCACAGGCAAAAGAAGCTCGCTTCTTCGCCGGTCATGAATTCCTCGACGACAACAGACGCGCCAGCCCCGCCGAACGCGCCTTCGAAGCATGCATCGACCGCCTCGAGCGCCTCGTCGAGCGTCATTGCCACCGTCACACCCTTGCCAGCAGCAAGCCCGTCGGCCTTGATGACGATGGGGGCGCCTGTCTTTTCGACATAGGCGCGCGCCGCAGCCGCGTCGTCGAAACGGCCATAGGCCGCGGTCGGAATGCCGTAGCGGGCACAGAGATCCTTGGTGAAGCCCTTCGAGCCTTCGAGCTGGGCGGCGGCCTTCGACGGGCCGAAGACACGGATGCCTTGGGCGCGCAGGTCGTCGCCGATGCCGGCGACCAGCGGACCCTCGGGGCCGACGACGACGAGGTCGATTGCCTTCTCCTTGCAGAACGCGGCCACCGCGGCGTGGTCGGCGATGTCGAGCGCCACCAGTTCGGCCTCCTGCGCGACACCGGGATTGCCCGGCGCCGCATAGAGCCTGGTCAGCATCGGCGACGCCGCGAGCTTCCAGGCGAGTGCGTGCTCGCGACCGCCGGAGCCGATAAGGAGGACATTCATGCGGCAATTCCCCGTCCTGCAAGAACCGCCCCTCCGCTATGGCCGTTGATGCCGCGGGTCAAGGCTTGGCGGTCGCTTTTTGGGTGGGCGTCCGCCGCGCAAATCAGCAATTTCCCTTTTCGAGGGCATGCGCTAGAAGGCGGCGGTATCCTGGAAAGGCCAGTCCATGTCGCACAACACTTTCGGCCATCTGTTCCGCGTCACCACCTGGGGCGAAAGCCATGGGCCGGCGCTCGGCTGCGTGGTCGACGGCTGCCCGCCCGGCATCCGCTTCACGCTGAAGGACATCCAGGACGAGCTCGACAAGCGCAAGCCGGGCCAGTCGCGCTTCGTCACCCAGCGGCGCGAGCCCGACGAGGTCAAGGTGCTGTCGGGCGTGATTTTGGACGAGGACGGCGAGACCCTGATTTCGACCGGCACGCCGATCTCGATGATGATCGAGAACGTCGACCAGCGCTCCAAGGATTATGGCGAGATCGCCCGGCAGTACCGGCCCGGCCACGCCGACTATGCCTATGAGGTGAAATACGGCCTGCGCGACCATCGCGGCGGCGGCCGTTCCTCGGCGCGCGAGACCGCGGCGAGGGTCGCCGCCGGCGCCATCGCCCGCAAGATCGTGCCCGGTCTCGTGGTCCGCGGCGCACTCGTGTCGATGGGCACCAAGTCTATCGACCGCGCCAACTGGGACTGGGATTTCATCGGCGACGCCGAGAACCCGTTCTTCACGCCAGACCGGGCCTCGGTCCAGGTGTTCGCCGAATATCTCGACGGCATCCGCAAGACGGGTTCCTCGGTGGGCGCGGTGCTCGAGATCGTCGCCGAGGGCGTGCCGGCTGGGCTGGGCGCGCCGATCTACGGCAAGCTCGACCAGGACATTGCCTCGAACCTGATGTCGATCAACGCGGTCAAGGGTGTCGAGATCGGCAACGGCTTCGAGGCCGCGCGCATCACCGGCGAGGAGAATGCCGACGAGATGCGCATCGGCAATGACGGCCGGCCGATGTTCCTGTCCAACCATGCCGGCGGTATACTGGGCGGCATCTCGACTGGGCAGGCGGTGATCGCGCGTTTCGCGGTCAAGCCGACCTCGTCGATCCTGACGCCGCGCAAGTCGATCGACAAGGACGGCAAGGAGGTCGACGTCATGACCAAGGGCAGGCACGACCCCTGCGTCGGCATCCGCGCGGTGCCGATCGGCGAGGCCATGGTTGCCTGCGCCATCGCCGACCACTATCTGCGCCATCGAGGACAGACGGGAAGGATCTAGGGGGAATCGGGCAGTACGGGAGCAGGGCAATTCGCTCTACGTGCAAAAAAACCTACTGCCTTGTTGCCCTATTGCCTTACTCTGCTGCAGCACAAACACACGCACCGAGTGACCACGCCATGCCATACGACCAGAAGAAAGTAGTCGAAGCGCTGAGGGCCTTCGAGCGCGGTGAGATCGTGGTCGTGATGGACGACGACGGCCGCGAGAACGAGGGCGACCTGATCGTCGCCGCCGTCCACTGCACCCCCGAGAAGATGGCCTTCATCGTGCGCCATACCTCCGGCATCGTCTGCACGCCGATGCTGAAGGAAGACGCCCGCCGGCTGAACCTCGCGCCGATGGTCGCCGACAACGATTCGGCCCACACCACCGCCTTCACCGTCAGCGTCGACTTCAAGCACGGCACCACGACCGGCATCTCGGCCGAGGACCGCACGCTGACCGTGCGCAATCTCGCCAACCCTAATGTCGGTGGCGCGGACTTCGTCCGGCCGGGCCACATCTTCCCGCTGATCGCCCGCGAGGGCGGCGTGCTGATGCGCTCCGGCCACACCGAGGCCGCGGTCGACCTGTGCAAGCTCGCCGGCCTGCCGCCGGTCGGCGTGATCTCCGAGCTGATGAACGACGACGGCACGGTGATGCGCGGCCCGCAGGTGGCGGACTTTGCCGAGAAGAACGGGCTGAAGCAGGTATCGGTCGCCGACCTGATCGCCTATCGCCAGCGCCAGGAAACGCTGATCGAGCGTGTCGACAGCTTCGACATCGAAACGCCGGCCGGCAAGGCCAAGGCCATCACCTACACGCTGCCCTGGGACGTGATGCACCACCTCGCCATCGTCTTCGGCGACATCCGCGACGGCGAGGACGTGCCGGTGCGCCTGCACACCGAGGACGTGGTGACCGACGTGTTCGGCACCAAGAACCGCCTGGCCGACATCATGAAGACCTTCGGCGAGTGCAACCGCGGCGTGATCGTCTACCTGCGCGAGGGGTCGGTGGGCGTGTCCAATCTCGGCCGCAACCGGCCCTCGGCCGAGCGCGAGGACCACGAGGAGGCGCGCCGCCGCGAGGACGAGTGGCGCCAGATCGGCCTGGGCGCCCAGATCCTCAAGGACCTCGGCATCTCGTCGATCAACTTGGTCTCGTCGCGCGAGCGCCATTATGTCGGCCTGGAAGGCTTCGGCATCCGCATCGCCAAGACCGAAATCCGCTAACCGGGGCCGGGAGCCCCGGGCCGACGCTGCGATTGACTTCCACTGGCGTCGGCGCATTCTCGTGCCGTCTCTTGGGGGCGAGTCGGCTATGTGGGATTTCGACATCGGCAAGAGCCTGTCGATCATGGCGCGTACGTGGCCTTTCATCGTGCTGCGCATGGTCGTCTATTTCGGCATCACGCTCGCCTACATCGTGGCCACGGGCGCGGGCGCCGGCGTCGGCTACGGCGTCGGCCAAATCGCCTCCGACCCCGACGGACCGGTGTCCTTTGCGCTGTGGGGCGGCATCGCCGGCTTCGGCGTGGTCTCAGTCGCCGTCTACTGGGTGCGCGAATACATCCTCTACCTGGTCAAGGCCGGCCACATCGCCGCAATGGTGCATCTGATCGACGGGCGCGAGATCCCGGGCGGCCAGAACCAGATCGCCTATGCCCGCGAGGTCGTGACCGAGCGCTTCAGCGAGGCCAGTATCCTGTTCGTGCTCGACCAGCTGGTGAAGGGCGCGGTGCGGGCGATCACAGGGCTCATCGGGGGGATAGCGGCGTTCCTGCCCATCCCCGGCCTCGACGGGCTGGTCAGGTTCGTCAACACGGTGATCCGCATGTCGCTCACCTATGTCGACGAGATCATCCTCGGCTACAACATCCGCATCGGCAGCAATTCGCCCTGGCAGACCGCGCGCCAGGGCGTCGTGCTCTACGCCCAGAACGGCAAGACCATGGTCAAGAACGCCGTCTGGCTCTCGCTTTTCGTCTGGGTGGTGTCGCTGCTGATCTTCCTGTTCATGCTGGCGCCCGCCGGGGCCATCCTCTACTTCATGCCGGGCCAGCTTGCCGGCTGGGCCTTCGTGCTGGCGATCGTGTTTGCCTGGGCCTTCAAGGCGGCGTTCATCGAGCCCTTCGCCGTGGCATCGCTGATGCAGGTCTATTTCAGGGTGATCGAGGGCCAGGTGCCCAATCCGGAATGGGACCGGAAGCTCGAAGAGGCTTCGTCCAAGTTCCGCGAACTCAAGGAAAAGGCCTTCGGCTCGGGCGAGGCCTCGCGCTGGGACGGCACGCCGCGCAGCGTCTGAAGCAACGCGAGTGGCCGGCGGTGCCCGTTCGAGGCACGGCCGGCCCCTTCCGGCTATTCCGCCGCCACGGGTGAAGGCGCGCGGACGCCGCGGTGCAGTTTTCCCTGGCCGACGAACGTGATGAGCAGGGCAACGAAGCCGGCGGCAAGCGAGATCATGAAGCCGCTGGTCGGGCCGAGCACGTCGATGAACCAGCCGGAGGCCGACGAGCCCGCAGCCATGCCGATGCTGATGCCGGTGATCGCCCAGGTCATGCCTTCGGTCAGCTTCGCCGAGGGCACGAGCCTTTCCACCAGCGCCATCGACAGGATGATGGTCGGCGAGACCGCCAGGCCGGCAAAGAAGAACACGACGGCGAGCGTCGCGATGTTGGAGACCATCATCAGCGGCAGGGTCGTCAGCGCCGCCAGCGCGATCGACATCAGCAGCTGCCGGGCGAGCGGCATCCGGAGCTTGAGCGCGCCGAAGCCGAGGCCCGCGACCAGCGAGCCGGCGGCATAGGCCGACAGCGCGAAGCCGGCGGCGGCCTTGTTGCCCTGTCCCTCGGCGAAGGCCACCGCCGTCACCTCGGCGGTGCCGAAGATCGCGCCGATGGCAATCAGGGTCAGCACGATGACCTGCAGCGAGCCGAGCCGGATCACCGAGGCGCCATCGCTCCTGTTTCGCGCATGGACGGGCGGCTCGGTCGCCTTCTGCGCCGCAAACAGCATGTTGCCGATGGCGAGCAGGACGGTTGCGACCAGCGGGCCCGCCTCGGGGAAGACCCCGACGCTGAGCCCGATGGCAACGATCGGGCCGGTCATGAAGATGACCTCGTCGACCACCGATTCGAAGGCGAAAGCCGTGTGCAGCCTGGGCGTGCCGCTATAGAGCGCGGTCCAGCGCGCCCTTATCATCGCGCTCATGCTCGGCATGGCGCCGGCAAGCACCGCGAAGGCGAACAGCACCCAGTTCGGCGCGCCATATCGGGTGGCCAGAATGAGCCCGGTCAAGGCGGCGACGGTCAAGAGCGTGCCGGGGATGAGGATGCGGCTCTGGCCGTAGCGGTCGACCAGCCGCGACACCTGCGGCGCGATGAGGGCATTGGAGAAGGCGAAGGTCGCAGCCACCGCACCCGCCAGCCAATACTCGCCATGGGTTTCGGAAAGCATGGTGACGATGCCGAGCGTGATCATCGACAGCGGTAGGCGGGCGATGAAACCTGCTGCCGAAAAGGCCTTCGCGCCAGGCGCGGTGAAGATCTCGCCATAGGGGTTTGGCATTGGGAATATCCTGGAATTTCCGCCGCATGGCACTTACATACGGCGCGTATGTGAGTTAGTTAGGGGCGCAGGCTGGAAATGTCAATTCACATACATGACGTATGTCATTTAAGGGTTTGCTGATGCACAAGCCGCGCAAGGAGATGATCGCCGAGACGCGCGCCAAGCTCACTGCGGCCGCGCGCCATGCGTTCGGCGCGACAGGCTATGCCGCGGCCTCGATGGACGACTTCACCGCGGCGGCGGGGCTGACGCGCGGCGCGCTCTACCATCATTTCGGTGACAAGAAGGGGCTGCTGGAGGCGGTGATCCTGCAGATCGACGCTGAAATGTCCGAGCGGCTGGGCGCTGTTGCGGCCCGGGCCGAGGACCCCTGGCAAGGCTTCGTCGACGAATGCATCGCCTATATCGAAATGGCGCTGGAGCCGGAAATACAGCGCATCGTGCTGCGCGACGGCCCTGCAGTGCTCGGCGATCCCTGGAACTGGCCGACCCAGAGCGCCTGCATCCGCGCGATGACCGACAGCCTGCGCAGGCTGGTCGAGGACGGGACGCTGGTCGACATCGACCCCGAGGCCGCGGCGCGGCTGATCAACGGCGCCACCATCCATGCCGCCCAGTGGATCGCCAATGCCGACGATCCCAAGGCCGTGGCGCCGAAGGCCGCGAAGGCCACCAAGGCGATGCTCGAAGGCCTGCGCAGCCGGGGCGCCGCGGCTGCCAGTGAGGCCCGCCGATTTTCCCCAGGGCTTTGACACCTATTGCGTGGTCTGGCCGGTCATTGCTGATAGAGTGGGCTGATGACCACGCGGCTCTACACCCATCCGATCTATCTCGAACACCTGACGCCCGCCGGACACCCCGAGCGGCCCGACCGGCTGCGCGCCATCCAGCGCGTGCTCGACGACGAGCCTTTCGATGCGCTCGACCGCGTCGAGGCGCCGGAAGGCGACGAGCAGACGATTCTCCAAGTCCACCCCGAGCCCTTCGTGGAAGGCATCCGCCGCAGGGTGCCGGAGGAGGGCATGGAGCGGATCGACGGCGACACGGTGCTGAGCCCCAAGAGCTGGCAGGCGGCGCTGACGGCGATCGGTGCCGCCAATGCGGCCGTCGACGACGTATTCGCCGGCAAGGCCGACAACGTCTTCGTCGCCTCGCGTCCGCCGGGCCACCATGCCGAAAAGACCACGGCCATGGGCTTCTGCCTGTTCAACAACGCGGCGATTGCCGCGCGCCATGCCCAAAGGCGGCACGGCGTCGAGCGCGTCGCCATCGTCGACTGGGACGTGCACCACGGCAACGGTACGCAGGACGTCTTCTGGGACGATCCGAGCGTGCTCTATTGCTCGACGCACCAGATGCCACTGTTTCCGGGCACCGGTGCGAAGGGCGAGACCGGCATCGGCAACAACATCGTCAACGCGCCGCTGTCGCCCGACACCGGCAGCGACCATTTCCGCGAGGCGTTCCGCTCGCGCGTGCTGCCGGCGCTCGACAATTTCGCGCCCGACCTGATCATCATCTCCGCCGGTTTTGACGCGCACCATCGCGACCCGCTGGCCGAGATCAACCTGACCGAAGCCGATTTCGACTGGGCGACGGGGCAATTGATGGACCGCGCCGCGCGGCATTCGTCGAACCGCCTCGTCAGCCTGCTCGAGGGCGGCTATGACCTGCAGGGGCTGGCCTTCTCGGTTGCCGCCCACGTCAAACGCCTGATGAAAGGATGAACCATGGCCGTCGAGCCCAATGACGAAATCAAGGCGATGAGCTTCGAGCAGGCGCTGTCCGCTCTCGAGAAGATCGTCGACGACCTCGAGCGCGGCGACGTGCCGCTCGACCAGTCGATCAAGATCTACGAGCGTGGCGAGGCGTTGAAGGCGCATTGCGACCGGCTGCTGAAGTCGGCCGAGGACAAGGTCGAGAAGATCCGCCTGTCGCGTGACGGCAAGCCCGCCGGCACGGAGCCGCTCGACGCCGAATGACCCAAAGCCATTCGGCTGCCGGCAGGACCGGCGGCCGAATGGCTTGACCTTGCGGCACGTTGCCCCCAGTTTTGGGATACCCAAAGGTTGATGAAGCCCGGGAGCAGGCGATGTGCCGCAACATCAAGACATTGTTCAACTTCGACCCGCCAGCGACGCATGACGAGATCCGCGACGCCGCCCTGCAGTTCGTTCGCAAACTGAGCGGCTCGAACAAGCCGTCGAAGAAGAACGAAGAGGCGTTCTTCCTCGCGGTGGACAGGATCGCCGAGGCAGCGCACGACATGCTGCATCAGATGGAAACGCACCAGCATCCCCGCAATCGCGAGGAAGAGGCCGTCAAGGCGAAGGCGCGCTCGGCGCTGAGATTTGCCTGAGTGGCCCGGCTCCGGCGACAACCAAGCTTCAATCAGGTCAGGATGCAGCCATGAGTTTCTTCCCAGCCGAAGACCCGACACCGGGCGATGCGTTCTCCTGCGACCAGATCGAACTGATGGTCGTGCCCAACGCCAAGGACATCGACGGCTTCCAGGTGCGCCGGGCGCTGCCGACGGCCAAGCGCCGGCTGGTCGGGCCGTTCATTTTCTTCGACCGCATGGGCCCGGCGATCCTGAGGGCAGGGCACGCGCTCGACGTGCGCCCGCATCCGCATATCGGGCTTGCCACCGTCACCTATTTGTTCGACGGCAAGATCCGGCACCGCGATTCGCTCGGCACCGAGATGGTGATCGCGCCGGGCGACGTGAACCTGATGACGGCCGGCCGTGGCATCGTCCATTCCGAGCGCACGCCGGAGGAACTGCGCGGCGCGCCGATGTCGATATCGGGCCTGCAGACCTGGCTGGCGCTGCCCGACGCCAAGGAGGAGATGGCCCCGCTGTTCGAGAACACGGCCGCCGCCGGATTGCCGACCTTCGACGGCGACGGCGCTTCGGGCCGCCTCATCATCGGCGAGTTCAAGGGCGTCAGGTCGCCGGTTCGCCAGGCCTCCGACACGCTCTATGCCGACATCCGGCTGGCTCCGGGCGCCAGGATCAAGATTCCCGCGGATGCCGAGGAGCGCGCGATCTACACGCTCGGCGGCGAGATCGACATTCTGGGCGACCGCTTCCCGATCGAGCGGCTGCTGGTGTTCCGGCCGGGCGACGAGATCGTGGTATCGTCGGAGCTCGGTGCCCACTTCATGCTGTTCGGCGGGGCCTCGCTCGGCTCCAAGCGCTATATCTGGTGGAACTTCGTCTCTTCCTCCAAGGAGCGCATCGAGCAGGCCAAGAATGAATGGAAGACCGGCCGCTTCGATATCGTTCCAGGCGATGAGGAGGAGTTCATCCCTCTGCCCGAGGGCTAAGCAATTCCAGGAAAAGTGCGAAGCGGATTTCCGTCCGGAATTGCTTAAGATCAAGGAGATGGAGTGGCTTGACGGGCGGGCCGCTCCAGGGCGCGGTACCGCCACGCATTTACTTTCCAGGCCCGTCGCCGTATCTGCCGAAGTTCAACTGGTGCGGATTGATGAACGCAAAGCCCGAAACGCCACTGCTCGACAAGGTTCGCCTGCCGGCGGACCTGCGTGCGCTGGATGAAGCCCAGCTGCCGCAGCTCGCCAGCGAACTGCGCGCCGAACTGATCGACGTCGTGTCGCAGACCGGCGGGCATCTCGGCGCGGGCCTCGGCGTGGTCGAGCTGACGGTGGCGCTGCACTACGTGTTCGACACGCCTGACGACCGCATCATCTGGGACGTCGGCCACCAGGCCTATCCGCACAAGATCCTGACCGGCCGGCGCGAGCGCATGCGCTCGCTGCGCCAGGAGGGTGGGCTCTCCGGCTTCACCAAGCGAGCCGAGAGCGAGTACGACCCGTTCGGCACGGCGCACTCGTCGACCTCTATCTCGGCCGGCCTCGGCATGGCGGTCGCGCGCGATCTGCAGGGCGGCAAGAACAACGTGATTGCCGTGATCGGCGATGGCGCGATGTCCGCCGGCATGGCCTATGAGGCGATGAACAATGCCGGTGCGCTGGATGCCCGCCTGATCGTCATCCTCAACGACAACGACATGTCGATCGCCCCGCCCGCGGGGGCGATGAGCGCCTATCTGGCGCGCCTCGCCTCGGGCCGCACCTATGCCGGCGTGCGCGAGCTCGGCAAGAAGCTGACCTCCTATCTCGGCCGCCGCGTCGACCGCGCGATCACCCGCGCCGTCGAGCATGCGCGTGGCTTCGTCACCGGTGGCACGCTGTTCGAAGAGATGGGCTTCTTCCACATCGGCCCGATCGACGGCCACAATCTCGAGCATCTCATTCCCGTGCTGAAGAACGTCCGCGACAACGGCACAGGCCCGGTGCTGATCCATGTCGTGACGCAGAAGGGCAAGGGTTATGCGCCGGCGGAAGCCGCCGCCGACAAGTATCACGGCGTCAACAAGTTCGACGTCATCACCGGCGCCCAGGCCAAGGCGCCGGCGAATGCCCCGAGCTATACCAAGGTGTTCGCCGAGAGCCTGATCCAGGAAGCGCGCGAGGACGACAAGATCGTCGCCGTCACCGCCGCGATGCCCTCGGGCACCGGCCTCGACCTGTTCGGCCAGGCGTTCCCGTCGCGCACCTTCGACGTGGCGATCGCCGAACAGCATGCGGTGACCTTCGCCGCGGGCCTCGCGACCGAGGGCTACAAGCCGTTCGTCGCCATCTACTCGACCTTCCTGCAGCGCGCCTACGACCAGGTGGTGCATGACGTGGCGATCCAGAAGCTGCCGGTGCGCTTCCCCATCGACCGCGCCGGCTTCGTCGGCGCCGACGGCCCGACCCATTGCGGCGCCTTCGACACAGCCTATCTCGCCTCGCTGCCCGATTTCGTCGTGATGGCAGCAAGCGACGAGGCCGAGCTACGCCACATGGTGCGCACGGCGGCGGAGTTCGACGAGGGCCCGATCTCGTTCCGCTATCCGCGCGGCAACGGCGTTGGCGTCGACATGCCCGAGCGCGGACAGGTGCTGGAGATCGGCAAGGGCCGCATCGTCAAGGAAGGCACCAAGGTGGCGCTGCTGTCCTTCGGCACGCGCCTCAAGGACTGCCTGCTCGCCGCCGAGGAACTGGGTGCCGCCGGCCTTTCGACGACGGTCGCAGATGCCCGTTTCGCCAAGCCGCTGGACGAGGACCTGATCCGCCGCCTGGCGCGCTCGCACGAGGTGCTGGTGCTGGTCGAGGAGGGCTCGGTCGGCGGCTTCACCAGCCAGGTGCTGGATTTCCTCGCCCGCAACGCCTTGCTTGACAACGGCCTCAAGGTGCGGCCGATGACGCTGCCGGACCGCTTCGTCGATCACGCCAACCCCGACAAGATGTATGCCGACGCCGGGCTCGATGCCGCCGGCATCGTGCGCGCGGCATTCGCGGCGCTGGGCAAGTCGGTGCGGGCGGCGCGCGCCTGACCGGCGCTTGCGTTGCGGTCGCGCATTCGCCATTGAAAGCCATGGACAATTCGAGGCAAGCCCGCGCATCGGCCCGAAAATCGGAATCGATTTTCGGAAAGCACGATGCGCAGCGCCCCGAGGCCAGCCTGAGGCTCGATGAGCTGCTCGTCAGCCGTGGGCTGTTTGCCAGCCGTTCGCGCGCCCGCGACGCGGTGGCGCGCGGTGCCGTCACCGTCGACGGCCAGCCGGCGAAGAAGCCGGGCCAGACGGTGTCGGCGAGCGTGGAAATTGCCGTCGATGACCCGGCGCAGGCCTATGTGTCGCGCGCGGCCCTCAAGCTGATCGCCGGCCTCGACCATTTCGGCTTCGGCCCGAAGGGCGCCCAGGCGCTCGACATCGGCGCTTCCACCGGTGGCTTCACGCAGGTGCTGCTGGAACGAGGTGCGGCGCACGTGGTCGCCATCGATGTCGGCCACGGCCAGATGGACGAGGAGCTGAAGGCCGATCCACGCGTCACCTGCCGCGAAGGCCTGAATGCGCGCAATCTGGTGCTCGACGATCTCGACGGCCGGCGGCCGGACTTGCTGGTCTCCGACGTGAGTTTCATCTCGCTCAGGCTGGCCTTGCCCAACGCGCTCGAACTGGCCGCACCGGGCGCCAGGGGCGTGTTCCTGGTCAAGCCGCAGTTCGAGGCCGGGCGCGAGGCGATCGGCAAGGGCGGCCTGCTCAAGAACCCGGCGGATCGTCCGCGCGTGGCCGAGGAGCTGCGCGCCTGGCTCGACGCGGTTCCCGGTTGGCGAGCCCTCGGTATCTGCGACTCGCCGGTCGAGGGCGGCGACGGCAATCATGAATTTCTGCTCGGCGGAGTGAAGGATCGATGACGGTGCGTTTCGAGATCGCGCGGCTGGGCGGACATGGCGACGGCATCGCCGACGTCAACGGAGGCCATGTCTTCATTCCCTTCGCGCTGCCCGGCGAGACGGTGACTGCGGCGCGCGACAAGGACCGGGCGCAGCTTCTGGCCGTGCTCGAGGCGTCGCCCGAGCGCATCGCGCCCGCCTGCAAGCATTTCACCGAATGCGGCGGCTGCTCGATCCAGCATCTCGATGACGGCGCCTATCGCGAGTGGAAGCGCGGGCTGGTGGCTCACGCACTGAAGGGCAGGGGAATCGATATCCCGGTTGGCGAGTTGGTTGCTTGCCCGCCGCAAAGCCGCAGGCGCGCAGCCTTCACCGCACGCAACACCGAGACGGGGCTCCACCTCGGATACAACAAGGCGTTTTCTCACACGCTCGTCGACATCGAGGAATGCCCGGTCCTGCTGCCGTCCATCGTCGAGGCGGCGGGCACCTTGCGGCACCTTGCCGGGATCATCGCCAACACATCCAAGCCTTTCAAGTTCCTGGTCACTGCCACCGAGTCCGGTTTCGACGTGGCGGCTGCCGATTGCGGCAAGCCGACCGAAGCAATCCGCCGCGCCGCGACCGATTTCGTCATCAAGTCCAGGATCGCCAGGCTTTCCATCGACGGCGAGATCATCGTCGAGCCGGTCAAGCCGACGCTGTCCTTCGGTTCGGCTACGGTGACGCCGCCGCCCGGCGGCTTCGTCCAGGCAGTCGCGGCGGCCGAGGAGGCCATGGCCGGGCTCGTCGTGGAACACCTGCGCAAGGCCAAGAAGGTCGCAGACCTCTATTCCGGCTGCGGGACATTCTCGCTGCGTCTCGCGGCGAAATCCGAGGTCCATGCGGTGGAAGGCGATGCCGCGTCACTCGCAGCCCTCGACCGCGGTTTCCGCTTCGCCAGCGGGTTGAAGCGCGTGACCGTCGAGCGCCGCGACCTCGACCGCCGGCCGCTGACCTTCAAGGAACTCAATTCCTTCGACGGCATCGCCTTCGATCCGCCTCGGGCAGGGGCCGAGGACCAGTGCAAACAGATCGCCCGCTCCGACGTGCCCTATGTGGCGGCCGTGTCGTGCAATCCGGCGACGCTCGCACGGGATCTCAGGATCCTGTTCGACGGCGGCTACACGCTGAAGAGCGTGACGCCGATCGACCAGTTCCTCTGGTCGCATCATGTCGAAGCCGTGGCCTTGCTGGAGAAGCCGAAAAGGCGGCGCTAGCCAGCAGCTACAGCCGGCCGCGCTGCGGCTCCAACGGGCAACCCGTACACCGCAAATCAGGCATCTTGCTCGGTCTCGGCGCGCCGGTCGGCCGCCGTCCGGCCGTTTGCCTCGCCGGCGACGGCGGCATAGAGTTCACGCTGCCCGACCGAGCTCGGTTCCCAAGGACCGGGTTGCCGCCGGTCGCGAACGCCTCGCATTCCCCTGTTCCGGAGAAGTTGCTGTGAGCACCAACGCTGAAATCTACGCCCGCCGCCAGAACGCCGTGCCGCGCGGCATCGGCCACGCCACGCCGATATCGGCCGCGCGCGCGCTGAACTCCGAGGTCTGGGACGTCGAGGGCAAGCGCTATGTCGATTTCGCCGGCGGTATCGCCGTGCTGAACACCGGCCACTGCCATCCCAAGGTGATGGCCGCCGTGCGCGAGCAGATGGAGCGCTTCACCCACACATGCTTCCAGGTGCTGCTCTACGAGCCCTATGTCGAACTGGCCGAGCGCATCAACGCGCTGGCGCCGATCAAGGGGCCGGCCAAGACCGGCTTCTTCACCACCGGCGCCGAGGCGACCGAAAACGCCATCAAGATCGCCCGCGCCGCCACCGGCCGCTCCGGCGTCATCGCCTTTACCGGCGGCTTCCACGGCCGCACCATCATGGCCATGTCGATGACCGGCAAGGTGGTGCCCTACAAGAAGGGGCTTGGCCCGGCACAGCCGGAGACCTGGCACGTGCCGTTCCCGAGCCCGCAGAACGACGTCTCGGTCGAGGAGTCGCTGAAGTACCTGCAGTTCCTGTTCAAGGCAGACATCGACCCGGCGCGCGTCGCGGCCATCGTCATCGAGCCGGTGCAGGGCGAGGGCGGCTTCCACCAGGCGCCGGCCGACCTGATGCGGGGGCTGCGCAAGGTCTGTGACGACCACGGCATCCTGCTCGTCGCCGACGAGGTGCAGACCGGCTACGGCCGCACCGGCAAGATGTTCGCCATGGAGCACTACGACGTCCATGCCGACCTGATCTGCGTGGCCAAGAGCCTGGCCGGCGGCCTGCCGCTGTCGGGCGTCATCGGCCGCGCCGAGGTCATGGACGCGGCCGAGGCCGGCGGCCTGGGCGGCACCTATGCCGGCAATCCGCTCGCCTGCGCGGCCGCGCTCGCCGTGCTCGACGTATTCGAGGAGGAGAAGCTCTTGGAGCGCGCCAACGCCATCGGCGCGCGCCTCAGGGCCCGCCTCGAGAGCTTCAGGACCCGCAACGACCTGCTGCCGATCGCGGCCGTGCGCGGCCCCGGCGCGATGGTCGCCTTCGACATCGTCCAGGACCGCGCCGGCGAGGTGCCGGACGCCGAGGCCACCAGGCGCGTCACCAGGGCCGCCTACGAGAACGGCCTGGTGCTGCTCTCTTGCGGCGTCAACGCCAACACGATCCGCATCCTGGTGCCGCTGACGGCCCCTGAGGCGATCGTCGACGAAGGCCTGGACCTGCTCGAGAGGGCGCTCGCCGTCTGACCGATCCGAGCGGCGGCCGTACCGGAAGCGGGCTACGCTGCCGCCGGCGGTCGGCTACCTGTCATCGGGGACGCATCGGCGACGTCGGGAGATAGCCTCGCGGGCTATTTCTCGTCCTTCGGGGGGGCTTCGCCGCTTGTCCAGAATTCGTGATGGAGCAGGTCTTCGGGCTTCTTCAGCACGAACTGGTTGTCGGCGACGATGTAGTTGTCGGCATGGAGCCGGGCGATCGGCTGGTAGACCTCCGGCCGGACATAGCGGCCACGCTCGTCGAGGCATTCGTCGCGGACATACATCTGCACCACCTCGCCGACGACGATGGTGCGGCGGCCGTAGTCGAGGATCTGCGACACCTTGCACTCCATGGCGCAGGGCGATTGCTCGATGCGGGGCGCTGCCACCTTGACCGAGGGCGTGCTGGTCAGCCCGGCGAACTCGATCTCGTCGACATCGGCGGGGAAGTTGATGCCGGTGACGATCATCTCCCTGGCGATCGCCATGTCGACCATGTGGACGACGAACTCGCCGGAGCGGCGGATGTTGGCGACGGTGTCCTTGGTGGTGCCGTCGGGCCTGGTCTGCATGCCGAGGATCAAGAGCGGCGGCTCGTGCGAGAACACGTTGAAGAAGCTCATCGGGGCGGCGTTGTTGCAGCCGTGCTCGTCGATGGTGGTGACGAGCGCGATCGGCCGCGGGCCGACGAAATTGCTGAGCAGCCGGTAGCGGTCCTTCTCGGGCAGTTCGGCGAAATCGAAGTCCATGTCTTTCCCCTATATCGCCGCGCGAGCGATGCGTTGACGCTCGTTGGCTGGAAACAGCCGCGCCGGAGCATAACCGGACAACTTTCCGATGTAGGGCTTGGGCAGCGGGTAGGCGAGATCGCCGGCCTTTGACGTGCGAAGACCCATTCCGACGATCGCCTCGGCGAATTTCACGGCCGCGGCGACGCCGTCGATCACCGGCACGCTCAACTCCCTTTCGAGAAACTGCGCCAAGTCCGCCATGCCGGCGCAGCCGAGCACGATCGCTTCGGAGCGATCTTCGCGCAGCGCCTTCTCGCACTCGGCCAGGATAACGGCACGGGCGTTCGATTCCGGCCTGTCGAGGTCGAGGACGGGCACGTCAGTGGCGCGCACGCGGCGGCAGTGATCCTGCATGCCGTAGTTTCGCACGAGATGCTCGGCGATCACGCGGGTGCGTTCGAGCGTAGTGACGACAGAGAAGCTGGTGGCCACGAACGTAGCTGCGTGCATGGCGGCCTCGGCGATGCCGAAGACGGGAGAAGAGGTCGCTTCGCGCGCGGCGAGCAGGCCCGGATCTCCGAAACAGCCGATCACATAGGCATCGGCCGGATCGCCCTCCAGAATCTGATCCAGGACGCCGAGAACGCTCAGGGCCTCGTCGTAGTGTCCTTCGATCGACGCCGCCCCCGATCGCGAAGTCGCGAGAAGAATTTCGCTGCCGGGCGCTGCGACCGCACGAGCAGCTTCTCCCATGAGTTCAGTCATGGAGGCGGTCGTGTTTGGGTTTATTAGCTTGATTTGCATTTCCTACCCATCGTATTTTGTTGAGTATACAATTTTATTCCACGCTGTATGCAAAAATGGGATGCGGAGTAGACCCTCCTCATACATTTGGATGCGGCCGAAAACAGTGCCGATTTATGTCGGATGGCGCAAAAATCCTTGTTTGGCACGGCGTTTGCCGCGGGCCGACCGGTTTTTGTACCCGGCGGATCACGCAATGCGCCGAGGGGTCTGGCCCCACATTCCACGGTACGGCGATACAGTCTGTAATCACAATCGCATTCCATCTAAAATACGATCTTGACGTTTAATCGTATACATGAGACACATTATATGTCTATACAAAAAGAGCGCTTCTGACGTAACGGCAGATTGAAGCGCCGAGGACCCAAAAACTTAGAGAGGAGAAACCTATGTCATTGAATAGGCGTACATTTTTGCAGGGTACATCTGGTGCCCTGGGGCTGGTCATGGCCGAGGCAGCCTTTACCAAGCTTGCCTATGCGCAAGGTGCGAGCGGCACTCTGCGCGTGGCGATCGCAAAGCCGGCAGGAAATCTCGATCCGCAAAGCCACTTTGCGATCTGGGCCATCCAGGACCTGATGTTCGAGCCGCTGGTGAAGTACGGCAAGGGCGGCAAGATCGAACCGTGCCTTGCCACCGATTGGAAGCTCGAGGACGGCGGCAAGACGCTCCAGCTGACCTTGCGCCAGGGCGTCACCTTCCAGGATGGCACCGTCTTTGATGCGACTGCGTGCAAGTGGAACCTCGATCGCTGGATGGGGAAGGATCAGTTCAGCTGGATGAACTGCTCCAAGTATTTCCAGTCGGTCGAGGTGGTCGACGACTACCACATCACCCTGCGTTTCAAGGAAGCCCCGCTCGCGCTGTTGCAGGAACTCTCCTACACCCGGCCGCCGCGCTTCCTGAGCCCCAAGTCCGTCGGAGCCGATGGCAAGTTCGGCGAACCCGTAGGTACGGGACCGTGGCGCCAGATCAGCGCCGACGACACCCAGAGCGTATTCGAACGCTACGATGGCTACTGGGGCGACAAGCCGTCCTATGACCGTCTCGAAGCCAAGGTCGTCCCCGATCCGCGCTCGCGCGTCGCGGCGCTGCGGGCCGGCGAACTCGACATGATCGGCGGCTTCTGGGTTGCCGGACTGACCCCGGTCGAAGCCAAGCAGCTCGACGCGGCCGGCGTTCCCGTCGTCATCGATCCCGGCAACGTCACGCTGGTGATGGCCTTCAACCCTGATCGAGCCGAGGTCCTGAAGGATCCTCTGGTACGCAAGGCGATCAGCACCGGCATCGACCGTGCCGCGATCGCCCAGGCGCTCTACCTCGGCTACGCCAGGCCGGCCGGCAACCTGTTTTCCGACGCACTGCCGTTGGCCGGCAAGCAATATGACGCTCCGGTCCGCGACGTGGCGGCGGCGTCTGCGTTGCTCGAGAAGGCCGGTTGGACCGGTGGTCCGGTGCGCTCCAAGGACGGCAAGCCGCTGACGCTCGAGATGGTCGTCAGCCCGGAGGCCATACCTGGCGCGCGCGTGGTGGCCGAGGTCATCCAGTCCGAGCTCAAGGAGATCGGCATCGACCTGACCATCCGTTCGGTCGACCATGCGTCGAAGCACACCGACATGCTTGAGAAGAAGTACGATCTCGGCTTCTTCCTGACCTATGGTGCACCCTTCGAGCCGTTCGGAACCATCGTCGGCCTCTTCCTCTCCACGTTCAAGAATGACGTCGAGGGCAAGCTGGTCACCGATCCGGTCAATCTCGATCCGCTGATCAACGCCGCCGCGTCGGCCTCGGAAGACGAGGTGGAGCCCGCCCTGCAGAAGTTCTACGACTGGCTGCGGGACAACGACGCGATCGCGCCGCTGATCTATGTCCCCACCATCTGGGCGCATTCCAAGCGGGTCCAGGGCTTCAGCACTGCGGCCACGGAATACGACATGCCGTACGAAAACATCGTGCTGGCGGACTAACAGGAGGTTGCCTTGATCCACTTCATCAGCAAGCGGCTGAAGCACTCCCTGGTCCTGCTCTTCCTCGCGTCCGTGGTCTGCTTCATGCTCGTGGTTTCTGCCCCGGGCAATGTCGCGGTCCTGATTGCCGAGCTGCGTGGCGCGGTCTCGGTTCCGGGATATGTCGATCAGGTTGCCGAAGAGATAGGACTGAACAAGCCACTGCTGGTGCGCTACGTGGATTGGCTTGGCGACGCAGTCCGGGGAGATTTCGGCATCTCCTACCGAACGGGCCAGGAGGTTAACGCGGACCTGCCAAAGCGCATGCTCGTCACGGGAACACTCGTCGCCGGTGGCGGCGCGCTTGCGACCCTGATCAGCCTGGTGCTTGGCTTCCTCGGGGCCCTCTGGCCATACAAACTGCCGGACCGCGTATCGCGCGGTCTGGCGCTCGTCGGCGCCTCGACACCGACATTCTTCGTCGGGGCGCTGATGATCTACGGCTTCTCCGTCACCTTTCAGCTGTTTCCGTCCTTCGGCTTCGAAGGCCCTGAAAGCTGGATCCTGCCCTGGCTCACCGTCGCCGTCCTGCCAGCCGCCGTGCTGAGCCGTGTCGTGCGCGTCGGGCTGGAGGAGGCGATGACCAGTCCCTTCGTGCTCACAGCCAAGAGCAAGGGGCTGGGCCGTACCGCGATCCTGTTCCGCGACGCGCTGCCGAACATCACGCCGGTGTTCATCAATGCGCTCGGCACCCAGGTCGGCCTGATGACGGCGACAGCCATCATCGTCGAACCGCTGTTCGCCTGGCAGGGACTGGGTGACTACTTCCTCAACGGCGTGCGCTTCCGCGACTTCATGGTGGTGCAGGCGTGCCTGCTCATCTTCCTCACCTTCTTCATCATCGTGAACCTGATCGTCGATCTCGCGGTTCTGCTGACCGATCCCCGCATTCGGCGCCAATGGAGCTGATCATGGAAAAACTCAATTCTATCCTGGCCCGGTTGAAGAAGATGCCGCGCGCGGCCTTGATCACCATCGGCCTGTTCGTCGCCCTGGGCACCTTCGCGTCCTGGCTGGCTCCTCAGGATCCCAGCGCCCAGAACCTGCTGGACGCAGGCCTCGGGCCGAGCGCCGCGCACTGGCTCGGAACCGACCACCTCGGACGTGACACGCTGAGCCGGCTGATCATCGCCGCCAACACCTCGCTCGTCAGCGTGGGCTCGGTCCTCGGCATCGCCATGACGATCGGTATCCTGATGGGTACGATCGCCGGCTACCACCGCGGCTGGGTCGACGACCTCCTGATGCGCGTCGTCGACGTCGGCCTCTCCATCCCCAGCCTGATCATTGCGCTCGCCGTGATCGGCATCGTCGGCCCCGGCTACTGGACCATGGTGATGGCGCTGGCGCTTGCCTGGTGGCCGATGAGCGGCCGCATCAGCCGCGCCGTGGCCGTCAGCATCATGAGCAAGCCGCATATCGAGGCGCTGCGGGTGCTGGGCGCCAGCCCCTGGCGGATCTATTTCGGCCATCTCCTGCCCGGCACCATCGGCGCGGTGATGGTGTATGCCACGGCCGACGCCGGCACCGCCGCCCTTGCGGTCGCGACGCTGAGCTTCCTCGGCCTCGGCATCCAGCCGCCGACGCCCGAATGGGGCCAGATGCTCGTCGATGCCCTGCCATATCTCGAATCCGATCCGCGCCAGGTGCTCCTGCCCGGTCTCGCGCTGACCGCGGCTGTCATCGGCTTCAACACGCTGGGCGAATCCATCGCGCTCAACCGCATTCCGAAGCCCCTCACCAGGCGCATGCTTGCGGCACGCCGGCTCGAGGCCGCGGGCTGGGCCAAGGAGAATTCCGATGCATAACGAACCGCTCCTGACCGTCAGCAACCTGACGGTCGACCTCCTGACCGCAAAATCCGCGGTGCGACCGGTCGACGGCGTGAGCTATTCGGTCCGCCAGGGCGAATGCCTCGCCATCGTCGGCGAAAGCGGCAGCGGCAAGACCGTGATGAACTTCGCCCCGCTCGGGCTGATGCCGACGGGCGTGACGACCGTGCTGTCCGGCTCGGTCAAGTTCGACGGCCACGAACTCATCGGCCGGCCGGAGGCTGAAATCCGCAAGTTCCGCGGCAGGTCCATCGGCTTCATCTTCCAGGACCCGATGAGCGCGCTCAATCCGGTGCGCCGCATCGGCCGGCAGATCGCGGAAATGGCGGAATTGCATCTCGGCATGTCGCCGAGCGCGGCCGAAGCCCGAGCCCTCGAATTGGTCAAGCTCGTCGGCATCTCGGATCCCGCGGCACGTCTCAGGCAGTATCCGCACGAGCTTTCGGGCGGGTTGCGGCAGCGCATCGTCATCGCGATCGCGCTGGCGGGCGAGCCGAAGCTGCTGATCGCCGACGAGCCGACGACCGCACTCGACGTGACGGTGCAGGCGCAGATCCTGCGGCTCCTCAAGGACCTGCAGAAGCGCCTCGACATGGCCATGGTGCTGATCACCCACGACATGGGCGTGGTTGCCGGTGCCGCCGACAACATCGTCGTCATGTATGCCGCCCGCGCTGCCGAGCGCGGTCCGGTCGACAAGGTCCTGGTCAGTCCGCGCCACCCCTATACCAGGGGCCTGATCAACGCGATCCCGCGGCGAGAGGACCCGATCGGTTCGGAATTCCGCGGCTTGCCCGGCGTGCCGCCGACGCTCGGCGCGCCGTTCAAGGGCTGTGCCTTCGCGTCGCGCTGCGGATTCGCAGTGGCGGCGTGTTCAGCCAGCCGTCCCCCTCTGGTGCCAACGCCCGACGGCAGCGTCTTCGTAGCCTGCCCGGTCGTCAATCAAGGAAAGGCAGCCGCATGACACACGCGCCTGTTCTTAAAGTCGAAAACCTGCAGACGCGGTTCAAGAGCGTACAGCGGGGCAAGTTCGTGCATGCCGTCGACGACGTTTCCATCGAGCTGTATCCGGGCGAGATCGTCGGCCTGGTCGGCGAGTCGGGCTGCGGCAAGTCGACCCTCGGGCGCACCATCGTCGGGCTCGAAAAGGCGAGTTCCGGACGCGTGCTGCTCGACGGCGTGGACCTCAGCACGCTCTCGGGCGTGGCTCTGCGCAACAGCCGCAGGGCGCTGCAATACGTGTTCCAGGATCCCTACTCGTCGCTCAACGACCGGCAGACGGTCGGCGAAGCCATCGACGAGGCCCTGCAGATCGACGGGATGAGGTCGAGGACCGATCGCGAGCGCCGCACCAAGGAACTGCTCGACCAGGTCGGCCTGGCCGATGCGGTGAAGGACCGTCACACACGCGAACTGTCCGGCGGCCAGCGCCAGCGCGTCGCCATCGCCCGTTCGCTTGCGGTCAATCCCCGGGTGCTGATCTGCGACGAGCCGGTCAGCGCACTGGACCTGTCCATCCGCGCCCAGGTGATGAACCTGTTCCTGCGGTTGCAGAAGGACTTGGGCGTGGCCTGCCTGTTCATTGCCCACGACCTCGAACTCGTCAGGCAGGCGGCCTCGCGCGTCTACGTCATGTATCTCGGCAAGATCGTCGAGCATGGGCCGTCGCAGGAACTCTACGACCATCCGAGCCATCCCTATTCGCAGATGCTGCTGGCGTCGGTTCCCGAGGCCGATCCGATCGCCGAAAGGCAGCGCAAGGCACCGCTGATGATCGGGGAGGTGCCGAGCCCGACCAACCCGCCGTCGGGCTGCCGGTTCCGGACCCGCTGCCCGCTGGTGGTCGACGAGTGCAAGCAGCAGGTGCCGGCGGCCTACAAGCTGTCGCCCGGCCATAGTGCAGCCTGCACCTTTGCCGTGGATTTGCACCGGGGCAAGCGCACGGCATTGATCCAGCCGGAGGCAGATGCGGCTTGAGCTGAACCCAGGCGGCTCAAACGCATCTTGATGCTCCGCGGGTGCATGCGCCGTCGTCCAGGCGATGGGGCATGTAGCCGCGGAGTTTTTTTGCCGGCCGGCGGTTCCGCGCCGGCAACTGACCAGCTCAAGCCGCCGGCTGCTACGTGCGGGTACCGCCGACCGTCATCTGGTTCATGCGCAGATGCGGCTGGCCGACCCCGACCGGTACGCCCTGTCCGGCCTTGCCGCACATACCGATGCCGGTATCGAGCTTCATGTCGTTGCCGACCATGGTGACGCGGTGCATCGCGTCCGGGCCGTTGCCGATCAGCATGGCGCCCTTGATCGGCCGGGTCACCTTGCCGTCCTCGATCATGTAGGCCTCGGTGCAGCCGAACACGAACTTTCCGCTGGTGATGTCGACCTGGCCGCCGCCGAAGGAGACGGCATAGATGCCGGCCTTGACCGAGGCGATGATCTCCTCCGGCGTCATGTCGCCCGAGGTCATGTAGGTGTTGGTCATGCGCGGCATCGGCTGGTGCGCATAGGATTCGCGCCGGCCGTTGCCGGTGGCCGCCATGCCCATCAGCCGGGCGTTCTGCCGGTCCTGCATGTAGCCGACGAGCTTGCCGTCCTCGATCAGCACGTTGCGGGCGCTGGGCGTGCCCTCGTCGTCGACGGTAAGCGAGCCGCGGCGCTCGGCGATGGTGCCGTCGTCGATGACGGTGACGCCCTTGGCGGCGACCTGCTGGCCGAGTAGGCCGGCAAAGGCGGAGGTCTTCTTGCGATTGAAGTCGCCTTCGAGCCCATGGCCGACGGCCTCGTGCAGCATCACGCCAGGCCAGCCGGAGGACAGCACGATGTCGAAGGTGCCGGCCGGGGCGGGGATGGCCTCGAGATTGACGAGCGCCTGGCGCAGTGCCTCGCTTGCCGCGCCTCGCCAGCTTTCCTCGGTCAGGAATTCGTCGAAGTTCTTGCGGCCGCCGACGCCATAGGAGCCGCTCTCCTGGCGATCGCCATCGCCGACGACCACCGCAACGTTCATGCGCACCAGCGGACGGATGTCGCGCACGACATGCCCGTCTCCGCGCAGGATCTCGACATGCTGCCACGACGAGGCGAGCGACGCCGTCACCTGGCGCACGCGCGGGTCCTTGGCGCGCACCCAGGCGTCGATCTCCTGCAAGAGCCTGGCCTTGGCCTCGAAGGAGGGGGAGGGGATCGGGTTGTCTTCGCCGTAGAGATGACGGTTGGTGCGGGCCGGCGCGGCGGCAAGCGTGCCGCTGTAGCCGCCCTTGACGGCCGATGCCGCGTCGGAGGCGCGCAGCAGCGCCGCTTCCGATAGCTCGCTCGCGTGCGCATAGCCGGTCGCCTCGCCGGCGACGGCGCGCAGACCAAAACCCTGGTCGGTGTTGAAATTGGCCGTCTTCAGCCGGCCGTTGTCGAACATCAGGGCTTCGCCCTCGCGATATTCGACGTAGAGCTCGCCGTCGTCGGCGCCTTCGATCGTATCGGCTACGATCCGGCGCACGCGGTCTTCGGAGATGTCGAACTGGCTGAGCAGGCTGGTCATGGCACGTCGCCTTTGATCCTTGGGAGGTCGTCTCCCCGATGTAGGCGACGCAGCGACGCCGGACAATGCCTCCGGGTCAATGGTTCACGGCAGCGCCGCAAAGCCCTCGGCGAAACCGTTCAGGTCGACCGGGATGCCGATGCCTTCCTCGGGGGTCTGGAAGACGATGAAGGTGGCGGCCTTGCCGGTCTTCAGCGTGTCGAGCAGCTGCTTCTCCAGGATCACCTCGGCATAGCAGCCGTCCTGGAAGCAGCGGACGAAATAGGCGCGCCCGATATCCTTCTGATCGACATTGAGGCCGAGGCCGTTTGGCAGGAGAACGCCGAGCGGCGCGAGCACGCGCAGGATCTCGGCCTTGTTGTCGGCGGTGCGCAGCACGACGACCGAGAGCCCCATTTCCGGGCGATCCTCGGCGATGACGTTCTGCATCATCACGCATTGCTCGGTGCTGGCGCCCGCCGGCGTGTCGCAGATGATGGACCACGCGCCGTGAGTCGACTTGACCTTGCCGCTCTGCTGCTGGGCGCCGGCCGGCAGCGGCACCACGAAGGCGGCGGCGACCAACACCTTGGCCAAGGTTTTAAACAGCCCAGACTTCATGACGGCTCCATTGCGAATCACGACAATTTAGGTCGCGCGTGCGGCAAGTAAATAACAAGAGGCCCCGCACGCCATCCTGAAATCTGCACTATTCCCAGACTTCCAGCCCAAATCGGCCCGAATTTGGGCATGCTGCAGGGCTATGGCCTTGCTGTGCGGACGCATCGTCTTCCCGACCCGGCGCCACTAGGCCCGCCGTGCCGGGTTGTCCACCCTGCGCGCAAAAATGCCGCATGAGTTATGCCTCTGCTTCCTTGCGGATGCAAAGAGAGTATGGTTTGAACCTCCGAACGTCTCTGGGATTCCCGTCCCGGAGCGGCGAGATGTCCTTGCGGTCAGCCCGCGCGGAGTTGGGAGATACAGAGGGTAATGAGAAAGATCCTTGCTAGCGCCGTCACGGCGACTGCTTCCCTTGCCAGTGTCGCGGCCCTTGCGGCTCAGCCGACACCCTGGCAGGCCACGTTCCAGCCGGCTGCAACCGGCATCATGGAACAGATCACGTGGTTCGAGCGCTACACCCTGTGGTTCATCGTCCCGATCACGCTCTTCGTGCTGGCGCTTCTGGCCTATTGCATCGTGAAGTTCCGCGCGAGCGTCAATCCGACGCCGTCGCGCACCAGCCACAACACGCTGATCGAGGTCGTCTGGACCGTCGGGCCTGTGGTCGTTCTGCTGTTCCTCGCGGTTCCGTCCTTCCAGCTGCTGACGGCGCAGTACACGCCGACCGAAGAGGCGAAGCTGACCATCAAGGCCACCGGCAACCAGTGGAACTGGGACTACGAGTACCAGGTCGACGAGCCGCTCTCATTCAACTCGGCGATGCTCGCCGAGGGCGATCGCGCCGCGGCCGGCAAGGAAGACAAGGGCGCTTATCCGCGTCTCCTGGCCGTCGACAACGAGGTGGTCGTGCCGGTCAACGCCACGGTGCGCCTGCTCGTCACCGCGAGCGACGTCATTCATGCCTTCGCCATGCCGGCCTTCGGCCTGAAGACCGACGCCGTGCCCGGCCGCATCAACGAGACCTGGTTCAAGGCGGAGAAGGAAGGCCTGTATTACGGCCAGTGCTCCGAACTTTGCGGCAAGGACCACGCGTTCATGCCGATCGCAATCCGCGTCGTCAACGATGCGCAGTACAACACGTGGCTGGCCGCCGCGAAGACCGATCTGCCGGGTGCCAACAAGGCGCTGATGGCCGAGGTCGAAGGCGCTGCCAAGGTCGCGGCCGCCGGCAACTGAGCCGCGGTTGAATAGGGATCAGGGAACGGAGCGGAATATGGCAGGCGCTGCAGCTCACGACCACCACGACCACAAGCCGAAGGGCTGGGTCCGGTGGGTGTACTCGACCAACCACAAGGATATTGGAACGCTCTACCTGATCTTCGCGATCATGGCGGGGTGTGTCGGCGGATTCCTGTCCGTCATGATGCGCTGGGAGCTCGCCGAGCCGGGCATCCAGATATTCCACGGCCTTGCCTCCATGGTCTACGGCGTCGAGGGCGACGCCGCGATAGACGCGGGCAAGAGCATGTTCAACGCGTTCACCACCGCCCACGGCCTGGTCATGATCTTCTTCATGGTCATGCCGGCGCTGATCGGCGGCTTCGCCAACTGGATGGTGCCGATCATGATCGGCGCGCCGGACATGGCATTCCCGCGCATGAACAACATCTCCTTCTGGCTGCTCCCGCCGGCCTTCATCCTGCTCATCATCTCGGCTTTCGTGCCGAGCGCGCCGGGTGCCTACGGCGTCGGCGGCGGCTGGACGATCTATCCGCCGCTCTCGACCACCGGCCAGCCCGGACCGGCGATGGATCTCGCGATCCTGTCGCTGCACATCGCCGGCGCGTCGTCGATCCTCGGTGCGATCAACTTCATCACCACGATCTTCAACATGCGCGCCCCGGGCATGACGCTGCACAAGATGCCGCTGTTCGCCTGGGCCGTGCTGATCACCGCCTTCCTGCTGCTCCTGTCGCTGCCGGTCCTGGCTGGCGGCATCACGATGCTGCTCACCGACCGCAACTTCGGCACGACCTTCTTCGCGCCCGAAGGCGGCGGCGACCCGATCCTGTTCCAGCACCTGTTCTGGTTCTTCGGTCACCCGGAAGTGTACATCCTGATCCTGCCGGGCTTCGGCATCATCAGCCACATCGTGTCGACCTTCTCGCGCAAGCCGATCTTCGGTTACCTCGGCATGGCCTACGCCATGGTCGCCATCGGCGCCGTCGGCTTCGTCGTGTGGGCCCACCACATGTACACGACCGGCCTGTCGCTCGACACGCAGCGCTACTTCGTCTTCGCCACGATGGTCATCGCGGTACCGACGGGCGTGAAGATCTTCTCGTGGATCGCCACCATGTGGGGCGGCTCCATCCAGATGAAGACGCCGATGCTGTGGGCGATCGGCTTCATCTTCCTGTTCACCGTCGGTGGCGTCACCGGCGTGCAGCTGGCCAACGCCGGTCTCGACCGTTCGCTGCACGACACCTACTACGTGGTCGCGCACTTCCACTACGTGCTGTCGCTGGGCGCCGTGTTCGCCATCTTCGCCGCCTGGTACTACTGGTTCCCGAAGATGAGCGGCTACATGTACTCGCCGGTGATCGCCAACACGCACTTCTGGGTGACGTTCGTCGGCGTGAACCTGGTCTTCTTCCCGCAGCACTTCCTCGGCCTGGCCGGCATGCCGCGCCGCTACATCGACTACCCGGATGCGTATGCCGGCTGGAACATGGTGTCGTCCTACGGCTCCTACATCTCCGCCGTCGGCGTGCTGATCTTCCTGTTCGGCGTCTTCGAGGCTTTCTCGAAGAAGCGCGCCGCCGGCGCCAATCCGTGGGGCGAGGGTGCGACCACGCTGGAATGGCAGCTGCCTTCGCCGCCGCCGTTCCACCAGTGGGAACAGCTGCCGCGCATCAAGTAAGGCACTGACTGAAATCGAAGCCGCCGGGCGACCGGCGGCTTCGGACAAACCGAACGACTGGACGCAGGTACGCATGGCCCTTGTCAACAACCGACTTGACGATCAGGCCTTCCGCATGTCGGAGGCGACGGCGGGCGATTTTCTCGCCCTGCTGAAGCCGCGCGTGATGTCGCTGGTCGTGTTCACGGCCTTCGTCGGCATGGTGGCCGCACCGGTGACCATCAATCCGTTCCTCGCCATCGTCGCGATCCTGGCGATCGCAGTCGGCGCCGGCGCCTCGGGCGCCCTCAACATGTGGTACGACGCCGACATCGACGCCGTCATGACGCGCACGGCCAAGCGGCCCGTGCCGATGGGCAAGGTGAGCCCGCGCGAGGCGCTGACCTTCGGCCTCGTGCTGTCGGTTCTCTCGGTGATGACGCTGGGTGTGCTGGTCAACTGGCTGTCGGCCGCACTGCTCGCCTTCACCATCTTCTTCTATGCCGTCGTCTACACGATGTGGCTGAAGCGCTGGACGCCGCAGAACATCGTCATCGGCGGCGCCGCCGGCGCGCTGCCGCCGATGATCGGCTGGGCCGCCGTGACCGGCAATGTCAGCTTCGAGAGCTTCGTCCTCTTCCTCATCACCTTCCTGTGGACGCCGCCGCACTTCTGGGCGCTGGCGCTGTTCAAGTCGGAGGACTACGAGCGCGCCGGCATCCCGATGATGCCGAACGTGGCGGGTGCCGCCTCGACTCGCAGGCAGATATTCGCCTATTCGCTGCTGCTTGCGCCGGTCGGCGTGGCGCCCTGGCTGCTTGGCTACACGACCGCCGGCTACGGTGCGGTGTCGGTGGCGCTGGGCGCGGGTTTCGTCTGGTACGCCTGGAAGGTGCTCCGGATGCCCGACACCGACAAGGCGATGAAGCCGGCCAAGGCGTTGTTTGCCTATTCGTTGCTCTATCTTTTCGCGATCTTTGCCGCCTACCTCGCAGACAGCGTCATCGGCCGAGTCGTTGCGCTTGGGGGCGTCTGAACATGACGGACAAGGAAATGGTTACGCTTACCGAAAGCCAGCAGAAAGCGCGGCGCAGCCGCAACATCGCCATCGGCCTCGCGCTGGCGGCGCTGGTGATCATCTTCTACCTGGCCACGATCGCCAAGTTCGGTCCGGCCATCCTGGATCGTCCGCTATGAGCGAGGCGACCAAGGAGGCTCAGCCGGCCGTGGTGTGGAAGCCGCGCTCCAACGGGATGATCGCCGGCATGTGCCTGGCCTTCGTCGGCGGTATGGTCGGCATGGCCTACGCGGCGGTGCCGCTCTACGCCATGTTCTGCCAGATCACCGGCTATGGTGGCACCACGCAGCGCGTCGAACAGTATTCAGACCGCGTTCTCGATCGCGAGATCACCGTCCGTTTCGACGCCAATACGGCCGGCGTGCCGTGGGATTTCAAGCCGGTCGCGCGCGAGATCAAGATCAAGATTGGCGAGACGACGCAGGCGCAGTACAAGGCCACGAGCCTGTTCACGGCGCCGACCTCGGGCCGCGCAACCTTCAACGTCACGCCCGAACTGGCCGGAGCCTATTTCAACAAGGTCGAGTGCTTCTGCTTCACGGATACCACGCTGGAGCCGGGCGCCTCGATCGACATGCCGGTCGTCTTCTATGTCGATCCCGACATCGTGAACGTGCCTGAACTCAAGGACATCAAGACGATCACGCTGTCCTATACCTTCTTCCCGCTCGAGCGGGAGAAGCCAGTAGCTGCCGCGCCCAAGGTCGACGGCGAAACGACAACTGTTAATTCCGACGTAAAAGCCGGGGGATGAGATGGCAGACGCGCACGCAAAACCGCAACACGATTATCACATCATCGATCCCAGCCCGTGGCCCTTCCTCGGGTCGCTGGGCGCGCTCGTCATGGCTTTCGGTGGCGTCGCATGGATGTCGTACCTGAAGGGCGGCAACCTGCCGATCTTCGGCTACGACATGGCCAATGCCAAGTACTGGATCTTCGCCATCGGCCTGGCGATCGTGCTCTACACCATGTTCGGCTGGTGGTCGGACACGGTGAAGGAAGCCAACGAGGGCCATCACACCCGCGTCGTTTCCCTGCACCTGCGCTACGGCATGATCATGTTCATCGCCTCCGAGGTGATGTTCTTCGTCGCCTGGTTCTGGGCCTTCTTCGATGCCAGCCTCTTCCCGGGCGAGGCAGCCCAGGTCGCCCGTACCGCCTACACCGGTGGCGTGTGGCCGCCGAAGGGCATCGAGGTGCTCGATCCCTTCCACCTGCCGCTCTACAACACCATCATCCTGCTGCTGTCGGGAACAGCCGTGACCTGGGCGCACCATGCGCTGCTGAACAACGACCGCAAGGGCCTGGTCAACGGCCTCGCGATAACGGTCGCCCTCGGCTTGCTGTTCTCGTTCGTGCAGGCCTACGAGTACATGAACGCCCCGTTCGGCTTCCGTGACTCGATCTATGGCGCGACCTTCTTCATGGCGACCGGCTTCCACGGCTTCCACGTCATCGTCGGCACCATCTTCCTGCTGGTCTGCCTGCTCCGCGCGATGGCCGGCGGCTTCACGCCGAAACAGCATTTCGGCTTCGAGGCCGCTGCATGGTACTGGCACTTCGTCGACGTGGTGTGGCTGTTCCTGTTCACCGCGATCTATGTCTGGGCCTCGTCCGGCGCGACTATCGCGCACGGCGGCTGAGCGGGCCGCCAAGCATTGGAAGGCGGCTGCGGCAACGCAGCCGCCTTCGTCGTTTAGGGCAGGCGAGGAGTATTGAACCATGGCTGAGGACAAGGCGATCTGGCCGCCGGTCGATCCCGTCTCCGCAGGTCTCAAGGGCAGGTGCCCGCGCTGCGGTGAGGGGAAGTTGTTCTCCGGCTTCCTCGAGGTAGGCAAGCAGTGCGGCGTGTGCCGGCTCGACTATTCCTTCGCCGACGCGGGGGACGGCCCCGCGGTCTTCGTCATCCTCATCATCGGCTTCGTGGTGGTCGGTCTCGCCTTGTGGACGGAGGTGTCGCTGGCGCCGCCGCTGTGGCTGCATTTCCTGTTGTGGATACCCCTGGCGGTCATCCTCAGCCTCACTGCGCTGCGCCTGCTGAAAGGCGTGCTGATCACCCTCCAATACCGCAACAAGGCAGCCGAGGGACGGCTGGATACCCGCGAATGAGCGTTCCCATGACTGGTTCTGTTTCCGCCAAGCGTCCACGGCGTCTGCTGGCCCTGGCGCTCGGCCTGATCGTCTTCGGCGTGCTCGTCGCGCTCGGCAGCTGGCAGGTCCAGCGCATGTACTGGAAGGATGCGCTGATCGCTCAGATCGACGGACGCATCGGCTCCGAGCCGCTGCCGCTCGCCGAGATGGAGGTCAAGTACCGCGCTACCGGCGACGTCGACTATTGGCCGGTGACCGTGTCCGGCACGTTCCTGCATGAGGGTGAACGCCACTTCCTCGCCACCTGGCAGGGCCAGTCGGGCTTCTACGTCTATACGCCGCTGAGGCTGGACGACGGCCGCTATGTGCTGGTCAACCGCGGCTTCGTGCCCTACGATCGCAAGGATGCAGCAAGGCGCCAGGACGGCCAGGTTGCCGGCCCGGTGACGATCACCGGCCTTGCCCGCAATCCTCTGGACGGCAAGCCGGGTTCCCTGGTGCCGGACAATGACCTCAAGAAGAACGTGTTCTACTGGAAGGACCGCGACGCCATGGCCGCGACCGCGGGCCTGCCTGCTGGCGCCGTCGTCGTGCCGTTCTTCGTCGACGCCGGCAAGGCACCCAATCCCGGCGGCTTGCCGGTCGGCGGCGTCACCCTGGTCGACATGCCCAACAACCACCTGCAATACGTCATCACCTGGTACGGGCTGGCGGCGGCGCTGCTCGGGGTCATGGCCGTCTGGCTCATGCGCAAGCCGGAGCGCCAATGACGCCCCGTCGCCCTTGACAGCAGGGCGGCGGCCCCTCATCTCGGCTCTGAACGGAACCAGATTCACATGCTCGACACCGCGACGAAACCGCCCCTGACGATCAGGCTCTGCCAGCCGCGCGGCTTCTGTGCCGGTGTCGACCGCGCCATCCAGATCGTCGTCCTGGCGCTCAAGAAATACGGCGCGCCGGTCTATGTGCGCCACGAGATCGTGCACAACCGCTACGTGGTCGAGGGCCTGCAGAACCTGGGCGCGGTGTTCATCGAGGAGCTAAACGAGATTCCCGACGAGCATCGCGATGCCCCGGTGGTGTTTTCCGCCCACGGCGTGCCCAAGTCGGTCCCGGCCGATGCCCAGGCGCGCAACCTGTTCTATCTGGACGCGACCTGCCCGCTGGTCTCGAAGGTGCACAAGCAGGCGATGCGCCATCGCCGCCATGGCCGCCACGTGCTGCTGATCGGCCATGCCGGGCATCCCGAGGTCATCGGCACGATGGGGCAGCTGGACGAAGGCGGCGTGACGCTGATCGAGACCGAGGCCGACGTTCAGAATTTCCAGCCGGCCGATCCCGAGGCGCTCGGCTTCGTGACGCAGACGACGCTGTCGGTCGAGGACACCGCCGGCATATTGCGGGCGCTGCAGGAGCGTTTTCCGGCCTTGCAGGCACCGGCTGCCGAATCCATCTGCTATGCCACGACCAATCGCCAGGAGGCCGTGAAGGAAACGGCCCCCGGCGCCGACCTCTATCTGGTCGTGGGTGCGCCCAATTCTTCGAATTCCCGACGCCTGGTCGAGGTCGCCGAGCGGGCAGGCGCCAAGATGTCGCTGCTGGTTCAGCGCGCGTCGGAGATCCCGTGGAGCGGGGTCGGCGACATCGCTACGCTTGGCCTGTCGGCGGGTGCCTCGGCCCCCGAGATCATAGTCGACGAGATCATCAATGCCTTCCGCGAACGCTTCGACGTGACCGTGGAACTTGCCGTGACGGCGACCGAGACGGAGGATTTCCCGGTGATGCGGGCTCTGCGCGACGTGGAACTGACCCCGGCCGACATGGCCTTCGTCAACGGTACCCGCTGATGGCCGTCTACACGGACGTGACTGAGGGTGAACTCGAGGCGTTCCTCCGCAACTATCCGGTCGGCGACCTGCTGTCCTACAAGGGCATCGCCGAAGGCACCGAGAATTCCAACTTCCTGCTGCACACGACGACGGGGTCGTACATCCTGACCCTCTACGAGAAGCGGGTCGAGAAAGCCGATCTGCCGTTCTTCCTCGGCCTGATGCAGCATCTCGCCCACAAGGGCATTTCCTGTCCGCTGCCGGTGGACGGCAACGACGGCAACGTCATAGGCACGCTCGCGGGACGTCCTGCCGTGGTGATCACCTTCCTCGAAGGCATGTGGATGCGCCGGCCCACGGTCGCGCACTGCCGCGAGGTCGGCAAGGCCCTGGCCGGGATGCACGTCGCCGGCCAGGATTTTGCGATGACGCGCCCGAACGCGCTTGCCATCGACGGCTGGCGCAAGCTCTGGGATGCGGCGCGGCCGCGGGCCGACGAGGTGGAGCCGGGGCTGGCCACGGAAGTGGACGCCGATTTCGCCGAGTTCGAGAAGGGCTGGCCGAAAGACCTGCCGTCGGGCGTCATCCACGCCGACCTGTTCCCCGACAACGTCTTCTTCCTCGGCGACGAACTGTCGGGCCTCATTGACTTCTATTTCGCCTGCAACGACCTCTACGCCTACGACCTCGCCACCTGTCTCAACGCCTGGTGCTTCGAGAAGGATTTTTCCTTCAACCTGACCAAGGGGACGGCGCTGCTGGACGGTTATCAGAGCGTCAGGCCGCTCGGCGAGGACGAGAAGGCGGCGCTGCCGATCCTGGCGCGCGGTTCGGCGCTGCGCTTCATGCTGACCAGGCTCTACGACTGGCTGACCATCCCCGACGGCGGGCTGGTGATGAAGCGCGATCCGATGGAATACATCCGCCGCCTGCGCTTCCACAGGGCGATCAGGTCGCCGCAGGAATACGGACTGAAATGAAGCATATCGAGATTTTCACCGATGGCGCCTGCTCGGGCAACCCGGGCCCCGGAGGCTGGGGTGCGATCCTGCGCTACAACGGCAAGACCAAGGAACTGTCGGGCGGCGAGGCCGAGACCACCAACAACCGGATGGAGCTGCTTGCGGCGATCTCGGCGCTGAACGCGCTGAAGGAGCCATGCGAGATCGACCTGCACACCGACAGCAAGTACGTGATGGACGGGATCTCGAAGTGGATATTCGGCTGGAAGAAGAACGGCTGGAAGACCGCCGACAAGAAGCCGGTGAAGAACGGCGAGCTGTGGCAGGCGCTCGACGAGGCCAACAGGCGCCACAAGGTCAAGTGGCACTGGGTCAAGGGCCATGCCGGACACCCGGAGAACGAGCGCGCCGACGAACTGGCGCGCGAGGGCATGGCGCCCTTCAAGGGCGGTCGCAGGGCATCCGCCTAGAGCTTGGCCGCCGTTGCGGCCAAGGCAGGGGCGTGTCGCCTCAAGACGGCGCGCCGGTCTGGTTTCAGAGCTGCTCGAGGATGCGCGCCGCGCCCGAGTCGACCGCCTGGCCCGGAGCGCCCTCCAGGTTGAGCTGCGCAACCTTTCCGTCCTCGACGATCATCGAGTAGCGCTTCGAACGCAGGCCCATGCCGTTGGCCGACAGGTCGGTGTCGAGGCCGATCGCACGGGCGAAATCGCCGCTGCCATCGGCGAGAAACTGCACCTTGCCCTCGCCGCCGCTGAAGCGTGCCCAGGCGCCCATGACATGCACGTCGTTGACCGAGACGACGGCGATCGTGTCGACTCCGCGGGAGACGATGGCATCGAAATTCTCGATGTAGCCGGGCAGGTGGTTGTTGCTGCAGGTCGGCGTGAATGCGCCCGGCACGGCGAACAGCACGACCTTCTTGCCGGCGAAGACGTCGTCGGTGTTGAGGCTCTTGGCGCCGTCGGCCGTCATCGTCTTGAAGGTGGCCTGGGGCAGCTTTTCGCCGATCGCAATGGTCATGGTTCCTCGCATGTCGGTTGAAGGTATCGGATCAGACCGTCCACCGAGCACTTTCGCTTTTCTCGAAACGCGAAAACGCTCCATCTCTTTGTTTGGACGCAATTCCGGACGGAAAACCGCTTCGCACTTTTCCTGGAATTGCTCTAGCGCAGATGGCGGCTCAGGCCAACACCCGTGCAGCCCGAACCATTGGCTCAGGGATAGGGCAGGAAGCCTTCGACCGCGGACGTCGCCGTCGTCAGCGTGTAGGGAATGCCCTTGCCGGTCGGGGGCGCGTCCGGGCGGTCGATCACCTTGACGGTGAAGGTCAGCTTGCCTGCCTCTGCGTTTCGCTTCGGCACGCCGAACAGGTAGCCGTCCGTGCCGGCGACGAAGAGATCCACGCCCTCCGGACTTCCCGGCACGTTGGCCACGACCGACAGCATCCCGTCCCCACCCGGGGTGGGCGTGACGCCGAAGTCGGCCTGCGCCGGAGCCGGCAGCGCCTCAAAGGCCGCCTCCACCAGCGCCACGTCGTCAGGGTTGTCGGGATCGGCTGCGGGGTCGACCTGCAACCGGGCCTGCACGGGCACGCAGATCGTCTCGCAGACGCCGAGGAAGACGTCCGCCTCGATCAGCGAGGGTTCGCCGGGCGAGGGGATAGTGAAGGTCACGGGCAGGCCCACCGGATAGTCGTAGCCGGCCCAGATCGAATATCCGTCGTCGTGCCGTTGCGGCGCTGGAAACGACATCTCCACCGCCGACACGTTGCGCGAGGCCGTGACGTCGATCTGCGGCGGCACGCCGGAATCGCCGGGGTCGCGCCAGTAGGTCTTCCAGCCTGGCTTCAGCTCGATGAAAAGCACGCCCTGGAGCTTGCCCTCGGCGTCGGGCCTGCCTGCGGTAACCAGGCGGAAGCGACCGCCTTCGGTCGTGCCCCAGTCCGATGCCGAGGAATATGCCGGTGCCGCCACGCCGAACAGGATGAGTCCAAGACCGGCGGCGAGAGTTTTCTGCAGTATCATGTCCGTGATTTGAACGTGTCGACGTGCAATCGCAATCGGTCACGTTGTCCTTGGGCAATCATATTTCCGTGACGGAATGTTCCAATCGGAACGCCCGGGGGCCCGGCGCCGCCCCATCCCCATCTTTCAAGACGAAGGGAAACGCGTTACGCTGCCGGGATGGATATTCTGCGCCAGAAAAAGGGCGCCTCGCGGCGCGGTTTCCTCGACGACCAGTTCCTCATCGCGATGCCCGGGATGAAGGACGACAGGTTCGCGCGCGCCGTCATCTACATCTGCGCCCACAGCGACGAGGGCGCCATGGGGTTGATCATCAACCAGGTCCAGCCGCTGCTGTTCCCCGACCTCCTGGTGCAGTTGGGCATCCTCGACGAGCAGGAGGCAATCAGGTTGCCGCTGAAGGCCAAGGACTTCATCGTGCGCAACGGCGGCCCGGTCGACCGCAGCCGCGGCTTCGTCCTGCACACCGACGACTACAAGGTCGAGTCCTCGCTGCCCGTCTCGGATGCAATCTGCCTCACGGCGACCGTCGACATCCTGCGCGCGATCTCGGTCGGGCGCGGGCCGCGCCATGCCCTGATGGCGCTCGGCTACTCGGGATGGGGCGCCGGCCAACTGGAAGGCGAGATCGCCGCCAATGGCTGGCTGACCTGTCCGGCCACGCCTGAACTGCTCTTCGACACCGATCTCGACCGAAAGTACGACCGCGTGGTGGCTTCGCTCGGGATCGACCTGGCGCGGCTGAGCGGCTCAGCCGGTCACGCCTGAGCCTGTCGAGAACTGCTCCTTCAGGAGCTTCAGCGCCTGATCGCCGGGGACCGGCGCCCCGAACATGAAGCTCTGCACGTACTCGCAGCCCATCTGCCTGAGTTCGAGCGCGTCGCTCTCGTCCGAGATACCCTCGGCGACGACCGAAAGGCCGAGTTCGTGCGCCATGTTGACCATCGACTTGATGAGGACGGCGCGCTTCGGCGAGGTGTCGTCGACGAAGCTCTTGTCGATCTTGATCGTGTCGAAGGGGAAGCGGGTCAGGTACGACAGCGATGAATAGCCGGTGCCGAAATCGTCGAGTGACAGGCCGATGCCGAGCTGCTTGAGCTTGGTCAGGACGTGGTTGGTCTGCTCAGGATTGTCCATGACCAGCGATTCCGTGAGCTCGAGCCGGAAGCAGCGCGGCTTGAGATTGGCGCGGGCGATGACCGAGCGCACGTCGCTGACGAGGTCGCGGCGGATGAGCTGGCGGCTGGAAAGATTGACCGAAACCGACAGCGGCTGGTCGCCGATCTGCTTCTGCCATTCCGCTAGGTCCTCGGCGGCGCGCTGCATGGCGAAAAGGCCGAGCTGTACGATCAGGCCGCAGCTCTCGGCGACGGGGATGAAGTCGCCCGGCGGAATGAGGCCGCGACGCGGGTGGTCCCACCTGAGCAGCGCCTCGAAGCCGGCGACGGAGCCATCCTCCAGCCGCACGATCGGCTGGTAGGCGAGTGTGAACTCCTTGCGTTCGATGGCGCGCCGGAGATCCGATTCGAGCTGCAGCCGGTCGGTGCCCACCGTCCGGAAGGCGGGTCGGAACGGCTCGATGCGGTCGCCACCGAAGCGCTTGGCCTGGTGCATGGCAAGCTCGGCGTCCTTGACCATGTCCTCGGCCGAGGCTTGGGCCGTGGTCCAGGTGATGAGGCCGACCGATGCGGTAAGGACGATCTCGCGCTTGGCGAAGGTGATCGGCGCCTTGATCGCTTGCTTGATGGCGTCGGCCACGGCGGCGATGCGCGAGGGGTCCTCTTCGGAAAGCAGCATGAGCGCGAACTGGTCGCCGGCGAAGCGCGACAGCGAGTCCTTCGGCTTGAGCAGGCGGTGCAGGCGGCGGGCGATGGTCAACAGGATCGTGTCGCCGGCCGAGATGCCGAGACCGTCATTGACCTGCTTGAAGCGGTCGATGTCGATGACGAAGACCGAGGGCCTGACCTTCTCCTCGGTGCGGGCGATGGAGATGATCGCCTCCAGCCGGTTCATGAACAGTTCGCGGTTCGGCAGGCCGGTGAGGTTGTCGTGCACGGCGTCGTGCAGCAGCCGCTCTTCCGATTTCTTCTGCTCGGTGACGTCGACGAGCGTGCCGACGCAACGGATCACCTCGCCGTCGGAGCCGATCACCGGCCGCGCCTTGAGCGAGAACCAGTGGTAGTGGCCGTCGGCCCCGCGCAGGCGGAAGCTCTGCGAGACGCGGCCGCGGCGGTGTTCGAGCACGACGTCGAGGGTGGTGCGGAACGTATCGCGGTCGTCGGCGTGCAGCACCGGCAGCCAGTTGCGCGCGGCGCCGCCCAGGCTGTTGGCCGGAAGCCCGAGCTGGATGCTGACGTCGGGCCGGGTGACGACGCGGTCGCGCAGCACGTCCCAGTCCCACACGATGTCGCCCGATCCGGCGATGGCCAGCGCCTGCCGCTCCATGTCGCTGAACAGGCCCTGGTGCAGGGCGCTGCCGGCGAATGCATGCTGCATGACGGTGAAGCCGATGAGCAGGATGATGAGGATGAGGCCGCCGCCGAGCGCGGATTGCACGATGTCGTTGTCGAGCACGCCGGTGATTGTCATCCACGAACCGGCGAGCCAGATGAGCACCATCGCCCAACTTGGCACCAGCATGATGGCCCGGTCATAACCGCGGATGCTGAGGTAGACGATCAGGCCGAGGCCGGTGATGGCGGTCGCCGCGAAGGAGATGCGCGCGATGCCGGCGGCCACGGCCGGATCGATGATGGCGACGCCGGCGATCAGCAGCAGTCCGACGATCCAGACAAAAGCGCCGTAGCTGAAATGCCCGTGCCATCGGTTGAGGTTGAGATAAGCGAACAGGAACACCACGAAGGTGCCCGCAAGGGCCACCTCGGTGCCCGCGCGCCATATCTGCTCGCTGCCCGGCGAGACCTCGATGACCTTATTGAGGAAGCCGAAATCCACGCAGATATAGGCGAGCACCGCCCAGGCCAGCGCCGCCGTCGCGGGGAACATCGAGGTACCCTTGACGACGAACAGGATGGTCAGGAAGAGCGCCAGCAGGCCGGCGATGCCGATGACGATGCCGCGGAACAGCGTGTAGGAGTTGACCGTGTCCTTGTAGGATTCGGGATCCCACAGATAGACCTGCGGCAGCTTGGGCGAGGCGAGCTCGGCGATGAAGGTCACCACCGTGCCGGGGTTGAGCGTGACGAGGAAGACGTCCGCGTCGCTGCTCTGCTGCCGGTCGAGCGCAAAGCCCTCGCTTGGGGTGATGGAAGCGATTCGGCTCGAGCCGAGGTCGGGCCAGAACAGTCCCGAACCGACGAGCCGGAAATGCGGCGCGACGATCAGCCGGTCGAGCTGCTGGTCGGTGGTGTTGGCGAGCGCGAACACGGCCCAGTCGCCGCTCGAACGCTTGTCCTTCGCCTCGACCTCGATGCGGCGGACGATTCCATCCGGGCCGGGAGCCGTCGAAATCTGGAAATTCTCGCCCTGATTGCGATAGATCTCGACCGCGCCGGTAAGGTTCAACGCGACATCGTCTCGTGAGATCTTGATTGCCTCCACGGCGGACGCCTGCGACGCCGCGAGGACGATCGCCACGATCGACAGGACAAACGCAAACAGCGGCGACAGCAGGTGCTTCGACAAGATCAGCCCTTCGTGATGACGGCCTGCGGGTCGTCCGCGATCAGCGCGTAAAGATAGTGGTCGTGCCATTCGCCGTTGATCCGCAGATAGGATCGCAGAAGTCCTTCGCGCCGGAATCCGGCTTTTTCAAGCACGCGTACGGAGCGAGTGTTTTCCGGGATACAGGCAGCCTCGATCCGGTGCAATCTCAGCGTATCGAAGGCATGCCTAACAAGCAGGCGGACGGCGTCCAGCATCAGGCCCTGGCCGGCATAGCGCTCGCCGATCCAGTAGCCGATGTGGCCGGTCTGGGCGACGCCGTAGCGGATGTTGCCGAGCGTGATGCCGCCGACGAGCTTATCGCCGGCATTTTCGTAGATGAAGAAGGCGGCCGAGGTTCCCTGGACGTTGTCGTCCTGGTAGCGGGCGAGGCGGACACGCCACGCCGAGCGGTCCAGTTCATCGGGCGCCCAGCTCGGCTCCCAGGGCACGAGGAAGGAACGGCTTTCGGCACGCAGCGTCGCCCATTCGTGATAGTCGCGCGACACCGGCATGCGCAGCGTAACACGCTCGCCTTTCAGCGCCGGCGCTTGGCGGCGGAAGAACGGGAGCGAAAGCATGCTGCAAGCTCAGACCGCGAGCTTGCGCGCGGCCGTCTGCGTGCCGGGCAGGGAATCCAGGATCGATTCGTAGGGCGCGAGCGTGCCGACCGGACCGACCGCGGTGATGGTCGGCCGGGTGGAGAACAGCCGCGAAGACAGGTCCGTCAGCCGTTCGACGGTAAGTGCCGAAAGCCGTTCCATCAGCTCTTCCTTGGCGATCGGCCTGCCGAACAGAAGCAGCTGGCGGGCGATCTGCGAGGCGCGGCTGGAGCAGCTCTCGGCCGACATGATCAGGCCGGCGCGATATTGCGCGCGGGCGCGGTCGAGCTCTTCCTGGAGGATGCTTTCGCCGGCCTTCTGCAACTCGCCGATGATGACCGGCAAAAGTTCGGCGATGTCGCTCTGACCGGTCGCGGCATGGATGCCGAAGATGCCGGTGTCGGAAAAGCCCCAGTGGAACGCGTAGACCGAATAGCAGAGGCCGCGTTTCTCGCGGACTTCCTGGAACAGGCGCGACGACATGCCGCCGCCGAGAATCATCGAAAGCACCTGCGAGGCGTAAAAGTCGCGGACGTGATAGGCCCGGCCCTCGAAGCCCAGCACGATCTGCGCGTCCATCAGGTCGCGATCCTCGCGGAAGTCGCCGCCGACATATTGCGCATACTGGGGAATGGCGCTTTCGGCCTTGGTGCGGAAATTGCCGAGGCGTTTCTCCACCTCGCGGACGAAGTCGTCGTGCTTGACGTCGCCGGCGGCGACCACGACCATGCGCTCGGCGCCGTACTGGCGCTTCATGAAGTCGTGGAGCTGCTCCGAGGTGAACGACTTGACCGTCTCGGGCGTGCCGAGGATCGAGCGGCCGATCGTCTGGTGGCGGAAGGCCGTCTCGGTGAAGCGGTCGAAGACGATGTCGTCGGGCGTGTCGTGGGCGGCGCCGATTTCCTGGAGGATCACGTGCTGCTCGCGCTCGAGTTCCTCGGGGTCGAATTCGGAATCCTGCAGGATGTCGGAGAGGATGTCGACCGCCAGCGGCACGTCGCCGGAGAGCACGCGCGCGTAGAACGAAGTCGTCTCCACGCTCGTCGCGGCGTTGATCTCGCCGCCGACGTTCTCGATCTGCGAAGCGATCTCGAAGGCAGTGCGGCTCTTGGTGCCCTTGAAGGCCATGTGCTCGAGGAGGTGGGCCATGCCATGCTCGTCGTCACGCTCGTTGCGCGCGCCGGACTTGACCCAGGTCCCTAGAGCTACGGTCTCTACGCTTGGAAGTGTTTCGGTGGCTACTGTCAGGCCGTTCGACAGACGGCTTACCTCAACACTCATATGCAACGTACTCCCTAGCGTGCCGCTCGTGTGCGGCGGCTAATGTAATCTTCCACCATTTTTATCTCTGATGGAAGTACCGTGAACCTTTCGTTACGTTCCATCAGGCCGGAGAGCCATTTCGGCAAATTGGGCGCGATGCCCGACGCAGCCTCGACCGCCGCCGGGAATTTCGCCGGATGGGCGGTCGCAAGCACGATCATCGGCACGTCGCTGGCAGGCTGGCCTGCCGCGACATGCACTGCGGTTGCGGTATGCGGATCGAGCAGATAGCCGGTGCCTTCGAGCGTCCTGCGGATGGTGGCGGCGGTTTCGTCCATGGCGGCCCGGCCGGCGGCGAATTCGCCGCGGATGCCTGCCAGCGCCTTTTCCTCGATGGTGAAGGAGCCCGACTGCTTGAGGCCGGCCATGTAGCGTCGAACAACCGCGGGGTCGCGGTCGGAAGCCTCGAACAGCAGGCGCTCGAAGTTCGAGGAAACCTGGATGTCCATGGAAGGCGAGGTGGTCGCGACGACGCCCGTCGTGCGGTACTCGCCGCTCTTCAGCGTGCGGTCGAGGATGTCGTTGTCGTTGGTCGCGATGATCAGCCGGTCGATCGGCAGGCCCATGCGCTTGGCGGCGTAGCCCGCGAAGATGTCGCCGAAATTGCCGGTCGGCACGGTGAACGAAACCGGCCGGTCGGGTGCGCCGAGCGAGATCGCCGAGGAGAAGTAGTAGACGATCTGGGCCATGATGCGGGCCCAGTTGATCGAGTTCACGCCCGACAGCCGCATGCGGTCGCGGAAGCCGTGGTCGTTGAACATGTCCTTCACCAGGCCCTGGCAGTCGTCGAAGTTGCCTTCGATCGACAGGGCATGCACGTTTGCCGCAGCCGAGGTGGTCATCTGGCGCTGCTGCACCGGCGAGACCCGGCCGTGCGGGAACAGGATGAATATGTCGGTGCGCTCGCGCCCGGCGAAGGCCTCGATCGCAGCCCCACCCGTGTCGCCCGAGGTGGCGCCGACGATGGTCGCATGCTGGCCGCGCTCGGCCAGCACATGGTCCATCAGGCGCGCCAAAAGCTGCATGGCGACGTCCTTGAAGGCGAGCGTCGGGCCGTGGAAGAGCTCGAGCACGAAGCTGTTGGCGCCGGTCTGGACGAGCGGGCAGACGGCGTCGTGGCGGAAGGTCGCGTAGGCTTCCCTGACGAGCCGCTCGAGCACGTCCTGCTTGATCTCGCCGCCGAGGAACGGGGTGAGCAGCCTGATGGCCAGATCGGCATAGGAAAGGCCGCGCATCTTGCGGATTTCGGCGGCGCTGAAGGTCGGCCATTCGGCGGGGAGATAGAGGCCGCCGTCGCGCGCGAGGCCGGCCAGTACTGCGTCGGAAAATCCAAGCGCGGGAGCTTCCCCGCGGGTGCTCACATAGTGCATATCTATCCGTTCCAAGGCGGTGCGTCCTGCCGGTCATCGGCGGGAAGGGGAAAACTGCGCTCCCTCAGTCGCATTTTTGCCGCGCGGTTGATATAGAACGACAGCTTTGCGAGAGGGAAGTGCAGTTCATGTTGTTTCGTAAGATCGACGGTCGCTTTATGGCGACTTTGGCGACCTCCAGCTTTATGCTTATCGTCGCAGCCTGCCAATCCGGCGGCAGCGGCGGCGGCTTTTTTGCCCCCCCTCAGCCCAAGGATCCGAAGCAGATCGCGGAAGAGGAAGGCAAGATCCTGGCCAGCGAACTGCTCGCCTATTGCCCCAACGTGACGCTCCGCGACGGCACGGCCTTCTTCAACAGCTACGCCAAGGGCGGCCAGGACGACCCGGCCAAGCTCACCTACCAGTCGGCCATCACCGACGCGACCCGCAACTGCACGCGCACCGACACCACCATGAGCATCAATGTCGGCGTCGCCGGCAAGGTGGTCACCGGACCGGCTGGCGGCCCCGGCACCGTCAACATGCCGATCCGCATTGCGGTCATTCGCGGCGAGGAGGTTCTCTACTCGCAGCTGCACAAGAACGCTGTGCAGGTCGCCGATACGTCGATGGCGACCCAGTGGGTGTTCACCATCCCGAACATCACCATCCCCAAGCCGACGGCGCGCGATGTCCAGATCTTCGTGGGTTACGACGAAGGGCCGCAGAAGAAGAAGCCTCAGGGCTGAGCCATCGGAGCGCCGGTCATCGACCGGCGCTTTTGCTTTCAGGCGTTTTCCGACCACATGCTCAGCGCGGCAATCACGCCGCCGAGGTCGGCCCAGCGCCGGATCACCGTTTCGGCGCCCGCATCGGTCAGCATGTCGGCATGGCCGGGATAGCTGTGCGCCCCGCCGGTGAAGCCGATGACCCGCATGCCGGCCGCCACCGCCCCGGCGATGCCGTGGACGGAGTCCTCGATGACGAAGGTGTTGGCCGGGTCCGCGCCGAGCGTCCTGGCTGCGTGCAGGAAAACGTCCGGAGCCGGCTTCGGTCGGCGGCTCGGCGTTTCGAGCGCCGAGAAGATGCGGCCCTTGAACAGCGGCAGGATGCGGGTGCGATCGAGCATCATCTCGATGCGCTCGGAGGTCGAGTTCGAGCAGATGCACTTCGGCGCGGTGACGTCGGCGACGGCCTCGTGCACGCCGTCGATGGCGCGCACCTCGTTCTTGAGCCGCCGGTCGACCAGCTCTTCGGCCTGGGTGATGAGCGAGGCCTGGAACGGGATGGCGGCCTTCTCCTCGATCTTGAGCAGGATGTCCTTGAAGGTGAGGCCGGCATAGGACTCGGCGATCTCCTCGGCCGAAATCTCGAAACCCGCCGCGGTCAGCAGATCGGACTCGACGCGCGCGGCGATGATTTCGGAATCGACGAGCACGCCGTCGCAATCGAATATGACTAGGTCTGGCTGGTTCATGGCGATCCGGAAGAAATGGGCCGGCGCATGGCGCGGGCCGGGGAACTCAAGGCGCGGCGATTACACCATTCCGGCCGGAACCGCAAATTCGGACGCCTGCTTCATCAATTGTTTACGCTGATCGGTAACCATAACGGCGAGTAAACAGTAACGCGTCATTTGGGTATCAGCATGTCAGCAGTGCGTCCTCTCAGCCAGCTTTCCCGCACGCCCCAGCCGTCCGAATGGCTCGACACCATCATCAAGGGCGACTGCATCGCAGCGCTCGACAAGCTGCCCTCGGCCTCGGTCGACGTGATCTTCGCCGACCCGCCCTACAACCTGCAGCTCGACGGCGACCTGCACCGGCCGGACCAGTCCAAGGTCGATGCCGTGGACGACCACTGGGACCAGTTCGAGAGCTTCGAGGCCTATGACGCCTTCACCCGCGCCTGGCTGCTGGCGGCGCGCCGCGTGCTCAAGCCGAACGGCACGATCTGGGTCATCGGCTCCTATCACAACATCTTCCGCGTCGGCGCCAAGATGCAGGACCTCGGCTTCTGGATCCTCAACGACGTGGTCTGGCGCAAGACCAACCCGATGCCGAACTTCCGCGGCCGCCGCTTCCAGAACGCGCACGAGACCATGATCTGGGCCTCGCGCGACCAGAAAGGCAAGAACTACACCTTCAACTACGAGGCCATGAAGGCGTCGAACGACGACGTGCAGATGCGCTCGGACTGGCTGTTCCCGATCTGCACCGGCGGCGAGCGCCTGAAGGACGAGGACGGCAACAAGCTGCACCCGACCCAGAAGCCGGAAGCGCTGCTGGCCCGCATCATGCTGGCATCGACCAAGCCGGGCGACGTCATCCTCGACCCCTTCTTCGGCTCGGGCACGACCGGCGCGGTCGCCAAGCGGCTCGGCCGCCACTTCGTCGGCATCGAGCGCGAGCAGGCCTATATCGATGCCGCCCAGGAGCGCATCGCCTCGGTGCGCACGCTCGACGGTCCTGAACTCACCGTGCTCACCGGCAAGCGCGCCGAGCCGCGCGTCGCATTCGTCAGCCTGATCGACATGGGCCTGCTGGCGCCGGGCGCCACGCTCTACGACGCCAAGAAGCGCTGGGCCGCCAAGGTGCGCGCCGACGGCACGCTGGCGATCGGCGAAACCGCCGGCTCGATCCATCGCGTCGGCGCTGCCGTGCAGGGGCTCGACGCCTGCAACGGCTGGACCTTCTGGCACTATGAGCGGGCGGGCGGCCTGACCCAGATCGACGAACTGCGCCGCATCGTCCGCGTCGGCATGGAAAAGGCCGGGGCGTAAGCCGCTTCAAGATCGGCTTCCGTCGCGCTTCACCCGCGCGGCGGATCAGGCTCCATGGCTTGTGCCATCTGGACCTTCAGAAGCCCTGCCAGTCCTGGCAGAACAGTTCGAATTCCGGGCGCCCAGGCGCCTTAGGGTTCGCCGATCGGCCGGTTTCCAGTCACCGTCCGATCCCGAGACGCTTGAGGTCCGCCTCGAGCGTTTTCGCATTTGTGAACAGCACCGCCTGCCAGCCTGCAGCAATCGCGCCGTCGACGTTCTTCTGGCTGTCGTCGATGAACAGCGACGCCTTGGGGTCGAGGCCGAAGGCGGCGACGTGGTGTTCGTAGATGCGCTGGTCGGGCTTGATCAGGCCGATGTCGCCAGAGACCGTCACGCCGCGCGGCGTCTCCAGGAACGGGAAGCGGCCGCGCGCCTCGCGGAACGTGTCCGACGCCCAGTTGGTCAGCATGGTGACGTCGTGGCCGGCCGCGACCAGGCCTTCCATCAGGTCGACGCTGTCCTCGTAGTGGTGCGGCACCATCTCGTGCCAGTGCTGGCGGAAGGCGCGGATGCTCCATTCATGCTCGGGGAACTTGGCGATCAGTAGCGCCTCGGCCTCTTCCCAGGTGCGGCCGCGGTCCTGCTCGATGTTCCATTCGCTGGTGCAAACGTTGTCGAAGAACCAGCGGCGCTCGGCAGGATCCGGGATGATGCGGCTGAAGGGGAGGTCCGGATCGTAGTGGATCAGGACCTTGCCGATGTCGTAGACGATGTGGCGGATCTCGCTCATTTCCCTAGCGTCCTCGTTGCGTTGCGCCCGGTATGGCAGTTTCGATGACCTTTTTCATGACGCTTGGCAAGGCTTCGCCGGCGAGGTCTCCGGCGGCCGACCAGAAGTGGCCGTGCGGATGCACCGCCGACTTGAGGTCCGCGCGGAAGACGTCGAGGTCGAGCGCGAAATGGGTGAAGACATGGGTGATGCTGCCGGCCCGCCGCCATGCGGCCGGGAAGGGGGCGGCGTCCATCCCGGTCGCGCCGTCGATCCGCGCGGTCCAGCCCGTCGTCGGCACTTCGGTCATGCCGCCGAGCAGGCCTTTTCCCGGGCGCTTGCGCAGAAGAACCGAACCGTCGGGAGCCACTGCCACGAAGGCGGCACCGCGCCGCGTCGGCCGCTCGGCCTTGGCCGGCTTGACCGGATAGAACTCGGGGTCGCCGTTGGCGATCGCGCTGCAGTCCTCGCGCAACGGACAAAGCATGCAGCGCGGCCGGCGCGGCGTGCAGATGGTGGCGCCCAGATCCATCATCGCCTGGGCGAAGTCGCCCGGACGCGCGACCGCCAGCATGCGCTCGACATGGCCGCGGATTTCGGGCTTCGCCTCGGGCAGGGGCGTCGCGATCGAGAACAGCCGGGTGACGACGCGCTCGACATTGCCGTCGACGACCGCCGCCGGCCGGTTGAAGGCTATGGAAGCAATGGCCGCCGCCGTGTAGGGGCCGATGCCGGGCAGTTCACGCAGCCCGGCCTCGCTGTCGGGAAAGCGGCCACCGGGGAGAGCGGCGACGGCCTCCGCGCAGGCCTTGAGGTTGCGGGCGCGGGAATAGTAGCCGAGCCCGGCCCAAGCCTTCATGACGTCTTCCGTGTCGGCGGCGGCGAGCGACCTGACGTCCGGCCACTTCTCCAGAAAGGCGCGGAAATAGGGTTTTACCGCCTCGACGGTCGTCTGCTGCAGCATGATTTCAGACAGCCACACGCGGTAGGGATCGGGCCTGCCGCCCTTCGTCAGTTCGCGCGGAGGCATGCGCCACGGCAGGTCGCGGTGATGGGTGTCGTACCAGTCGAGCAACAGGGTCGCGATCAGGCCGGCGGCGTTCGGCGCACGCTTGCGGGTATCGTTTCGGAATGCCATTGATGGACCGGACTGCCTTCGGCGTTGCGTGTCGCCGGGCTCATATCTGGCGACATGTCATTTCTGGAGTACGACATGGCAGGGAACAAGTGGCGCGGCAATCCCGTGCCTGTCAGCGACCTGGCGAGCGCGATCCTCGATCCGGTGCTGCGCAAGCGCACCGGCATCTCGGTCGGCCTCGTCCAGTCCTGGGAGGAGATCGTCGGTCCGAGGCTGGCGCTGAACTCGCGGCCCGAGAAGATCCAGTGGCCGAGACGCCTGCATGAGGACGACCCCTTCGAGCCGGCGGTGCTGGTCGTCGCCTGCTCGGGACCTGCGGCCCTTCACCTGCAACACGAGACCGGCGAGATCATCGGCCGGGTGAACGCCTTCCTCGGCTTCAACGCGGTGGGCCGCATCCGCATCGTCCAGAAACCCGTCGCATCGGTAGCGCCGACCCGCCCACGGCTGCGCAAGCTCAGCGATGCCGAGCAGTCGAAACTGTGCGGAACCGTCGGCAAGATCGAGGACGAAGGCCTCAGGGCATCGCTGGAAAAACTCGGGGCGGCCATCGTTGCTTCCCGCAAATAACCTTCCAGCGCTCGCAACAATGTGATCGGAGAGCAGGGCGATTGGCGATTGGCTTGGGGAAATCGATGCCTTAATTCGCGCCAACTCTCGCTTTCACGTATTCGCGTACTGCAAAGTTCAACAATCGTCAGGTGATTCGTATGATCCGACCCATTTCCCGCAGGACCGCACTTACCGGGCTGGCAGCCGTTTCGGCGGCCACGCTTCTGTCTGCCTGCAGCGACTCCAGCGAGGAGGCCAAGGCGACCGCGAAGCCTGCCGAACCGGCCGCCGCCTCGGGCCAGTCGGCCGCGCCGGCTGCAACGGTCGAGGCGCCGCCCTCGCAGGGCAATGTGGACATGGCCAAGCTGCTCGAGGCCGGTCCGCTGCCGGAAATGGTGCTCGGCAAGGCGGATGCGCCGGTGACCATCGTCGAATACGCGTCGATGACCTGCCCGCACTGCGCGCGCTTCCATGAGGCGACCCTGCCGGAACTGACCAAGAAGTACATCGACACAGGCAAGGTGCGCCTGCTCTATCGCGAGTTCGCCTTCGATCCGCTGGCCGAGGCCGGCTTCATGCTCGCACGCTGCTCCAAGGACAACTACTTCCCGATGGTCGAGGTGCTGTTCAAGCAGCAGCAGACCTGGGCCGCCTCGCAGAACCCCAAGGATGCGCTCCTGCAGATCGCGCGGCTCGCCGGCTTTACACAGGAGTCGTTCGAGGCCTGCTTGACGGATCAGAAGCTTCTGGACGATATCAGGGCCGTGCGCGCCCGCGGCGAGAAGGACTTCGCGGTGGACTCGACGCCGACGTTCTTCATCAACGGAAAGCTGTACAAGGGGGCAATGTCGATTGAGGAAATGTCGGCGATCATCGACGGCATGCTCTGACATTCTCGTAGCGCCGAAGCGGTCCAGCTTCGGTGCGCCCTTTTGCATGGGGTGGCGCGAATGAAGTTTTCGCGCCTCCGCCTCCTCGGTTTCAAATCCTTCGTCGAGCCCGGTGAGTTCGTCATCGAACGGGGCCTCACCGGCGTCGTCGGGCCGAACGGCTGCGGCAAGTCCAATCTGGTCGAAGCGTTGCGCTGGGTTATGGGCGAAAGCTCGTACAAGAACATGCGCGCTTCCGGCATGGACGACGTCATCTTCTCCGGCTCCGGCACGCGCCCGGCGCGCAACACCGCCGAGGTGACGCTGTTCCTCGACAACAGCGACCGCACCGCGCCGGCCTCCTTCAACGATGCCGACGAATTGCAGGTGTCGCGCCGCATCGAACGCGAGGCCGGCTCCGTCTATCGCATCAACGGCAAGGAAGCTCGCGCCAAGGATGTGCAGCTGCTTTTCGCCGACCAGTCGACCGGCGCCCGTTCGCCGTCGATGGTGGGGCAGGGGCGCATCGGCGAGCTGATCCAGGCCAAGCCCCAGGCGCGCCGCGCCCTGCTCGAAGAGGCGGCCGGCATTTCCGGCCTGCATTCGCGCCGGCACGAGGCGGAACTGCGCCTGCGCGCCGCCGAGCAGAATCTCGAGCGGCTCGACGACGTCGTCGGCGAACTCGAAAGCCAGATCGAAAGCCTGAAGCGGCAGGCCCGCCAGGCATCCCGCTTCAAGAACCTGTCGGCCGACATCCGCAAGGCGGAAGCGATACTGCTTCACCTGCGCTGGACGCTCGCAAAGACGCAGGAAGGCGAGGCGCAGTCTGCACTTGCCTCGGCGACCGCGCTGGTCGGCGATAGGGCCGCCGCCCAGATGACGGCCGCCAAGGATCAGGGGGTGGGGGCGCACAAGCTGCCGGCGCTGCGTGAGGCCGAAGCGACCGCCGCCGCCACCTTCCAGCGCCTGTCGATCGCCCGTTCGCAGCTCGAGGAGGAGGCCGGCCGCATCGGCCAGCGCCAGAGCGAACTCGACCGCCGGCTGCAGCAGCTCGACGCCGACATAGCCCGCGAACAGCGCATGATCGGCGACAATGACGCGATCCTTGCGCGCCTCGACGCCGAGGAAAAGTCGCTGCGGGAGGAGAATGACGGCGCCGCCGATCGCGAGGCGGCGACCCGCGACGCCCTTGAAGAGGCGATGGCGACGCTGTCGGGGACCGAGGCTGAGCTGGGGCGGGCGACCGCCGAGCGTGCCGAGGCTGCCGCGGGCCGCACCCAGGCCGAGCGCGCGATGCGCGAAGCCGCCGAGCGGCGCGACCGCTTCGCCCGGCAGCTGGCCGAACTCGACCGCGAGGCCGGCGAGATCGCCGCCCGCATCGCGACGCTCGCCGACCCGGCGGAAAAGCGCATGCTCGCCGAAGCGGCGCAGGAAGCGCTCGAGGAAGCCGAATATGCGGCGACCGAGGCCGAGCGCGCCGTTGCTGAGGCCAGACAGGCGGAAGCTGCTTCGCGCCAGCCCCTGCAGGAGGCCAGGGCGGAACTCGCGCGCACCGAGACCGAGGCGCGGACGCTGGCCAAGATCATCAACGCCGCCTCGGGCGATGCCTATCCGGCGGTTCTGGAGCAGATCGGCGTCGAGCGCGGCTTCGAGACCGCGCTGGGCGCGGCGCTGGGCGAGGACCTGGATGCGGCACTCGACCCCGCAGCACCCGTCCACTGGGGCGACATGGGGCCGGCGGACGCCGCCCTGAAGTTGCCGGCGGGCGTGCGCAGCCTCGCCGAAGTCGTGCGTGCGCCGCGCCAGCTGGCGCGGCGTCTCGCCCAGATCGGCGTGGTGGACGCGGCGGACGGGTCGAGGCTCCAGCTGCTGCTGGCGCCCGGCCAGAAGCTCGTCAGCCGCGAGGGCGCGCTGTGGCGCTGGGACGGCTTCACGGCGAGCGCCGACGCTCCCACCGCCGCAGCCCAGAGGCTGGCCCAGAAGAACCGGCTCGCCGAACTCGACGCCGAGGCGGTCGAGGCGACGCAGCGCGTGCGCGCCGCCGAAGAGGCCTTGGCGCGTGCCGAAGCCGCCGTGCGCGCCGGTACCGAAGCCGAGCGGCTGGCCCGCCAGGGGTGGCGCGACGCCCAGCATCAGGTCGGGGCTGCGCGCGACGCGCTGGCGCAGGCCGAGAAGGCCGCCGGCGAGCTCGTCAGCCGGCGTGCGGCGCTCGACGAGGCGCGCGCCCGGGTGGCCGACGCGCATGAGGAAGCTCAGGCCGCCTATGTGGAAGCCGAGGATTTGCTGGGTTCCGCCCACGATCTCGGCGAACTCCAGGCGCTGCTGGACCAGCTTTCGGCTACCGTGGCACGCGATCGCTCCGCGCTCGCCGACGCCCGTGCCGTGCACGACGGCCTCAACCGAGAGGCCGAGGCGCGGTCGCGCAGGCTGGGTTCGATAGCCGCCGAGCGGCAGAGCTGGGTGCAGCGCGCCGAAAGCGCGGCCGAGCAGATCGAAGCGCTGACCGAGCGGCGCGAGGAAGCCGCCGCCGAGCGCGAGGCGCTGGCCGAGGCGCCCGATGAACTCGACGCCCGCCGCCGCATGCTGATGTCGCAGTTGTCGCAGGCCGAAGCGCTGCGCAAGGACGCGACCGACAAGCTGCAGGAGGCCGAGGCCAGGCAGGCGGCGCTCGACAAGTCGGCGACGGCCGCCATCCAGGGCCTCGCCGAGGCGCGCGAGGCGAGGGCGCGGGCCGAAGAGCGCCTGACTGCCGCCGACGAACGCCGCCGCGAGATCGAGGCGCGCATCCAGGAGGCGCTCAACACGCCGCCGCATCTGGTCTTCCGCCACACCGGCCTCGATGCCGACAGCCCGATGCCGGATCCGATGGACATCGAGAGGACGCTGGAACGGCTGAAGCTCGAACGCGAACGCCTGGGCGCGGTCAACCTGCGCGCCGAGGAGGAGCAGAAGGAACTGTCCGAGCGCCTCGAAGCGATCGTTTCCGAGCGCGAGGACATCATCGAGGCCATCCGCAAGCTGCGCCAGGGCATCCAGGGGCTGAACCGCGAGGGTCGCGAACGGCTGCTCGCGGCCTTCGACCTGGTCAACGGCCATTTCCAGCGGCTGTTCACGCACTTGTTCGGCGGCGGAACGGCCGAGCTGCAGCTGATCGAGTCCGAAGACCCGCTGGAAGCGGGGCTCGAGATCCTGGCCCGCCCGCCGGGCAAGAAGCCGCAGACCATGACGCTGCTTTCCGGCGGCGAGCAGGCGCTGACGGCGATGGCGCTGATCTTTGCGGTGTTCCTGACCAATCCGGCGCCGATCTGCGTTCTCGACGAGGTCGACGCGCCGCTCGACGACCACAATGTCGAGCGCTTCTGCAACCTGATGGACGAGATGGCCGCCTCGACCGAGACGCGCTTCGTCGTGATCACCCACAACCCCATCACCATGGCGCGCATGGACCGGCTGTTCGGCGTGACGATGGCCGAGCAGGGCGTGAGCCAACTCGTTTCGGTCGACCTCCAGGCGGCCGAAGCGTTGCGCGAGGCGAGCTGATCCCGCAGCCTGCGCAAGATTGGCGCTGCCCAACTTACCGGCTGATTTGAAGCCGGCCGCTCAGTTCAGTTTCCCGTCGATTCTTGCGACGCCGCGGCCTCCGCCAGCAGGTAGGAGAGCGCCATGCTGCGTTCATCTTCGTGCAGTATGTCCATGTCGAACAGCTTCATGCTGCGCAGGCCTTCGATCATCAGGAATGCGACGATGAGCTTGGCGGGGTCCGTGCTTTCGGCCTTCAGGCTGTCGAGCAGGCGGCGCTTGTAGTTGCGGATGGGTTTGAGGAAATCCGGGTCCTCCGCGAGTGCCGCGACGACCCCGGCCGCGGAAGGGTGGACCTGCGCGCACTCTTCGGCGGACAACTCGATGTAGGCGGCAAGGCGGCTGGCGGGAACGCCATGCTGGTCCGCGGACTTGGCGGCAAGGTCGGTATCGAACTTCGAGATGTAGTCTTCCACCAGCGCCTGCATCAGCTTGGCCTTGCTGGGGAAGTTGTAGAGGAGGCCGCCCTTGGAAACGCCGGCGCGCTGGGCGACGGCGTCAAGCGAAAGGTTGCCCGGGCCGACGCAATCGGCGAGTTCGGCTGCTGCCGCGAGGATCTTCTCACGGGAACTGGCTCTGTTTCCAGACATTAGCGGCACCTCATTTGTCAGCAGCACCTTTAACCCCGATTGACATTACCGTCCAGACGGTACAGTAAGCGCGCCTCTGATTTCATGATATGTCGAGCCAATGTGCATCGGGCCGCAGCCGGATGCAGATTCCTGACAGAGAATGGGGATCTCCTTTGATCAAGCGTCTCATCATCGCCCTCGTGCTGCTCGTCCTGGTCGTGGGCGGCATCGTCGGGTTCAATATTTTCCGCGACAACGCCATCGAGCAGTTCTTCGCCAATATGCCGGTTTCCGCCGTGACCGTGGCGACGGACAAGGTGCAAGCGGCGCCGTGGAAGCCTGGCATCGAAACGATCGGCACGGTGGGCGCATCCCAGGGCGTCGACCTGACCGTGGAAGTGAACGGCATCGTCAAGGAGATCGGGTTCTCGGCCAACCAGCATGTCAAGGCGGGCGACATCCTGATCCAGCTCGACGACACCGTGCAGCGCGCCGACCTGGCCGCCGCCAAGACCCAGGCCGACCTGGACCAGCAGGCGCTGGACCGGGCGACCGAACTGCGCCGCCGCGGCGTCGGCTCCGACGTCGCGCTGGATGCGGCGCGTGCGACCGCGTCGACCTCGGCCTCGCAGGTGCAGAAGCTGCAGGCCGTGCTGGACCAGAAGCAGCTGCGCGCGCCGTTCTCGGGAACGATCGGCATCCCGAAGGTCGACAACGGCCAGTATGTCGCCCCCGGCAACATCGTCGCGACGCTGCAGGATCTCGACACCATGCGTGCCGACTTCTCGGTTCCCGAGCAGCAGCTCGGCCTGCTCAAGATCGGCCAGCCCGTGCAGTTCGGCCTCGCCGAGGGCGACATGCCGTTCAAGGGTTCGATCGTCGGCATCGATCCGAAGGTCGATCCCCAGAGCCGGCTGGTGTCCGTGCGCGCCGAGATCGCCAATCCCGAGGGCAAGCTGAGCCCGGGCCAGTTCGTGCGCGTGCGCATCGTGCTGCCCGAGGAGGACGGCGTCGTCGCCGTGCCGCAGACCGCGCTGACCTCGAGCCTCTATGGCGATTTCGTCTATGTCGTGCGGCCGGCCGCAAAGCCGGAGGCCGCATCGGCCGAGGCAGGCGCCGCCCAGGCCCAGTCGCAGGCCGAGCCGACGCTTTCCGCCCACCAGGTCTTCGTCAAGGTCGGCCGCCGCTCGGAAGGCCGCGTCGAAATTCTCGAGGGCGTGAAGCTCGACGACGAACTCGTGGTCGCCGGCCAGAACAGGCTGAGCAACGGAACCCCGGTCAAGGTCGACAACACCGTGTCGCCCACGGCGTCGACCAACGCGCAGGCGGCATCGAAATGAGTTTCTCCGACATCTTCATCCGCCGCCCCGTCCTGGCGACGGTGGTGGCCTTCATGATCCTGCTCGTCGGCTTCCAGGGTATCTTCAACCTGGCGGTGAGGCAGTATCCAGAGGTCGAGGAGACGGTGATCACCATCACCACCGTCTATCCCGGCGCCAGCGCCGACCTGATCCAGGGCTTCATCACCGCCCCGATCGCCTCGGCCGTCTCGACCACCGAGAACATCGACTACGTGACCTCGCAGAGCCGTCCGTCATCAAGCACGGTGACGGTCCAGATGGAGCTCGGGTCCAACCCCGACACGGCGCTCACCGAGGTCATGTCGAAGGTTCAGCAGGTGCGCGGCCAGTTGCCGTCGGACGCCGAGGACCCGACCATCGTCAAGGGCACGGGCATGCAGTTCGCCATCATGTACCTGGCGATGCAGAACCCCAACATGACGGCGGAAGAGCTGACCGAATACATCGAGCGCGTCATCCGCCCGCGCATGTCGACCATCGAGGGCGTTGCCGAGGTGCAGGTGCTGGGCGCGGCGAAATATTCGATGCGCGTCTGGATCGATCCGGTCAGGCTCGCCGCGCGAGGGCTGACGGCCGCCGAAGTGCTGCAGGCCATCAACGCCTCCAACTTCCTGTCGGCGCCCGGCAAGACCAAGAACGAATACGTCGCCTATTCGATCACGATGAAGTCGACGCTGCAGACGCCGGAAGCCTTCGCCGAGCTGCCGCTCACGTCCAAGGACGGCAACGTCGTCAGGCTGCGCGACGTGGCACGCGTCGAGCTTGCGGCCGAGAGCACCGATACGGTCGTCAACTTCAACGGCGAGCCGGGCACCTTCATCGGCATCTTCCCGACGCCTTCGGCAAATCCGCTCGACACGGCGGCGGCCGTCATCGACGAGCTGCCGGCGATCCGGGCCAGCCTGCCCGACGGTATGACCATCACCATGGTCTACGATTCGACGGAAACCATCGCCGCCTCGATCGACGAAGTGTTCAAGACGATCGCCGAAGCGGTCGCCATCGTCATCGTGGTCATCCTGCTGTTCCTGGGCTCGTTCCGCTCGGTGCTGATGCCGGTGGTGACCATCCCGCTATCGCTGATCGGCGTCTGTTTCGTGCTGCTGATGATGGGCTACTCGATCAACCTGTTGTCGCTATTGGCCATGGTGCTGGCGATCGGCCTGGTGGTCGACGACGCGATCGTGGTGGTGGAGAACATCCATCGCCACATCGAGGACGGCATGACGCCGATGCAGGCGGCCTTCAAGGGCATGCGCGAGATCTTCGCGCCGGTGGTGGCGATGACCATCACGCTCGCCGCCGTGTTCGCGCCGCTCGTCTTCACCGGCGGCCTGACCGGGTCGCTGTTCCGCGAGTTCGCCATCACGCTCGCGGGCGCGGTGATCCTCTCCGGCTTCATCGCCGTGACGATCACCCCGATGATGTCGGCGCGCCTCCTGAAATCGGGCAGCCACAGCCGCTTCTCCGCCTTCGTCGACCGCACCTTCGAACGTGTCACCAACCGCTACGAGCGGCTGGTCGCGGGTTCGCTCAACTACCGGCCGGTGACGCTTCTGATCGTCGTGGCTCTGGTCTCGGTGACGGCGTTCATGTTCTTCAAGACGTCGAGCGAACTGGCACCCGAGGAGGATTCGGGCGCCCTGTTCGCGCTGGTGACGGCGCCGCGCTACGCGACGACCGAATACACCAGCCTCTACACCGACCAGATCCGCGACCTCACCAAGGACCTGCCGGAACTCAAGACCACCTTCTCGATCGTCGGCATGGGCGGCGGCACCAATTCGGGCTTCTCCGTCTGGGCGCTCAAGGACTGGGCGGACCGCACGCGCTCGCAGAAGGAGATCCAGGCCGACATCCAGGGCCGGCTGTCGAAGGTCAACGGCGTCGAGGCGCTGGTGTTCGCGCCGCCATCGCTGCCGGGTGCCGGCGGCGGCCTGCCGATCTCGGTGGTTATCCAGTCGACCGGCGACCCGAGCCAGGTCTACGAGGTGGCCGAGCAGATCCGCGAGAAGGCCCAGGCCTCGGGGCGCTTCATCGTCGTGCAGAACTCCCTGTCCTTCGATGCGCCGCAGGTCACGGTGACCATCGACCGCGACCGGGCGGCCGCGCTCAACCTGTCGGTACGCGAGATCGGCCAGACCCTGAGCCTGCTCGTCGGCGGCGGGTCGATCGCCCAGTTCGACCGCGATTCCAACAGCTACGACATCATCATTCAGGTGCCGCAGCAGTACCGCGAGAATCCGGAGAAGCTCGGCGAGTTCTTCGTCCGCAGCGTCAACGGCCAGATGGTGCCGCTGTCGGCGGTGGTGACGATCAGGACCAACGCCTCGCCGGCGTCGATCGAGCAGTTCAACCAGCTCAATTCGGCGACGATCTCGGCGCTGCCGGTTCCGAGCGTGACGACGGGCGACGGCCTGAAGACGATCGAGGAGATTGCCCGGCCGCTGCTGCCGGCCGGCTTCTTCATCGACTATTCCGGCCAGTCGCGCCTCGAAAGCGAGCAGGGCAACACCATCCTCATCGCCTTCGCGCTCGCGATCGTGGTGATCTACCTGGTGCTGGCCGCGCAGTTCGAGAGCTTCCGCGACCCGTTCATCATCATGATGTCGGTGCCGCTGTCGATCTTCGGCGCCATCGTTCCGCTCAATCTCGGGTTGGGCACGCTGAACATCTACACCCAGGTGGGCCTGATCACGCTGATAGGGCTGATCACCAAGCACGGCATCCTTCTGGTCGAATTCGCGAACCAGCAGCGCGAGGAGCATGGGATGTCGCGCAAGGAGGCGATCATCGCTTCGGCCAAGGTTCGCCTGCGGCCGATCCTGATGACCACGGCGGCGATGGCGCTCGGCGTCGTGCCGCTGATCATCGCCTCTGGCGCGGGTGCGGCGGCGCGCTATTCGATGGGCCTGGTGATCTTCGCCGGCGTGCTGGTGGGAACGGTGTTCACGCTGTTCGTGGTGCCGATGTTCTACACCTTCATCGCCCGCAAGGACGTCGCGGCCCACGCCGAGATGCCGGACGCCAAGCAGATGGCGGAACCCGCGCACCACTGAGGCGGATGAACGTCCGAAACGAACAGAAGGCCCCGGAGCGATCCGGGGCCTTTTTCGCATTGGAAGACTCGCGCCCTGTCGCCGACGCCGCTGGCGGTGATCGGTCGCGTCAGGCTACCTTGCCGCAGGCCCGCTCTGGGCCGGCTGGAACAGCTCGACCAGGTTGCCCGACGGGTCGACGAGCAGGATCTGCTGCCCGCCGGGGCCGCTGACGATGTCGTTGCGGAACGTCACGCCGGCGGTCCGCAGCCGCTCGACTTCGGCGTTCAGGTCGTCGACGATGAGATGGATGCGGTTCCAGCCGCCCGGACCCGGCCGGTCGCCGTCGGGCATCGGACGGCCGGCCGAACTGGTCGGACCGCTGAGCAGCAATCGCAGCGCGCCCCGCGTCACGTCCGCGAAAGCCGGGGCAAAGTTGGTGAGGGGCGAGAAGCCCAGATGCTTGGTGTACCACTCCACGGCAGCCTGGACGTCGTCGACCATGTAGCGGACATTGACGGCAATCTCAGTCATTTTGGCCTCGCGATATTGATTGCACCACGCCGCTGCAATACGCCCCGCGCCATATCGTTCCCATGGCTGCCAAGTCTAGCAGAATGGTGGTGCTGCTGGGAACATGATGGGCCGAGCACGCGCACTGCCCAGATGAGTCGAATGTAGGGCGAGCAGCAGCGCGTGTATTACTGGATCAAAGGTCGAGAGATGTTCCGCAAGGAAAGGCCGCGGCCTATATTAAAAAATTTTCGTAAATATTTATTATCTAAAACATTGAAATAATAACAACTATTATCCCGAATAATAAAGAGGAAAGTTGTATATATCTGGCATGACGTGGAGAAATGGATTTGTATGTTGACAAGAGTAGATCGGAAAACATAATAGGTTTTCTTCTGATAAGCGGAATTTTATTTATTTCATAGTATATCTCTCTTGAGATATAGAATGTAGCCAAAACAATTCCAAAAATTAGTATTGATATATTGACAATCAATTTGGAATCGATGTCGTTCACGTTTGTCTCTGGTCAACTTTAGATTGCATAGCACCTTCTTAGGCGAGTTCTCAGAGTGCCGCGACCATGTGGGGCCAGATCATCTTGGCTTTAACGTTACCTGCTTGGCTGCCCGCGTCAGATCCTGCCGGGGCTCGTTGTCGACTACAAGGCCGAGTACTGTCGAACGATGTTGGAGTTGGCAGGTCGGTGCACATAGGAGCAATCAACGTTAAGTCTGTGACGGTGCCGTCCAAGCCAGCCATTGCCGAATGACCTGTACCCATGATCGTTCACGTTAGTATTATGGCGCTCTCAAATTCTACGCATTTTTAGGAAAGTATCAGAACGAACAATATTTATATGTCTTGGACGATGTCTAGACGTAATGGATGTGATCAAGATGTTTATATCGCAAATCTTTCCAGAAGAGGTAGGCTTACGGCCCTGGCATCGGCGTCGAACACAGCTGCTGCAGTGACATGGCTCGGGGCTGATTCCACGGCACCTGCATCTGCTTTTTGATCTGGCTCAAAGCGGGCCCGGCTGAAGGCGATACATTCTCAAACAATCGCAGTTCTGCGGGCCGTGTCGCTGATCGGCACCCGGGGAAACTTCAATCGGGCAGTGGGAGCAGGAAAATGAAATCGATGAGTGGAACGACCTTGAAAGCTGGCCGGATGGATGAGGAAAGCTCCTCAGGTCGCACGCAGGCGATCCGGAGCGTGCGGGCGCTGGCGCTGCTGGCCACGGCGTTGATCGTCGCCGCGTGCCAGCAGGTGCCGTCCGGACATTGGAACAAGCCATGCGGAACCAAGACGGGCGCGGACTGTTACGGGCAGGCCTCGCCGCCGCCCGCCGCACACTAGGCGATTGCTTAGACGGCCGGGCATGAGCTTCTTCATGAGAGGGCTCATGGCGGCATTTGACGCAGGTCAATGTCGCCTTGGCCGGGAAGCGCAAATCTCCATCTGCGAATGACGTTTGGGTGGTCGCGCCGGCCACGGCGCGAATGCCGGCCGTATCGGGAAGATGCACGGCGGCCGGCCATGAGGCTGGACTGCGGCGCGTTCCCGAGGAGATCATGCGATGAGACTGAGAGCACTCACGACAGTCGAATGCACCAAGGTGTTGACGAACAATCACCTTTGCCATCTGGCATGCGCTCATGGCGGCCGGCCCTATGTCGTGCCCGTCTACTGCTGCTACTCGGGCAACTGGCTGTACGCCTTTTCGATGCCGGGCAAGAAGATCGAATGCATGCGCGCCAATCCGCAAGTCTGCGTTCTGGTGGAGGAACGCGGCGAGGGGCGGCAGTGGCGAAGCGTGCTCGTCGACGGCCGATACGAGGAACTCGGCGATTCTCCGGAGGACAGGCAGCTACGCGAACATGCCTGGCGGCTTCTCAGCGCCCATGTCAACTGGTGGGAGCCGGGGGGGCTCAAGCTGGGCGAACAGCCCATAGCCGATCATTCGTCGCATTTGTTCTTCCGCATCTTCGTCGAGCAGATGACCGGCCGCGAGGCTGTCGACGACTGACGTTCTCGAGGGGGGCAGCTTGAAGCCGCCGCCCCCGGCATCATGCCTTTACCGAGCCGTGAGGATTGGCAAGGATGGCTCGCCGAGCATGGACTTGGTCACCCCGCCGAAGATTCGCTCGCGCAGCCTCGAATGCCCGTAGGCCCCCATGACCAGCAGGTCGGCGGACATGTCGCCGGCATGGCGCCTGAGCACGTCGGCCACGGCCTGTCCGGACCGCGGCAACCGGTCCACCGCCACGTTGGCGCCATGGCGGGCGAGATACACTGCTACGTCCGCTCCCGGTTCCTCGCCATGATCGTATTCTCCCTCCACAGGATCGACGAGAACGATGCGGACCTCGTCGGCCCGGGCCAGGATTTCCAGAGCTTCCCGAACGGCGCGCGATGCCTCGAGGCGGGAATCCCACGCGACCATCACCCGCTTCGGCTGCAGGGTCGGGGTTATGCCGGCAGGCGCCAGAAGAACCGGCTTTCCCGATGAAAACAGTGCCCCTTCCATGGCCTTGTTCCTGAGCGTTCCGCCTGAAAGCATCTCCGGTCCGATCACGGTCAGGTCGGCGTAGCGGGCACGCCGGCCGATGATCTCGTCCGACCAGCCCATCTCGGCATATGCGCTGGTCACGTCGCTGGAGATCGGCATGGCCGCCAGGAGGCTCGATACCGCCTGGGTCCGCTTGTCCAGGTTCGCCATGTCCATCCGCCGCTCCTCCGCCCAGGCGTCGGACAGCGGGGCTGCATAGTCGCCGATCGGCGGCGGAGCGGCGAGCGCGACGGCCATGACGGAAAGGTGGGCTCCCGCCTGTTCGCTCAGTCTGGCGGCCAGCTTGATGTCGCCGTCTCCGTCGTGGACGCCCGTGATCGCAAGAATTGTCCTGAATGGCATGGCTTGGAACCTCTCGAAGGATTTGCCTGGCGCCAGAACTAGCGCGAAGGCAGCCGTCGTGCCTTGCGCTAGGTCAAGGCGCGCCGGCATCAAGCGGGATTGACGTGCGTCAAGGCGCAAAGCCCGGCAATACCCGAAAGAGGGACGACAGGAGGATGGATCCGCGATGGAAAACGTTGTGGCTGCCTGCGGAGCAGGTGCCGGCTGGAAGACGCGCCACATCGGCGGCGCAACGGCGTTCGGCTGCCTGAATGCAGCGACGGTGGGTTTCGATCGTTTGCCCGCAGCCAGATTGCTTCCCGGCCGGACCTAGCAGGCCAAGAGACCGCCGTGAACGAGCCGCTGCTCAGGAAAACCCTACTTGCGATCGCACTGACCGGACTCGTTGCAGGTTTCCTGGGCGAGGCCCAGACCTTCGTGGGCATTCCTTCCGACACGATACGCATATTGGCGACGGTGCCGGTGGCGCTAAGTCTTGCGCGGTCCATTGCCTTGGAGCTCCTGGCCGGGCGCGTCGGCGTCGATGCGATCGCCCTGATTTCGATGTCCGCCGCGATCGTCCTCGACCAGACCCTGGCCGGGCTTGTGGTCGCCATCATGTATGTCGGTGGCACGGTCATCGAGGACTTCGCAAGGGGTAGGGCCGAACGCGACCTCAGGGCGCTGACCGACCGCTCACCCCGGATCGCCCATCGGCTCTCTGCTATGGGCCTGCAGCGCATCCCCGTCGACGACGTCCGGATCGAGGACCGCCTGCTGGTCCGCGCCGGGGAACTGGTGCCGGTCGATGGCGTCCTGTTGGAGCGGTCCGCCCGGATAGACGAATCGGCGGTCACGGGAGAGCCGCTGGCGAAGCATCGTCAGGCCGGGGAGCCGCTCCGCAGCGGCACCGTCAATGCGGGCGAGCCGTTCCACATGCGCGCGACCGCCATCGCGCGCGCGAGCACCTATGCCGGCATCGTGCGCATGGTCGAGGCGGCCCAGACCGCCAAGGCGCCGTATGTCAGGATGGCGGATCGTTTCGCCATCGTCATGCTGCCGCTGACCCTGGCCGTGGCGGCGATTGCCTGGCTGCTCTCCGGAGACCCGATCCGGGCGCTGTCCGTCCTGGTGGTTGCGACGCCTTGCCCGCTGATCCTCGCCGCTCCGATCGCCTTCGTCGCCGGAATCTCGCAGGCGGCACGGCGAGGAGTTGTCGTGAAGGGAAGTGCCGCGCTGGAGGCGCTGGCCAAGGCCCGCACCGCGATCTTCGACAAGACCGGAACGCTGACGCATGGCGGCGCGGAACTCATCGAAGCGATGGCCGCGCCGGGGCGCGACGGCGACGAGCTCTTCCGCCTTCTCGCTTCGCTCGAACAGGCTTCCCACCATGTGCTCGCGGAAGCCATCGTCGCGACGGCCAGGCGGCGTGGCCTCGTGCTCGGCCATCCGACGGACGTTCGCGAATTTCGCGGCTCGGGACTGCGGGGCCGGGTCTGCGGGCAGGAGGTATGCGCCGGATCGAGATCCCTCGTCCTTTCCGACCGCGATGTGCCCAGCTGGGCGGAGGGCATGCTTGCCCGCTATCGGCAGCAGCCGGTGCTCACCGTCTTTGTCGAGGTGGACGGACGGCTCGCCGGGATATTCGTCTTCGGCGACGGGCTGCGCGGCGATGCCGTCGAGACCGTCTTTGGCCTTCGGAAGGCAGGTGTGGACCGGCTTCTGATGCTGACGGGCGACGATGCCGATACGGCGGAGCGCATCGGCACCACGCTTGGCCTCGACAAGGTCGTGGCCGATGCCTCGCCTGCCGACAAGGTGGCGATCGTCCATCGCGAAAACGACCGATCGCCGACCATCATGGTCGGCGATGGCATCAACGACGCCCCGGCGCTCGCCACCGCCACGGTAGGAATTGCGATGGGCGCCAGGGGGGCAACCGCCTCTTCGACTGCCGCCGACGTCATCGTTCTTGCGGATCGTCTGCGACCGGTGGCCGACGCGGTCGAGATCGCCCGGCGCACAAGGGTGATCGCTTCCCAGAGCGTCGTGGTCGGGCTGATACTGTCCGGCGCGGCCATGGCGGCGGCGGCCGCCGGCTTCATCACCCCGGTTGCCGGTGCGCTGCTGCAGGAAGCGATCGACGTGGCGGTGATCGCCAACGCCCTGCGCGCCCTTGGGCCGGGCCAACCACCTCGCTGGCGAAGCGATGTGCCTGGTCCGGAAAGGGAAGGGGCAGCGGGCCGTCAGCGCCGCTCCGACCAAGCCGTTGGAGGCTTCGCCCAGTCGCCGCGCCCACCTGGCCGCAAGACGGCCGCCCGTCGATGAAAGAACGGACATGGATGCGATCATAGCCCGGCTGGGGCTCGCGCTGGCGATCGGCCTTCTCGTCGGCCTGGAGCGCGGCTGGCAGGAAAGGAACGCGCCGGAGGGCAGCCGGACCGCCGGTATCCGCACCTATGGCGTATCGGGCCTGCTCGGCGGCGTTCTTGCCGAGCTCGCCATGGCCCTGTCCGCATCTTCGATACTGATCGCGGGCTTCCTCGGTTTTGCGGCGGTTTTCTCCTGGTTCAAGGCCAGGGAGGCGATCCACGACGACGACTTCAGCGTGACCAGCGTGATGGCGGGGCTTGCCGTGTTCGGACTTGGCGCGCTGGCGGTCGCGGGAGACTATCGCGCGGCGGCGGCCGGCGGTGCAGCGCTTGCAGCCTTGCTGGCCAGCCGCGAACTGCTGCACGGCCTGCTCAGGCGGCTCACCTGGGTCGAGCTTCGGTCGGCGCTGATCCTGGCGGTCATGACCACGATCGTGCTGCCGCTCCTGCCGGACCGGGCGATCGACCCGTGGCAAGGCTTCAATCCGCGCGAGGTCTGGATTTTCACGGTCCTGATCGCCGCGATTTCCTACCTGGGCTACGTGGCCGTGCGCGTCCTCGGGCCTGCACGAGGGCTTTTGGTGAGCGCGGTCGCCGGCGCGGTGGTTTCGTCGACCGCGGTGACGGTGGCGTTGGCGCGGGCGGCGAAGTCGAGCGAGAGTGTCTGGGCGATGGCCGGCGCGGCGTCCTTTGCCGCCGCCGTATCCGTCGTCCGCGTCCTCGCCATCGCCCTGCTCGTGCAGCCGGCCGTGGCCGCCGTCGTGGCGCTGCCCGTCCTGGCGGCGGCCGCCGGCTTCGTCGCCAGCGGCGTGCTGCTGTTTTCGATTCCCGGCGCCAAACAGCTTCCCGAAGCCGCGATGCGCAATCCGTTCGAGCTGGGACCGCTGCTCGTGTTTGCCGGTTTCTTCGCGGCGGTGTCGGTGGCTAGCGCCATCCTGGCGGGCTTTTTCGGAGACGCGGGCATGATCGCCGCTTCGGCCGTTTCCGGTCTTTTCGACGTCGACGTCGCAGTCCTAAGCGCGCTTCGCCGCGTCGCGGAGAGTTCGGTCGGTGCGTCGGCCCTGGCCGTCCTCGTCGCGCTCGCCGCCAACGCGGCCGGGCGCTTCGCCCTGGCGGCCATGGCGGGACCGCTGCGCTTCTCGGCGGCGTTCATGGCGGCGACCGTGACCGCCCTTGCCCTGGGAGCGGCTGCGTTTGCAATGTCACCGATCGAATGAGGGAGCAGATCGGGATTGACCTCGATCAATGCCGCTTGCGCACCGTGCGGTAGTCATGGACCGGAAAGGAACCTGCCATGCCGACGATCAAGGATTTCACCCCGGGCTTCCGCAGTGTCCGGCTGCTCCTCGCCCGCGAGAAAGGGCATCCCGAGGGTGACCGGGACGCCGGCTACGACCTGCTCATTCCCCTGGACGATGCCGGACGCATCGCCGCCGCCGAGTGGAAATCGCGCCAGGCGCTATGCCGCGTCAGGAAATTCTCCGAACGGGCGGAAGACCTGATCGGCCTCGTCCGGCGCAAGCCCGGTGGCCAATGGTATTTCGACTACGCCGAGGGCGAGGGCGACGACGAGATCGGATTTCGGCTTGGCGAGGAGCAATTCATCGTCGGCGAATACCTGTCGATCGGCCGCAAGGGAGCCATGCATACCTACCGTGTCGCCCGGGTGGAACGCCCGTAGTAGCCCGTGCCGTTCCGCGGACCGCGCGTGGCTTCACCTGGGCGCCAGGACCGGCCAAGCCAATGGCAGTTCGCAATGCTTGCCCGACGGTCGGGCATCGCGGACGGCAATGCTATTGAATTCTTGTAATACCTTCGTAGCGCATTGATAGAAATCAACAAACGCGCGATGTCTTCATATGTCGAGGCAGATTCGATGGCTGAGCGGCAGGGGCTGTTGTATACCGACCCTGGCGCTTACGTCCGGCAACCGATGACATTTGAGAAGATCGCATCATGGATGGCGGTTCCCTGTCCACGCGCGTCAGCCCGCATTCCTTCCCTTTGCGATACAAGGGGATGGCAGGGTATCTCGTTGCGTTCCTGACGGTAGCCGCGGCTCTCCTTGTCCGCATCGTACTTCAGGATGTGCTCGCCGAGCGAGCGGCCTTCACGCTCTTCGTGCCCGCAATCCTTCTCGCCTCGATCCTCGGCGGCATCGGCCCCGGCCTGCTGTCGGTGGCAATGTCGGTCTTCGCAGGCTCGTACTTCTTCGGGGAAGACCTGTCTCGGACCGACAACGCGGCGGCCGTGCTGCTGTTTGTCGCCGTCGGCGTCGCCATAGCGGCGATCGGCGAGCTTCTCCACCGGGCCTGGGATTCTATCGAAGTCACGCGAAAGGCTCTGGAGGAACGCGAAGTCCATCTCAGGTCCATATTGGACACGGTCCTGGACGCCACTGTCGTCATCGAGGGCGATGGGACCGTTGTCTCCTTCAACGCGGCGGCCGTCCGGCAGTTCGGATACAAGGAAGACGAAGTCCGCGGCCAGAACATCCGCATGCTGATGCCGGAACCGTACCGGAGCGGACACGACGGCTACATCCAGCGCTACCTCGCCACCGGCGAAAAGCGCATCATCGGGGTGGATCGCGTGGTTGTCGGCCGTCGCAAGGACGGGTCCACCTTTCCTATGAAGCTTGCGGTGGGAGAGATGAAGGTCGATGGCAAGACCTACTTCACCGGGTTCATTCGCGACCTGACCGAACGAGAGGAATCGGCTGCTCGCCTGCAGGAGATCCAGGGCGAACTGGCCCGGCTGGCTCGGTTGAACGAACTCGGCGAAATGGCCTCCACGCTGGCGCATGAGCTCAACCAACCCCTTTCGACGATCGCCAACTATGCCCAGGGTGCGAACCGCATGTTGCGCGACAGCCCGGACAAGGCGATGGCCTATCTGCCAGAGGCGCTCTCGGAAATGGCCAACCAGTCGCTGAGGGCAGGCCAGATCATCCGGCATTTGCGCGAGTTCGTCATGCGCGGAGAGACCGAGAAGGCCCCTGTGGACATTCGCACGCTTGTCGAGGAGGCCGGGGCGCTCGCGCTCATGGGCTCGAAGGAGCGCGGCGTTCGTTCGATCTTCGAATTCGCCCCCGGCGCGGCGATGGTGATGGCCGACAAGGTGCAGATACAGCAGGTCCTGACCAATCTGATGCGCAATGCGATGGAGGCCATGCGCGACAGCGAGACACGGCTCCTGACCGTGCGTACGTCGCCGGGCGAGGCGGGCGAGGTCGTCGTCGAGGTCTCGGATACGGGGTCCGGGATTTCCGAAGAGGTGGCTTCGCAACTGTTCAAGCCCTTCACCACGACGAAGCCGGGCGGAATGGGGATCGGCCTGTCGATATCCAAACGGATCGTCGAGGCCCATGGAGGCGGCATCAGCATGACACGCAATGCCCATGGCGGCGTGACGTTGCGGTTCACCCTGCCTGCATACGAGGAAGGGGCGAGCAATGGATAAGGGCGACTATGTCATTCACATCGTCGACGACGAGGAGGCCGTCAGGAAATCCCTGGCCTTTCTCCTGACCATGTCGGGATTCACGGTGCGCCAGCACGAGTCGGCCCTCGCATTCCTCAGCATCGCGCCGAACATCCGCAACGGATGCCTCGTCACGGACCTGCGCATGCCCGAGATGGATGGCATCGAACTGTTGAGACGGCTGCGCCAGCTTCCGAACCACGTGCCCACGATCGTCATCACCGGACACGGCGATGTGCCGCTGGCGGTGGAGGCCATGAAAGCGGGGGCTGTGGACTTCATCGAAAAACCCTTCCAGGACGAAGTGCTGATCGCGGCGATCGAACGCGCCATCGCGGCCCTTGCGAAAGTGGCGGTTCAGGAGGACGCGGCCGCGATCCGCAGCCGCGCGGCGACGCTGAGCGAACGGGAGCGGGAGGTCTTTGCGGCGGTCGTTGCCGGCTTGCCGAACAAGACCATTGCCTTCGATCTCGACATCAGCCCGCGGACGGTCGAGGTGCATCGCGCCAACGTCATGGCGAAGATGGAGGCGAAAAGCCTGCCCGAGCTCGTCCGCATGGCGCTCGAAGCCGGCCTGGGCTCTCGCTAGCGGCGTCGTCGGCTGGACGGACTACGTAGAGCTACGTAGGGATGTAACCGAATTTTCCTGCGCTCGCGGGCGCGCCATAAAGCCCTCATACGCAGGAGGGAACCATGACGCTGCACCGCAGGATACAGTCCTTCAAAGATCGCCAGGCCTTGGACGCAGCCAGCTGGGATCGGGAAAGCCTGTTCGGCGACCCGATGCCCGTCTCGTTCCATCCCGCCGGTTCCGAGATCTTCTGCGAAGGGGACGAGGTCAACTGCCTCTACGAGGTCAAGTTCGGCTGCGTCAGGACTTATCGCCTGCTGGACGACGGACGGCGGCAGATCGCGGCATTCTACCTGCCGGGCGAGGTGTTCGGGTTCGAGGCGGATCGCAGCCATCATTTCTCCGCGGACGCCGTCGTGACCACCGCGGTCTGTTCGATTCGCCTTGCCACCGCGATTGACCTGTCCCGGCAGATCCTGCCCCTGGCCTTGCGCGGCCTGGTGCGGGCCCAGGAGCACCTCCTGGTCCTTGGCCGGCAGAACGCCGTCGAGCGCGTGGCTGCTTTCCTGCTGGACATGTCGGTTCGGCAGGGCGACACCGACCTCATCGATCTGCCGATGTCGCGTTCGGACATCGGCGACTATCTCGGCCTCTCGCTCGAGACCGTCTCCCGGGTCCTGACCAAGCTCAAGGGGCTCGGCATGATCGAGCTCACGACGCTACGGACCGTCAAGATCCTGAAGCCCCGGGCGCTGGCGGCTGCCACGGGCGGCTGACCGCACGTCTTGGACATTCACGACCCGGGACGATACACGCCATCATTGCTGCAGACCTTGGTTCCGTTGGCGATCGGCCTGATCGTCCGCGACCGGTCGGAGCAGCCGGGGCAGGGGCAGGCTCGCCAGCAGGCCGGCGGCAACAATCACCGCCGTGACCGTAAATCCGGCGTATGGCAGCAACTCAACGTCGAACAGGAAGCCGCCGGCAGTCGAGCCAACGGCCTGGCCGAGGCTCGCGGCGGCCGTCATCCGGCCGAGATCGGCGCCTTGCGTTTCAGTCGAGCCGAGCGACGCCCAGTAGGTGGCGACCGGCGACAGGATGCCGGCGCTGGCCGCGATCAGGGCCACGGCGACCGTCATGGCGAGCGCACTCTCGGCAAGCGGAACCATCGCCAGGCCCGCGGCCAGGGTCGCGAGGCCGGGAGCGATCAGCCAGCGCGTGCGGGCGGGATCGATGAAGGGCGAAAAGACCAGCGCCTGGACGATGAACATGACCAGGCTGCATTCGGCGAACATGGCGCCGATATGGGTGGCGTCGAGCCCGAGGATCTGCTTGCCGCGCAGCGCCAGTCCGACCTCGAACGAGCCGACCGCCAAGGCGGTCACGAAAGCGACGGCCCGCAGACGAAGCACGACCGCCCGATCGGCTTGAACGCGAGGAGCCACCACCATGGAGGCTTGGCGCCGGACAGCGGCCGGAAGCAGCGCGCGAACCATGAGCGCTGCCGCCAAAGCGAGGGCGACGACGGCGATAAACGGGGTCAACAGCAGGCGATCGCCTGTCGCGACCGAGAGCTTGCCGGCACTGCCCGCCACTAGACCACCGAGCAGTGGACCGACGAAGAAGCCGGCCATGCCGGCGATGTTGATCATGGCGAACCGATGGGCGCGCCACGCCTTCGACGGCGCGTGATCGCCGACCAGCGCATAGGCCACCGGGGTGATGGCGGCGGCAAAGAGGCCGCTGAGGAACCTGCCGGCGTAGAGCAGCGGCAGACTTTCGGCCGTCGCGAAAATCAGGGCCGTCGCGGCGAAGCCGATCAGGCCGACCAGCAGGACGGGTCGACGCCCCCTGCGGTCCGATAGCCTGCCCCACATCGGCGCGAACAGGAAGATGGCGAGGATGTAGGCGCCGGTCAGCAGCCCCGTGTGGCGGGAAAGTGCGGCCGGGTCGGCGCTGCCGGCCACCCGCTCGAGCAGGAACGGCAGGGCCGGCAGCACGATGCCGTAGCCGACGCTGATCGCGAACATCGCGACCAGGATGGCCGAGAAGGCATACCAGGGTAGGCTACGCACGCCAGCCTCCCAAGTCAGGCCGTGGCCTGGGCCGGCCGCAGGGACGGTTCCTGCGCGTTGTGGCGCGTGATACCGGCCAGCCTGGTGCGCTTCAGCATCAGGGCATTGACGGCGACGATCGCCGAGCTTCCCGACATGGCCAGTGCGGCAACCTCCGGGCTGAGCAGGACCGGGTAGAGGACGCCGGCGGCGAGGGGGAAGGCTACGACGTTGTAGGCTACGGCCCACCAGAGGTTCTGGTGCATCTTGCGCAAGGTCGCGTGCGAGAGTTCGACCGCGCCGACGACGTCGTAAGGGTCGCTCTTCATCAGCACGACGTCGGCGCTCTCGATGGCGACGTCCGTGCCGGCACCGATGGCGAAGCCGACATCGGCCTGGGTGAGCGCGGGCGCGTCGTTGACGCCGTCGCCGACCATGCCGACCTTCTTGCCCTGCGCCTGCAGTTCCTTGATCTTGCTGGCCTTCTGTCCGGGGAGGACGTCGGCGAGCACCATGTCGAGCCCGAGGTCGCCAGCGATACGCTGGGCCGTGCCGGCATTGTCGCCGGTGAGCATGGCGACCTGCACGCCGCGCTCCCGCAGCTTGGCGACGGTCGCAGCTGCCGTCGGACGCGGCGCATCGGCGATGGCGACCAGGCCGATCACCTTGCCGGCGCGCGCCACGTGGACCACGGTGCGGCCGGCGCCCTGCAGCCTCTGTGCGTCCGCTTCGATAGGCCCGAGATCGAGTTTCTCGAGATCCATCAGCCTGCGGTTGCCCAGGAACACCGTATCGCCATCGACGTCGGCGCGGGCGCCCATGCCTTCCAGGTTCTCGAAGGCCTTCTGCGTCGGCACTGTCAGGCCCTGTGCACGACGAAGGATGGCTTGTGCCAGCGGATGGCTGGAGCCCTGCTCAACAGCGGCGGCCGCTGCAAGCACGCCGTCGGCGCTGGCCCCAGGGGCGGTCACCACCTCGACGACCTCCGGCTGGCCGACGGTCAGGGTGCCGGTCTTGTCGAAGATGATGACGTCCAGCTTCGTCGCGTCCTCAAGTGCCGCGGCATTCTTGAACAGGATGCCGTTCATGGCGCCGAGGCCGGTGCCGACCATGACTGCCATCGGCGTTGCGAGGCCGAGCGCATCGGGACAGGCGATCACGAACACGGTGATCGTCAGCGTCAGGGCGAAAAGCAGCGGCTGACCCAGCCAGAAATACCACGCCACGAAGGTGAGGAGCCCGATGACGATGGCGATGAGCACCAGCCATTGCGAAGCGCGATCGGCGAGCAGCTGCGCGGGCGCCTTGGAATTCTGCGCTTCCTGAACCAGCTTGACGATCTGGGCGAGGGCCGTGTCGGCGCCGACCTTGGTCGCGCTGTAGCGGAAGGTGCCGCTCTTGTTGATCGTCGCGCCGATCACCGCGTCGCCTGGCTTCTTGCCGACCGGCATGGATTCGCCGGTGAGCATCGATTCGTCGACCTGCGAGACGCCGTCCGTCACCGTTCCGTCGACCGGGATCTTGTTGCCCGGGCGGATGACGATGGTGTCGCCCACGACCACCTCGGCGGTCGGGATCTCGACTTCGCGGCCGTCGCGGAGCACCGTCGCCTTGGGCGGCGCCAGATCGAGCAGCGCCCGGATCGCTTCCGAGGCGCCCGCCCGCGCCCGCATCTCCAGCCAATGGCCCAGCAGGATGAAGACCAGAAGCACCGCGGATGCCTCGTAGAACTGCTGGCCTTCGAACAGGAACGTCGTGCCGACGCTGAACAGGTATCCCGTGCCGACGCTGAGCAGCACCAGCACGGCCATGTTGAGAACGCCGTTGCGCAGCGCCCGGATCGCGGCGACGACGAACGGCCAGCCTGGGTACAGGATCGCCGCAGTGGCCAGGAAGAACAGCCAGAGGTCGAGGCTCAGCCCGAGCGGCGGCGCCGGCGGCGTGAACATCCCCATGGGCGAGTACAGGAAGATCGGCGCCGCGAAGACGAGGCTGACCCAGAAGCGGTTGCGCATGTCGCGCACCATCCCCTGCATGTCCATGCCGGCGCCATGGCCCATTTCGTGCGCCACCTCGGGCGCCATCGGGCGTGACGGCTTCGCGGCCCCCGGGGCGGCGTGGCCGCCATGGTCGTGGCCATGCCCCTTCGCACCCGCCACGGCTGCGGGCTCGGCATGCGCACCAGCGGGGTGCGTCGCACGGATGTGACTGGGCACGACCTCGCCCTTGCAGTGGAAGCCGCACTCGTCGATCTTCTCCTTGAGCAGCGAGATGCCGACGACAGCATCGTCGTACTCGACGGTCACGCTGTTGGAGGCGATGTTGGACGTCGCCCGGTTTACCCCGCGCAACTGGCCGAGTTGCTTTTCGACGCATTGATAGTCGAGCATGGACAGCATGCCGCCGACATCGAGAGTGGCCGTCTTCATCCCTGGGACTCCTTTTAACCGGGTCGACCAGGTTGCTTGACTGGTCATCGTGTTGCGACGGCTCCGCCGCCGCGCGTTCGCGACCGGATGGCGCCACCAGACGTTGCCGGGGCTGCCAGCCGATCGACCTCCTGGCTATCGCTAGGGCGTCCGCAAAACCTTGATGCAGATTAAATTCAGTCGGGCCCGCCTGATGTAGCGTCCCGGTGATCGAAGGTCCGGCAGGCGACAATTCTGTGGCTGCCGGACCGGACGTGAGCCTTTGACAACCACTCCAGCTGCGAACCGTCGTCATGCGTATTGCTCCAGTGCTTGCAATTCTGGTCGTGGGTGCCGCCGCGGGGGGCGGATATGCATACTGGTCGCAGCTGCAGGCCGCCCGCATCCCCGAAGGGCTGGCGCGCGCCAACGGCCGCATCGAGGTCGAGCGCGTCGACGTTGCGACGAAATATGCCGGCCGCCTGGCCGAGGTGCGCGTCGACGAGGGGGCGGTCGTGCAGAAGGGCGACGTTCTCGTCCGTGTCGACACGACCGAGACCCTGGCTCAACTGGCCGCGGCGAAGGCAGCCGTCCACCGCGCCCACCAAAGCATTGCCCGCGCCCAGGCCGACGTCGTCCTGCGCGAGGCAGAGCTGAAGCTTGCCGAGACCGAACTCGGACGGGTCGTCGAACTCGTGCGTACCAGCGCCTCGGCTCCGGCGGAGCTGGACCGGCGCACCGCGCAGCGGGACGTCGCGAAAGCGATCCTCGAGAGCGCCAAGGTCGCCGTCGAGGACGCCAATGCCGCCACCGAGGCAGCCTTGGCCCAGGTGACACAGATCGAAGCCGTGATCGCCGACATGACCTTGAAGGCGCCGGTCGCCGGACGGGTCGAATACCGGCTCGCCCAGGATGGCGAGGTCGTCCCGGCGGGCGGACGGGTGCTGACGTTGCTCGACCTGTCCGATGCCCACATGACGATCTTTCTGCCCACCGGCCAGGTTGGGCGCGTCGAACTTGGGTCGGAGGCACGCATCGTCCTCGACAGCGCCCCCGAATACGTCGTTCCGGCCATGGTCGAGTTCGTCGCTGCCGACGCTCAGTTCACGCCGAAATATGTCGAGACGGCGAATGAGCGGGAAAAGCTCATGTACCGCGTCAATCTGCATATCGATCCGCAATTGCTGCAGGCCTATCAGGGCTATGTGAAGCCAGGAATGACCGGCACCGCCTATGTGAAGATCAACGGTGCCGCTGCGTGGCCGGCCAATCTCGCGCCGAGGCTGCCGAATGTCCCCTGACGACAGCGCGACATCCGTTCGTGTGGAGCAGATCGTTCACCGCTATGGCGCAACGCTGGCGCTCGACCACATCAGCCTGGCGATCCCGGCTGGGTCGAGCGTCGCCTTCGTCGGCCCCGACGGGGTCGGCAAGTCGACCCTGCTCGGCCTGATCGCGGGGGTGCGCCGCATCCAGTCCGGATCGGCCACGGTCCTTGCCGGCGAGATGGCTTCGCGTGCCCATCGCGACGCGGTGGCTTCCCGCATCGCCTACATGCCGCAAGGGCTCGGCCGCAATCTCTACCAGTCGCTTTCGGTGGTCGAGAACATCGACTTCTTCGGCCGGCTCTACGGGCAGAGCGCCGAGGAGCGCCGGGCCAGGATCGCGGTTCTGCTCGAAGCCACCGGGCTCGCGCCGTTTCCGGATCGGCCCGCCGGCAAGCTGTCCGGGGGGATGAAGCAGAAGCTCGGGCTGTGCTGTGCGCTGGTCCACGATCCCGACCTTCTGATCCTCGACGAGCCGACGACCGGCGTCGATCCGCTGTCGCGCCGCCAGTTCTGGGACCTGATCGACCGGATGCGCGCAAGCCGGCCCGCGGTGACGATCCTGGTCGCTACCGCCTACATGGACGAGGCCGCGCGGTTCGAGCGCATCGTGGCGATGGACGAGGGCAGGGTGCTCGCCGCCGGCCCGACATCGGAGGTCCTGGCACGCGCGGGCGCCGCCACCCTCGAGGAGGCCTATGTCGCCCTGCAACGGCCCGAACGCCGCGGCGAACGCTCGCCGCTGGTCATCCCAAAGCTTGTCCAGGCGGGCGGCCCGCCGGCGATCTCGGCGGAAAACCTCACCATGCGCTTCGGCGACTTCACCGCCGTCGACCATGTCAGCTTCGAGATCGAACGGGGCGAGATCTTCGGCTTCCTGGGTCCCAACGGCTGCGGCAAGTCGACGACCATGAAGATGCTCGCGGGACTGCTGCCGGCGACCGAGGGGCGCGCCGAGCTGCTGGGCAAGCCGGTCGACGCCCGCGATATCGCGACGCGCATGCGGATCGGCTACGTGTCGCAGTCCTTCTCGCTCTATGAGGAGCTGACGGTGCGGGGTAACCTGGAGCTGAACGGCCGGCTGTTCCGCATTTCCCGCGGCGAACTTCAAGAGCGGGTCGACGCTGCGCTCGTGCGCTTCGATCTGACCGCCGTCGCCGATGCGTTTCCGCCGGCGTTGCCGCTCGGCATGCGGCAGCGGCTCCAGCTCGCCGCCGCCTGCCTGCACAGGCCCGAAGTGCTCATCCTGGACGAGCCGACTTCCGGCGTGGATCCGGCGGCCCGCGACCGCTTCTGGCGCCTTTTGGCCGAGATGTCGCGCAAGGACGGAGTGACCATCTTCGTCTCGACGCACTTCATGAACGAGGCGGAGCGCTGCGATCGCGTGTCGCTCATGAATGCCGGCCGCGTGCTGGCGATCGGCACCCCCGACGACGTGCGCGAAGGCCGGAAGGCGGCGAGCCTCGAAGATGCGTTCATCGCCTATCTCCAGGAGGAGGCCCAAAGCTCGACGCTGCCCGCGACGAACCAGGCTCCGGCCCTGCGCGCCGAGGTGGCAGCTATTGCCGGTCCGGAGCGGGCGGCGGGCCGCGCCCGCAGCGCTTCCGACCGCACTGTCGCTGCATCCCTCTACCGGATATGGACATTCGCGCGGCGCGAAGCGATCGAGGTGCTGCGCGATCGCATCCGGCTCGCATTCGCGCTGCTCGGACCGATCATCCTGATGGCTGCCTTCGGCTACGGCATCTCGTTCGACATCGAGAAGCTTCGCTATGCGGTGCTCGACCGCGACCAATCCTACGAAAGCCGGCTCGTTCTGGAGCAGTTCTCCAATTCCCGCTATTTCGCCGAGCGGTCGCCGCTGGCAAGCGAACTCGAGATCGATCGGCGCCTGCAGTCGGGGGAACTGCGCTTTGCCGTCGACATCCCGCCGGGCTTCGGCCGGGACCTGCTGCAGGGACGCCAGCCGGAGGTCAGCTTCTGGCTGGAAGGCGGCAACACATTCCTTGCCGAGACCGCCCGCGCCTATATAGGCGGCGCGGTGCTGGCCTACACCAACGAGCGCTACCGCCGCGCGGAGGGCCGGGCGCCGCAACTGCTTCCAATCTCCGTCGAACCTCGGTTCCGATACAACCAGGACTTCCGCAGCGTGTTTGCGATCACGCCGGGAAGCATCATGCTGCTGCTGATCATTTTCCCTGCGATGCTGACCGCGCTCGGCGTGGTGCGGGAGAAGGAACTGGGCTCGATCACCAACGTCTATGCGTCGCCCGCCACCGTCGGCGAGTACCTCCTCGGCAAGCAGCTGCCCTACATCGCCATCGGCATCCTCACCTATGCGAGCCTGCTCGTCATGGCCGGCGGCATATTGGGCGTCTGGCCGAAAGGATCGATCGTCGCCCTTTCCGTCGCCGCGGCGCTCTACGTCTTCGCCGCCACGGCCTTCGGCCTTCTGGTTTCGGCTTTCGTGTCGACCCAGGTGGCGGCCATCTTCGGTACCGCCGTCGTCACGGCGATGACGGCTGCGCATTATTCGGGCTTCCTCATCCCCCCGTCGGCGCTCGAAGGGCCGGGCCGCCTGATGGGGCTCGTCTTCCCATCGCTCTGGTTCCAGACCGTCAGCCTCGGTGTGTTCGCCAAGGGGCTGGGCATGAGCGCGTTCCTGAAGGAAATGGGCGTCCTCTTCGGCTTCGGCATGCTGTTCTTGTTGGCCGCGCGCCTAGCCGTCCGCAAGCAGGGGGCCTGATCGTGCTGCGCTGGCTACAGAACGTGCTTCGGCTCGGCTTCAAGGAACTCGCCAGCCTGTCGAGCGACGTGGTGATGATGGCGCTCATCGCCTACGTCTTCACCTTCGCGGTCTACACGGAATCGACCGCCATGCGGACCGACGTGAACAATGCGCTGGTCGCGGTCGTGGACGCGGACCAGTCGGCGCTGTCGGCTCGCATCAAGGATGCGCTCCAGCCGCCCTTCTTCCAGCCGCCGCGCGAGATCGACCGGTCGGAGGTCGACCGGTTGCTGGACAAGGGCTACTTCACGTTCATTCTCGAGATACCGCCGAAGCTCGAAGCCAATCTGATCGCAAACCAGGGCCCATCCATCCAGATCAACGTCGATGCGACGGCCGTGAGCCAGGCCGCCGTGGGCACGGCCTACATCCAGCAGATCATCGCCCGCGAGACCGCCGCGTTCCTCAAGGCCGAGGGCGCTGGCTCGGGCATTCCGATCGAGCCGGTTGTCCGCGCCATGTTCAACCAGAACCTGGAGGCGATGCGGTTTTCGGCGAGCATGGGGGTGATCAACAACATCACCATCCTTTCGATAATCCTGGTCGGCGCGGCCGTCATGCGCGAGCGCGAGCGCGGCACCATCGAGCACCTCCTAGTGATGCCCGTGCGATCGAGCGAGATCGCGGTCGCGAAAATATGGGCCAATGCCGCCGTGGTGCTGCTCGCGGCGGCGTTCTCGCTCCGCGTCGTGGTCAACACCGCGCTCGGCATCCCCATCGTCGGTTCGGTCGAGCTTTTCCTCGTCGGAGCCGCCGTCTACCTGTTCGCGGTGACCTCGCTGGGGATCATGCTCGCCACGATCGCCAACTCGATGCCCCAGTTCTCGCTCCTGTCCATCCCGGTGTTCGTCTTGATGTTCCTGCTGTCGGGCAGCTTCGCCCCGTTCGAGAGCATGCCGGCGCTGCTGCAGGACATCATGTACATATCGCCGTCGACGCATTTCGTCCGATTTGCCCAGGCCGTGCTCTTCCGAGGTGCGGGCGTCGAAGTCGTGTGGATGGATCTTGCGATCATGGCATTGCTCGGCGCCGCCTTCCTGGCGACGGCACTGTCCCGCTTCCGGGTCATGCTGGCGCGGCAGACCTAGGCTCGCAAATTCCGATCGACATGGCGGCACGCGCGACAAGCCGCCGTCGCCTATGCCGGCCCCGGCCGTCTTCCGAGGTTCTCCCTCCAACCGTCGAGGTCCGAAATGTGCCTGTCTGCTGAGGTCAGCTTCGCCGCGGCGGCCGTCCTGGTGCCTGCCGGGACCGCCACCATCTTCGGCGCCATCCGCAGCGATGTGCGCTATCTGGCGATCGGCACGCTGCCGCTGCTGTTCGGCCTGCAGCAGTTCGTGGAGGGGCTGGTCTGGACGGCCGGCGCAGCCGGTGACGCCGCTCTCGCGAGCCAATATTCGCTCGTCTACATGTTCTTCACCTGGATCGTCTGGCCCATCTGGGTGCCGCTCTCGGCCTATGCCCTGGAGGCTGGGGCGCGACGGCGCATCCTCATCCCCCTCATCATCGCCGGCGCGATGCTGGGCGGCCTGCAATATCTGCCCTATTTCGCCCATCAGGGCTGGCTGACGACATCGTTCTTCCAATGGTCGGTGCGATATCAGGACATCAACCTGCTCGACGCCCTGATCCCTCGAGCGGTGACATATGCGATCTATTTGACGCTCGTCATCGTGCCGTTCCTTCTGGTGCGCGACCGCGACGTCAAGATTTTCGGTCTGCTTGTGATGGCGGTCGTGGTCGTCACCTATGTCTTCTTTTCCTATGCCTACATCTCGGTATTCTGCTTCGGTGCGGCCATCGTCTCTCTCCACTTGATCTACATGGTCTGGCACAAGGGACGCGCAACAGGCAGCCGGGACGCAGCCCAGCCAGGCGGGAGTTGCTCGAGGACACTATGATTGGAAATGGCGACGTCTGGGCGATTGCATATCTGTCGGTGGAGTGGGCAATCCGCCTCGTGATGGTGGTGGTCGTGCCCTTGCGGCGTTCGGCGGAGGCATCGCGCAGCTGGCTGCTTCTGGTGTTCTTCCTGCCCATTCCGGCGCTTCTCATCTACCTCCTGATCGGAAGGCCAACCTATCCGGCCTGGCGCCGCAGGCGGTTTGGCAGGCTGAACGCAGTGCTTTCGGCAGCATCGAAGGAGATAAGGCACTCGCAGTTCTGCCAGCGTCCGGAACTGCCCGCCAATCTGCAGGGTCCGGCTGCCCTGATCGAGAAGCTCGGCCACTTTCCGGCCCTGTCCGGGAACGAGATCGAATTCGTCTCCGAATATGGCGAGGCGATCGACCGGCTGATCGCGGACATCGACGGCGCGCGCGAGACCGTCCATCTGATGTTCTACATCTTCGTCGACGACGAAACCGGCCGCCGGGTCATCGACGCGCTCGATCGCGCCGCGCGCCGCGGGGTCAAGTGCCGCGTGCTCATCGATGCGATCGGTTCACGGCGATGGGCGGGGCCGGTATCCGCTCAACTCGCGGCCGCCGGTGTGCAGGTCCAACTGGCGCTGGAAGTGGGCATATTCCGCCGCAGGTCGGCACGCGCCGACCTCAGGAACCACCGGAAGATCGCCGTCGTCGACAGCCGCATCGGTTATGTCGGCTCGCAGAACATCACCAATGCGGAGTTCCGCAGCGGACTGATCAACGAGGAGCTGGTCGCAAGGGTCGTCGGTCCGATCATCGCCGAACTGCAGGCCGTCTTCGTCGCTGACTGGTACATGGAAACGGGCGAGAAGCTCGACGCACCCGCCCTGTTTCCCCACAACGCTCCCGGCGCCAAGGTGGTCGCCCAGGTGCTGGCGAGCGGGCCAGACCATCCAGACGCCGGCATCGGCGATCTCATGGTCGCGCTCGTGCATGGCGCCAACGAGCGTATCGTGCTGACGACCCCGTATTTCGTGCCCGACGAGGCGCTTCTGCAGGCGTTGAAGATCGCGGCGCTGCGTGGGGTCGAGGTGCACCTTGTCGTCTCCTCGCTCGTCGATCAGGTTCTGGTAAGCTGGGCCCAGAGATCCTACTATGCGGAGCTTCTCACCGCCGGGGTGCGCATCCACCTCTATGAAGGGCGCTTCCTGCACGCCAAGCACGTCACCTTCGACGATGACATCGCGCTTGTCGGCTCGAGCAACCTCGACATCCGGTCGTTCGTGCTGAACGCCGAAATCAGCCTCGTCGCCTTTGCCCCGAAGGTCGTCGACCAGTTGCGACGGGTGCAGGACCGCTACTTCGCCACAAGCACCGACCTCAAGCTCGACAACTGGGAGAAGCGTTCGGTCTTCAGGAAGATCGGCGAGAACATCGCGCGGCTGGCAAGCCCGCTCCTGTGAGCGGAACGGGCCTGCCCCTACACCTCGACCTCGATAATGTCGCCAGCCAATCCGGCGTAGTCGAGCGCGTAGGCAAGCTCGCCGGAGGTCTCGGCGTGGACATGCAAATAAGGCTGGCCCCGGTCGATCTCGTCGCCGAGGCGAATCTCCATATGGATGCCGGCTGCCTTTGTGTCGGGCGCGCCTGCGAGCTTGGCCAATCGGGCAAGCTTGCGGTTGTTGATGTGGACCACCCGTCCGGCGCGCGGCGCGACCAGGGGATGGACCATGGCTGCCTTCGGCGGCGTGCGCAGGCCACCCTGCGCCTCGCAGATCGCCGCGAACTTCGCCCAGGCGCGGCCATTGCTCAGCGTTTCGAGCGCCAGCGCGGCGCCGGTTCCGCGCTCCGCCTTGCCGCCGATCTCCAGGGCAGCACCTGCAAGCATGGCGGCGCGGCGGCGCAGGTCCTCGGGCGCGCCCGGTGCATTCTGCAGGACGGCAAGAACGTCGAATGCCTCGAGCGCCGGCCCGATGCCGCGCCCGACGGGTTGCGAGCCGTCGGTGCGGATGCAGGTAACCTCGAGGCCGAAGCGCGATCCGACTGCACGCATCCGCGCCGCAAGGCCGTCGGCGGCCTCCTCGCTGCGCACCTTGGCCGTCGAACCCACTGGGATGTCGATCACGACATGGGTGGAGCCCGCGGATATCTTCTTGGAAAGCACGGACGCGATGAGCTGCCCCTCGGTGTCGACGTCGAGTTCGCGCTCGACGCGGACGAAGATGTCGTCGGCCGGGCTCAGATGCACGGCACCGCCCCATGCGACGCAGCCGCCCTCGGCCTCGACGACGCGCTTGAGGGTCGCAACGTCGAGGTCCACCGGGGCGAGCGTCTCCATCGTGTCGGCCGTGCCGGCCGGCGAGGTGATGGCGCGCGACGAGGTCTTGGGCATGAGCAGCCCGTTCGCGGCGACGATCGCCACGACGATGGGCGTGGTCCTGTTGCCCGGCAGGCCGCCGATGCAATGCTTGTCGACTACGATGGGGGCGTCCCAGCCGAGGCGGTCGCCAACGCCTACCATGGCGGCGGTGAGGTCGGCCGTTTCGGCTTCGTCCAGGGGCAGGGCCGCACTCGCGGTGAGGAAGGCGGCGAGATGCACGTCGGTGTAGCGGCCGGCGGTCACGTCCCTGACGATGTCGGTGAGGGCGCGTGCGTCGAGGCGGTTGCCATAGATGCGCCGGCGCACATTGGCGAGGGACTCGATGGCAGGCGCATGGGTCACGCGCACTTCCTCGCCTTCCTGTACCCCAAGGGCCGTCCATGCGGTTTCCGACAGCCCGGCGTCGTCGATGCCGAGCATCGCGTCGCCCTCGACCTGGAACAGGGTCGCCTGCACCTGGCGGCTACCGGCGGAGACGAGGACCTGCGAGCGGGCCGAAAGCCCTTCGGCCCGGCAGACGTGGCAATCGGTGCGCATCACCACGACGGGCTGGTGCTGGGTGTGCAGGCCGAGCCGCCTGGCGTGCAGCGCGGGCTGCGCGAAGGGAGCGGTGGAACCGTGCGGCTCGGTCATAGCTCGAAGACCTGATCCTGCCGCGGCGTCGTGGCCTCCCACCCGAGTTCACGGTCGATCCGCACGCGCAGTGCTTCCGAAGCCTCGTCCTCGCCGTGAACGATGAAGACGCGGTTGGGCCGCTTGCGGAAGCCCGACAGCCACCGCATCAGTTCATTGGAGTCGGCATGGGCCGACAGCATCGGCAGCTCCGCGATCTCGGCGCGGACCGGGATCCACTCGCCGTGGATCTTGATTTCCTGCGCGCCCTGAACGAGGGCGCGGCCGCGCGTCCCGGCAGCCTGGAAGCCGCCGAACAGGATGGTGTTCTTGGGCGACGGGGCGTCGGCCTTCAGATGATGCAGCACGCGGCCGCCGGTCGCCATGCCGCTCGCCGAGATCACGATCTTCGGGTAGCGGCTCGCGGTGATCGCCTTCGACCCCTCGACATCCCTGGTATAGGTCGCGACGGCACAGATGTCGTCGCAGACCTCGGGCGGCAAGCGGTGATCGGCGCTGTGCGTATGAAGCAGTTCCGTCGCATCGATGGCCATCGGGCTGTCGAGGAAGACGGGAACGTCGGGAAGCCGGCCGGCGGTCTTGAGCTTCCAAAGATGATAGAGCATCGACTGAGCGCGGCCGACCGCGAATGCCGGTATCAAAAGGGTGCCGCCGCGGCGGACGGTCCGCTCGATGATCGCGCGGAGCATCTCGGTCGGGTCACCCGCCTCGTGCACCCGGTTGCCATAGGTGGACTCGACGATGACGTAGTCCGCTTCCGGCACCGCTACCGGGTCGGGCAGCATCGGATCGTCGTAGCGTCCGAGATCACCCGAGAAGACGACGCGGCGGCCCGCCCATTCGATATCCACCGTGGCCGCGCCCAAAATGTGGCCCGCGTGACGATAGGTTGCGGTGGCTCCGCCCGGAAGCTTGACGGGCTTGTCGAAGGACACGGGCCTGAACTGCGACAATGCGCGCTCGGCATCGGCAACGCCATAGAGCGCCAGTGCCGGCTTGTGCTTCGAGTAGCCCTTGCGGTTGGCGTATTCGGCGTCCTTTTCCTGGAGGTGCGCACTGTCCATCAGGATGAGTTCGCTGACATCCTTCGTTGCCGCCGTGGCGAAGATCGGTCCGCGGAAGCCATCCCGCACCAGCTTGGGCAGATAGCCCGAATGGTCCAGGTGGGCGTGGGTCAGGATAACCGCGTCGATGCTCGACGCCTCGACGGGAAGCTGCGCCCAGTTGAGTTCGCGCAGGTTCTTCAGTCCCTGGAACAGGCCGCAATCGATCAGAATGCGGCGTCCGTCGTGGCTGAGGAGGTGTTTCGAACCCGTGACCGTGCCGGCGCCGCCGAGGCTGCTTAAGGTGAGCATGTCTGATCTCATTTCCCTGGTGTCTTGAGGTCGGCGGGATTGCCGTTTCCGTCGATCGCGGCGCGCTCGGCAGGTGTGAGCAGGCCGTCGCGCGGCCAGCCCGCGAGCGTTGCCGCGCCGTCGACGAGATGCGCCCAGGAGCAGCGGTTGGCGAACAAGAGCCCCGCCACGTCGAGCGTTCCCCCGCGGCTGACGTAGCCGCGCGCATCGGTCCGCAGCGGTCCGCCGTCAAGGCGGCGCAGCAGGCCGATCATCGGCTCGGGCCGGGTGTGGGTGACGATGAGGCGCGGCAGGTGCGGCGGGAAGAGCTTGGCGAGCTCTTCGTCGGTTGCGGTGAAGGCGGCTTCGAGCGGGTCGCGCGGGATGCGGAAGCGCCCCGGCTCGCACACCGCCGTCACCGCCACCCGCCGGCCGCGCGCCTTCAGCCTTTCGGCCGCCTTGAGCGCTTCCTCGAGCTGGTAGGCGCCGATGGCCACGAACTGGAAGTCGGCGGCTGCGGGATCGCCTTCGACATGGGCCGCGCCCGTGGCGACGAAGCGCTGCGCCGCCGCACCGTCGAGAAGGTTTGGCATGTCGCGCTTCGACACGATGATGCAAGCGACCTGGCCGCGGCCCTTGTAGACCGACTGCAGCGACGCCATCGCGCTGTTCGCGTCCACGGGGAACAGCACGCGCGCGGTGTCCGACATCTCGCCGAGCAGCGCCTCGCCGATGGTCGGGTCCTGGTGGGACTGCTCGTTCTTGGAGTTTTCCCAGGTGTGCGAGGTCACCACGACCGGAACCGAAATCCAGCCGGGTTTGTGCCCGACCTCGCGCTGCCGGCGCGCGAAGATGATCTCCTGGCGCAAGCCGCCGAGCATCTTCATGGCGAAGGCTTCGTAGCTGACGATCAGGTTGATGCCGCCCTTGTTGGCGACCGCCGCCCCGGCGACGGCTTCCTCGTTGAGGGCCGTGATCACCGCGCCGTCCTTGGCCTCGGCGATGCCCGGCTCGGCGATATTGACCCGGTGCCGCAGCCGCTCGAGCGTTGCACCCATGTGGTTCGAACTCAGTTCGTCGGGGTTGCCCACGCGTGGCCGCAACTGTGGATTGGCGTCCACGACGCGGACGAACCAGCGATCCAGCGCGTGCATGGCGCAATCGGCGGGCGCATCCAGCGTCGCCCATCTGGGCTCGGGCAGGCTCGGCGCCGCGGGATGCCTGACAGCCAGTGGGTGACCGCTTTCGCGAGGCCGGCCCTGGGCCTGGTGGGTGGCCAGCGCTGCGACGGAACGTTCGATGTCCTGGGGAGATACGTAGAGCGCCCTGGCCGCCTCGTTGAACGCATGTCGGGCGGCCTCGTCGCGGGACGGATTGCCGCCGAGGGGCAGGTTGTGCGCGGCGTTGGTGCCGGCACCCGGAAAGCCGAATCCCTTGACCGTCTCGGCGATCGCATAGGGGACAGGCGCCGGATAGCGGCGATCGGGGCTGTCGCGGAACTGCTCCAGCCGGCCCTCGCCGGTGAGGATCGCCCACACGAATGCCGCCGGATCCCTGCCGTCGATCACGATCGGATCGAAGCCGTTGAGGCGCAGATGGGTCTCGAGCCAGCCGGTGCCGCCCTGCTGGGCGATCTGGGCTCGTTCCTCGATCCGCCGTCCGTTGAGGATCATCACCGGTATCGCCAGTCCGCAATCCTCGGCGCGCCACCAGCGCGGCGTCCAGTCCGAACCGCGCTGCTCCTCGAAGGCGCCGTCGCTCAGGAACGCGACGAGGCTCTCGCCGGGCAGCGCCATGTGGGCGTACTGCACCTCGGCGAAGCCGAGATAGCCGCCCTCGGATATCGCGCCGGCGGTGTTCGGTCCCGCATGGCTGCCGATCGGAACGGCCGGCCGGCCCTCGGCGTCGATCGCGTAGGAGTAGAAGTCGGCGGCGAGCTGCGACAGGCCCCTTTCCGTCCGGTCATAGCGGCCCTTCTGTGCAGGCGAGACATCGCCCGTCAGCGCGTTGACTGCCTCGACTGCGGCGACGCAGTGGCCCTGGCCCATCACCCATGATCTGGTCTTGGCGCTCAGCGCGTTGGCGGCGAGATAGCCGACGAAGGCCGGAACCATGTTGAGCGAGCCGCCGGTATGGCCTTCCGGAGAATGCTTGAAATCCTCCCGCGCGAGCGGCGCGCCGGACAGGTCGACCCGGCGGGCATAGGTCATGTGGACGACGGTCCACATCGCCGCGCAGGCCAGCCTGTCGGCGGCCGCAAGCAGCCCGTAGAGCTTTTCAGGGTCGAACCGTCGGTCCGATGCCAATCGGCCGATGCGCTCCACCGTCTGATCGGAGTGGACGATGGGGCCGTGGCCCCTGCGCCAGGTTTCGAATGCGGATGAAGGTCTGTCAGTCATGATGTCTGCCACCTTAGCTTTGGTGTCGGGTCTATTCGCCGGGCCTGGAGACGCCGCTCGTCCATGGTGGCGGGTCGCTCGCCGGAAAGGAGTCGAAGCCGGCCCCCTCGACTTCATCCAGCGGCTCGGGCGGGCGCCTGTGGCGCACGAGATCGCCATCGGCTGCGCCGAGCGCATCGATGGTCCCGGCGATCAGCGGCGCGAGACGGATGGCATTGCTTTCGTGCCGGACCGAATCCGTCGACACGATGCGGTCGGCCACCTGGAGGAGGTTGCGATAGGACTGCTCGGCGAAGATGCCGTGAACGACTGCGCAGACCGGCCGTGGGAGGCCCTGGAGCGGCAGCTGGCGCGCGGCGTCAATCAGCGTGTGGCCGGACGAGGCGATGTCGTCGACGAGAACCGGCTGGCGCCCGCGCCATTGCGTGAGGTCGGGCATGGCGACTTCGACATTGCGGTCGCCGTGCCGGACCTTGCGCAGCACCGCGTAGGGTGCGCCGATGCGCGCCGCGATGGCTGCAACCCACTGCTCGCTCTCCTCGTCCGGGCCGATGACCAGGGGGCTTGCGACCTCGGCGGCGATCCAGTCGGCCAAAAGGGGAGCGGCGTGCAGCGCCACGGCAGGGATTCCATAGAGCGAGGACAGCGCCGGATATCGGTGAAGGTGCGGGTCGACCGTGACGAGCCGGTCGAAGGTGGAGGACACGAGGCGCGCGAAGGTCTTCGACGTGACGGCCTCACCCGACTGGAAGCGGCGGTCCTGGCGCATATAGGCCAGGTAGGGGGCGATCAGCGTTATCTCGGACGCCCCGAGGCTGCGGACCGCGTCGGCGACGAAGGCGAGGCCAAGGAAGCCCTCGTCCGGCCGCGCCAAGGTGCAGACGAGATCGACGGGGCGATCGGCGACGTCCGAAAGGATGCGCACGTAGCTTTCGCCGTCGGGAAAGCGGCGCGTCTCAAGGCGGCCGAGCTCCCATCCCCCGCTCATGGCCAGATCGCTGGCGAAGGTCTCGTTGCCCGGCATCGGCAGGATGAGGCGCATCTGGAAATCACCTACTCGGTCTGGTGCCCGCCCACCCCGCGAATGCGGTTGGGCTCTATCGTGACCGATCTTTTCCGATCGCCGGCCGGCAGTCCTTGATCCAGGTTAAATCCGGTGCGATCGACGCGCCGGACGCATGTGGTGGACCGGGGAAGGGGCGGGCGGGCGCCTCCGGTCACCTGGAAAAGAGCGTTCCCTTCCTGCCTTCGAGGATAGCGCGGGCATCTTCGAGCCGGCCGATGCCGGCAATCCGGCCGTCCTTGGCCGCGAACGCCATCGCGGCTTCGACCTTTGGGCCCATCGAGCCGGGCGGGAAGGAAGCGGGATCAAGGTCGCCGGGCCGGACGCGGCTGATCCGAGCCTGTCGCGGCGTTCCCCAGTGCTGGTAGACGGCCTCGACGTCGGTCAGCATCAGGAATGCGTCGGCCGCGAGCTCGTCCGCGAGCAGGCCTGCCGCGCGGTCCTTGTCGATGACGGCCTCTATGCCGACCAGGTCGCCGGCCCCGTTTTCGATGACCGGAATGCCGCCACCGCCGGCGCAGACGACGGTGACGCCGTTGTCGACCAGGAGCCGGATCGTGTCGATCTGGGTGATCTTGCGTGGCAGCGGCGAGGGCACCACCCGGCGCCAGCGCCCCTTGCTCTCCTCGACGAGGGGCCAGCCGTGCAGGCGGGAGACTTCCTTCGCCTCGGCCGCGTCGTAGGAGGGGCCGATCGGCTTCTCGGGCTTGTCGAAGGCGGGGTCGCTGCGGTCGACCTTGATCTGGGTGAGGAGCGTGGCGAGCCGGGCACCTTGCGGCAGCGCATTCGCCATCTCCTGCTCCACCAGATAGCCGATCATGCCGACGCTTTCGGCGCCGAGTATGTCGAGCGGGTAGGGCGCGACGTCGGTGTAGGCGGCGGCCTGCAGGGCAAGCAGCCCAACCTGCGGGCCGTTGCCATGGGCGACGACGATCCTGTGCTCCCTGGCGAGGTCGGCGAGGGCAAGCGCCGCCTTGCGGACATTGGCGCGCTGCACCTCGGCGGTCATCGGCTCGCCGCGTTTGAGGAGGGCATTGCCGCCCAAGGCTACCACGATCAGCATCTCACGCACCCAATGTGGCGACCAGGATGGCCTTGATCGTGTGCATGCGGTTCTCGGCCTGGTCGAAGACGACCGACGCCTCCGATTCGAACACCGCTTCCTCGACCTCCATGCAGTCTATGCCGAACTGCCGGAAGATCTTCTCGCCGATCTCGGTCTCGCGGTTGTGGAATGCGGGCAGGCAATGCATGAACTTGGCGTGGGGATTGCCGGTCGCCGCCATGATCCTGGTGGTGACGCGGTAGGGCGTCAGGAGCTCGATCCGCTCCGCCCAGACCGAATCCGGCTCGCCCATCGACACCCAGACGTCGGTGTAGACATAGTCGCAGCCGCGCGCGGCCTCGACCGGGTCTTCCGTCAAGGTGATCTTCGCCCCGGTCTTGCCGGCAATGTCGCGGCATTGTGCGACAAGGGCCTCGTCCGGCCAGCATGCCTTCGGCGCGCCGAGCCTGACGTCCATGCCGATCTGGGCGGCTCCGGCCAGCAGCGAATTGCCCACGTTGTTGCCCGCGTCGCCGAGGAAGCAGAAGGCAATCTGCGACAGGTGCTTGCGGGTAAACTCGCGCATGGTCAGGAAATCCGCGAGTATCTGCGTCGGATGGAACTCGTCGGTCAGGCCATTGTAGACCGGAACCCCGGCGTAGGCGGCCAGGGTCTCGGCCTGCTCTTGCCCGAAGCCCCGGTACTCGATGGCATCATACATGCGGCCGAGCACGCGCGCCGTGTCCTTCATCGACTCCTTCTTGCCGATCTGGGTGCCTGTCGGCCCGAGATAGGTGACATGGGCACCCTGGTCATAGGCGGCGACCTCGAAGCCCGTCCGGGTGCGCGTGGAATCCTTCTCGAAGATCAGGGCGATGTTCTTGCCCTTCAATCGCTGGCTTTCGTAGCCGCCATACTTGGCCTGCTTGAGCGACGCGGACAGGCGAAGCAGGAAGCGGATCTCGTCGGGGGTGAAGTCGAGCAGCTTGAGGACGCTGCGGCCCTGCAGATTGACTGGCATGTCGTCCTCCTCAGGCCGGGTCGCGCACCAGCGGGCAGGTCATGCAATGACCGCCGCCGCGGCCGCGGCCCAGCTCGGCGCCGGGCACGGTGATGACCTCGACGCCCGCCTTGCGCAACTGGGTGTTGGTGTAGGTGTTGCGGTCGTAGGCGACGACGACACCGGGCTCGAGCGCGACGACATTGTTGCCGTCGTCCCATTGTTCGCGTTCGGCGATGTAGGCGTCGCCGGCGGTCTCGACGACGCGGAGCTTCTGCAGGCCGAGTGCCTCGGCCACGACCTCGACCAGGCGCCGGTTTTCGGCGCGGACATCCAGGGTGCCGGCCTTCTCGCCGGGCCGGATCGAATAGGGCTCGATCCTGTCGGCCACCTCGGCAAACACGGTGACGAGATCCCGGTCGCAGAAGGTGAAGACCGTGTCGAGATGCATGGAGGCGCGCTCGATCGGCAGCTTGCAGGCGACCACATGGCTGGCGCCGCCCTGGGCGAAGAGCGACCGGGCCAGCTGCCCGATGGCTTGCGGGGTGGTGCGCTCGCCCATCCCGACGAGCACGAGCCCGTTGCCGAGCGGCATGACGTCGCCGCCCTCGAGTGTCGCCAGGCCATGATCCTGGTCGGGGTCGCCCCACCAGACGGGGAAGCCCGCGTCGCGGAAATCCGGATGGAATCGGTAGACTGCGGCGATGTTGACGGTCTCCAGCTTGCGGGCGTTCCAGCGCATCGGATTGAGCGTGACGCCGCCATAGATCCAGCAGGTGGTGTCGCGGGTGAAGAGGTGATTGGGCAGCGGGGGCAGGACGAAATCCTCCGGCCGCAGCACCGGCGCCAGCAGGCCGCCGGGCTGCATTGGCAGTTCGGCCCGGCTCATGCCGCCCATCAGGATCATGGACAGGGCATCCGCATCGACATCCATCAGATGCGCCTTCAGCTCGTCGGACAGCCCGACGCCAACCGTATCCTCGTTGACGCGGCGCTCGAGCAGCCAGCGTCGCGCCTCCGGGATCCTCATCGTGTCTGCCAGGAGTTCGCGCAGGAAGACCACCTCCGCGCCGCGATGGCGGATGGCGTCGACGAAGGTCATGTGCTCGACGCGGGCCTGCTTGACCCAGATGACGTCGTCGAACAGCAGCTCCCGGCAGTTCGACGGTGTCAGCCGCGACAGTGCGGCACCCGGGCGGTCGACGAGCACGCGGCGCAGTTTGCCCACTTCGGAGTGGACGCCATAGGCGATGGACATGAAAGGCTCCTTTGGAATTAGCTCAGCAGGGCTGCGAGGCTGAGGCTCGCGGCGATGATGACGGTGAGAATGAGAAGCAGCGGCCACATGAAGCGCAGCCAGCGTTCGTAGGGGACGCGCCCGATGGCCAGCGCGCCCATCACTACCGCGAAGGTCGGGTTGATCAGGTTCACCAGGCCGTTGGCGGACTGATATGCGGTGACGACCAGCTCGCGGCCGACGCCGGCGAAATCCGCCACGGGGGCCATGATCGGCATGGTCAGCACCGCCAGCCCGGAGGACGAGGGCACGAAGAAGGAAAGCAGCACCTCGATCCAGTACATCACGTTGATGAACGCGACCTGCGGCAGCCCGGCGACGGAAAGCTCGGCCCAGTTCAGGATCGTGTCGGTGATCTTTCCGGCATCCATCACCACGACGATGCCGCGTGCCAGGCCAATGATGAGGGCAACGCCGAGCAGGTCGCGCGCCCCGCTCAGGAAGGCATCGACGAACTTCGCTTCGCCCGGATGGGCGATCAGCCCGACAAGCACGCTCGATGCCAGGAACAGGCCGCTCATCTCGCCCATCCACCAGCCGCCGAGCAGCACGCCCCAGATCATCACCGCAAAGGTCAGCCCGAAGACGGTGAGGATCAACTTGTGCCGGCCGGTGAACTCCAGCGTCGCCACCTGGGTCGAGAGGAAGTGCGCCTCGTTTTCAGCCTTGCGGTCGTAGACGAGCGACTTTGAGGGGTCGAGGCGTACCCGTTCGGCGTAGCGCATGACGTAGACGACCGCGGCAAGCCAGCTGAGGCCCAATATGGCGAAACGCAGCACGATGCCTTGGGTGAAGGGGATGCCGGCGGCATCGGAGGCGATGACCGTCGCAAAGGCATTGACGGTCGAGCCCAGCACGCCGACGCCTGCCCCGAGCAGGATGATTGCGACGGCGGTCACGGCATCGTAGCCGGCGGCGATCATGATCGGGATCAGCAGGACATAGAAGGCAAGCGTCTCCTCCGCCATGCCGTAGGTGGTGCCGCCGAAGGCGAACAGCGCCATCAGCACCGGGATCATCCACTTTTCGCGGCCCCGGAGCGCCGTCATGGCGCGGACGATGCCGGCGTTGATGGCGCCGGTCGAGGCGACCACCCCGATGAACCCGCCGATGACCAGCACGAACAAGGCGACGTCGATGGCGTTGGCCTGGTTGGTCGCCGGATTGTAGAGGCCGGCGATGGGGGCCATGATCACGTCGAACACGCCCTGGGGATTGGGATCGGTGAGCGTGTAGGTGCCGGCGACAGGGACCTCGCGGCCGAGAGCCGCATTGAGGGTGCGCTGGTACTGGCCGGCCGGGACGATCCATGTCAGCGCGGCGACGACGATGATCAGGCCGAAAAGGATCGTGAAGGCGGTCGGGAATCGGAAGCGCCGCTTCTGCGAAGTGTCTGAAATAGAGGTCATGGCAAGTTCCCCTGTGCGTTCGGGGAGCAGCGATGTTCCCCCAAATCCCTGCGGCGGGCCGGACCGCTGATTGGAATCCGCTCCTTCGACCTGCGCTGCGATTCTTGCCGCCCGCTCTTCGTGCCGTGGTCGTGACAATGAGCGCCGGGGGACTGCTTATCTTTGATCTAGATTAAATCCCGCGGTCGCATCTCCGCCTATCGTTCCCTCATGACGGCAATCACCTGGCTCGAAGCCGTTGGGACGATGGCCACGGCGAGGAAGGGCCTCGCGTGCGTCGCCCAGGTCGAGCGCTGATGGACGATGGAAAGGATGCCCCCATGAAATACGCTGCACGTGTGGCACTTGCGATCGGGCTGACGATGTCGCCGGGCCTGGCCCTGGCCCAAAGCGACGCCCACCACCCCAAGGCCGGAAGCGGCGCCCAGCCTGCGCCGCAGCAGGATGCCATGACAGGACCATGCGCTCCGATGATGCAGATGATGCAGATGATGAGCGGCAGGGGGCAGCAGATGATGGGCGGCAATATGGGCCAGCAGATGATGGGTGGCGACATCAGCCAGCAGATGACTGCCTGCATGAACAGCCTGCCCGAAGCATCGAAGGCCTACATGGCCGCCATGAGCGGCATGAACGCCCAGATGATGGAAGCGATGGTCGCGACGGACCCCGACATGGCCTTCGTCAAGGGGATGATCGCCCATCACCAGGCGGCGATCGGGATGGCGAAGGCAGCGCTGCAGCACGGCCGCGACGAGCGGGTGCGTGGCTGGGCGAATGACATCATCAAGGCCCAGCAGGGCGAAATCGACGAGATGCAGAAATGGCTGCGTGAGCGCGGCCAGTGAGCCACGACGTCGCGCCGGAACGACTCCAAGGCAACACCAGCAAAGGGAAATGACCATGACCACTGAAACGAAAGCCAATCACGTCCACAGCGGGTGCGAAGAGCATGCGCACGACCACGCTGCGACAGCCGGGCATTGCGGCGACAAGGCGCAGGCCGCCCCGAAGGCATCGGGCGGCTGTTGCGGCGGCTCCGAACGGAAGCCTGCCCATGAGCACGGCGGTGGCTGCTGCTCGGGCGACGCCGCGCGCGGCGCCAAATAGTCCGTCGACGAAAGGATATGGCAATGGACCGACGGTCATTCTTGAAGGCATCGTTTGCCGCGTCGATCGCGGCTTCGGCTCCGACACTCCTGATGAGGGCTGCCGCGGCCAACCCCTCATCGACGAGCGTCGGCCAGCCCACCTTGCTGCGGGTCGTCAAGCGAACGATCGAGGTCAATGGTCGCGCCGCCACAGTCTTCGGGCTGCAGCAGAAGGACGGCGGTCACGGCATCCGCATCCGCGCCGGCGAGCGATTCAACGTGCTCCTGGCGAACGAGGCGGCCGAGCCTACGATCGTCCACTGGCACGGACTGACGCCGCCCTGGCCGAGCGACGGGGTTGCCGGCGCGCCAATGCCGCTGCTCGACGCCGGCGCCGAGCGGTCGTTCGATTTTCCGGTCGCTCTGCCCGGCACCAACTGGATGCATGCCCACACCCTGCAGGAGCAGCAGCTTCTCGCGGCTCCCCTGATCGTCGCCGATCCGCGCGACGACGGCCGCGACGAACAGGAGGTGGTTGTCCTCCTGCATGATTTCTCGTTCACCCCAGCGGGCGAGATACTCGAGAAGCTGAAAGGCGGCGGCCATGGCGACCAGGGCCAGGCTGCGGGCAGCATGAAAATGGACGGCATGCAGATGGATGGCATGCAGATGTCGGGCGGCGGCGCTGCCATGGATCTCAACGACATCGAGTACGACGCCTACCTCGCCAACGACCGCACGCTCGATGATCCCGAGATCATTTCAGTGGAGAAGGGCGGTCGCGTAAGATTGCGGCTCATCAACGGCGCCACTGCGACGGCCTTCACGCTGGATCTCGGCGAATTGCAGGGAACCCTCGTTGCCGTGGACGGCCAGCCGGTAGAGCCGGTCACGGGCCGGCGCTTCCCAGTGTCCATGGGACAGAGGGTCGACGTGAGGCTGGAGCTGCCGGCCGGAAAACGCTCGTTCCCCGTGCTTGCGTTGCGCGAAGGCGCGGTCCAGCGCACGGGCTTCATCTTGAGGGTCGGCGACGCTCCGGTTGCGAAACTGTCCCCGGCCGGCGATCAGGCAGGGCCTGTCCTGGACCTCGATCTGGAGGCCCGGCTCCGCGCAGTTTCGCCGCTGGCAGAACGTACTGCCGACCGGCGTTTCGACCTGGCACTGGGCGGTTCGATGACGCCATACCAATGGAGCCTCGCCGCCGCCCCCGCGATCACGGTCGCGCCCGGAGAGCGGGTGGAGGTCACCATGGCGAACAAGTCGATGATGGCCCATCCGATGCATCTGCACGGGCATCATTTCCAGGTCGTCGCCATCGACGGGGCGCGTTTCTCCGGCGCGATACGCGACACGGTCCTGTTGCCTCCCGGCCGCTCGGTCACCATCGCGGTCGATGCGGACAATCCCGGACAATGGGCGTTCCACTGCCACCACCTCTATCATATGGCGACCGGCATGATGACGACCTTCGCCTACGCGGCGTGACGGTTGGGTAGGGCAGGCGCGAGTATTGTTCGCGCCTGCCTTCGAGAACACATCCAAAGCCAACGAATTCAAGGTCTTGACCAGTATGGGTGCGCAATCTGCATTTACACGACGTGGCGCGATCTCGGCGCTCGCCGGAGCCGCGATCGGCCTGATGCTGTCGGTGGATGGGGCAGGGGCCGGCGATGGCTACCAGACGGCCGACGGACTGGCCGTCTACCTGGGCATCATCCCCGCAGCGGTGGTCAAGGGGCACCCGGCGGGGCATGCCGAAGCCGCAATGCACGGCGGGGCACCCGCAGGCGCTCATGTGCGGCATGTCGTGGTCGCCGTGTTCGACGCCAAGAGCGGCGACCGCGTCGAGAACGCGACCGTGGCCGCGACGATCTCGGGCCTGGGCCATGTCGGCCGCAAGCGGGTCTCGTTCGAACCGATGGCCATCGCAGGGACGGTGACCTATGGCGGCTTCGTCGATTTCGCCGGCGCCGACCGCTACCAGATCGCTGTCGAGGTGAGCGTCCCGGGCCGGGACAAGCCCGTACGCCTCGATTTCACCGACGAACATCTGCGCTGATCAGGTCGATCCGCGGCAATCTATGGAAATCCGACGGGCGCGGCGCGTCCCGGTGGTGCCCGAGGACGGCGGCACTGGTCGCGTCCTGCCGGTCGGGACCGTCGTCGAGGCGCCTCGAAGAGGCCTACCCCCACTCAATGCCTGTGCGGAGGTTCCCTATCCGCTGGAGATGACGGTTGCCGTGGCTGGCTCCCATGCTTGCCATGGCCGCGATGCATGAACATGTGCAGCAGCGGGCAGGCGAGGATGACCAGGAACGGCAGCCATGCGAGGAGATTCGCCCGGTCGGCCACGACATAGACGCCCGCAGCGGCGAGCAGGCCGGCGAATGCGATTTTGGCGGTGAGCGAAAATTGCCGTGGCTTCTCGCCCTGATGTTGGTCCGGTGTTCTCTTTTCCATGGTCAGTCCCCAGGCAGGAGCGCGCACGCTCGGAAGTCATGGCTGCACAATGCGCCGGGTCGGGGCGCCAATTCCTTGATCTTGGTTAAAGTCCTTGGGCGGATGTTGCGACGGCATGGCGAGCGGGCAGGGACGGCCCGACATGCGCCTCTCAAGCCGTGGGGAGCCCGTCGAAATCGCGCGCGAGGTCGACGACCGGGCATGAGCAGGAGCCTATGCGCACGTCCAGGCCGGCCTCCAGGAGCCTGTCTCTTTCCGGCACCGCGACGAAGCTGCAGATGAACCTGTTGACCCCGCTGCGCAGCACCAGGTCGCATGTCGCTTGTCCGGTACGTTGATTGTTGGGCTGAAACGACCGGGTCGCCGCGGCCAGATCCAGCACCAGCAGGCCGTCGCTCTTCGCAAAGAACGGGCTCAGCATCACTCTATTGCCGCTGACCACGACAAGGATGGCAATGGGCGGCGGCTGCCGCAGGGGTGAAATCGAGGATGCCATGCCTGACCCGGATGAATGGAATCCAAATGCCATTGGAGCAGCGAACTCCTTGTCGGGCTTTAACCTCAATCAATCAAATAGCAAGGCGACCTGTGGCCGCCGCCGGGCGATCCGTTCGCGCGGCATTTCTGCCCGCATCGCGCGTTTGATCAGGATCAATGCGGCGAAGGTCGACTTGTCGTTGATTGCGATGGTGAGGTTCACACGACGGGCGCGTGCACCAGGTTGATTCTGACGCGCTCGGTGTCGACAAGACGGACGAACACTGCGGTGGGTGTGAGCGAATGCTTCGGCTTCTGGCTCTTTTGTTCTTGTACGCGGCGACGTTGCTATCAACGGAGCCGGCGGCGGCAAGCGGCAACCATCTGGACGAGATGTCCAATGGGCCTGCGGTCGTCCTAGGGCTGACCCTGGCGCCGGCAGGAGACGAGACCCGTTGTGCTTCCGAGCGGGCGTGCTGCATGGTCATGCATGCCCCCTGCCAGGCATCCTATTTCAATAATCGGTGGGAAGGGCCGCAACCCCGGTCGAACTCTTCCCGCGTGACCTCCATTCGCAACGATTGCCTGCGCTCCCACATCCTCGGCCGCGATCCTCCGGTACCTCGAAGCCGCTCCATCTAGGCCGTCGGACACAGGCTGCGCATTGCTGCATTGCATAGGCGCCGCCGCCGATGGATCGAACGGTCGAAGCGGTCGCCTCGAACGCGAGCGGTCGGAACCAAGCATCATCATCCTTGGCTGTGGAGCAGCCGCCGAAACGGGCCTGGGCCCGGGAGGTGTACTATGAGCTTGAATCAAGCATTGAGATATCCAGACATCCGATCGTTCCGTAGCGATTGGGATCACGTCGCACGCGGATGGAACGAGCCGAATATTCGTGCGCTTTCTGGCGCGGGGGCGGGTGATCCCAAGAAGGCCGCCGCGGGCCAGATCGATCGGCATCCGAGGACCGCAAACAGCGAAGGCAAGGCTGAGGCGTCCGCGCCCCTGTCCGTGGTGCGCCCGGATCTGGAGTCGCATCGCCTGATCCCCCAGTTTCGCACTGGCGACCGCAAGTTCGAGGCGGGCCGCGACCTGTTCGGCATCGGCTTCGACGGACACACGATCTACAATCTGCTGGACGGCTGGGTTGCGCTCTACACGCTGCTGGAGGATGGGCGGCGGCAGATCGTGCAGTTCGGCCTGCCGGGAGCGGTCCTCGGCATCCTGCCCTGCGAAGGCGAGCAGTCGACCTTCGGCGTCCAGGCCCTGACCGACGTCGTCGTCTCGGTGATCCCGTACTCCACCCTGGTTTCGTACAACCGCGACGATCCGGCAATGGGCCTTCGCCTGGCGCGGCTGTTTGCCCGCGACTGCAGCCTGGCATTCAGTCATCTGACCAGCATCGGCCGGCGGTCGGCCCGCGAACGGGTGGCGCATCTTCTTCTGGAGCTCTTCATACGGTTTCGCGCGCAGTGGCCCGGAAACCGGATCGAGGAGATGTACCTGCCACTGACGCAGGAGCAGATCGGCGATGCCACGGGGCTCACCTTCGTGCATGTCAACCGCGTGCTCAGCTCGCTGCGCAAGGAGCGCATAGCCGAATTCCACTACCGGCGGCTCCGCATCCTCAATCCGGACAAGCTGATGGACGTCGCCGGCGTCGATCCGCAGATGGCGGCGGCCTGGATGGCGCGGAGTTGGCCCAAAGGCGAGCAGGCATGAAATCACTGGCAGGCGGGCGGCGTGCAACTCAAGCCGCCCAGCCGCCATCTCATGGTGCCGCATCGAACCAAGCGCTGCTCAAGACGAAAAATAATGTATAGACAATATGCGCAGGTGGTATAGTATTTAATAAGATTACCAACGCGGTAATGTTTGAATAATTTTTTTGGTTACTTGGTATTAAAAAGAAGGATTGATCAATGCCCAAGATCTCTCGCCGCGCCCTTCTTTCGGTCGCAACCGCCGCTCCCTTCTTGGCGATGCTGCCGCGCATCGTCCTGGCCGACGGGCACGATGTCCTTCGCATCGGCATCGCCGGCGAGACCGGGGATCTCGACCTGCTCCAGAACGTGTCCACGCTGTCCTCCTACACCGTGGTTTTTGACGGTCTGATCCACTACGGGCCCGGCGGTACCCTGCAGCCGGGGCTGGCCACTGCATGGAAGGTGGCCGAGGACGGGCTTTCGATCAGCTTCGACCTGCGCGAAGGCGTTACCTTCTCCGACGGCACGCCCTTCGATGCGGCGGCGGCGGAATGGAACCTGAAGCGCTGGCTGGGCGTCGCCGATTTTTCGTGGATCGGCATCGCCGACGCCTATGACAGCATCGTGGTGGACGCGCCCAACAAGATCACGGTGAAACTCAAGCGCCCCGTGCCAGCAGCGCTGCTGGAACTGACCATCGTGCGGCCGGTGCGTTTCCTGTCGCCCAAGGCGGTGGATGCCAACGGCAAGCAGACGGCCCCGATCGGCACCGGTCCCTGGAAAGTCGAAAGTTACTCCTCCACGGGGACGACCCTCGTGCGCAACGACGGCTATTGGGGCGAAAAGCCGGCGTTCTCGCGGATGGAACTGAAGGTGGTGCCCGACGAACTGGCGCGGGCGAACGGCCTGCGCGCCGGCGAGCTCGACATCATCGGCGGCGAGTGGGTGGCGCCGCTGTCGCCGCGCCGCGCCCGTGCGCTCGCCAGCGACGGCGTCACCGTGGTGGCCGAACCCGGCACCGCGACGACGATCCTGGGCTATTCGCCAAAATCGCCGATGATGCAGGACAAGGCCGTGCGCGACGCGATCTTCGTCGGCATCGACCGCGCCGCGGTTGCCGCGGTGCTGTTCGAGGGCTACGCCGACCCGACGGTGGATATCTTCCCGACCACGGTGCCGACCGCGGGCAAGCGCCACGACGTGCCGAAGCGCGACCTGGCGGCAGCCAAGGCGGCGCTGACCGCCGGAGGCTGGACCGCCCAGGGCGCTGGCTTCTCCAAGGACGGCAAGCCGCTCGCGATCGACTTCCTGGTGTCGGACGAGTCGTTCCCCGGCTCGCGCCGCATCGCCGAGATGCTGCAGGCGCAGCTGACCGAGGTCGGCTTCAAGGTCAACATCTCGTCGGTGGACACCGCCGTGATGCACCAGCGCCGCCCGAACTTCGAATACGACCTGACCTTCTTCGGCAACTACGGCGCGCCCTACGACCCGCACGGGTCACTCGGCGCCTCCTTCGTCACCGCGGTCGACACCGGGCCGGACGGCAAGATCTACGTGTCGGACGACCTCGACAAGCTTGTGCTGGCGGCGCTGGAGACCGCGGGCGATGCCCGCGAGGCCGCGATGCAGTTGGTCTATGACTGGATCTACGACAATACCGCGGCCTGCCCGCTGGTGGTGACCCAGCGGCTCTGGGCGGTGTCTTCGCGCGTCAAGGGTTTTGCACTGCCGGCGACCGACTACGACCTGCCGTTCAAGGGTCTGACGCTGGCCTGAACCGAACAGAAAGGGCAAGTCCCATGCAACGCATGTTCATGCGAAGGACGGGGCTTGCCCTGTTGCTGATGGTTGCGGCCAGCGCGCTGACCTTCGTGCTGATCACGGCCGCTCCCGGAAATGTCGCAGCCCTGATCGCCGAACGTTCGGTCGGCGCCGGTGCGGATGGCGCGATGATCCGGCGGATCGAGCAGGAACTGGGCCTGAACGACCCGCTGCCGGTGCGCTATCTGCGTTGGCTTGGCGACGCGGCGACAGGCGATTTCGGCGTCTCGCTCCGCTCGGGCAAGCCGATGGCCGAGGAGTTCGCGACCCGCATCCCGGTTACGGCGACGCTTCTCGCCGGGGGCGGGGTGCTGGCGCTGGTGCTGTCGTTGGCGTTTGGAATCGCCGGGGCCGTCTCGAACGGCGGCGTGGTCGACCGGCTGCTGCACGGGCTGGCGCTGCTTGGTGCCTCGACTCCCAATTTCTTCGTGGCGGCGCTGCTCGTCATCGCCTTTTCCGTCGGGCTCGGCTGGCTTCCCAGCTTCGGCGTGTCCGGCATCCGCTCATGGCTCATGCCGTGGATGACGATCGCGCTGTTCCCGGGCTCGGTGCTGGCCCGCGTCGTGAGGGTGAACCTGCAGGAGGCGATGTCGCGGCCCTTCGCCACGACCGGCTTCGCCAAGGGACTGACCCGACGCGCGGTGCTTGTGCGCGAGGCGCTGCCCAACATCCTGATCCCGTTCATGACCACCTTCGGCGCCCAGTTCACGCTAATGATGATCGGCGCGATCGTGGTCGAACGCGTGTTCGGGCTGAACGGCATCGGGGCCTTCTTCATCGAGGCGATCCGGTTCCGCGACTTCATCGGCATGCAGGCGGTCCTGCTGCTGTTCGTGGTGTTCTTCGTCACCGTCAATCTGATCGTCGACATCGCGGCGATGCTCGCCGATCCGCGGCTGCGCCGTCCGAAGAGGGCCTGAGATGAACATACGCTCCTGGCCCTGGGCGGTCCTGACCCCGGCCGTCCTCTTTGTCCTCGTCGGCCTGTTCGCGCCGCTGCTCATGACCCAGGATCCCGCGGCGCAAGACTATAGCGCGATCCTTCAAGGGCCGTCGGCGACGCATTTCTTCGGCACCGACTATCTCGGCCGTGACATATTCAGCCGGATCATCGGCGGCGCGCGCACCTCGCTCACCGCGATGACCGTGGTGCTGGCGGCAGCGCTGGCGATCGGCGTCGTCATCGGCTCGTTCGCGGGCTATGTCGGCGGACGCACGGAACTGGTGCTGATCTCGCTCATCGACATCGCGCTGGCGCTGCCCAGCCTGATCATCGCGCTGGCCCTGATCGGCGTCTTTTCGGGCGATGCCTGGACTTGGCTGTCGGACTTCTGGAAGATGGTCATCGCGCTGACGCTCGCCTGGTGGGCGAACTATGCGCGCATGAGCCGCGCCGTGGTGGTGGCCGAACTGCAGCAGCCCTACATCGAGGCTGCGCGGGTGATGGGCGCGAGCCACCTTTGGATATTCGCGCGCCACATCCTGCCGCATGTGCTGGGCCTCGTCGTCGTCTATGCCAGCGCCGACGCCGGCGCGCTGGTCCTTGCCATCGCCACGCTCTCCTTCCTCGGCCTCGGGGTGGCTCCCCCGACGCCGGAGTGGGGCCAGATACTGGTCGATGGCATGAGCTACATCGAGGAATATCCGAGCCTGGTCATCATCCCGGGATTGGCGCTCACCGCCGTGGTGGTCAGCTTCAACCTGCTCGGCGAAGCCTTCGCGCTGCAAAAGGTGCCGCGCGCGGTGCGCGGCGGATTGTTGCGGCGCAAGCGGGCGGAGCGGGCGACGGAGGAAGCGGCGCGCAAGGCTGCCGAAGCAGCGGAGGCGAGGGCATGAGCGGTTCCACTTCGACACCGGCCGGAGCCCCGCCCGTCTATGCGGTCGAGTCCCTGGTCATCGATCTCTACACTCCGACCCTTTCGGTGCGCGCTGTGGACGGTGCGAGCTTTCACGTCGCCCCGGGCGAGACGCTGGCCGTGGTCGGCGAAAGCGGCTCGGGCAAGACGGTGATGACGCTCGGGCCGCTCGGGCTGCTGCCCGAAGGCGTCGCAGTCGACCTGCGTGGTGCGGCGCGGGCCGACGGCCGCGACCTGCTGACGATGTCCGCGAAGGATCTGTCGGCGCTGCGCGGCGGCTATTTCGGGGTGATCTTCCAGGATCCGATCAGCGCGCTGAACCCGATGCTGAAGATCGGGCCGCAGCTCGCCCGGCAGGCCGAACTCTACCAGGGACTCTCGCCCGAGGCCGCGCGCAAGGAGGCCGTTTCGCTTTTGGCGCGCTCCGGCATTCCCGATCCCGAGGACCGCTTCAACCGCTATCCGCACGAATTGTCGGGCGGCATGCTGCAGCGTGCGATGATCGCGCTGGCGCTCGCCGCGCGGCCGCGCGTGCTGATCGCCGACGAGCCGACGACCGCGCTCGACGCCACCGTACAGGCGCAGATCCTGTCGCTGATCCGCCAGATCCAGAAGGAGGACGGCATCGCCGTGATCCTCATCACCCATGACATCGGCGCGGTGTCGGTTCTGGCCGACAGGGTGATGGTGCTCTACGCCGGGCAGGTGGCCGAGGAGGGTGTCGCGGTCGACGTACTGACCGACCCGATACACCCCTACACACGCGGGCTTCTCGCCTCGGTGCCCGATTTCCGCTCCGAAACGGCCGTGGGCACGCGCGAGATCCCCGGCCTGCCGCCCAATCAGGCCTCGCTCGAGGCAGGCTGCCGCTTTGTCGACCGCTGCGACAGGGCTCGCCCCGGTTGTCGTACGCGGCGGCCGGAACTGACCGCCGTCCGGCGCGGCGCGGCGGCGCGGCGCGTCGCCTGCCCGGTGGTTTTGGAAGAAGAGGGGATCGCCCATGGCTGACACGCCCGCCATCGCAGCCAGCGGCGTCAAGGTACATTTCCGCACCGCGGCGGGCCTGGTGCGCGCCGTCGACGGGGTCGACCTGACGGTCCCCGCCGGCGCGTTCCACGGGATCGTCGGGGAATCGGGCTGCGGCAAGACCACGCTCGCCCGGGCGCTGATCGGGCTCCAGCCCGCGACGTCGGGCGATGTGCGCATCGCCGGGCGCGACCGCGCCGAATGGCAGCGAACCGACCGGCTGGGCTTTGCCCGCGCCGTGCAGTTCGTGTTCCAGGACCCGCTCGGCTCGATGAGCCGGCGCCAGACCGTGGGCCAGACGCTGGAAGAGCCGCTGCTGATCCATGGCACGGGCGGCGCTGCGCAGCGTCGCGCCCGCATCGCCGAGCTTCTCGACCTCGTGGCACTGCCCGCGAGCGTGCTCGACCGACTGCCGCGCTCGCTCTCTGGCGGACAGCGGCAGCGTGTGGCCATCGCACGGGCGCTGGCGCTCGGGCCGCAACTGCTGATCGCGGACGAGCCTCTGTCGGCGCTCGACGTGTCGGTCAGGGCACAGATCGTCAACCTCTTCGCACGGCTGCGTGACCAGCTCGGCCTGACCATCGTGATCGTCGCCCACGACCTTGCCATCGTGCGCGAGGTCTGCTCGGATGTGACAGTGATGTATCTTGGCCGTGTGGCCGAGGAGGGCGCGACGAAGCCGTTGTTCGCCGATCCCGCCCATCCCTATTCGCAGGCGCTGCTCTCGGCCGTGCCTTCGCCCGATCCGCGCATCGAGGCCGTGCGCCCACGTGTGCTGCTCGCGGGCGACCCGCCCAGCCCGCGCAACCCTCCGCCGGGGTGCCGCTTTTCGACCCGCTGCCCGGTAGCCGAACCCGCCTGCCGGACCGAGGAGCCGGCGCTGCGCGCCGTCACCCATGGCGGGCGCGCGGCCTGCCTTCTGGCCGATGCCGCGCGCCATGCCCGGATCGCCCATGCTTGACGCCCTCAGCCGCAGCGCCGAATGCGGCGAACGGCCTGGGGGCGGGGAATCGACGTGCGCCGAAAGATTTCGAGGCGGCAGAGCCAATTTGCCACGGCAGCTCCACTAGCCACGACGCTTGCGGCGCATTATGGGCAATGGCGCGCTTGAAAACACGTTGGCAGCGAGATTTCGGGGACTGAATGACACAGTTGATGCCGTCCGACGCGGACGGCCGAATTCCGACAACCGGATCTGCCCCGATCATCGATCTTGGGGCTGAAAAGGCGCTCGTTCGCCGGCTTGCTTCGCACTGCAACCGTTTCCGCGATCCCGACGACCGGCGCGCCGCCTTCGAACTGGCGGTGACGCTGATACCTTTCCTGGCGATGCTGGCAGGGCTGGTCTGGCTGGCCGCCTATGCCGAGCCGCTGCTCGGCAACTGGCGCTGGGGTCTCGTCGGGCTGCTGGCGCCGGCCTGCGCGGCGTTTCTGGTAAGGCTGTTTGCGATCCAGCACGATTGCGGCCATGGCTCCTTCACCAGTTCGCGGCCTGCAAACCGCCTGATCGGGCGCGTGCTGAGCGTGTTTACCTTCACCCCCTACACGCTCTGGCAAAAGGCGCATGCCGTGCACCACGGCTCGTCGGGCAATCTCGACAAGCGCGGCATCGGCGACATCGATACGCGGACGGTCGCCGAATACGAGGCGATGACCACCGGCCAGCGGCTGATGTATCGCATCTACCGCAATCCGGTGGCGCTGATCGTGATCGGCGTGCCCGTGTATTTCCTGGTCATGCATCGACTGCCCTACAACGACGCGATACCAAGGGTCGAGGCCTGGCGCAGTGCCGGCGGTCTCAATCTGGCGCTGCTGGCTGTCTATGGCGGGCTCGTCTTCCTGGCCGGCTGGGCGGTGATGCTGGCGATCCTGCCGGTCGTCGTGATGGGCGCCTGGGTCGGCGGCTGGCTGTTCTATGTCCAACACCAGTTCGAAGAGACGCGTTGGGACGCGGGCGAGGCGTGGGACCTGCATGTCGCGGCTTTCGGCGGGAGTTCCTGGTACGCCTTGCCCGTCGTGGCCCAGTGGATCACCGGGTCGATCGGACTGCACCACATCCATCACCTGTGCAGCCGGGTTCCGTTCTACCGGCTGCAGGCCTGCTTCGATGGTAGCGCGGAACTTCGCGACGCCAGCCAGAACGTGAAGCTGACCTTCTGGAAGAGCGTGGCTTGCATCAATCTGGCGCTGTGGGACGAGAAGCGCCGGCGCCTGGTGACGTTCGCCGAAGCCCGCGCCTAGGGCTCCGCTTTTCCTCGAATCGCGAAGGCGCTCTATCTCTTTGGTTTGACGCCATTCCGGACGAAAGACCGCTTCGCGCTTTTCTGGAATAGCTCGAGCCGGCGCGGCCGGTCGCAGAAATCCGTTCTGCGAACAACTTCAGATGCTGCTTGAAAGGTGGCTGGGGCGCCAGGATTCGAACCTGGGAATGTCGGTACCAAAAACCGATGCCTTACCGCTTGGCGACGCCCCATCAACAAGCCGCAGGCGAGACAAGAATAGTGCCGCGTGCGAGTCAATCGACCGCCGCCTTATAGGCAGTGCGCGGCAAAAGCACAACGCGCCTTTTGCCGCTTATCCCAAGCCGGCTGGCCGGATCATTCGCCCCAGACGGCCAGTTCGTTGCCGGCCGGATCGGTGAAGTGGAACCGCCGGCCACCGGGGAACGAGAAGATCGGCTTGACGATGGTGCCGCCTGCCTCCTCGACGGCGCGCAGCGTCTCCTCCAGCACTTCCGAATAGAGGATGGGCAACGGCTTTGCCTGGACTTCCGCCTGGAAGCCGCCCTCGAGCCCTTCGTCGAATGCCGAATAGGCGGGCCCGTAGTCGGTGAAGGTCCAGCCGAACGCCGAGCTGTAGAATGCCTTGACGTGATCGATCGTGCCGCCGGTAGCCGACATTTCGATGTAGTCGAGCTTGCCCGTTTTCCTCATAGCGATCTCCTGAGTTTGTTCTTGAAATGTTCTATATGAGCCGGGGCGCCGCCGCAAGCGCCGCAACCGCCGCGGCCATTAATCGATTGTAGAACGTCGCGTGTCGGAACTGCGCCTTGCCTTTCGCAACGCAGCATCCTATCGCTCCCCCTGAAGCGCATGGCAGCCACCGTGTGCTGCACACTCAGTCGGCGAGGAGAGGGCATGACCAAGTGGGTCTATAGGTTTGGCGACGGTGCGGCGGAGGGGCGCGCGGGCGACCGCAACCTGCTCGGCGGCAAGGGGGCGAATCTCGCCGAGATGTGCAGTCTCGGCCTGCCGGTGCCGCCCGGGTTCACCATCACCACCGAGGCCTGCAACTGGTACTACGCCAATGGCCGCAACTATCCCGAGACGCTGGAAGCGGATGTCCGCACCGCGCTCGAGCATGTCGGCGTGCTGACCGGCCGCAGCTTCGGCGATCCGGAAAAGCTGCTGCTCGTCTCCGTGCGATCCGGCGCGCGCGCGTCGATGCCGGGCATGATGGACACCGTCCTCAATCTCGGCCTCAACGACGTCACGGTCGAGGCGCTCGCCAGGGATGCAGGCGATCCACGCTTCGCCTATGACAGCTACCGCCGCTTCATCACCATGTATTCCGACGTGGTGCTGGGTCTCGACCACGAGGTGTTCGAGGAAATCCTCGAGGACGAGAAGGCGCGGCTCGGCCACGAGCTCGACACGGATTTTTCGGCCATCGAGTGGCAGCATGTCATCGGCCTCTACAAGGCCAAGGTGGAGGAGGAACTGGGCCGCTCCTTCCCGCAGGATCCGCATGAGCAGCTGTGGGGCGCGATCGGTGCTGTGTTCTCGAGCTGGATGAACCACCGCGCGAGCACCTATCGCCGCCTGCACGACATTCCCGAAAGCTGGGGTACGGCGGTCAACGTCCAGGCCATGGTGTTCGGCAACATGGGCGACACCTCCGCCACGGGCGTCGCCTTCACCCGCAACCCCTCGACCGGCGAGAAGATGCTCTATGGCGAGTTCCTGGTGAACGCGCAGGGCGAGGACGTCGTCGCCGGCATCCGCACGCCGCAGAACATCACAGAGGCCGCCCGCATCGCCGCCGGCTCCGACAAGCCCTCGCTGCAGAAGCTGATGCCGGAGGCTTTCGCCTCCTTCGTGTCGATCTCCGACCGGCTCGAAAAGCACTATCGCGACATGCAGGACCTGGAGTTCACCATCGAGCGCGGCAAGCTGTGGATGCTGCAGACGCGGTCGGGCAAGCGCACCGCCAAGGCGGCGCTGAAGATCGCCGTCGAGATGGCGGCCGAGGGCCTGATCAGCAAGCAGGAGGCGATCGGCCGCATTGATCCGGCTTCCCTCGACCAGCTGCTGCATCCGACCATCGACCCCAAGGCGCAGCGCGAGGTGATCGCGGTCGGCCTGCCGGCCTCGCCTGGTGCCGCCACCGGCGAGATCGTGTTCTCGTCCGACGAGGCCGAGGAGATGAAGTCGGCCGGGCGCAAGGTGATCCTGGTGCGCATCGAAACCAGCCCCGAGGACATCCATGGCATGCATGCCTCGGAAGGCATCCTGACAACGCGCGGCGGCATGACCAGCCACGCCGCCGTCGTTGCCCGCGGCATGGGCAAGCCTTGCGTTTCCGGCGCCGGTTCGCTGCGCGTCGACTATCGCCAAGGCACGCTGACGGTGATGGGCAAGACCTTCCGCAAGGGCGACATCATCACCATCGACGGCGCCAACGGCCAGGTGCTGAAGGGCGCGGTGCCGATGCTGCAGCCGGAGCTGTCGGGCGATTTCGCCGCCATCATGGAATGGGCGGACGCGGCGCGGCGCATGAAGGTGCGCACCAATGCCGAGACGCCGGCCGACGCGCGCATGGCGCGCTCCTTCGGCGCCGAGGGCATCGGCCTTTGCCGCACCGAGCACATGTTCTTCGACGGCGACCGCATCGTTGCCATGCGCGAGATGATCCTCGCCGACACCGAGAAGGACCGCCGCAAGGCACTGGACAAGCTGTTGCCGATGCAGCGCTCGGACTTCCTCGAGCTGTTCGAGATCATGGCCGGCCTGCCGGTGACGATCCGCCTGCTCGACCCGCCGCTGCACGAGTTCCTGCCCAAGACCGAGGAAGAGATCGCCGAGGTGGCCGAGGCGATGAACGTGCCGGCCGACAAACTGCGCCAGCGCACCGAGGCCCTGCACGAGTTCAACCCGATGCTCGGCCATCGCGGCTGCCGCCTCGCCGTCTCCTATCCCGAGATCGCCGAGATGCAGGCGCGCGCCATCTTCGAGGCGGCCGTCGAGGCCGGCAAGAAGACCGGCAGCCCGGTGGTGCCCGAGATCATGGTGCCGCTGGTCGGCCTGATGAAGGAGCTCGACTATGTCAAGGCGCGCATCGACCAGGTCGCCCAGAGCGTGATGCAGGAGAGCGGCACCAAGATCGACTACCTCACCGGCACGATGATCGAACTGCCGCGTGCGGCGATCCGCGCCCACGTCATCGCCGAGGCGGCCGAGTTCTTCTCCTTCGGCACCAACGACCTGACGCAGACGACCTTCGGCATCTCGCGCGACGACGCGGCGTCGTTCCTCGAGACCTATCGCCAGAAGGGCATCATCGAGCAGGACCCGTTCGTCTCGCTCGACGTCGACGGCGTCGGCGAGCTGGTCAAGATCGCTGCCGAGAAGGGCAGGGCGACGCGGCCCGAGATCAAGCTCGGCATCTGCGGCGAGCATGGCGGCGATCCCGCTTCGATCCGCTTCTGCGAGAGCGTCGGGCTCGACTATGTGTCGTGCTCGCCCTTCCGCGTGCCGATCGCACGGCTCGCTGCCGCGCAGGCCGCGGTGAAGGCGCGGCAGTAGCACTGCAAGCGTCTGATTTCGCTTGGTTATACCCAAAACGCGTTTTGGGTATAACTGTCGGTGTCAGGCGAGTTCGCCGAGCAGCCTGTCGATTGATGGTCTCTGCTTCAGCGAGGCGCTGATTGCCTCGCGCCACTTTGGCCCGCCATCCAGCGCGGTTTCGTAGGCGATCGCCAGCTCCTGCGGGCGGTCCTCGACCAGGACGCGAATGAGCGTTTCGGCCTGTGCAAGGTCCTTGGCTACCTTGCCGAGGCCTGGTCCTGATCGACGCTGGGCGACGATCAGCTTGTGGACGGCGTAGCGCTCGGGCTTCGGTATCTGCACCAGGACGCCACTCCTGTAGAGCACCACGGCCGGTATCGGATCCGCAATCAGGAAGTTCAGGAATGGCAGGGTCTGCGCATAGACGTTGAGCGGTTCGAGGCGGACGATCTCGTCCCTGCTTTGCATCCGCGGAGCCAGGAAATCGACCATCGCACCACCGCCTTTGAGGCGCCATCGCGTCGATCTTCCTTTTGGATCGAGGCCGGGGGCCGGCTCCAGGGACAGGCTCTTGAAGGTTTCGGCCAGTGACGGATCGACCTGATCGTCGATCGCCAGCTTCAGGTTCTCGAAGGCGGCGATGTCGACGTCCTGGGTGACGGCAAGCGAACCTGCGAAGGTGAAGCCGAGCTCCGCCCCATAGAGACGGAATGCATGCGTGCCGACCAGGGTTCCTCCCAGCCGGAACACGCCCACCCTTGCCATTGCGTTCAGGATGCTGCCGGTCTGGCGATCCACCGTTGCCAGTCCTGCGGCACGCAGTTGGGCGACAAGGAGAGCGCAGTTTCGTTCAAACTGCTTCTCGTCCTCGACAGCCTCCTGCATGCGCGCGATGCGCCGGCGAAGGTCTTCGCTGTCGGGGCCGATGTAGCGATCGACCGGCTTGTCGCCGATCTTCTGGCGAGCATACCAGTATTTGCCTTGTGGCAGTTGCTTGAGAAAGGGCGCGCCGGCGATTTCGCTGACGTTGCGCATGCGGTGCGCCTCGAGAAGGTCCTGATAGGCGGTGTGGGCAGAGAGAGGCAGGCGCATCGGAATACCCTACGTCAATGTTTCGCGTAGGGTATATCAGGTCGATACCCTACGCAAACGGCTTACGTAGGGTATCACGAAACCTGCCAGCGCGGTTCCGGGATCGTCGACTGATAGCCGCCGCCTCTCAAGCCGCGGCGCAGAAGGCCTCGACCACGCCGACATAGGCTTCGGCGAGTTTTGCAACGGGGCTGTTGCTGCGCGCGGCCGATTCGACCTTGAGCTTGCCGCCCGCGACGGGAAGCGAAAGCAGCAGGTATTGCCGCCGCGCGCCGTCGCCGATGGAGGCCGCGGCGACGTGCTTCTCCTTGCCGTCCTCGTCGACGCGCATCTTGAACAGCAGGATGCCGCCTACCGTTTCGAGCGCATCGTCGACCATCTGGGCAAACTCCGTCTCGGAGATGCCTTCGGCGATGGCCGGCGGCGCATCCGCCGCGGATGCGGCTTCCTGTTCAAGTGCCGCGGTCTCGACGGGCTGTTCGATCGCGGTGATTTCGGACGGCGACAATTCCGGCTGAACTGAGGCCTCCAAGGGCGGTTCGTCGAGTTCCGCTTCGATGGCCGGTTCGTCGAGTTCCATCATGGGAACCTCGTCGGTGCCGGCCGTATCCTCGTCTGCCGTCGATACGGCTACCAATTCCTCTTCAGCCAGTGCGGCGGCCTCAAGCTCGCTTTCGCTCGCGTCGGGGCCAGAGACAGCGGCGTCGCCGCTCTCCTCCGGGTGCGCAACTGCGCCATCCTCGGCGATATCGAGCTTCGCCTCGGCAGCAGCCAGGTCCTGTTCGATCGTATCGGCCTGCGATTCTTCCAGAGCCGTCTGCTCCTGCGGGAGCATCTCGTCCTGCGGGGACTGCTCGTCCTCCGCGCGGGGCTGCGTATCCATGTGATCCCTCACATTAATCTACCCACCACGCCAGCCGGTAACAAAGGTTAACCGGGACCGTGGCCGCAATATGGCCGCACGAGGTTTGCGGCCGGGGGCCCGGCCGGACTGGACAATCCGCGGATTGGGACCAAAGATGCGGCAAAAGGATTTGGGAGGATCCGAATGCTCGGTCTGATGCAGGAGTGGCCGCTGCTGTGCCACAAGATCTTGGATCACGCAGCACTGCAGCACCCGCACCGGGAGGTGGTGTCGCGCTCGGTCGAGGGACCGATCGTCCGCACCAACTATGCCGATCTGCGGAAGCGATCCCTCATGGTGGCGCAGCGGCTGGAGCGAGACGGCTTCAAGGACGGTGACCGCATCGCAACGCTCGCCTGGAACAGCGCGCGCCACATGGAGGCGTGGTACGGCATCATGGGCATGGGCGGCGTCTACCACACGCTCAACCCGCGGCTTTTCCCGGAGCAACTGGCGTGGATCATGAACCACGCCCAGGATCAGGCGCTCTTCGTCGACCTGACTTTCCTGCCGCTGGTCGAGAAGATCGCGCCGCAGGTGCCGTCGCTCCGCCAGATCTTCGTCCTCACCGATTCGGCGCATCTGCCGCCGAGCGGCCTAGCCAACGTCGTTGCCTACGAGGACTGGCTTGCCGAAGCCGACGGGGACTACGCCTGGAAGCAGCTCGACGAACATGCCGCTGCGGGCATGTGCTACACGTCGGGCACGACCGGCGACCCGAAGGGCGTCGTCTACAGCCATCGCTCGAACGTGCTGCACGCGATGATCGCCATCATGCCCGATGCCATGGGCGTTTCCGTCCGCGACGTCGTCCTGCCGGTGGTGCCGATGTTCCATGCCAATGCCTGGGGGCTTGCCCAGAGCGCGCCGATGGTGGGTGCCAAGCTGGTCATGCCGGGCGCCAAGATGGACGGAGCCTCGATCTACGAACTGCTCGATACCGAGCGCGTCACCTTCACCGCGGCGGTGCCGACGGTGTGGCTCATGCTGCTGCAGCATCTGGAGGAAACCGGCAAGAAGCTGCCGCACCTCAACCGGGTGGTAATCGGCGGCTCGGCCTGCCCGCGCACCGTGACCGAAAAGTTCGAGCGCAACTACGGCGTGGAGGTCGTCCACGCCTGGGGCATGACGGAAATGTCGCCGCTCGGAACCCTTTGCACGATCAAGCCTGAATATCAGGACCTCGAAGGCGCGGACCGGCTCAATCTCCAGCAGAAGCAGGGATACACGCCGTTCGGCGTTGAGATGAAAGTCACTGACGACGACAACAACGAATTGCCGTGGGATGGCAGGACCTTCGGACGGCTGAAGGTGCGCGGGCCGGCCGTGTCGGCGTCCTACTACGGCGGCGCGAGCGCCGAACAGTTCGACGCCGACGGCTGGTTCGACACCGGCGACGTCGCCCATGTCGATGAGCACGGCTACATGCAGATCACCGATCGTTCCAAGGATGTCATCAAGTCGGGCGGCGAATGGATTTCGAGCATCGAGCTGGAAAACCTGGCCGTCGGACATCCCGACATCCAGGAGGCGGCGGCGATTGGCGTGAAGCACTCGCGCTGGGACGAGCGTCCCTTGCTGGTCGTCGTGCCCAAGCAGGGCAGGAGCCCCGACAAGGCCGACCTATTGGCGCTCTTCGACGGCAAGGTGGCCAAATGGTGGGTACCCGACGACGTCGTATTTGTCGACGAGATTCCGCATACCGCCACTGGCAAGATCCAGAAGTCGGTGTTGCGCGAGCGGCTCAAGGGCTATCGTCTTCCGACGGATTCTCCTGCCTGAGGATGAAGTGGAAAGGGTGTCCCTTTCCACTTCAATGGCCGAACAAATCCCTTTAATCTGTCCCAGCAGCAATCTATGCCGTTTGGGGGCGGCGTGCTGCCACTCGCAGCAGGTGACGGGGTTCGATGGTTGAGTTTCACACGAGGTATCTCGAGCCGCGGACGACGCGCGCGGCCGGCCTTTCCCGGGGCATGGCGTCCTTCGCCATGGTCTTGCTGGTCACGGCTGTTCTAGGTCATCGCCGCGGCCTGGTCGAAACACCTGCCTTCTTCTGGGTGATGGGCATCGTCGCGTTGCTGGCGGCACTTGCGCTGCTGTTTTCCGGCTTCGCGTTTTCCCGGCTCTGGAAGTTCGGCGACGAGGGCGGGCATGACCTGACTTTTGGCGCGCTTCTGGCGCTGCTGATCCTTTCCCCCTTCGCCTATACCGCCTACCAGGTCGCCACCCTGCCGATGCTGCGCGACATCTCGACCGATCTCGACAACCCGCCGGACATCAACGTCGCGGCGTTGATGCGAACGCCAGGCATGAATGGGCTCGAGCCGACATCGCCCGGCGAGCGCAGCCTGCAGGCCGAGGCCTATCCACTGGTCGCCGGCCGGCGCTACGACCTTTCACTCGACCGCGTGCTGGAGAGCGTGACTGCGGTCCTGTCGCGCCGGGACTGGGAAGTAGTGGTGCCGCCGCCGGCGCCCGAGCAGGCCAGCGGCGAGGTCGACATCGAAGCCGTGGCCCGCACGATGATTCTCGCCTTGCCGTCCGATGTGGGAATACGGGTGGTGGACGACGGCAACTCGGTGTTCGTCGACATGCGCTCGGCCTCGCGCTACGGGCGGCATGACCTGTCCGTGAACGCCGAACTCATCGTTGGCTTCCTGACCGAACTGGACCAGGAGATCGCCAACCAGGCGGGCACTGCGACCTCCACGAAGCAGGAATAGCGACGCTGGAGCGGCGGGCATTCTGACGAATGCAATTCTGCCGCCCCAGCTATTCTCCCAGCCGCCTTTGTGCGACGCCAGAGGCCTCCCGCCTGGTCGCCTAAGCTCTAATTCGCGGGCGCGTAGGTTCCGTCGAGCGAGGGAACTCCGGCGCAGACCACCTCGCCGCGGCCGACCAGATCTTCCAGGTGGGCGAACACCGACAGCCCCGCGGCGCCATGCAGGCGGGGGTCGGTGTCGCGGTAGATCGCGCGGACGATTTCCGCAATCGAGCGGTCGCCGGCCCTGAGGCGTTCGAGGATCGCACGCTCGCGCATCTTGCGGTGCGCCTTCAGCCCGCGAACGAATCGCTGCGGTTCCGTCACCGGACCGCCATGCCCCGCCAGATAGATGCGGTCGTCACGCCCGGTCAGGCGGTCGAGCGAGGCCATGTAGTCCGACATGGCGCCATCGGGAGGCGCGACGATCGAGGTGGACCACGCCATGACGTGGTCCGCGGAGAACAGGATGCCGGTGCCTTCGAGCGAGAAGGCGGCGTGATTTGCCGCGTGCCCAGGCGTGAGCACGGTTCCGATGCGCCAGCCGTCGCCCTCGATCACCTGGCCGTCGGCGACGACGAGGTCGGGCACGAAGTCCGTGTCGCTGCTGGCATCCAGTGCCGGGACCTCGCCGAGATGCAGCGGCCGTGCCGGCCGGTGTGGCCCTTCGGCCACCGTCCTGGCGCCGGTCAGTGCCTTCAGCCTCGCCGCCAGCGGCGAGTGGTCGCGATGGGTGTGGCTGACGAAGATGTGGCTCACCGGGCGACCGGCTATCGTCTGGATCAGCGCCTCGAGATGAGCGTCGTCTTCAGGTCCGGGATCGATCACGGCAAGCGTATCGGAACCGACGATGTAGCTGTTGGTGCCGTGAAAGGTGAACGGGCTCGGGTTGTTGACGGTCAGCCGGAGCACGCCCTTGGCGATTGGCACGGCGTTGCCATAGGCAGGCTCGAAGCGTGTATCGAAATCGAGGGACATGGCGTGCCGATGCTTGTGCGTTGCTGTGCCGGGCGGCAAATTCGTTTGCCGCTTAGCATGGAAGGCAATATAGGGAAAACCATGTTCGGCACGCCAGGGCGCGTGCAACGCAAGGGGATTTCACATGGCCGCCGCATCCAGCACATCCACCGCGCTCGTTTCCGCCGCGCTTCCGGCAAAGCGGGCCACGCGCCTGGCGACCCAAGTTCTGCTGGCGGTCGCCGGTTCGTTGCTGCTGGTCGCCTCGGCCAAGACCAAGGTCGTGCTCGGCCCGGTCGACATGTCGCTGCAGACGCTGGCCGTGCTCGGCATCGGCGCCGCCTTCGGGCTGCGCCTCGGTCTCGCGACCGTGATGCTCTACATGGCGCAGGGCGCCATGGGCTACCCGGTGTTCCAGAGCACGCCGGAGAAGGGCATCGGCATCGCCTACATGCTCGGCTCGACCGGCGGCTATCTCGCCGGCTTCGTCGCCATGGTGGCGATCGTCGGCTGGGCCGTCGACCGCGGCTGGGGCCGCAGCATCGTCAAGATGCTGGGCGCCATGCTCGTCGCCGAGGTCGTCATGATGGCCATGGGCTTCTCTTGGCTGTCGCTGCTGATCGGCGCCGACGAGGCCTGGCAGTTCGGCGTGGTGCCGTTCATCGTTCCCGATCTGATCAAGGTGGCGCTCGCCGCTGCAGCCGTTCCGGCAATCTGGGCGCTCGTGCCCAAGAAGGGCTGACCTGCCTCAACCCACTGGTTTTGCAGGCGCCCCGGCACTAAAAAGCCGGGGCGTTTGCATTTCGAGGTCACGCTGGAGCGCAATCCATGACCGTTCTCGTCACCGGAACCGCCGGTTTCATCGGCTTTCACCTCGCCCGCCGGCTCCTGGCCGACGGATATGAGGTGGTGGGTTTCGACAGCGTGACCGACTACTATGACACCTCGCTCAAGCGGGCGCGGCTGGACATGCTTGTCGAACATGGCGACTTCCGCTTCGTCCAGGCCGATCTGGCCGACGCCGCGGCGGTCAAGGCAGCCTTCGCGGCCAAGCCCGAGATTGTCATCAACCTCGCGGCACAGGCCGGCGTGCGCTATTCGCTCGACCACCCGCAGGCCTATGTCGACGCCAACATCACCGGCTTCCTCAACATCCTGGAGAACTGCCGCTCGTCGCTGCCGAAGCATCTCATCTACGCTTCGTCGAGTTCGGTCTACGGCGGCAACAAGAAGCAGCCCTATTCGCCGCGCGACGGCGTCGACCATCCCGTCAGCCTCTATGCCGCGACCAAGAAGGCCAACGAACTGATGGCGCATACCTACAGCCATTTGTTCGGTGTGCCCGCGACCGGCCTGCGCTTCTTCACCGTCTACGGTCCGTGGGGGCGGCCGGACATGGCCTACTACAAGTTCACCAAGGCGATCTTCGCCGGCGACAAGATCGACATCTACAACAACGGCGACATGTACCGGGACTTCACCTATGTCGACGACATCGTCGAAGGCATCGTCCGGCTGATCGACCATCCCCCGGTGGCCGACCCCGGCTACGACATCGCCGCAGGCGGCGCCTCGGGAAGCTGGGCGCCGCATCGGGTGATGAACATCGGCAACCGCCGCAAGGAGCATCTCATGGAGATGGTCCGCATCCTCGAGCGGGCGACCGGCCGGGAAGCGGTCAAGAACTTCATGCCGCTGCAGCCGGGCGACGTCCTCAGCACCTGGGCCGACGTCAGCGACCTCGAGGCATTGATCGGCGAGCTTCCGCACACGCCGATCGAGGAGGGGCTGGTCCGCTTCGTCGACTGGTACGGCCGCTACCACCGCGTCCAGTAGGGCGATCCCTCAAACATACTGGCCTCCGGTCGCCGAACTGCCGGTGGCGTCGCCCGGCAGGTAGCTGGCTCCGCCCGAGCCGGTGTAGATGACGCCGTTCCGGTCGACGGCGTAGCGCGGGCCCGTGGCGGCTCCGGTGAAGACCATGCCGCCGCACGATATGTCGCCGCCGTTGCACGACGCGAAGGCGGTGGCGAAAGCGGGCGTCGTCGACAGCGCCACCGTTCGGAGGGCCGCGTCGATGATGCCGCCCGCGCGTGCCGACCAGTGGACGGGTGCGGCACCGGTGACGGCGTAATTGCCGACGGCGCGCACCGTGCCGTGGTTGCCGCTGGAGATATGTCCGTCGGCGCAGCCCCCGAAGCTCACATTGGCGAACTCCAGCGAGCCGCCGTCGGCATTGAGGCCGAATCCCGCGCCGGTGGTACGGACTTCGAGGTCCCGGACGAGGCAGCGCCCGCCGGCTGCGACGCTGATGGCGCTGGCACCGGCAGCGGCGACGACGACGTTGCCCGGGCTGCCGCTATTGCCTGCGATCACCAGCGCCGACGCGCCGGCCTGGCCGATCGCGGGCGGGACGCGGACGGCGGTGGAATAGGTGCCGTCGGCGATCCGGACCGTCACCGTGAAGCCGGCCATGTCGAGCCCCGCCACCGTGTCGAGCGCTTTCTGGATGGTGTTGAAGGCGCCCGCGGCGGAATTCGCAAGCCCGTTGTTGGCGTCCGCACCGTCAGTCCGGACAAAGTAGGTCCGGTCCGCCGTCAGAAGTTCGCGGACATGGCGCCTGACGACGACCTGGTTCTGGTCGGTCAGGGCAAGGCCCGCAGGCAGCAGCACGCGTCCATCCATGCGGCTCACCTTGAGCGCCTCGGTCCAGGCGCCGCCGTCGGGCGACACCTTGACGTGCCAGTCGTCGTCGCCGGCGAGGCCGAACTCGGCGCGGCCGGAATAGCCGGTCTGGAACAGCAGCGAGGCATTGTCCCCGGCGGCAGCCTTGTTGATCTTGACCTGATGGCCGGCGCCCTGGTTGTCGAACAGCACCGCCGGACTCCTGACCGCGAGCCGGTTGGTGTTGTCGGCGGTCGCATTGACGCCGACCAGCCCAACCGGATTGACGCCCAGCGCGGCCGTGTCGACCCAGTTGCCGCCGTCATGGGCGAGAATGCGCTGCTCGTCGGCGAGCCAGGCGAGCCAGCCTTTCACGGGCAGGTGGAAGCTCCAGGCGCCGTCCTGCCAGGCGGCGACCTGGCCCGTTTTGCCCGCCCAGGCGCCGGTGGCGGCTGCAGCGACGATATAGCGGTCGCCGTCGGCCGGCGTGGCCGGCGGCGTGCTCAGATGCCGGTCCAGGATGCCGAGTTGCACCAGCGCGTCGAGTGCCAGCAGCGCCTCGTTGTGGGTCACGTGTTTCTGCGCCTGCGATGGCATGATGAAGGGCATCTTCAGGTTTGTCGTCTGTTCCAAGGCCGTCTCCTTCGGTTGAAGCCGGCAATGATACGGCCGGCCCGAAGGGGGGTGGAAAAGTGCCAAATTCTCTCCACCTTCGCCGGTATCTTGGTACTGGAGAGACGACCTGCGGCGGGCGCACGTGAAATCGCATTCCGGCTCCGGTGGGCAAGGGGCAAAATCAGACCAGCGGTCCAGCGCTTTTTGGTCGTTGGCTGCTTGAGACGATGCTGAATTATGAGAAACTGCGCGCGAAAGGACGTGTTGGTCACAGGCGCGCGTCCACCGACACGCACCGAAGGCTCCTTAATGCTTGCCAGACTGACGCACCTGGATCGTCTCGAAGCCGAGGCAATCCACATCTTCCGCGAGGTCGCGGCCACATTCTCGAAGCCGGTGATGCTCTATTCCGTTGGGAAAGATTCCTCGGTCCTGCTGCATCTGGCGATGAAGGCCTTCTATCCCGCCAAGCCGCCGTTCCCGTTCCTCCACGTCGACACGACCTGGAAGTTCCGCGAGATGATCGCGTTTCGCGACCAGATGGCCAGCGAACTCGGCTTCGACCTTTTGGTACACGTCAATCCGGACGGGGTCCGCGACAACATCAACCCGTTCGACCACGGGTCGAATACCCACACCCATGTGATGAAGACGGTCGGGTTGCGCCAGGCGCTCGACAAATACGGCTTCGACGCGGCCTTCGGCGGGGCGCGCCGCGACGAGGAGAAGTCGCGCGCCAAGGAGCGCATCTTCTCCTTCCGCAACGCCCAGCATGCCTGGGACCCCAAGAACCAGCGGCCGGAGATGTGGAAGATCTACAACACGCGCGTTTCGGCCGGCGAGTCGATCCGCGTGTTCCCGCTGTCGAACTGGACCGAGCTCGACATCTGGCAGTACATCCTGCAGGAGAACATCCCGATCGTGCCGCTCTATTTCGCCAAGCACCGGCCGGTGGTCGAGCGAGACGGCATGCTGATCCTGCGCGACGACGACCGCATGAAGCTGCGCCCCGGCGAGGTGGTGGAGAACCGGCTGGTGCGCTTCCGCACCCTCGGCTGCTACCCGCTGACGGGCGCCATCGAATCCGACGCCGACAGTCTCGAGGCCATCGTCGGCGAGATGCTGACGGCCCGCACGTCCGAGCGGCAGGGGCGCCTCATCGACCGCGACGAAGCCGGTTCTATGGAAAAGAAGAAGCGCGAGGGGTACTTCTGATGCGCCAGGCCGTCGCTACCAAGATCGAGACCGTGGAAAGCGTCCGCGACTACCTCGCCGCCCAGGAGCAGAAGTCGCTGCTGCGCTTCCTGACCTGCGGCTCGGTCGACGATGGAAAGTCGACGCTGATCGGCCGCCTGCTTTCCGACACCAAGCAGATATTCGAGGATCAGCTTGCGGCGCTCGAGCGCGACTCCCGCAAGCATGGCACGACCGGCGAGGACGTCGACTTCGCGCTCCTGGTCGACGGGCTCGAGGCCGAGCGCGAGCAGGGCATCACCATCGACGTCGCCTATCGCTTCTTTGCCACGCCGAAGCGCAAGTTCATCGTCGCCGACACGCCGGGCCACGAGCAGTACACGCGCAACATGGCGACCGGCGCCTCGACCGCCGACCTCGCCATCGTTCTGGTCGATGCCCGCCAGGGCGTGCTGCGCCAGACGCGGCGGCACTCGATCATCGCCTCGCTGCTCGGCATCAAGAACATCGTGGTCGCGATCAACAAGATCGACCTCGTCGGTTTCGACCAGGCCGTGTTCGAGCGCATCTCCGCCGACTACCTGGCCTTCGCCGAAAGCCTCGGCTTCAACTCCATCGTGCCGATCCCGATGTCGGCGCGCTATGGCGACAATGTCACCCGTCGTTCCGACAAGATGGCCTGGTATGCCGGCCCGACGCTGATCGACCATCTCGAAACGGTGGTCGTGGAGGCGGAGGAGGCGGCCAAGCCCTTCCGCTTTCCCGTGCAGTACGTCAACCGGCCCAATCTCGATTTCCGGGGCTTTGCCGGAACCGTCGCCTCGGGCGCGATCTCGCAGGGCGACGAAGTGGTGGTGGCGAAGTCCGGCAAGGCCGCCAGGGTCAAGCGCATCGTCTCCCATGGCGGCGACCTGCAGACGGCCGTCGCGGGCCAGGCGATCACGCTCGTGCTCGACGACGAGGTCGAGGTGTCGCGCGGCAACGTGCTGGTGACGCCCGATGCGCGGCCGCATGTCGCCGACCAGTTCGCCGCCAACGTCGTCTGGTTCGACGAGCAGGCGCTGCTGCCCGGCCGGTCCTACATCCTGCGCACCGAGACGGACCAGACGAGCGCCACCGTCACCGATCTCAAGTACCGGATCAACGTCAACGACTTCGCCCACGAAGCGGCGAAGTCGCTGGAGATGAACGAGGTCGGGGTCTGCAACATTTCCAGCCAGTCGCCGGTGGCGTTCGACAGCTTCGCCGACAACCGCACGACGGGCGCATTCATCCTCATCGACCGCATCAGCAATGCGACGGTCGGCGCCGGCATGATCCTGCATCCGCTGCGCCGCGCCGAGAATATCCACTGGCAGTCGCTCGACGTGACGCGCAAGGCGCGCGCCGAGCTGAAGAACCAGCGCCCCGCCGTGCTGTGGTTCACTGGCCTTTCGGGATCGGGCAAGTCGACGGTTGCCAATCTGCTCGAAAAGAAGCTGCATGCGGCCGGCCGGCACACCTACATCCTCGACGGCGACAATGTCCGCCATGGCCTCAACCGCGACCTGGGCTTCACCGACGAGGACAGGGTCGAGAACATCCGCCGCGTGGCCGAAGTGGCCAAGCTGATGGCCGATGCGGGGCTCGTCGTGATCGTCTCCTTCATCTCGCCGTTCCGGGCCGAGCGGCGCATGGCGCGCGAACTGATGGGGCAGGGCGAGTTCGTCGAGGTCTTCGTCGACACGCCGTTCGAGGAATGCGCGCGGCGCGATCCGAAAGGGCTCTATGCACGCGCGCTCTCGGGTGCGATCAAGAATTTCACCGGCGTCGATTCACCCTATGAAACGCCGGAGAATCCTGAGATTCATCTGCAGACTCTCGGCAAGACGCCTGAGGAAATGGTCGAAACTGTCGAGAACTGGCTGAATGAGCGTGACATCGCAGAGCATCAATACGACGACGGCGGCGGCATCTGACGAGGCGATCCTCGACCTGTTCGAGCGCCTGGCACTGGAGGCCGGGCGGTCCGTCATGGAGGTTTTCCATTCCGACATCGCGGTGACGGACAAGCCCGATGCCTCGCCCGTCACCCAGGCCGATCGCGCCGCCGAACGCGTAATCCTCGAGGGCCTGCGCGCAGCGTTTCCCGACGTGCCGTGCGTTGCCGAGGAGGAGATCGCCGCAGGCGTGGTTCCGCCCGCGCTCGGCCGGGCCTTCTTCCTGGTCGATCCGCTCGACGGCACCAAGGAATTCGTCAGGCGCCACACCGATTTCACCGTCAACATCGCGCTGGTCAGGGACGGCGCGCCCGAGATCGGCGTGGTCTACGCGCCTTGCACCGGCAGGTTCTTTGCAGGCCGGCCGGGCAGGGCCGAGGCCTTCGAGGCGCGGGACGGCAAGGCGGTCTCGGTGCGCCGTCGCATCCATGTGCGCGAGGGGCGCGAGCCGCTGACCATCGTCGCCAGCCGTTCGCATCGCACGCCGGAGACCGAAGCCTTCATCAGGAAGGTTTCGGCCGCCGAGATCGTCTCGGTCGGCTCGTCGCTGAAATTCTGCCTGGTCGCCGCAGGGGAGGCCGACATCTATCCGCGCTTCGGCCGGACGATGGAGTGGGACACGGCTGCCGGAGATGCGGTGCTGCGCGCCGCCGGCGGCACCACGCATACTCTGGATGGCGCGGCGCTCGTCTACGGCAAGCGCAACCAGAAGGACGACGCGGATTTCGCCAATCCGCACTTCGTCTCGAGCGGCCGGATCGTCGACCCGGCCTTCATTTTCTGACTTTGCCCTGCGCTTACTCGGCCGCGATCTTGGCCGAGTTGGAACCGACATAGTTGCGGATCGTGGAGATGATCCGGTCCTGGTCGGCTTCGCCGAGATAGGGGTGCATCGGCAGGCACAGGATGGTGCCCGGCACGGCTTCCGAAACCGGCAGCCCGCCCGGAGTGCGCGGATAGTGGCTGTAGGCGACCTGCACGTGCAGCGGCTTCACGTAGTAGATCACCGACGGAATTCCCTGCTCCTGCAGGTGCTTCTTGAGCCCGTCGCGGTCGGCGGTCTCGATGGCGTACTGGGCCCAAGCCGAGCGGCCGCCCGAGGGCGCCCGCGAAGCCTTGACCACGTCGCCGAGGCCGTCGGCGTAACGCTGGGCGACGCGCGCGCGCGCCTCCATCTCGTCTTCGAGGATGGCGAGCTTCTCGATCAGGATCGCGGCCTGCAGCGTGTCGAGGCGCGAGTTCAGGCCGACATGGATGTTGTCGTACTGGGTCTCGCCCTTGCCGTGGAAGGCAAACGAGCGGAGCTTGGCGGCGAAGGCATCGTCGTTGGTGAACATTGCACCGCCGTCACCGTAGCAGCCGAGCGGCTTGGCCGGATAGAAGCTGGTGGCGCCGACATGGCCGTAGGCGCCGCACATCTTGCCGTCCTGCGAGCCGCCGATGGACTGGGCGGCGTCCTCGATGACCAGCAAGTTCTCGCGCTTGGCGATGGCGTCGATCGCCGCATAGTCGGCGGCGATGCCGAACAGGTCGACCGGAATGATCGCCTTGGGCTTCAGGCGGCCTTCGGCCTTGATCATGGCGATCGCGGCTTCGAGGCTTTCGATCGAGATGTTGTAGGTGTCGGGCTCGATGTCGACGAAGACCGGCTCGGCCTTGGCGAGCGCCACCACCTCGGCGGTCGCGGCGAAGGTGAAGCTCGGCACGAACACCGCGTCGCCTGGGCCGATACCGGACGCGAGCAGCGGCAGCAGCAGCGCGTCAGTGCCGTTGGCGCAGGCCACGACATGCTTGACGCCGACATACTTGGCCAGCTGGTTCTCGAATTCGGTGACTTCGGGCCCCAGGATGTAGCGGCCTTCGTCGACGACCTTGTCGATGGCCGCCTTCAGGCGGTCGCGGATTCTTTCGCGCTGCGCGCCGAGATCGATGAACTGCATATTGCCCCAAACCCTTTGATTTTGTTCGGCTGCTGATAGCAGAGTTACCGAAGTCGAAAAAGCAGAGCTGCCTGCGGCATCCCGTGCGCGGTTTGGGTTCTTGTTACTTTCGCTTGCGATGCCAGCGGCCTGAAAATGGCGGAAAAGCTGGGTTTTGAACTGGCCGGCTGCTGCGCCGGCTCGGCGATGCGAAACATAAAGTGATCGGCCAAAATGGCTTTTTGCGCCCGATTCAGGCCAGTTCGCGTCGCCAGGGCGGGTTTGCGCCCGCCCGCGAGACGGTGATCGCCGCGGCTTGCGCGCCAAGGGTGAGCGCCTCACGGATGGCGGTTTCGGAAAGCTCCGAAATCGCGTGCTTGGAGAGTGCCTTCTGCTCATGCAGCGAGGCGAGCACCCCGGCATTGAAGGTGTCGCCAGCGCCCACGGTGTCGACGACCGTCACCTTTTCCGGCGTCACGGATACCTTGTGGCTGGCGCTGTAGGCGGTCGCTCCCTTGCTGCCGGCGGTGACGATGACGAGCCTGGGCCCCTTGCCAAGCCAGCGCGCGGCTACATCCTCCTGGCTGCCGGCTTCGCCGAACCAGCCGAGGTCTTCGTCCGACAGCTTGACGATATCGGCCATGGCGATCATCCGCTCCATGCGCGCGAGATGATGCTTCTTGTCTTGGATGAAGCCGGGTCGGATGTTGGGGTCGAGCATCGTGACGCGCTTGCCGTGCTCGCGCCGCATCAGCGCTTCGTAGGCCGCGCCGCAGGGTTCGGGGATCAGGCTGATGGCGCCGAACAGCATGGCGTCGATGTCGTCGCCGAGAACTGGCAGGTCGGCGTCGGTGAGCATCCGGCCGGCGGTGTTCTCGTCGTAGAAGGTGTAGCTCGCGTGGCCGTCCGTGAGGCGTACGAAGGCGAGTGTCGTCGGACGGCCAGAGAGGTTGGCATAGCGCGATCCGACATTGCTTGCGGCCAGCACGTCGCGGATCTGCTGACCGAACAGGTCGGAGGAGAGGCCGGAAAAGAACTCGGTCGGCACGCCGAGCCTGCCGAGCGCGATGGCCGAGTTGAAGATCGCGCCGCCGGCATAGGGCGCGAAGGACGGTTCGCCCTCGGTGCTCTGCCGCGGCAGCATGTCGATCAGCGCTTCGCCGCAGCACAGGATCATGGCTTGTCCGTCCCTTTTGGATAGATGACACCCTTGCGGATGATGACGTTGGCGTAGAGCCTCGGCTCGCTGGTGGCAATGATGGTGTGGGCCGCTTTCACGCGATCATAGAAGACCCCGCCGGGCAGCGGCACGACGGCGAATCCTGGGGCTCGCCGGGCGCACACGGCCTCGATCTCGCCGTGGACAGGAGCGGACAGGGCCGGATCGCCCCTGACCGACGACCGGAAAATCGCCTGTGGCACGAAATCGTCCACGGGCAGAACCTGCAGCACCGCGTCGAGCATCGGGACCAGGTCGAGTCCGTCGGCGCGGACCACGCGGCGGCCATGCTCCTGGGCAGGATAGTTGCCGTCGACGATGGCGATCTCGTCGCCGTGGCCCATGGAGCGCAGGGTGAACAGCAGCTCCGGTCCGAGGGCTGGGGGAATGCCGATCAACACGTTCATGGACCTCGCGAAAGTGCGGTGGCGCCGATGAGGAAGCGCTCCGACAGGGGCAGGCTCGCCCCGCCCAAGGCGCGTGCATGGATGCCAACGGTTCCCTCGCGCACGGAGGGCAGGCGCAACCCCTCGACGTCGATCTTGCCGATCGAAGCCTGCACGGCCTCGACGAGCCGGGCGCGGATCGCCCCGGGCATCCAGCCGTCGATGACGGCGCTCTCGAAGTCGATGACGGAGGCGGAGGCGACGATGGCGTAGGCGAGCGCGTCGCCCGCCTTGGAAAGCCAGTCGTCGAGATCCTGACCGAGGTCGCCCCATTCCTCCGGCGACGTCCACAGATGGGCGGCATCCATACCGCGTGCGTTGAGGGCACTCTCCAGCATGGCGATCGAGGCGACGTCTATGAGCTGCGTCGGCTTGCCTGTCGGGCCAGGTACCGGCATCGAGCCAAGCGCGCCGGCATTGCCGGTCGACCCGCTGTAGAGCCGGCCGTTGAGCACCACGCCGCCGCCGGCGAAGGCGCCGATGTAGAAATAGACGAAGTCGCGCAAGGTGCCGATGTCGCCGAACACCAGCTCGGCGCCGCAGGCAGATGTGGCGTCGTTCTGCAGGTAGACGGGGAAGGGGAACAACGCCTGCAGGTCCGAGCGCATGTCGCGGTTGCGCCACTCTTCCATCACCTCGCGGGGCGCGCCTGCGGTGTCGACCCAGTTCCACAGTTCGAACGGCATGGCGACGCCGAGGCCGGCGATCCGCTTGTCCTGGTCGCGCGTCAGGCTGGCGCGCATCTGCGCGATGCCTGATTTCACGAAGTCGACCGTGTCGCGCGGGGCAGGGTAGCGGTAGGAGTTCTGCAGCATGGCGCGCGTGTTGCCGAGGAAGTCGATGAGCACGAGCTCAGCGCTGCGGCGGCCGATCTTGAGGCCGATGAAGAAGGCGCCCTCTGGGTTCAGTGCCATGGGGATGGACGGCTGGCCGATCTTGCCGCGGACAGGTTCCTGCCTGAGCAGCAGGCCCTCGTCCTCGAGCTCGCGCATGATCACGGAAACCGTCTGGGCCGACAGACCGGTCATGCGCGCTATGTCGGACTTGGCGAGCGCGCCGCTCTGCCGCACCAGCGACAGCACCAGCCGCTCGTTGTGGTCGCGCATGCCGCTCTGGTTGGTTCCCCGCAGGCGCTGGCTTTCAGCTTCCGGCGAACCGTGTCTCACGCTCCCGGCCTCCACCGGACTCCTCCCGTCTTTTTCATTCTTCGTTTGATCCAGAATGCGGCTGGCCTGCAATCCTGTCAATAATAAATAAGAGTGATTTATTTATTGACTCGTCGGCGCGTTTGGTGTTTCGTCGTTGCCGGACGCTCGACTGGGAAGAGTGAACGAGCGTCTCAGGCCACCGACCGATGGGGCCATTGTTTGGATCTGGGAGGAGTACCCGATGAAATTTTCCGTTCTGAAGACGACCGTGTTCGGCGCCGCGGTTGCCGGCCTTGCCGCACTTTCCGCCCCCGCTTCGGCAGACGAGGTGGGCGCGTGCCTTATCACCAAGACCGACACCAACCCGTTCTTCGTCAAGATGAAGGAAGGTGCGACGGCCAAGGCCAAGGAGCTCGGCGTCAACCTCAAGAGCTATGCCGGCAAGATCGACGGCGACAGTGAGAGCCAGGTGGCGGCCATCGAGTCCTGCATCGCCGACGGCGCCAAGGGCATCCTAATCACGGCCTCCGACACCAAGGGCATCGTGCCCGCGGTCAAGAAGGCCCGCGACGCCGGCATCCTGGTGATCGCGCTCGACACCCCGCTCGAGCCGGCTGACTCCGCCGATGCGACCTTCGCCACCGACAATCTTCTGGCCGGCAAGCTGATCGGCCAGTGGGCGGCTGCCACGCTCGGCGACAAGGCCAAGGACGCCAAGGTCGCCTTCCTCGACCTGACGCCGTCGCAGCCGACGGTCGACGTGCTGCGCGACCAGGGCTTCATGATGGGCTTCGGCATCGACGTGAAGGACGCCAACAAGATCGGCGACGAGGACGATGCGCGCATCGTCGGTCACGACGTCACCAACGGCAACGAAGAGGGTGGCCGCAAGGCAATGGAGAACCTTCTCCAGAAGGACCCGGGCATCAACGTCGTCCACACCATCAACGAGCCCGCCGCCGCCGGCGCCTACGAAGCACTGAAGGCTGTCGGCATGGAGAAGAACGTGCTTATCGTCTCCGTCGACGGCGGCTGCCCGGGCGTCAAGAACGTCGAAGCTGGCGTCATCGGCGCCACTTCCCAGCAATATCCGCTGCTGATGGCATCGCTCGGCATCGAGGCGATCAAGAAGTTCGCCGACAGCGGCGAGAAGCCCAAGCCGACCGAGGGCAAGGACTTCTTCGACACCGGCGTTTCGCTGGTGACCGACAAGCCCGCCCAGGGCGTTGAATCGATCGACGTCAAGACGGGCCTGTCCAAGTGCTGGGGTTGATCTGATCGCCTGACGGCGTGACACTCTTGCAGAAGGAGGGCGGCCAGTCCCTGGTCGCCCTTCCGGCAAGAGGGATGGAAAGTCCCTCATTGGGAGGAATTTCGATATGTCTGACGCTTCGGCAGATGCCAGGCGGCCGCAGGAGTTCGAGAAGGTTCTCTCGGGCAGCGACACGTCGGTGGCGAGCTTCGATACCCATACCCGATCGCCGATCGAGAAGATCCAGCATTTCCTGCACAAGAACCCGGCGGCGGTGCCGCTGATCGTTCTCGTGGCTTCGCTTGCAGCCTTCGGCGTCATCATCGGCGGCAAGTTCTTTTCGGCCTTTTCGATGACCCTGATCCTCCAGCAGGTTGCCGTCACCGGCATCATCGGCGCTGCTCAGACGTTGGTCATCCTGACCGCCGGCATCGACCTGTCGGTGGGTGCGATCATGGTGCTGTCGTCCGTGGTGATGGGGCAATTCACCTTCCGCTACGGCCTGCCTCCGTCGCTCGCCATCCTTTGCGGTTTCGCGGTCGGGGCATTCTGCGGCTGGATCAACGGCGCGCTGGTCGCCTACATGAAGCTGCCGCCGTTCATCGTCACCCTCGGCATGTGGCAGATCGTGCTGGCCTCGAACTTCCTCTATTCGGCCAACGAGACCATCCGCTCGCAGGATATCGAGGCGCAGGCGCCGATCCTGCAGTTCTTCGGCAACAATTTCAGGATGGGCAACGCCGTCTTCACCTATGGCGTCGTCGCCATGGTGCTGCTGGTCGCGGTGCTATGGTATGTGCTCAACCACACCGCCTGGGGCCGGCATGTCTATGCCATCGGCGACGATCCCGACGCGGCCGAGCTTTCGGGCGTGCGCGTCAACAGGATGCTGATCTCGGTCTACGTGCTTTCCGGTCTCATCTGCGCGCTCGGCGGCTGGCTGCTGATCGGCCGCATCGGCTCGGTTTCGCCGACTGCCGGCCAGTTCGCCAACATCGAATCCATCACCGCGGTGGTGATCGGCGGTATCTCGCTCTTCGGCGGGCGCGGCTCGATCCTGGGCATGCTCTTCGGCGCCCTCATCGTCGGCGTCTTCCAACTGGGCCTGCGCCTGATCGGCACCGACCCGCAGTGGACCTATCTCTTGATCGGCCTGCTCATCATCATCGCCGTCGCCATCGACCAGTGGATCAGAAAGGTTGCAGGCTGATGTCTACCGAACCTCTGCTCACCGCCCGCGGCCTCGTGAAGCGCTACGGCCGCGTCACCGCCCTCGATCACGCCGACTTCGACCTCTATCCGGGCGAGATCCTTGCCGTGATCGGCGACAACGGTGCCGGCAAGTCGTCGCTCATCAAGGCGATCTCCGGCGCCGTCTCGCCCGACGAGGGGGAAATCCTCCTCGACGGCAAGCCGGTGCATTTCAAGTCGCCGATGGAGGCGCGCGACGCCGGCATCGAGACCGTCTACCAGAACCTCGCTTTGTCGCCGGCGCTTTCGATCGCCGACAACATGTTCCTCGGCCGTGAGATCAGGAAGCCGGGCGTGCTCGGCAAGTGGTTCCGCATGCTCGACCGCACGGCGATGGAAAAGCGGGCCCGCGAAAAGCTCACCGAACTCGGCCTGATGACCATCCAGAACATCGGCCAGGCGGTCGAGACGCTTTCGGGCGGCCAGCGCCAGGGCGTGGCGGTGGCGCGTGCTGCGGCCTTCGGCTCCAAGGTGGTCATCATGGACGAGCCGACCGCGGCGCTGGGCGTCAAGGAAAGCCGGCGCGTCCTGGAACTCATCCTCGACGTCAAGCGGCGCGGCCTGCCGATCGTGCTCATCTCGCACAACATGCCGCATGTGTTCGAGGTAGCGGACCGCATCCACATCCACCGGCTCGGCCGTCGCCTCACCGTGATCGACCCGAAGGAATACACGATGTCCGACGCGGTGGCCTTCATGACCGGAGCGAAGAAGCCGCCAGAGGCGGCGCTGGCGGCCGCCTGATCCTCCATGAATCTCCGCGTCGACTCATATTGACGCGGGGATTTAAATCGATTGGAATTGCTTTCGGATCGTCTAACATGTGAGTGGGAGGACAGGTGTCGGCTGGGGAGGAACGTGACAAGGTTGCCGATTTGGCCAGCTATGCGAGAGGCAAGATGACCCGCGCAGAGACCCCGAAAATCTCCCAGCCGTCGCTGGGCAACACCAGCCCCGAGGCGCTCGCCGCCGAAATCCTCCAGGCGCTGAAGTACCGGCTCGGCAAGGACGCCACGGTTGCCACCGACTACGACTGGCTCACTGCCTCGATCAAGGTCGTGCGCGACCGCATCGTCGACGAATGGATCTCGTCGACCAAGGAATCCTACGAGAAGAGCGCCAAGCGGGTTTATTACCTGTCGCTCGAGTTCCTGATCGGCCGGCTGATGCGGGACGCCTTCTCCAATCTCGGGCTGATGGAAGCGATGCGCGACGCGCTGGCCTCGCTCGGCGTCGAATTCGACGTCATCGCCAAGCTGGAACCCGACGCCGCGCTCGGCAATGGCGGCCTTGGCCGGCTCGCCGCATGCTTCATGGAGAGCATGGCGACCGTCGACATCCCCGCCCACGGCTACGGCATCCGCTATGCCAACGGCATGTTCCGGCAGGAGATCCACGACGGCTGGCAGGTCGAACTGCCCGAGACCTGGCTGGAGCATGGCAACCCCTGGGAGTTCGAACGCCGCGAGCGCGCCTTCGACGTGGGCTTCGGCGGCTCGGTGGAATCCGTCACCAACAAGGACGGCCGCCTCGAACGCCATGTCTGGAAGCCGACCGAGCACATGATCGCGGTTGCCTACGACACCCCCGTGGTCGGCTGGCGGGGATCGCGGGTCAATACGCTGCGCCTCTGGTCGGCGATCCCGATCGACCCGATCCTGCTCGACGCCTTCAACGCCGGCGACCATATCGGCGCGCTGCGCGAGAGCAACAAGGCGGATGCGCTCTCTCGTGTGCTCTATCCGGCGGATGCGACGCCAGCGGGGCAGGAACTCCGGCTCCGCCAGGAATATTTCTTCTCGACCGCCTCGCTGCAGGACATCCTCCAGCGCCATCTCAGCCAGTATGGCGACCTGCTGTCGCTGCCCGAGAAGGCTGCGATCCATCTCAACGACACCCATCCTGCCGTCGCCGTGCCGGAACTGATGCGGCTCCTGATGGACGTCCACGGGCTCGACTTCGATACGGCCTGGGGGCTGACCAAGCGCACCTTCGCCTACACCAATCACACGCTGCTGCCCGAAGCTCTGGAAAGCTGGCCGGTGCCGCTGTTCGAGCGGCTTTTGCCGCGCCACATGCAGATCGTCTACGCGATCAATGCCGAGATCCTTCTGGAAGCGCGGGCGAGCGGCCGCTTCGACGACGGCCAGATCAGCCGCATCTCCCTGATCCAGGAAGACGGCGGGCGGCGCGTGCGCATGGGCAACCTCGCCTTCGTCGGCTCGCACAGCATCAACGGCGTGTCGGCGCTGCACACCGACCTGATGAAGGAAACGGTGTTCGCCGACCTGCACCGGCTCTATCCGGACCGCATCAACAACAAGACCAACGGCATCACGCCGCGCCGCTGGCTGATCCAGTGCAATCCCGGCCTGACGGGCCTTGCGCGCGAGGCGATCGGCGACCGATTCCTCGACGACATCGAGGCGATCCGGGAACTCGATCCGCTCGCAGGCGACGCCGCCTTCCGCGAGAAGTTCGCCGCCGTGAAGCGGGCCAACAAGGAGCGGCTGTCGAACCTGGTGGCCGAGCGGCTGGGCATCAGGGTCGACCCGTCGGCGCTGTTCGACATCCAGATCAAGCGCATCCACGAATACAAGCGCCAGCTGCTCAACATCATCGAGGCGGTGGCGCTTTACGACCAGATCCGCTCGCATCCCGAGCGCGACTGGATGCCGAGGGTGAAGTTCTTCGGCGGCAAGGCGGCGCCCAGCTACCACAACGCCAAGCTGATCATCAAACTGGCCAATGACGTCGCCAGGGTCGTCAACCGCGACCCGTCCGTGCGCGGCCTGCTGAAGGTCGTTTTCGTGCCGAACTACAATGTCAGCGCCGCCGAGATCCTGATGCCCGCGGCCGACCTGTCCGAGCAGATCTCGACGGCCGGCATGGAGGCGTCGGGCACCGGCAACATGAAGTTCGCCCTCAACGGCGCGCTGACCATCGGCACGCTCGACGGCGCCAATGTCGAGATCAAGGAACGCGTCGGCGACGACAACATCTTCATCTTCGGCCTGACCGCCGAGGAGGTGGCCGAGCGCCGCAAAAACGGCTATCGGCCGGAAGCGGTGATCGATGGCTCGCCCGAACTCAAGCAGGCCGTAGCGGCGATTGCGTCGGGCGTGTTCTCGCCCGATGATCCGAACCGCTATCGCGACCTGATGGACGGGCTCCACCAGCACGACTGGTTCATGGTCGCGGCCGATTTCGATTCGTACGCAGCCGCGCAAAGGCAGGTCGACGCGGTCTGGCGCGACAGTCCCGACTGGTACGCCCGCGCTATCCGCAACGTCGCGCGCGTCGGCTGGTTCTCCTCCGATCGCACCATCCGGCAATACGCGAAAGAAATCTGGAACGTGCCGGCTTGATGTGATTGCATGAACTAACCTCGCGACGATCCTTGGGAGGGGATGCCTCAACATGAAGAAGCCGCGCGCGGCCGCCGAGACCAAGCCGGAGTTCGCAAGAGCTGCGGAGGGCGATATCGAGGCGATCGTCAACGGCACCCATGGCGATCCGTTCGCGGTTCTCGGGCCTCAGGAGACGGACAAGGGCTTCGTCGCGCGCTGCTTCATCCCGCACGCCGAAACGGTGACTGCGCACACCCTTCAGGGCAAGGCCTGTGGGGAACTCGAACGCAAGGGCGATGCGGGCTTCTTCGAAGGCAAGCTTTCGATCCGCAAGCGCCAGCCGCTCCGGTATAGTGCCCGCAATGCAGGCGGCGAATGGTGGGTCACCGACGCTTACAGCTTCGGTCCCGTGCTCGGGCCGATGGACGACTATTTCATCTCCGAGGGCTCGCACCGCAGGCTGTTCGACAAGCTCGGCGCACACCTGATCTCGCATGAAGGCGCAAACGGTACCCACTTCGCCGTCTGGGCGCCGAATGCGCACCGCGTCTCCGTGGTCGGCGACTTCAACGATTGGGACGGCCGTCGCCACCCGATGCGCAACCGGCAGGACACCGGTATCTGGGAAATCTTCGTTCCCGACATCGGTCCCGGCAGGCCCTACAAGTTCGAGATCATCGGTTCGCGCGGCGTGCGCCTGCCGCTCAAGGCCGACCCGTTCGCCTTCCGCTCCGAGCTGAGGCCAGCGACCGCCTCGGTGACGGCAGGACCTTCGGATCACCAGTGGGGCGACGACAAGCACCGCGCTTACTGGAGGAGCGCCGACCAGCGTCGCGAGCCGATCAGCATCTACGAGGTGCATGCCGGCTCGTGGCAGCGCCGTGACGACGGCACCTTCCTGTCGTGGGACGAACTGGCCGACCGGCTGATCCCCTATGCCGTCGACACCGGCTTCACCCACATCGAGTTCCTGCCGATCTCCGAGCATCCCTACGATCCGTCATGGGGCTACCAGACGACAGGTCTCTATGCACCCAGCGCGCGCTTCGGCGACCCCGACGGCTTTGCACGTTTCATCGACGGCGCTCACCGCGCCGGCATCGGCGTCATCCTCGACTGGGTGCCGGCGCATTTCCCTACCGACGAGCATGGACTGGCGCATTTCGACGGCACCGCGCTTTACGAACATGCCGACCCGCGCCAGGGCTTCCATCCCGACTGGAACACGGCGATCTACAATTTCGGCCGGCGCGAGGTGGTGTCCTTCCTCGTCAACAACGCGCTCTACTGGGCCGAGAAGTACCATGTCGACGGCCTGCGCGTGGATGCGGTGGCCTCGATGCTCTACCTCGACTACTCGCGCAAGGAAGGCGAGTGGATTCCCAACGAGTTCGGCGGCCGCGAGAACCTCGAGGCGGTGCACTTCCTGCAGAAGATGAATGCCGCCATCTATGGCGCCCATCCCGGCGTGATGACGATCGCCGAGGAATCGACATCGTGGCCGAAGGTGTCGCAGCCGGTGCATGAGGGCGGGCTGGGTTTCGGCTTCAAGTGGAACATGGGCTTCATGCACGACACGCTGGAGTACCTGTCGAAGGAGCCGATCCACCGCAGGCACCACCACAACGAGATCACCTTCGGGCTTCTATATGCCTTCAGCGAGAACTTCGTGCTGCCGCTGTCCCATGACGAGGTGGTGCACGGCAAGGGCACGCTGCTCAGCAAGATGGCCGGCGACGACTGGCAGAAATTCGCGACGCTCCGCGCCTACTACGCCTTCATGTGGGCCTATCCGGGCAAGAAGCTGCTGTTCATGGGGCAGGAGTTCGCCCAGCGGGCCGAATGGAACGAGGCCAAGGCGCTCGACTGGAACCTGCTCGACTTCGCCCCGCATCGTGGGGTCAGGCAGCTCGTCAGCGACCTCAACCAACTCTACCGCTCGCGGCCGGCGCTGCATGCGCGCGACTGCGAACCGGAAGGCTTCGAGTGGCTGATCGTCGACGACGCCAGGAACTCGGTCTTTGCCTGGCTGCGCAAGGCGCCGGGGGCAGCACCGATCGCCGTGATCTCGAATTTCACCCCGGTGCCGCGCGACAATTATCGTGTGCCGCTGCCCCAGGCGGGCACGTGGCGGGAAGTCTTCAACTCGGACGCGCTCGACTATGGCGGGTCCGGCAAGGGCAACGGCGGCATGGTCACCGCGCGGCAGGCGGACGGAGGAGGGGCGGCAGTGACGCTGCTTCTGCCGCCGCTGGCGACGGTCATGCTTGAGCTTGTGGCGGACTGAGCAGGGAGGATGCCATGGAACTGAAGAGAAACCAGCCACTGGCCCGTGATGCCATGGCCTATGTGCTGGCCGGTGGCCGTGGCAGCCGGCTCAAGGAACTGACCGACCGGCGCGCCAAGCCGGCGGTCTATTTCGGCGGCAAGACGCGCATCATCGATTTCGCCCTGTCCAATGCGCTGAACTCGGGCATCCGCCGCCTTGGCGTCGCCACCCAGTACAAGGCGCATTCGCTGATCCGCCACCTGCAGCGGGGTTGGAACTTCCTGCGGCCGGAGCGAAACGAGAGCTTCGACATCCTGCCCGCCAGCCAGCGCGTGTCGGAGACGCAGTGGTACGAGGGTACAGCGGATGCGGTGTACCAGAACATCGACATCATCGAGGCCTACGGGCCCGAATACATGGTCATCCTCGCCGGCGACCACATCTACAAGATGGACTACGAACTGATGCTGCGCCAGCACGTCGACGCCGGCGCCGACGTCACCGTCGGCTGCCTGGAAGTGCCGCGCATGGAAGCGACCGGCTTCGGCGTCATGCATGTCGACAAGAAGGACAACATCATCTCCTTCATCGAGAAGCCTGCCGATCCGCCCGGCATCCCCGACAATCCCGATTTCGCGCTCGCCTCGATGGGCATCTATGTCTTCAAGACCAAGTTACTGATGGAGCAGCTGCGCCGCGACGCCGCTGAGCCGGATTCGAGCCGCGATTTCGGCAAGGACATCATCCCCTACATCGTCCAGCACGGTAAGGCGGTGGCGCACCGCTTCACCAAGTCCTGCGTGCGCTCGACGGCCGAGGCCGAACCCTACTGGCGCGACGTGGGCACGGTCGACGCATACTGGGAAGCGAACATCGACCTGACCGACGTGACGCCCGAACTCGACCTCTACGACCGCGACTGGCCGATCTGGACCTATTCCGAACTGACTCCGCCGGCCAAGTTCGTCCATGACGAGGACGGCCGGCGCGGCCAGGCGATCTCGTCGCTCGTCTCCGGCGACTGCATCGTCTCGGGCGCTTCGCTGAAGCGCAGCCTGATCTTCACCGGCGCGCGCATCAATTCCTATGCTACGCTAGAGGACGTGGTGATGCTGCCGGCCTGCCACGTCGGCCGCAACGCCCAGCTCAAAAGAGTTGTCATCGATCATGGCGTACACATCCCCGAGGGGCTGGTCGTTGGCGAGGATCCCGAACTGGACGCCAAGCGCTTCCGCGTCTCGGAAAAGGGCATCTGCCTGATCACCCAGGACATGATCAACAGGCTGGAGCTGTAGCCGGTGCAGGTTCTTTCGGTCACGCCCGAGATATTTCCGCTGATCAAGACGGGCGGGCTGGCCGACGTCACGGGCGCGCTGCCGCCCGCCTTGGCCGGGCTGGGCGTCGAGATGCGCAGCCTCGTGCCGGGCTATCCGGGGGTGATGGCGGCGCTCAAAAAGAAGAAGGCGGTGCATCAGTACACGGCGTTGCAGGGCGGCAAGGCGACGGTCCATGCAGCGCAGGTGGCCGGGCTCGACCTATTGGTGCTGGACGCGCCGCATCTCTTCGACCGGCCGGGCGGGCCTTATGGCGACGCCGCCGGCGCCGACTGGCAGGACAACTGGAAGCGCTTTGCAGCCCTCGGTCGCGTCGGCGCAGACATCGCCGCCGGCGTCGTTGCCGCCTACAAGCCCGACATCGTGCACGCCCATGACTGGCAGTCGGCGATGACGCTGGCCTACATGCGCTATGGCGAGGCGGCGAACGTGCCGTCGGTGATGACGGTGCACAACCTCGCCTTCCAGGGCCAGTTCGGCGCCAGCATCTTCTCGGGCCTCGGCCTGCCGCCGCAGGCGATGGCGCTCGACGGCGTCGAATATTACGGCGGCGTCGGGTTTCTGAAGGCCGGGTTGCAGGCAGCCTGGGCGATCACGACGGTCAGCCCGACCTATGCGCAGGAAATCCGCTCGCCCGCCTTCGGCATGGGGCTGGACGGGCTCATCAACCTGCGCTCGGCCGACCTGTCAGGCATCGTCAACGGCATCGACGACGACATCTGGAACCCCGAGACCGACACGCACCTGGCCGCCACCTATTCGGCCAAGAGCCTGAAGGGGCGCAAGGCCAACAAGCGCGCGATCGAAGAGCGCATGCACCTCGACCGCGAGGATGGGCCGATCTATTGCGTGGTCAGCCGCCTGACCTGGCAGAAGGGCATCGACATCCTTGCGGCGATCATCGACCCGATCGTTGCCTCCGGAGCCCGGATCGCGATCCTGGGCTCCGGCGACGCCGGCCTCGAAGGCGCGCTGCTGGCCGCTGCCGCCCGCCATCGTGGGCGCGTCGGCGTCGTCATCGGCTATGACGAGGCGCTGTCGCACCTGCTGCAGGGCGGCGCCGACGGCATCCTGATCCCGTCGCGTTTCGAGCCCTGCGGCCTGACCCAGCTCTACGGCCTGCGCTATGGCTGCGTGCCGCTGGTAGCGCGGACCGGCGGGCTGGCCGACACCGTCATCGACGCCAACGAGGCAGCGGTGGCGGCAGGCGTTGCGACCGGGTTCCAGTTCACTCCGGAGAATGCCGGTGCCTTCCACCACGCGATCCTCAGGGCCAATGCGCTCCATGCCGACCCGAGCGCCTGGGCTGCAATCCAGAAACAGGGGATGAAGTCGGAAGTGTCGTGGGACCGCAGTGCCCGGAAATACGCCGCACTTTATGGCAAGCTTCTCTCAAAAAGGGATGCCTGAATGATTCGTACTGTCTCCACCACGCCCTACAACGACCAGAAGCCCGGCACGTCCGGCCTGCGCAAGAAGGTGCCCGCCTTCCAGCAGCCGAATTATGTCGAGAACTTCGTGCAGTCGGTGTTCGACGCGCTCGAGGGTTTTGCCGGCAAGACGCTTGTCGTTGGCGGCGACGGCCGCTTCTACAATCGCGAGGTGATCCAGAAGGTGATCGCCATGGCGGTCGCCAGCGGCTACGGCCGCGTGGTCGTCGGCCAGGGCGGCATCCTGTCGACGCCCGCCGCTTCCAACCTCATCCGCAAGCGCAAGGCTTTCGGCGGCATCATCCTGTCGGCAAGTCACAATCCCGGCGGCCCGCGCGAGGATTTCGGCATCAAGTACAATGCCGAAAACGGCGGTCCGGCACCCGAGAAGCTGACCGACGCAATCTTTGCCCGCAGCAAGGCGATCACAAGCTACAAGATCGCCGACATCGGACCGGTCGATCTCGACAAGCTCGGCACCTTCGAGGTTGGCGGCATGAAGGTCGAGGTCGTCGACCCCGTCGCCGATTATGCCGAGCTGATGGAAAGCCTGTTCGACTTCGATGCGCTGCGTGCGCTGTTCAAGTCGGGCTTCCGCATGGCCTTCGACGCCATGCATGCGGTCACCGGGCCCTATGCCAAGGAGATCCTCGAACGCCGCCTGGGTGCTGCCGAGGGAACGGCGCGCAACTTCGTGCCGCTCGAGGATTTCGGCGGCCACCATCCCGACCCGAACCTGGTGCACGCCAAGGACCTCTACGACGAGATGATGGGGCCGAATGCGCCGGACTTCGGCGCGGCCTCGGATGGCGACGGCGACCGCAACCTGATCATCGGCCGCGGCATCTTCATCACGCCTTCGGATTCGCTGGCGATGCTTGCCGCCAACGCCCACCTGGCGCCGGGCTACAAGGCTGGCCTCAAGGGCATCGCGCGCTCGATGCCAACGAGTGGCGCGGCCGACCGGGTGGCCGAGAAGCTCGGCATCGGCATGTATGAGACGCCGACCGGCTGGAAGTTCTTCGGCAACCTGCTCGATGCCGGCATGGCGACGATCTGCGGCGAGGAAAGTGCGGGCACCGGCTCCGACCACGTGCGCGAGAAGGACGGGCTGTGGGCCGTGCTGCTCTGGCTCAACATCCTGGCCGCGCGCGGCGAGAGCGCCAAGGACATCGCCGCCAAGCACTGGGCGACCTACGGCCGCAACTATTATTCGCGCCACGACTACGAGGAGGTCGAGACCGACCGCGCCAACGCCCTGGTGGATGGTTTGCGCGCCAGGCTGGCCTCGCTGCCGGGCACCAGCGTGCAGGGCATGGAGATCGCCAGCGCCGACGACTTCGCCTACAACGATCCGGTCGACGGTTCGGTGAGCAAGAACCAGGGCATCCGCATCCTGTTCGAGGGCGGCTCGCGTGTGGTCTTCCGCCTCTCGGGCACTGGCACCTCGGGCGCGACATTGCGCGTCTACATCGAGCGTTTCGAGCCCGATCCGGCGCGCCATGGCCTCGACACGCAGGCGGCACTCGCCGACCTGATCCAGGCAGCCGAGGACATTGCCGGCATCCGCGGCCACACCGGCCGCGACAAGCCGAGCGTGATTACGTGATACGGCTGATGACGGCCGATCTCCCCCCTTGTGGGGGAGATGCATCTCCCCCACAAGGGGGGAGATCGGCTAACCGCACGCGTCCTGCCCGATGACAACATCTCGCGCCGCTTCGATTTTGGGCGCGACCGTAGCCGATGGCGGCATCCGCTTCGCCGCCTGGTCGGGCGCGGCGGAACGGATGTGGGTGTCGCTCTTCGACGCCGACGGCAGGGCCGAGACCGATCGGCTGGAGCTTGAAGGCGAAGGCGATGGCGTCTTCGCCTTGACAGTTCCGGGATTGGGGGAAGGGACCCGTTACGGCTTCCGCGCCGATGGTGCCTACGCGCCCGATGAGGGCCTATGGTTCGATCCAGACAAGATGCTGGTCGATCCCTATGCGGTCCGTATAGACCGGCCCTACCGCTACGACGGCAGGCTGGCGGCGCGGCGCGGCGAGGGGACGGATACAGCCGCGCTGATGCCGAAGGCGGTGCTGCAGACGCTGCAGCGAGTTGAACGGACCGCACCGGTCTTTCGGCCCGGCGGTCTGATCTACGAAGTGCCGGTTCGCGCTTTCACGATGGCCCATCCGGGGGTGCCGAAACGTCTCCGCGGCACGATCCGTGCGCTTGCGGAGCCGATCGTGATCGAGCACCTCGTCAAGCTCGGGGTATCGGCGGTCGAACTGATGCCGGTCACCGCGACGATGGACGAACGGCACCTGCCGGCCCTCGGGCTGAGCAATGCCTGGGGCTACAACCCCGTGAGCTTCATGGCGCTCGATCCGCGGCTTGCGCCCAATGGCATTGATGACCTCCGCGAGGCGGTGGCGGCACTTCGCGACGCTGGCATCGGCGTTCTCCTCGATTTGGTGTTCAACCATACCGCCGAGAGCGACGAGATCGGCCCGACGCTGTCGCTGCGCGGGCTCGACAACCGGGCCTACTATCGCTCAACGGCGGATGATCCCGGCACCTATGTCAACGACACCGGCACCGGCAATACGATCGCCTGCGACCATCCCGTCGCTCGGGAACTGATCCTCGACAGCCTCCGGCATTTTGTCCTCCATGCCGGCGTTGACGGCTTCCGCTTCGACCTTGCGACCGTCCTGGGCCGGGTCGGCGGCGAGTTCAGAGCGGACGCCCCATTGTTGCAGGCAATGTGCGACGACCCGGTCATCGGCGACCGCGTGCTGATCGCCGAGCCGTGGGACATCGGCCACAACGGCTACAGGCTGGGCGGCTTCCCGCAGAATTTTCTCGAATGGAACGACCGCTATCGCGACGACGTCCGCTGCTTCTGGCGCGGCGACCGCGGCATGGTCGGCGCATTGGCGACGCGGCTCGCCGGCTCGTCGGACGTCTTCGGTGGCAGCGCGCGCACGCGGACGGTCAATTTCGTCGCCGCCCATGACGGCATGACGCTGGCCGACATCGTGCGCTACGAACGCAAGCACAACGAGGCCAACGGCGAGCACAACCACGACGGCCACAACGAGAATTTCTCCTGGAACAACGGCGTCGAGGGTGAGAGCCGCGATCCAGAGATAGCGGCCGAGCGGGAGGCTGACATGCGCGCGTTGCTGGCGACCCTATTTGCCTCGCGCGGCACGATCATGCTGACCGCCGGCGACGAGTTCGGCCGCACGCAACATGGCAACAACAACGCCTACGCCCAGGACAACGAACTGACTTGGCTGGACTGGGCCGAGCGCGACACCGGCCTGGAGGACTACGTCGCATCGCTCTCCACGCTGCGGCGCGACTTCCCGGCCCTTGGCGAGCTTGGCTTTCTGAGCGGCGCGGCGCCTGACGGCGGGACGGTCGCGGATGTCGAGTGGCTCACCGAGGCGGGCCGACCGATGAGCGCCGCCAACTGGCGCGAGCCAGACCGGCATCGCCTCGCCATGCTGCTGGGAGGCGGCATGCCTCAAGGGGGGCGGCTGGCGGTGCTGGTCAATGGCGCCCGCCGCAGCGCCTCCTTCGTCCTGCCCCAGCGCGAAGGCTTCGATTGGCGGAAAGCGGCAGGCGGCCCCGGGGCTGCGGGAGGCAAGCTTGCCGTGCCCGCCCGCAGCGTCGGCTTCGCGCGCGAGTTGCCGGTTGGCGCGGAAGCGAAAGGACAATGACGATGCAGGCGACAAGCAAGGGCGATGATTGGTGGCGCGGCTGCGTCATCTACCAGGTCTATCCGCGCTCCTTTCAGGACTCGACCGGCGACGGCAGCGGCGACCTAGCCGGCATCACGCGCCGCCTGCCGCACATAGCGGCGCTCGGCGCGGATGCGCTCTGGCTGTCGCCTTTCTTCAAGTCGCCGATGGCCGACATGGGCTACGACGTCTCGGACTATTGCGACGTCGACCCGATGTTCGGCACGCTCGCCGATTTCGATGCGCTGGTCGCCGAGGCGCATCGGCTCGGCCTGAAGATCGTCATCGACCAGGTGCTGTCGCACTCGTCCGACAAGCATCCCTGGTTCGTGGAGAGCCGCGCCAGCCGCGACAATGAAAAGGCCGACTGGTACGTCTGGGCAGACCCGAAGCCGGACGGCAACGCGCCCAACAACTGGATGTCGATCTTCGGCGGTCCCGCCTGGGAGTGGGATTCGACGCGCAGGCAGTATTATCTGCACAACTTCCTCGCCTCGCAGCCCGATCTCAATTTTCACAATCCGGAAGTCCAGGAGGCGCTGCTGGAAACGGTCCGCTTCTGGCTCGACAGGGGCGTCGACGGCTTCCGCCTCGACACGGTGAATTTCTACGTTCACGACAAGTGGCTGCGGGACAATCCGCCGCTGGAGAAGAGCGTCTCGGGCGAGATCGACGAGAAGAATCCCTACGAATACCAGGATCACCTGTTCGACAAGACTCGCCCCGAGAACATCGAATTCCTCAAGCGTTTCCGTGCCTTGCTGGACGAATTCGATGGCCGCACCTCGGTCGGCGAGGTGGGCGACGGCGAGCGCTCGCTGCAGACGGTCGCCAACTACACGTCGGGCGGCGACAAGCTGCACATGTGTTACACCTTCGACCTCTTGGGGCCGAAGTTCTCGGCCGGACATGTGCGCAAATGCGTCGCCGACTTCGAGGCCGCGGTAGCCGACGGCTGGGTGTGCTGGGCCTTCTCCAACCATGACGTGATCCGCCACGTGACCCGCTGGACCCGGCCCGGAGGCGACCCCGGAGCAGTGGCCAGGTTCTCGATAGCGCTGCTCGCCTGCCTGCGCGGATCGATCTGCATCTACCAGGGCGAGGAGCTTGGCTTCGGCGAGGCGGAACTCGCTTTCGAGGATCTGCGCGACCCCTACGGAATCCGTTTCTGGCCGGGCTACAAGGGCCGCGACGGTTGCCGCACGCCGATGGTCTGGGACGCCCAGGCGGAACAGGGTGGCTTTACCGATGGCAAGCCGTGGCTGCCGATCCCTGCCGAACATCGGGCTCTAGCAGCCGATCGGCAGCAGCGCGATCGGGCATCGATTCTGTCGCACTATGGCGCCGTGCTGGCGGCGCGCCGCCAGCATCCCGAGCTTATCCACGGCTCGATTTCGCTGCTTGAGGCCAACGACGACGTGCTGGCCTTTGTGCGCACCGCTGGTGGCCAAAGACTGATCTGCGCCTTCAACTTCTCCGATCGAGAGGTGCTGGTGCCCCTGATCGGCAAGGATTCCAGCCTCGGTAAAGTCGACTTCCCGGGCTCGGGCGGGGAACAGCGGGGGGACGGGCTTGTCATCCCGCCGCTCGGTTATCTTATCGGACGCTTGTTTTGAAGGCGCTCAGGTTGACTTTAGGTGAGCACGAGTCGTGTTGAAATAAGAAATTGTCGTAGATAGTGTTCAGCCACCGCTGGCGCTTGGGAACGCCAGCCCGCTCAACGAAGCCGGCCAAGTCCGGCATTCGGGCGCAACTAGGCGAGGCCGTGTCTACGGGGAACACGCCGACTTGGGAGAATGAAGTCATGCTGAAAAACTTGCTGAAAGCGACTGTGTTTGCCACGACACTGGCGCTGGCCGCCGGTGCGGTGTCGATGCCGGCTTTTGCCGAAGTGGTCTACAACCGCGGCAATTCCGCCGATCCGGAATCGCTTGATCCGCACAAGACGTCGACGGTCTATGAGGCGCATATCTTGCGCGATCTGTTCCTCGGCCTGGTCATGCAGGACAAGGACGCCAACCTCATTCCTGGTGCCGCCGAAAGCTGGACCGTCTCGGACGACGGGCTGGTCTACACGTTCAAACTGCGCCAGGGCGCGACCTGGTCAGACGGCAGCCCGGTGACGGCCGACGACTTCGTCTATTCGTTCCGTCGTCTCGAAGATCCGGCGACCGGAGCCGAATACGCCTCGATGCTCTACCCAATCGTGAAGGCCGAAGAGGTGAATACCGGCAAGGCGAAGCCCGAGGAGATCGGTGTCAAGGCGGTCGATCCGTCGACGCTTGAAGTGACGCTGAAGGCCCCGACGCCGTATTTCCTCGAAATGCTGACCCACCAGGCAGCCTATCCGGTCAACAAGGCAGCCATCGAGAAGCTCGGTGCTGATTGGATCAAGCCGGGCAATCTCGTCTCGAACGGCGCCTACACGCTTGCCGAGTTCATCCCCAACGATCGCATCAAGTTGGTCAAGAACCCGAAGTTCTACGATGCAGCCAACGTCAAGATCGACGTCGTCAACTACATCCCGACGGAAGACCGCTCGACAGCGATCAAGCGCTTCGAGGCCGGCGAACTCGACTCGAACGACGACATCCCGACCGAGCAGATGGCCGACCTGAAGGCCAAGTTTGGCGATCAGCTGCGAGTCGGCGCCCAGCTCGGCACCTACTACTACGCGATGAAGTGGGACAAGGAGCCGTGGTCGAACCTCGAGCTTCGCAAGGCGGTTTCGATGGCGATAGACCGCGATTTCATCGCCGAGAAGGTCTGGCAGAACTCGATGCTTCCCAGCTACACGATGGTGCCCCCCGGGATCGAGGGTTACACGCCGGTAGCGGCGGAGTACGCGAACATGTCGCAGATCGACCGCGAGGACGAAGCCAAGAAGATCCTGGAAAAGCTCGGCTATGGTCCAGACAAGCCGCTGAAGATGGAGATCCGCTACAACACGTCGGAGAACCATAAGAACACGGCGGTCGCGATCCAGGAGCAGCTGAAGCCGCTCGGCATCGAAGTGTCTCTGGTCAACACCGACACCAAGACCCACTACGGCTATCTTGAGCAGAAGGGCGATTTCGACACGGCCCGCGTCGGCTGGATTGCCGACTACAAGGATCCGGAAACCTTCCTCGGCGTGGCGCGCAAGGCGAGCGGCAACAACTATTCGGTTTATAACAATCCGAAGTTCGAGGAAGCCATGGACAAGGCGGCTGCTGCTGGCGGCAAGCCGGAAGAGCGGATGAAGGATCTGCAGGAAGCGGAGCGGATCGTGCTCGAGGACACCGGCTTCATTCCGATCCTGTACTACAGCTACAAGAACCTCGTTTCGCCGAAGCTCAAGGGCTTTGACGAGAACGTCATGGACGTGCATCCGACGCGCTTCATGAGCAAGGAATAATCCCGGCATATCCGCTGCCCCCGCTCCGGGGGCAGCGGTTCCCCGGGGTTTCTTGCGAGGCGTAGGTACCATGTTCCTCTATGTTTTCAGGCGGCTTCTGACCGCGATCCCGACGATGTTCGTCATCGTCACGCTTGCCTTCTTCCTGATCCGCGTCGCCCCTGGCGGCCCCTTCAACCAGGAGCGGGGCCTCAGTCCCGAAATCAAGGCAAATCTCGAAGCGCAGTTCGGTCTCGGCGACCCGCTCTGGCTGCAATACGTCAACTATCTGAAGAACCTGCTGCAGGGTAACTTCGGCCCGAGCTACAATTTGCCGGACTTCACCGTCACCGAGCTTTTCGCCAAGGGCCTGCCGATCTCGATTGAGCTCGGCGGCTCGGCCCTGCTTCTCGCGCTCGCCGTCGGCACCGTGCTCGGCGTGATCGCTGCGCTCAACCAGAACAAGTTCGGCGACTATTCGGTGATTGCAGTGGCGACCGCGGGCAGCACCATACCGACCTTCGTGATCGCGCCTGTCATCCAGCTTCTGTTCGGCCTGACCTGGAAGCTGCTGCCGATCGGCGGATGGGGCGACGGTGCGTTGATCAACAAGATCGGGCCGATCATCACCCTGTCGCTACCGCAGATTGCCATCGTCGCGCGCCTGATGCGCGGATCGATGATCGAGTCGCTGCGCTCCAATCACATCCGCACGGCAAAGGCACTGGGGCTTTCCAATTGGTCGGTGGTGGTCAAGCACGCCTTGCGCGGTGCCGTTCTGCCCATCGTTTCCTATGCGGGCCCCGCAGCTGCGGCCCTCTTGACCGGCTCGATCGTGGTGGAGACCATCTTCGCGATTCCGGGCGTGGGGCGCTACTTCGTCGATGCGGCGCTCAACCGCGACTACACGCTCGTCATGGGCACGGTCGTCGTCATCGCGCTGTTCACCATCGCCTTCAACCTGATCGTCGACATTCTCTACGCGGTCTTCGACCCGAGGGTCCGCTATGACTGATACCGCCATCGCCACGCCCGTCGTCGGGCGTTCCCTATGGGCTGACGCCTGGGCGCGCCTCAAGGCCAACAAGGCCGCGATGTTCAGCCTGTTCTACCTCATCTTCATGGCCGTCGTCTGTATCGCCGGTCCGTTCTTCGTGCCGCACCAGTACACGACCATCTACGCCGATTACGTCCGCACGCCGCCGAGCCTTTCGGCCTATCCGAAGCCGGAGATGGTCGAAACCGCCCTGAATGACGTGGTCAGGCGCATGCGCGTGGACCTCAAGGACTGGCGCCAGGAGGGCGAGCAGGTGTTCATGACGCTCAGCTCGACCAAGCCCATCGATGAGCGCAACGTCCGCTACGTCGACCGTTCCGACACGTTCGACGGCGGCAAGGTCGAGAGCAAGTCTGCCGACGGGCTGTCGATGGTGGTCGGCGCCTCGATCAAGCAGCAGTATTTCCTCTTCGGCACAGACAATACCGGCCGCGACCTGCTGTCGCGAACCCTGATGGCGGGCCGCATCTCGCTTGCGATCGGACTGCTCGCCGGCATCGTCGCGGTGGTCATCGGTGTCGTCTACGGCGCTACGGCCGGGTTCATGGGCGGCAAGACCGACGAGGTCATGATGCGCATCGTCGACGTGCTCTATTCGCTGCCGTTCATCTTCTTCGTCATCATGCTCGTCGTCTTCTTCGGGCGGAACTTCGTCTTGATGTTCCTGGCAGTGGGAGCGGTGCTGTGGCTCGACATGGCGCGCATCGTTCGCGGCCAGGCGCTGTCGATCCGCAGGCAGGAATACGTGCAGGCGGCGGAAGCGCTGGGCGTGCGATCGCGCGGCATCGTGCAGAGGCACGTGATCCCCAACCTGCTCGGACCGGTGGTGATCTACATGACGCTGCTGGTGCCGCAGGTCATCATCCTGGAGAGCTTCCTGTCCTTCCTGGGGCTCGGCGTGCAGGAACCGATGACGAGCTGGGGCGTGCTCATCTCCGTCGGCGCGAAGAACATCGGCACCGCCAACTGGCTGCTTCTGTTCCCCGCCTTTTTCCTGGTGTCCACGCTGTTCGCGCTGAACTTCATCGGCGACGGGCTACGCGACGCCCTCGATCCGAAGGACAGGTGAGGCGATGGCAAGCGAAACCATCCTTTCGGTCAAGGACCTGCGCGTCCGTTTCCGCACGCTCGACGGGGCGGTCGATGCGGTCAAGGGCATCAACCTCCACGTCGATGCCGGCGAGACGGTTGCCGTTGTCGGCGAGTCTGGTTCCGGCAAGAGCCAGACGATGATGGCGGCCATGAACCTTCTCGCCTCCAACGGCGAGGCAAAGGGGGCGGTCGAATACCGCGGCAAGAACCTGCTCACGCTCAGCAAGTCGGAACTGAACCAGGTCCGCGGCCGGAAGATCAGCATGATCTTCCAGGAGCCGATGACCTCGCTCGATCCGCTCTACACGATCGGCAACCAGCTGATGGAGCCGATCCGCCGCCATCGCGGGCTGAGTGCCGCGGAAGCTCGCAGCGAAGCCCTCAGGCTGCTGCAGCTGGTCAAGATCCCGGATCCGGAACGGCGCCTGAAATCCTACCCGCACGAGATGTCGGGCGGCCAGCGCCAGCGCGTGATGATCGCCATGGCGCTCGCCAACGACCCCGACATCCTGATCGCCGACGAGCCGACGACCGCGCTCGACGTGACCATCCAGGCGCAGATCCTGACCCTGCTTGCCGAGCTTCAGAAGAAGCTCGGCATGGCGATCGTCTTCATCACCCACGACCTCGGCATCGTCCGGCGCTTCGCCGACCGCGTCTATGTCATGCGCTCGGGCGAGGTGATGGAGGAGGGGCGGACCGACGAACTCTTCGCTAATCCCAGGCACGACTACACCAAGATGCTGCTTGCCGCGGAGCCGACGGGCCGCAAGGCTGCACCGCCCGACAGCGCCCCCGTTCTCATGGATGGACGCAATGTCGAGGTCGAGTTCAAGATCGGTGGCGGCTTCCTGGCCGGTCCGCCGATGCTGTTGAAGGCGGTGGACCGGATTTCGGTGACGCTGAAGCGCGGGCAGACGATCGGCATCGTCGGCGAGTCGGGCTCCGGCAAGTCGACGCTCGGCCGGGCACTGCTCAGGCTGTTGCCCAGCGAAGGATCGATCCGCTTCGCCGGCCACGATCTTTCCAAGGCCGACCGGGGTGAAATGCGGCCGCTGCGGCGCGAACTGCAGCTCGTCTTCCAGGATCCGTTCGGGTCGCTCTCGCCGCGCATGACGGTCGGCCAGATCGTCACCGAGGGGCTTCTGGTGCATGAGCCGTCGCTGTCCGGCAAGGATCGGGACGCTCGCGCCGTCGAGGCGCTGCGCGAGGTCGGTCTCGATCCCGCGGCCCGCAATCGCTACCCGCACGAGTTCTCGGGCGGGCAACGGCAGCGCATCGCCATTGCCCGGGCGATGATCCTCAAGCCGAAGGTGGTCGTGCTCGACGAGCCGACATCGGCGCTCGACCGCTCCGTGCAGAAGCAGATCGTCGAATTGCTGCGCAAGCTGCAGGCCGATCACGACCTGTCCTACCTGTTCATCAGCCACGATCTCGCGGTGGTCCGCGCAATGTCGGACTACATCATCGTCATGAAGCAGGGGAAGATCGTCGAGGAGGGGCCGACGGACGAGATCTTCGGCAATCCGCGCGAAGCCTATACCAAGACCCTGATGGCGGCTGCGATCGACGAGACGAAGTTCCGCCAGTCCGCCTGACTGAACAGGTTTTCGATCGACAACGGACGGGTCCGGAGATCTGATCGATCTCCGGACCCGTCCACGTTCAGAGCACCAGGACCGACCGGCCGCAGTTTACGCCATGGACGCGGATGTCGGCCTCGCCGACCTTCACGCCCAGAAGCATCAGCGTGTTGTAGATCAGCTCGTCGACCGGTGCGGTCACGCCGCTGAGCAGGCTGGTGACCGTGGTCTTGACCGCACTTTCGCTGGGCACGAACAAGCCTAGGGGGATGAGACCCAGCAGGTCGACTTTCACTCCAAGCGACAGATCGCCGATCAGCGAGGCCGTCAGCGACTGCGTCAGGTTGCGGGACGAGACGTTCTTTACGACCCGGTTGTCGATATCGCTCTTGGTGAAGGTCCTGGTCGACGGCGACATGTTGCCGATGTTCATATGGGCGCTCCCGGTCACGTCGACCCTGATCAGTCCGAGACCGGCGTGGACGATTTTCGCAGGCTGCACCACCGGCTTCTTGGTGAAGACCTTCAGGTCGGCGGCGTTGATGTCGCCGAGCCACACCTCCGCCACGCCGGGCTGGGCTGCAACGGTGACGATGGCGCTTGCCGGCTTGCCGGTGGGGCAGGAAACGCTCTTGAGCTGGGCTTCAGCGTAGGCCAGCTCGACGTAGAGCGGCAGCCTGATCGAGGTGCCGAGATTGCCGCCCAACAGGCCGCTCGACCCGACTGCGGCTTCGATCTTCAGCCTGGTCTGCGCGGTCCTGATGATCTTGCCGGCTTCGCCGATGGCAAACCATGTGCCGCCCTGCGGCGGCTCGCCGATGGCGACGTTGACGGTGACGGCGGCAAGCGGCGGCAGTCCGGCGGCGATGTTCGCCGCAACCTGGTTCTTCCCATTGGCGATGGCCGCGGCTGCGCCGATCAGTTCCATCACGCCAACCTTGGCGTCGAACGCCGAAGCGCCCTTGCCAAGCGCGAGCTTGCCGACCTGGCCCAGGTCCAGGAAGTGCGACAGCGGCACCTTCAGCGATTGCGAGACATTGGCGCCCAAGAGCTTGGCGAGCGCGACGTCGGCCGCCTTGTCCGTCGTCGTGGTGGCAAGCGCGGAGACAATCTGGCCTACCGTCGCTTCCGATTTCAGGACGTCGTTGTAGGTGCCGGCCGTGATCTTGAGTTCTGTCGCCAGCGCATCCATGAACTGGAGCGCATTGACGTCGACCGCCGCGAGCGCGTTGTAGTCCATCAGGCTGAGCGACAGGTTCGTGCCCAGCAGTCCGCCGAGGATGCCGTTGAGCACGCCGTCCTTGAGGCTCGCCAAGCGTGACCCCACCGAGAACGCCGCCTCCGCCGGCGCGCTGGCGACCGCGGTGGTGACGATCTGGCGTTCGCCCAGCAGCGCACCGGCGAAATAAGTGGTGCCGTCCTTGCGGAAGGTAACGCGAACCGCATTGAAGGGTGTTGCGCCCGCGACGAACCGCTGCATGGCGGCGACGCTTGGATCGGCTGCGTAGTGGCCCTTCTCCACCAGGACCTGCTTGTAGCCCACCAGGGTGGGCTCGACGTCGAGATTTCCGACAAGCGACACATCGCCGTTGCCGTTGTTGGCGAATGCCTTCAGCACCGCCTCGTTGGCCTTGCCGATGTTCGCGGCACCGTAGATGGCCGCGAGGTCGGTGATCGACTGTGCTTCCCGACGCTCGACATAGAGCGACCCTTCATCGACCGCGAAGGCTGCGACCGCGAGGCCGATCGGCAGCGTCAGCGCGAACATCGTCGCGATGTTGCCCCGGCAGGCCCGCCGAAACGCGCCAATCTTGTTCAGAATTGCCCTGTGCATTCAGATGCCTCCCACCCTTATTGTCGACGATCGGGAAATGGTCTGCTCGGGCAGGGGCAGGATTGGCAGGAGATTCCAGATCGGCAGCTGCCTCGCGTCGTAGCGCAAGGCGACCACGAACTGCTGCCCGTCCTTGTCGCTGTCCTTGACGTCGACGACGAGCTTCTTCCTGTCGATGAACACGTATCCGTCGGCGTTGAGATCGATGTATCTCTGCGCGAGCGTCTTGCGCTCGGCTTCGTCGAGACCCGCGATTGCTGTGCGGGCCGCATCGGCTGCCATTTGCTGGACGGAGTGCAGGGCACCGAAATAGATTCCGTAGGCGATCATCCCGAACACGAGGAGGATGAAGACCGGAACGACAATTGCGAATTCGATCGCTGAGGTGCCGGTTTGATTGCTTAGGAAGGAAAGTCGGTCGGGAGGCCGTGTGCGCGACAGGATACCCCGCCGCTCATGAAGTTCGATCAGTTCCGTGTAAGGCTCGGATCCGTCGGCTCCGGCCTTGGCGTGCCGGCGGGAGCCTCTCAATGCACAAATGACTTTGGCAATGCGAAAAGGTTCTTTAGAAATTGGTTTGTACTTCAAGTATTCATGCTCTTCCATGTGCCACCTGCTAGGTTGGCTTGTGATCTTTGTCCGGACACCAACTTTGGTATTCGTAAGATCAAAGCCATCCTGCCTCTGGAAGATTATCGCTTTGCTAATGAAGTAGTTTGTGAATGGATATGCTCAAGAATAGTTCAAGCCTAAAGATAAAATTCGAATGGATTTTAGAGGGATTTGATTGCGCCAGAACGCCTTCCTGCAAGGCAATGCAAGCTAGGGTTGACGCTATGTTTGCGACCCCAAGCAGATCAAGCACATGGTATTTTGCATCGGCGGATGCCGAACTGAGCGGTTACCCAAAATGGCAATGTAAGAACGTGGATTGGCCCAAGGTATTCATATGGCAGAAAATCTGCGAACACCTGTCGTCCTGCAATTTCTATAAAACGAAATCTATGCGGGAGTTCAGTCGGGCAGGATGTGGAGGGACCACATCTTTGATTTTTCTGGTCGGAGTGGCAGGATTTGAACCTGCGACCCCATCGTCCCGAACGATGTGCGCTACCAGGCTGCGCTACACTCCGTGACCAGACGGCGGGCTTATAGCTGCCGGTTCCGTATCCTGCAAGCGCCAAAGGACCGACTGGCACAATTTTTCGCAAGTAGGTAATCTTGCTGTGCTTTTAAGCCTTTGTGCTGCCTTTGCGGAAGGGGGGACAGCGCCTCAATCTTGCGGTAATCGGTGCAGGCTAGAGCGATTGCGCAGCATTTGCGCAGGTGGAGTATAGTCGTGAACATCAAGCCAGTGGGCCAAGCCACGCCCAACACCTTCGAATTCGAGACGCGTGCGCTGGTCAAGCCCACCGGCTTCCGCGAGTACGACGCGCGCTGGTGGTTCGGGCATCCGAGTTCTGGCAAGGAGCCGGAGCTCAACCTGATCGGCGTGCAGGCGCTGGGAATGGGCATCGGCACGCTGATTCGCCGTCTCGGGGCCGGGCCGAACATCGTGACGGGACACGATTTCCGCTCCTATTCGCTGTCCATCAAGCTGGCGCTGGTGTCGGGCATGATGGCGGCGGGTGCGCGCGTGAAGGATATCGGCCTGGCGCTGTCGCCGATGGCCTATTTCGCCCAGTTCGCGCTCGACACGCCGTCGGTCGCCATGGTGACCGCCTCGCACAACGAGAACGGCTGGACGGGCGTGAAGATGGGCGCGCAGCGCCCGCTGACCTTCGGCCCGGACGAGATGTCGGCGCTCAAGGAGATCGTTCTCAATGGCGACTTCGACCTGACCGGTGGCGGCTCCTACGAATTCATTCCGGATTTCCGCAAGACGTACCTCGACGACCTCGTCGCCGGAAAGCGCATCACCTGCAAGCTGCGGGTCGTTGCGGCCTGCGGCAATGGCACTGCAGGCGCTTTCGCGCCGGAAGCCCTGGAGCGCATCGGTTGCGAGGTCATTCCGCTCGACATCGAGCTCGATCACAGTTTCCCGCGCTACAACCCCAACCCCGAGGACATGCAGATGCTGCATGCCATTCGCGACAAGGTGCTGGAGACCGGAGCCGACGTCGGCCTGGGCTTCGACGGCGATGGCGATCGCTGCGGCGTGGTCGACAACGAGGGCAACGAGATTTTTGCCGACAAGGTGGGCGTCATGCTCGCGCGCGACATCTCGGCGCTCTATCCGAACTCGACCTTCGTCGTCGACGTGAAGTCGACCGGCCTGTTCAACACCGACAGGGTGCTGGCCGCCAATGGGGCGAAGACGGATTACTGGAAGACCGGCCATTCCTATCTCAAGCGCCGCGTCGCCGAACTTGGCGCCATCGCCGGCTTCGAGAAATCAGGCCACTTCTTCTTCAACCCGCCGATCGGCCGCGGTTATGACGATGGCATCGTCACGGCCATTGCCGTGTGCCAGATGCTCGACCGCAACCCTGGCAAGTCGATGGCCGATCTCTATCGCGCGCTGCCGCTGACCCATGGCACGCCGACCATGTCGCCGCATTGCGACGACGAACTGAAGTATGGCGTCGTCGACAAGGTGGTCGCCGACTTCGAAGCGATGAAGCGCAACGGCGAGATTTTTGCCGGCCAGAAGATCGTCGCTCTCGTGACCGTCAATGGCGTGCGTGTCGTTGCCGAAGACGGCACCTGGGGACTGGTGCGCGCTTCCTCCAACAAGCCGGAGCTCGTCGTGGTGGTGGAGAGCCCGGTGTCATCCGAGCGCCGACGCGAGATGTTCGATGCGGTCGACGCCGTGCTGAGACGCAATCCATCCGTCGGCGCCTACAACCAGACCTTCTGAGGGGAGCGGGTATGGCCGAAAGAATCGTCAGTTTTGTCATGAGCGGCGGCGTGGGCTCCAGGCTCTGGCCGCTGTCGCGCGAGGACAACCCCAAGCAGTTCCATGATCTTTCGGGCGACGGCTCGATGCTGGTCAAGACGCTGAAGCGGCTTGCCGCACGAGACGAGGGCGAAACGCCGATTTTCCTCATCGCATCGGAACGCCACGCGGCAAGGGTGCGCGTCGACCTTGCCGCGATCGAACTTTCCGGCGGCGGCGCGATCTTCGAGCCGACGGGCCGTAACACGGCGGCCGCCGTCGCGATAGCCGCGTTGCAGACGATCAAGGTCTATGGCGACGGCATAGTGCTGGTGGTGCCTTCGGACCACGAGATTTCGACGCAGCGACAGTTCTGGGACACGGTCGAACGCGGCGTGCCGGCGGCCCAGGCCGGCCGCATGGTTGTGTTCGGCATCCGCCCGACCGCGCCCGAGACGGGCTACGGCTACATCGAGGCAGGGGCCGAGACCGGCAGCGTGTCCGACGTGACGCGCTTCGTCGAGAAGCCTGACCTCAAGACGGCGGAGGGCTATCTCGCTGCCGGCAACTTCTTCTGGAACGCGGGCATCTTCCTGTTCAAGGCAAGCGCCATGCGCGACGCCTTCCTGAAGCACCAGCCGGAAATCTGGCAGAAGGCCGAGGCTGCGTTCAAGGCCGCGACCAGCGACCTCTCCGGCGTCTACATGCCGCTTGATGCCTATCAGGCCATCCCGTCCAACTCGATCGACTACGCCATCATGGAACGCGTCGACGGCATAGCCATGGTACCGGCGAGTTTCCGTTGGAACGATCTCGGCTCATGGCAATCGCTGCTCGACGTCAGCCCCTCCGACAAGGACGGCAACGTCATCGTCGGCGACGTCGTCGCCATCGACTGCGAGAATTCCTATCTGCGTGGTGACGGGCGGCTGCTTTCGGCCATCGGCATGAAGGACGTCGCCATTGTCTCGACCTCCGATGCGACCTTCGTCGCGCCGGTCAGCCACAGCCAGAACGTCAAGAAGATCGTCGAGCAGCTCGAAAAGAGCGGACGCCTGGAGACGAAGTTCACGCCCGCGCACGGCCGGGTGCTTGCCAACGGCGCCTGGCGCCGGCGCGTCCAGCACTGGCTGATGAACGAGACGCTGCCGCTGTGGTCCACCGTCGGTGTCGACGAACAGTTCGGCGGGTTCCACGAGGCGCTAGGCTTCGACACGCGACCGCTGGCCAAGCCCAAGCGCATGCGCACCATGGCGCGCCAGGTCTACGCCTTCGCGGTGGCCAAGCAGCGCGGCTGGGATGGCAACGCCGACCAATTGATCGACCACGGCATCCGTTTCATGGCCGACAAGGGCCGCACCGACCGCGGCGGTTGGGTGCGCACGCTCAATCCCGACGGCAGCGTGCTCGACCCGGTTGAGGACGCCTACGACCACGCCTGCGTGCTGCTGGCGTTGGCGCATGCCCATCGCTCCGGCAACAACGGCGCTCTGAAGCTCGCCGAGGAGACCTTCGCCTTCCTCGACCAGCATCTCGAGGACGAACGCATGACGGGCTTCATGGAAAGCCCGGACGGGGAGGGCGTGCGGCGCTCGAACCCGCATATGCACCTGCTGGAGGCCTTTCTCGCCTGGCACGCGGTGACCGGCGACCGCGCCTATCTGCGCCGCGCGGCCCGCATCATCGACCTGTTCCGCAGTCATTTCTTCGAGGTGGATAGCTGGACGCTGGGCGAGTTCTTCGACCGCGACTGGCATCCGGCCTCAGGCGAGAAGGGCCAGTGGACCGAGCCGGGCCATCATTTCGAGTGGGCGTCGCTGCTGGTCGACTTCGCCGACAAGAGCGGCCAGAAGGATCTCGTTGCCTTCGGTCGCAAGCTCTATGCGTCGGCTGTCGCCAACGGGCTCAACCGCGCGACGGGACTGGCCTATGGCGCAGTGTCCCGGCAAGGCTTGCCGCTCGACCGCATCTCGCGCAGCTGGCCGCAGACCGAGGCGATCAAGGCGGCCGTGGCGCTCGACGGCACCGGCGGCCCCGATCTCAAGCCTGAGATCGAGGCGCGTGTCGGTCGCCTGTTCCGCTGGCACATCGATCCCGCGCCGCAAGGCCTGTGGATCGACCAGATCGACGAGCGCGGTCGCTCGCTGGCCAAGGAAGTGCCGGCCAGCATCTTCTACCATCTGGTGACGGCGTTGACGCAGTATCTCGACAAGACCGAGGACGTCGTGCGCTGAGGTGCCGCGCAAACGAAAAGCCGGCCAATTGGCCGGCTTTTGCGTGAAAGGCGGTTGAGCGCGATCAGTACGGGCTGGCGACGTCGCCGGTCTCGACATAGACCGTCTTGAGCTGGGAATAGTGCTGGAGCGCGGCAAGCGAGTTTTCGCGGCCGATGCCCGACTGCTTGGCGCCGCCGAAGGGAAGTTCGACCGGCGTCAGGTTGTAGGCGTTGATCCAGCAGGTGCCGGCCTTGAGCTCGCCGATGACGCGATGGCCGCGCACTATGTCCTTGGTGAACACGCCGGCCGCCAGGCCGAACTCGGTGTCGTTGGCACGCGCGATAGCTTCCTCTTCGCTGTCGAAGGACAGAACGCTCATGACCGGACCGAAGATCTCCTCGCGGGCGATGCGCATGTTGTCCTTGACGCCGGAAAAGACGGTCGGCTCGACGAAGAAGCCGCCCTCGAAGCCCTGCAGTGACGGCGTGCCGCCGCCGCAGCGCAGCTCAGCGCCTTCGTTCATGCCGACGGCGATGTAGTCGAGAACCTTGTCGTGCTGGGCCTTGCTGACCAGCGGGCCCATCTGGGTGTCGGGATCGAGCGGGTCGCCGATGCGGATCGCCTTGGTGCGCTCGACAAGCCGTTCGACGAAGCGGTCGTGCAGGCCCTTCTGGACGAAGACGCGGGTGCCGTTGGAGCAGACCTGCCCGGTCGAGTAGAAGTTGCCGAGCATGGCGCCGCCGATGGCGTTCTCTAGGTCGGCGTCGTCGAAGACGATGATCGGCGACTTGCCGCCGAGTTCCATCGTCGCATGCTTCATGTGCGAGCCGGCGAGCGACAGCACCTTCTTGCCAGTCGGCACCGAGCCGGTGAGCGAGATCTTGTCGACGACCGGATGCGATGCGAGCGCCGCGCCGACGTCGCCATACCCCTGGACAACGTTGAAGAGACCGTCGGGCAGACCGGCTTCGGTGAAGATTTCCGCGAGAGCCAGCGCCGACAGCGGCGTGTTTTCGGAAGGCTTGAACACCATGGCGTTGCCCATGGCGAGCGCGGGGCCTGACTTCCAGCCGGCGATCTGGATCGGATAGTTCCAGGCGCCGATGCCGACGCAGACGCCGAGCGCCTCGCGCTTGGTGTAGGCGAACGGGCCGCCGAGATCGACATAGTCGCCGTTGAAGGCGGCGACCGCGCCGGCGAAGAACTCGAGGCAGTCGGCGGCTGATGCCGCGTCGGCGACAAGCGTCTCCTGGATCGCCTTGCCGGTGTCGAGGGTCTCCAGCCTGGAGAGTTCCTCATTGCGGGCGCGGAGAATGTCGGCGGCCCGCCGCAGGATGCGGCCGCGTTCGACCGGCTTCAGCCGGGCCCAGGCCGGCTGTGCCTCGCGCGCGGCCTCGACGGCCAGTTCGACGATGTTCTGCGTTGCCGACCGCAGTTCGGCGATTGTCTCGCCTGTGGCCGGATAGATGACCGGGATCAGGGCTCCGCGTTCGTCGTCTATGTAGCGGCCGTTGACATAATGGGAGGCTTTGGGCTGGGCGCGCATGCGTTTGCTCCAGTTGTATTTTCAATGTCCGGGCGAGTTGGCCGGATGATGCTCTATCTGTCGGAGACCTGCCAGCGCGGATTGATCCACGGCTCCTGGTTGGACGGCGCGAGCGGCGTCCGGCCGAGGATGTGGTCGGCGGCCTTCTCGCCCGTCATAATCGACGGTCCGTTGAGGTTGCCGTTGGTCACGCGCGGGAAGATCGAGGAGTCGGCGACGCGCAAGCCATCGACGCCGATCACCCGACACTCCGGATCGACCACGCTGGTCGGGTCGTCGGCGCGACCCATGCGGCACGTGCCGCAAGGGTGGTAGGCGCTTTCCGAATGCTCGCGGATGAATGTGTCCAGTTCGTCGTCGGTCTGAACGTGATGGCCCGGCGAAATCTCCTTGCCGCGGAACGGATCGAAGGCCGACTGGGCAAAGATTTCGCGGGTGAGGCGGATGCAGTGGCGAAAGTCCTCCCAGTCGTCGGGGTGCGACATGTAGTTGAAGCGGATTTCCGGCTTGGCCCACGGATCGCTCGACCTGAGGCTGATAGAGCCGCGCGACTTCGACCGCATGGGCCCGACATGCGCCTGGAAGCCATGCGACTTGGCCGCCGCCTTGCCGTCGTAGCGCACGGCGGCCGGCAGGAAGTGGAACTGGATGTCGGGATAGTCGACGCCGGCCTTCGAGCGTACGAAGGCTGCGGCCTCGAAATGGTTGGTGGCGCCGAGGCCGGTCTTGAACAGCAGCCACTCGGCCCCGATCAGCGCCTTGGAGAAAGGGTTGAAGACCGAGTGCAAGGTGATCGGCTGCGTCGCCTCCTGCTGGATGTAGAGCTCCATGTGGTCCTGGAGGTTCTGGCCGACGCCGCGCCGGTCGGCGACGACTGATATGCCGTGCTTCCTCAGGTGCTCGGCGGGGCCGACGCCTGACAGCATCAGCAGCTTTGGCGAGTTGATCGACGAAGCTGCGATGATCACTTCACGTCGCGCCTTAACGACCTGAATCTTCTTGCGAGCTTCGATCTCGACGCCGACGGCGCGTTGATTCTCGATCACTACGCGCCGGGCGAAGCCATTGACGACGCGGACATTTCCGCGCTTCAGCGCCGGGCGCAGATAGGCGTTTGCCACCGACCAGCGGCGCCCGTTGTGGATGGTCTGCTCCATGGCGCCGAAGCCTTCCTGCTTGGAGCCGTTATAGTCCTCGGTCAGCTCGAAACCGGCCTGCTGGCCCGCCTCGACGAAGGCTTGATAGAGCGGGTTCTTGCGCGGGCCGCGCTGTATGTTGAGCGGACCCGAGGTGCCGCGCCAGCCGTCTTCGCCGCCGTTCGCATGCTCCATGCGCTTGAAGTAGGGCAGCACGTCGGCATAGCCCCAACCGGCAGCACCTTGTTCGGCCCAGTGGTCGAAGTCGTGGGCATGGCCGCGGACATAGACCATGCCGTTGATCGAGGACGAGCCGCCCAAAACCTTGCCGCGCGGGGTGGCCAGCACGCGACCGCCGAGATGCGGCTCGGGCTCGCTGGCATAGCCCCAGTCGTAGCGGCTCATGTTGAGCGGGATCGACAGTGCCGACGGCATCTGGATCAGCGGGCCGAAATCGGTGCCGCCATATTCGATGACGATCACCGAGTGCTTGCCGTCCTCCGACAGGCGATAGGCCATGGCCGAGCCGGCGGAGCCGGAGCCGACGATTACGAAATCTGCTTCAAGCATTGTTCACATGGACCATGAAATCGGCGAGCGAGACGTTGCCGCCGGTTGCGACGACGAGCACGGTCTTGCCGGACACGTCGACCTTTCCTCCCAGAAGTGCTGCCAGCGACGAGGCGCCGGACGGTTCGAGCACGAGCTTCAGCCGCTCGAACGCCACCTTCATCGCGCCACGGACGGCCGCGTCGTCGACCGTCAGGCCGCGCACGTTGCTCGCCGTCGCGGCTGCGTAGGGCGCTTCGCCCGGCTTGCGCGCCATCAGCCCGTCGCAGATCGACTTCGGGCCGAGCGGCATGGTTTCGATGGCGCCGTGGGCGAGCGAGCTGCCCATGCCGTTGAAGCCTTCGGGTTCGACGGCGAAGACCCAGGTTGCTGGCGAGAGATAGTGGAAGGCGAGCGACACGCCGCCGATCAACCCGCCGCCGCCGACCGGGCAGAGCACGATGTCCGCCGTGGCGCCCTTGGCTGCCAGCTGGTTGAGCGCTTCGAGCCCGGCACCGGCCTGGCCGGCGACGATCTCGGGGTCGTCGAACGGATGCAGCAGGGCGAGCCCTTCGGTTTCCGAGATCTCGCGCGCCTTGGCGGCGGCGACTTCCTCGCGGGCGCGGTCGCCGTGGTCGGTGAGCACGACGCGGGCGCCGTAGCCCTTGGTCGCTTCGTGCTTGGCGGCGGGGGCGTCTATGGGCATGACGATGGTGACGGGAATGCCGAGCGCCTGACCGGCGGCCGCGAGTCCCTGGGCAAAATTGCCGGAGGAATAGGCGACCACGCCGCGCTTCGCCTCGTCGGCCGTGAGCTGCTTCAGCCGCCAATAGGCGCCGCGCGCCTTGAACGAGCCGGCCCATTGCAGCGACTCGGCCTTAACGAAGACACGCGCAGCGCCTGTCTCGCGGGCAAGGGCTACGGATTCGAGCAGCGGTGTCAGCTGCGTTGCGCGTGAGGTCTCGGCATAGGCCTGGCGCAGCCTGTCCAGGCTCGGAACGGCAGTTGTCATCATTCGCCTCTCGGGAAACGCTTGCTCTCTTCGAGCACGTTGAGGTCCATGTGGTTGCGCATGTAGCGCTCGGACGCTTTCTGCAGCGGCTGGAAATCCCACGGGTAGTAGGCGCCGTTGCGCAGCGCGGGATAGACCACCCAGCGGCGCGCCTGGCTCTCGCGCACGGCCGCGTCGAAGGCCGCCATGTCCCAGCGAGCGCGGACCTTGGCCATGAAGCCGGCGACGAGCTCGGCGTGTTTCGGATCGGCGGCGAGGTTGTCGAGTTCTTGCGGATCCGATTCCAGATCAAACAGTTGCGGCGGGTCGATCTCGCAATGGACGAACTTGAAGCGGCCCTCGCGGATGGCGACCAGCGGGGCGTAGGAGCCCTCGGCGGCATATTCCATGAGCACAGGGGTGGTTCGCGGCTCGCCGCGGGTGAGCGGAGCGAGCGACCGGCCGTCGGCCCAGGGCGCTATGGCCGACAGGTCGATGCCGGCCAGGTCGCACAGCGTCGGCAGGACATCGAGATTGGAGGTCGGCGCTTCGATCCGTCCGCTTGGGATGGCCTTGCCCGCGATCATCAGCGGCACACGCGCCGAACCTTCGTAGAAGCACATCTTGAACCAAAGGCCGCGCTCGCCCAGCATGTCGCCGTGGTCGGAACAGAACAGGATGACGGTGTCGTCGAGCATGGATGTGCGCTCGAGTACCGACATGAGTTCGCCGACCTTGTCGTCGATGTAGGAGATGTTGGCGAAGTAGCCGCGCCTCGAACGCCGCACCTGCTCGGGCGTGATGTCGAAGCTCGCATAGTCGCTGGCGAGGTAGAGCCGCTGCGAATGCGGGTCCTGCTTGTCTTCAGGGATGAAGCCGACCTCGGGATCGAGGGCAGGGCAATCCTCATAGAGGTCCCAAAATTGCCGCCGCGCGACATAGGGGTCGTGCGGGTGGGTGAAGGAGACGGTGAGGCACCAAGGACGACGCTCGGCCTGATCGGAGACGCGGGCGAAGTCGTAGAGCTTCCGGGTCGCCAGGAAGGCGACCTCGTCGTCATACTCCATCTGGTTGGTGATCTCGGCCGTGCCCGCGCCCGTGACCGAGCCGAGATTGTGATACCACCAGTCGATGCGCTCGCCCGGCTTGCGGTAGTCCGGCGTCCAGCCGAAATCGGCGGGGTAGATATCGGTCGTCAGCCGCTCCTCGAAACCGTGCATCTGGTCCGGCCCGACGAAATGCATCTTGCCCGAGAGCACGGTGTGATAACCGGCGGCACGCAGGTGATGGGCAAAGGTCGGGATCGAGGAAGTGAATTCGGCGGCATTGTCATAGACGCCTGTACGCGACGGCAACTGTCCGCTCATGAAGGCGGCGCGGCCCGGCGCGCAGAGCGGCGAGGCCGTGTAGTTGTTCTTGAACCGCGCCGATCGCGCTGCCAGCGCCTTGAGGTGCGGGGCGTGCAGGAAGTCGGCCGGCCCGTCCTGGAACAAGGTCCCGGCCAGTTGGTCGACCATGATGATGAGGATGTTCGGCTGGTGGATCATGGCTTCAGCGACACCTGCGAGAGCTTGGTTTCCAGGAAGTCCTCGACCAGCGCGACGGCCGACGCCGCGTTGGGTATGCCGTCGCGCAGGGCACGCCGAATGTAGAGGCCGTCGATCATGGCCGCCGTCGCTTCGGCGACGCGCTCTGCCTCGCCGTGCGGCAGGAGCCGGCCGAGGCCGCTCATCAGATTGGACTGGAGGCGGCGGGCATAGATGCGCAGCAGGCGGCGCAATGCCGGTGACTTCTGCGCCTCGACGTAGAATGCAAGCCAAGCGGCGATGGTCTCGGCGCGGAACTGCTTGTCCGAGAAATTCACCGAGATGACGGCCGAGACGCGAGCGCGCGGCGTCGCTGCCAGCCGCAGCGCTGCGGTCGTGTCCGCAAGGAGTTCGGACAACAGGTGCCGCATCGTGGCGGCGAGCAATTCGTCCTTGGCGCCGAAATAGTGGTGGGCGAGGGCGGACGACACGCCGGCGCGGCCGGCGATCTCCGACATGGTCACGTCGAGCGTGCCGCGTTCGCCGATCGCGGAGATCGTCGCGTCGATCAGCGCCTTGCGGCGCAGCGGCTCCATTCCGACCTTGGGCATCAGCTTCCTCCGGCGAGCGACCTTATTTTTAATTGACTCATCAATCAATGAAAATGCGCGGCGCTCGTAGTTCCAATTGCGGCATTGCAACTCGGCCAAAATTGTTCATAGTTGAACTGAATTGAAGGCGTTGGAATCGCCTGTCAAATGGCGCAAAATGTGAATCGGCGACGGAGACGAACATGACCGCATGCATCGTGGGCTGGGCCCATTCGCGCTTCGGCAAGCTCGAAGGCGAGACGCTCGAAAGCCTGATTACCAAGGTCGCGAACGAGGCGCTCGAACATGCCGGCATCGGCCCGGACGATGTCGACGAGATCGTGCTCGGCCATTTCAATGCCGGTTTCTCGGCCCAGGACTTCACTGCGAGCCTCGTGCTCCAGGCCGACGACCGACTGCGCTTCAAGCCGGCGACGCGTGTCGAAAATGCCTGTGCCACGGGTTCGGCCGCGGTGCGCCAGGGCATCCGCGCGGTGAATGCCGGCCAGCGCATCGTGCTGGTGGTTGGCGCCGAGCAGATGACCATGACGCCGGGACCGGAGATCGGTAAGAACCTGCTGCGTGCGTCCTACCTGCCCGAGGACGGCGACACCCCGGCGGGCTTCGCGGGTGTGTTCGGCAAGATCGCCCAGGCCTATTTCCAGCGCTACGGCGACCAGTCGGACGCGCTGGCGATGATCGCGGCCAAGAACCACAAGAACGGCGTCGACAATCCCTACGCCCAGATGCGCAAGGATTTTGGCTTCGACTTCTGCCGCCAGGAGAGCGAGAAGAACCCCTTCGTCGCCGGGCCGCTGAAGCGCACCGATTGCTCGCTGGTTTCGGACGGCGCAGCCGCCCTGGTGCTGACCGACGCTACCACGGCGCTCAGGATGCGCCGGGCGATCGCCTTCCGCGCCAACGAGCATGTGCAGGATTTCCTGCCGATGTCGAAGCGCGACATCCTGCAGTTCGAAGGCTGCGAGGTGGCATGGAACAAGGCGCTGAAGTCGGCCGGCGTTTCGCTCGACGACCTGTCCTTCGTCGAGACGCATGACTGCTTCACCATCGCCGAACTGATCGAATACGAGGCGATGGGGCTTGCGCCGCGCGGCGAGGGTGCCCGCATCGCAATGGAAGGCATCACCGCCAAGGACGGCCGCCTGCCGGTCAATCCTTCCGGCGGCCTCAAGGCCAAAGGGCATCCGATCGGTGCGACCGGGGTTTCGATGCACGTGCTGACGGCCATGCAGCTGGCCGGCGAGGCAGGCGGCATCCAGGTCAAGGACGCCAGGCTCGGCGGCATCTTCAACATGGGCGGTGCCGCGGTCGCCAACTACGTCTCCATCCTGGACCGCATCAGATGAGGCATTCCGCCGTGGTCATCGGCGGCGCTTCGGGCATCGGCCTTGCAGTGGCCGAGCGCCTGATCGCCGACGGATGGCCGGTGGCGGTGATCGACGCCGACGGCGGAGCGCTCCAGGCGGCGGAAGATCAGATCGACAACGACGAAGTCGTCTTTATCGAGGCCGATCCGACGGACGAGGACGATGTGGCCGATGCTTTCGACCAGGTGGTCGACCGGCTTGGCCTCATCGGTGGCCTGATTGCAATGACCGGGTTTGGGCGGAGTTCCTCGGTCGAGGACACCAGCGCCGAAATGCTGCGCGAGGCGCTCGACCTCAACCTCGTCGCCCCCTTCATCGCGGCCAAGGCGGCGCTCGAACGCATGGGTGCATCGCTTTCGATCGTCAGCATCGGTTCGTTGGCAGGGCTGCGGGCACATCACGGCCAATTGGCCGTGGCCGCATCGGAAGCCGGGCTCAAGCTGATGTCGCAGGTGTTGGCGCTCGAATGTGCGGGGCGCGGGGTCAGGGTGAACGCGATTGCTGCCGGTCCTTCCGGTGACAACGCCTATTCGCCCGGCAACGGCCGCATCGAATCGAGACACGTCCCGCAGGGGCGGTTTGCCGAACCCGACGAGATCGCAGCGGCTGCCGCCTTCCTGCTTTCACCCGAAGCGAGCTACATCAACGGCCATACGCTGGCCGTGGATGGCGGATTGCTTGCAGCCGGGCTATCGATAGACCGACCGTGAGCGACTCTGTGTGAGATCGCGTCGGCCGTCGATTGTTGCTGTTGCATGAAGGCTCGCTAGAAATGACAAATCCGGTACTCGTCGAGATGCTGCGTGGCGGCACCGTCGAAAGCGTCCATCGCGGCTCGGTCGTGGTGATGGATGCGGATGGCGGGAAGGTTCTCGCCCTCGGCGACACCGCGCGGCCGGTGTTTCCGCGATCGGCCGCCAAGGCGATCCAGGCATTGCCCTTCGTCGAGAGCGGCGCCGCGGACCGCTACGGCTTCGGCGAGCGCGAGCTGGCGCTTGCCTGCGCCTCGCATTCCGGCGAGCCGGCTCACGCCGAACTGGCGCAGTCCATGCTGGCCAAGGCCGGTCTCGGAGCAGATGCCCTGGAATGCGGCGCGCACTGGCCGTCGGGGCAGGGCGCGATGATTGGACTGGCGCGCAGCGGGGCGGCTCCGAGTGCCCTCCACAACAACTGTTCGGGCAAGCACGCGGGCTTCGTCTGCACCTGCAGGCATCTGGACATCGACCATCGCGGCTATGTCGGCGCCGACCATCGCTTCCAGCAGATGGTTCGCCGGACGATGGAGGAGGTGACCGGCGCGGCCCATGACGCCTCCAACCGCGGCACCGACGGATGCTCAATCCCGACATTCGCCATTCCGCTCGACAATCTTGCCCTGGGCTTTGCCCGGATGGCGACCGGAGCGGGCCTGGGACCGGAGCGAGCCAAGGCTGCGCGCCGGCTCCTGGCGGCCTGCATGGCGGAACCTTTCATGGTCGCCGGAACCGGAAGGGCCGATACCGAGTTGATGCAGGCTGCCCCCGGAAGGATCTTCGTCAAGGTCGGTGCCGAGGGTGTCTATTGTGCCGCGTTGCCGGAGCTTGGGCTTGGCATCGCGCTCAAATGCGACGACGGTGCGGGCCGGGCTGCCGAGGTCATGATTTCGGCCGTGCTGGCCAAGCTTCTTTCGGGCGACGGCGGGCTGGCTGCCAAGATGCGCAGTGCGGCCAATCCCGTCCTGAAGAACTGGAACGGGATCGAGGTCGCGTCGCTCAGGCCGACCGAAGTATTCGCCTGAAGGGTGAAGAGATACGGTCAGATGAGCCGGCTTGTTATCGACCAAACGAAGGCCTAGGTTCTTTCCATGAGCAGAGCTTTCACGCGTGAAGACGACAGCGAAAACCAGATCGCCGACATCGGCGAGCGACCGGTAAGCACGCACCGCAATCTGGTGACGGAACAGGGACTAGCCCATATCGAGACCGAGCTGGGCGGCTTGCGCGAGGAACTGGCCAAGGCCGAAGCCGCGGCCGACCGCGAGCGCATCGCGACGGTTTCGCGCGATCTTCGCTATTGGCAGGCGCGCCGGGAAACCGCCGAGGTCTCGGTTCCCGAGCCCGACAGTTCCGTCGTGCGCTTCGGCATGAGGGTCAGCATCGAGGACGACGACGGCAAGCGTCACGCGTGGCGCATCGTCGGCGAAGACGAGGCCAATGCCGCCAAGGGCAGCATTTCGCATGTCTCGCCCATGGCCCAGGCCCTGTTCGGCAAGGCGGTGGGCGAGGTCGCCACCGTCAACGGGCGCGACTGGGAGATCGTCGAGATCCGAATCTAGCTTTCGATTGCGATGGTGTGGTCGCGGAAGAATGCGGCCGCGCCGCCTTCGTCGATCTCGCCGGCGGCGACCATCAGCACGAATTGGATGATGTCCTCTTGTGGCGCTTCCACACTTAGCCCGTTGAAGTACAGGAACAAGTCAGCCGCCGCGAAGGCCGTTCTCTTGTTGCCGTCCACAAATGGATGGTTCTTGGCAATACCGAACAGATAGGCGGCTGCCAACTCGCAAAGACCGGGTTGGCCGTAGGCTTCTTTCTGAAGCGGGCGTGCCAGCGCCGATTCCAGCATGTCCTCTGACCGAATGCCGGGGGCGCCGCCATGCAGCCGCAGTTGCTCGGCATGCATGGCCTCGACGAATTGTCGCGAATGGAACTCTGTCATTTGGCGAGGGCGCGATACGCGACCTCGTATTTTTTCATCCGTTCCCGCGCGATCTTCATCTTGCGCTCAAACTCTTCCGGATCATCCTCAGCCGGCCGCAGCCGTAGCTCGTTTCCGTCCTCGGTGAGGACAAGTGTATCCCCGGCCCTGAGATTGTGCCGGTCGAGCACCTCCTTGGGCAGGATCACGCCTTCCGAGTTTCCGATCTTGCGCACAGTCACGTTCATGTGCTGCATCTCCATGTTATAACTCACGTATAACATGGAGGGTGGCGGGAACCAAGCCATTGTCGCCCGGTGAGGCGGCCACTATACCTTTCAGGGGCCGCGCAAGCGGTCGCGACATCGCATTGCCGGAGAGGACGCCCATGGCGCAGGACGACAGCATTTTCATTGGTGCCAGCCGCAAGCCGGACGACAGCTACCAGCGACCTGAAGCGCTGCTGCTGAAATACGGCAACCGCCACGGCCTGGTCACCGGCGCGACCGGCACCGGAAAGACCGTGACGCTGCAGATCCTCGCCGAAGGTTTCTCGAATGCGGGCGTGCCGGTCTTCTGCGCCGACATCAAGGGCGATCTCTCGGGCATTGCCATGATGGGCGACGCGAAGGACTTCCTGGTAGCCCGCGCCCAGGCGGTGAAGCTCGACCCCTACGAGTTCCAGGAGTTCCCGGTGATCTTCTGGGACCTGTTCGGCGAACAGGGACATCCGATCCGGGCAACGGTGTCGGAGATGGGTCCGCTGCTTCTGTCGCGTCTCATGAACCTGACCGAGGCGCAGGAAGGCGTGCTGAACATTGCCTTCCGCATCGCCGACGAAGAGGGTCTGCTGCTGCTCGACATGAAGGACTTGCAGGCGCTGCTGGCCAACATCGCCGAACGCGCCGACGAGATCGGCGCCCGCTATGGCAACGTGACCAAACCGTCGGTCGGGGCGATCCAGCGTTCGCTGCTCGTGCTGGAGCAGCAGGGCGGCAACAACTTCTTTGGCGAGCCGGCGCTGAAGATTGCCGACATCATGCGGACAACCCGCGATGGCCGCGGCGCGATCAACGTGCTGGCCGCCGACAAGCTGATGATGAACCCGCGGCTCTATGCGACCTTCCTGCTCTGGCTGCTCTCTGAGCTGTTCGAGGTGCTGCCGGAGGTGGGCGATCCCGACAAGCCAAAACTGGTCTTCTTCTTCGACGAAGCGCATCTCCTGTTCGACGAGGCGCCGAAGATCGTCGTCGACCGGGTCGAGCAGGTGGTGCGGCTTATCCGTTCGAAGGGCGTCGGCGTCTATTTCGTCACCCAGAACCCGCTCGACGTTCCGGATACCGTGCTCGCCCAGCTCGGTAATCGCGTGCAGCACGCGTTGCGCGCCTACACGCCGCGCGAGCAGAAGGCGGTCAAGACGGCTGCCGATACCTTCAGACCGAACCCGGACTTCAATTGCGCGACTGCCATCACCCAACTCGGCACCGGCGAGGCGCTGGTCTCGATGCTCGAGGCCAAGGGCGTGCCGGCGATGGTGCAGCGGACGCTGATCCGTCCGCCGGCATCGCGCCTCGGCCCGGTTACGGCCGACGAGCGGCGCAAGCTGATCAACGAAAGCCCGGTCGCCGGCCAGTATGACCAGACGGTCGACCGTGAATCGGCGTTCGAAATGCTGCAGAAGAAGGCAGCCGAGGCCCAGCAGGCGCAGCAAGAAGCCCAGAAGGCAGATACCGGTGGTGGTGGCTGGACGATCCCGGGCTTTGGCAACGACGGCGACCGCACCTCGGGTGGCGCCCCGCGGCAGCGCAGCAGCTCTGGCCGCCAATCCGTGGCCGAAGCCGCGATTAAGTCGGTGGTACGCTCGGTCGGCTCGTCGCTCGGACGCGAACTGGTTCGCGGAATTCTGGGGAGCCTGAAGAAAGGCTTCTAACGAAAACGGCGGCGTGCAGGGCACGCCGCCGTAGTCTTTGGTCAATCCGAAACCAGATCAGGCGGTACCAAGCCCATTGGTGACAAGGATCGGGCTGCCGTTCGGAACGCGATCGTAGAGGTCAATCACGTCCTGGTTCATCATGCGGACGCAGCCCGAGGAAACCGCCTTGCCGATCGACCACCATTCCGGCGAGCCGTGGATACGGTAGAGCGTGTCCTGCTTGTTCTGGAAGATGTAGAGCGCACGGGCGCCGAGCGGGTTGGTCAGCCCGGGCTGCATGCCGCCGTTGCGGGCGCTGTATTTCTCGAGTTCCGGCTGGCGGGTGATCATTTCATCCGGCGGGGTCCAGGTCGGCCACTTGCGCTTCCACTGCATGACGGCGCGGCCGGACCATGCAAACCCCTGGCGTCCGAGGCCGACGCCATAGCGGAGCGCCTCGCCGTTTTCACGCACCAGGTAGAGGAAGAAGCTCGACGTATCGACCACGATGGTGCCGGGGCGTTCACCGGTGGGATCGGGGACGATCTGCCGCATGTACTTGCTCTGGACCTTCTTGAGCGGGATCGCCGGTATCTCATACCCCTCGTCGACGACGGACGAGTACATGGTCGTGTAGTCGCCGAATGCCGGGTCGACGCTGACGGGCGGCTGCACGGCGGGAGCGGCAGAAACCTGATCGCTTCCGCTGGTGGTGGCGCAAGCCGAAAGGGCCGCCGATGCGGCACCGGCCGCCGTCAGATTCAGGAAGCCGCGACGGCTCAGGGATGGCTTAGGGGGAAGAATTATGGACATGACAGCAGTCTGGAGTTCCAGTTCGGATGATATGGTGAATATAAAAGAAACCTGTTGCGTTCCCATTAACGCGTATGATGATAGGCGTCGTTAATTCAGGCTTGAAGGTGGAAAAACAATGGCAAATCTGTGATCGACTGATCACTGTTGCGATATTGCAACAAGTGTTGCAGCGACGACTTAGCCGTGCGTCAGTAAACCTTCCAGCGACGGAAGGATTAAATGCGGCGGATGGTCGCTATATTCGTCGGGCTGGGAATTTCGATTTATCCAGACGGTGCGGAAGCCGAACTTTGCCGCGCCCGCTATGTCCCAGCGATTGGACGACTGGAAGGACACCGATTCCGGATAGAGCCGCCAGTTGCTCGCCACCAGGTCATAGACGGATGGGTCCGGCTTGAAGCGGCGGACGCTTTCGACCGAGAACACCTCGTCCAGGATCATGTCGAGTGCCGCCGAACGCACCGCAGCGTCGAGCATCTCAGGCGATCCGTTTGAAAGTATGGCCAGCCGCGCGCCGTTGTCCTTGAGGGCGCGCAGTACGGCCGGGACCTCCGGATAGCAGTCGAGGTGCCAATAGGCATCGAGCAGTTTCGCGCGCATCGCAGGGTCGACCGACGGAACCTTGCGGAAGGCATAGTCGAGCGCCCGCTCGGTCAAGTGCCAGAAATCGGCATGGGCACCCATGAGCGTGCGGACCCAGGAATATTCGAGCTGCTTGGCCCGCCATATCTCGGACAGCAGCGGGCCGTCGGGACCGATTTCCGCAGCGTGTCGCCGCACGGCCGCATGGATGTCGAACAGCGTGCCGTAGGCGTCGAATATGTAGGCTGCGTGGCGCATGGCAGGGTTTTCCAACGACTTGCCGCCCGACGCAAGAGCGCTGATCGCCTGGCTCCAACATTTCGGCCGGCTGCCGGTTGACGTGCCCGGGCAAAGCCTCTTCCATAACGGCCATCAATCGAATGCTACGGGAAACCTACGATGACGCTGGCAGCGGCTGCACAATCCACGACTTGGACCTTCGTTGATGGAGACTGGTACGAGGGCAACGTTGCGCTCATCGGGCCGCGCAGCCATGCCATGTGGCTGGCGTCAACCGTGTTCGATGGCGCCCGCTGGTTTGAAGGCGTGGCTCCCGATCTCGAGGCCCATTCCCGGCGCGTGAACGCATCGGCTATCGCGCTTGGCCTGAAGCCGACCATGGCTGCGGACGACATTGTCGGATTGACCTGGGACGGGCTCAAGAAGTTCGACGGCAAGACGGCCGTCTACATCCGCCCCATGTACTGGGCCGAGCACGGCGGCTACATGGGCGTGCCGGCCGATCCCGCATCGACCAGGTTCTGCCTTTGCCTCTATGAAGCGCCAATGATCCCGCCGGCGGGCTTCTCAATCGGCCTGTCGCCGTTCCGCCGTCCGAGCCTCGAGACGATGCCGACCAACGCCAAGGCGGGCTGCCTGTACCCGAACAACGGGCGCGCCATTCTGGAAGCCAAGATGCGCGGCTTCGACAACGCGCTCGTGCTCGACATGCTCGGCAACGTCGCCGAGACCGGCTCGTCGAACATCTTCATGGTCAAGAACGGCCAGGTCTTCACGCCGGCGCCCAACGGAACCTTCCTTTCCGGCATCACGCGGACCCGCACCATGGGCCTGCTTGCGGAACGTGGCATGACCGTCGTCGAGAAGACGCTTTCGGTGCGGGAATTCCTCGAGGCCGACGAAATATTCTCGACCGGCAACCACTCGAAGATCGTCCCGATCACCCGGATCGAAGAGAGAATTCTCCAGCCGGGACCGGTAGCAAAACTGTCGCGCGATCTATATTGGGAATGGGCGCACTCGGGCCCCAACGCCTGAGCCGCGCAAACCGAAAAAACGCGCCTCGCAACCGTTGTCACATGCTGGTGGCAACCTATCTCTAGACGGCACACACATGCCGCGATTTGCCAGCAAGGGAGTATGATCCATGGCTTTTGAATTGCCCGAATTGCCCTACGACTACGAGGCGCTGCAGCCCTTCATGTCGAAGGAGACGCTTGAGTACCATCACGACAAGCACCACAAGGCCTATGTGGACAACGGTAACAAGCTGGCCGCCGAAGCTGGCCTGGACAAGCTCTCGCTGGAAGAGGTCGTGAAGCAGTCGTTCGGCAAGAACGCCGGCCTGTTCAACAACGCCGCCCAGCACTACAACCATGTCCATTTCTGGAAGTGGATGAAGAAGGGCGGCGGCGGCAACAAGCTGCCGGCCGCGCTGCAGAAGGCGGTAGACGCCGATCTCGGCGGCTACGACAAGTTCAAGGCCGACTTCATCGCCGCCGGCACCACGCAGTTCGGTTCGGGCTGGGCCTGGGTTTCCGTCAAGAACGGCAAGCTCGAAATCTCCAAGACCCCGAACGGCGAGAACCCGCTGGTCCACGGCGCTACCCCGATCCTGGGCGTCGACGTGTGGGAGCACTCCTACTATATCGACTATCGCAACGCGCGCCCGAAGTACCTGGAGGCTTTCGTCGACAGCCTGATCAATTGGGACTACGTGCTCGAGCTCTATGAAAAGGCGAAGGGCTGAGTAGATCAGCCCGAGGACCATTACTTGATCAAGTAAGTGAAAACCCCGGCCTACGCCGGGGTTTTCATTTTGTTATTCGATGTGATCGTCCAACCTTCCAGATCACGTAAGCGTGAAGAGAATTCCGGGACGAATTCGGCCAGTTTCGCCGTTGCCCCCAAGGCAGCTATCTGCAACCCCGGAGAGGACTGATGAGAAAATACGTACTTGCCATCACGGCGCTGGCGCTCGCGACCACTGCTGCGCTTGCCGATGTGATCGCCGATCGCAAGGCGGTCATGAAGGACAACGCAAAGCAGGTCGGCGTTCTTGTGTCGATGGTCAAGGGCGAAACCCAGTTCGATGCCGCAGCTGTCCTGGCGGCGCTGACGACGCTCAACGACAACGTCCAGAAGATCGACGTGGCTGCTTCGTTCCCTAAGGGAAGCGACCAGGGCGACACCACGGCATCGCCGAAGATCTGGACGGATGCGGCAGGGTTCCAGGCGCAGGTGGACAAGTTCAAGTCGGTCACCGCCACTGCCGCCGCGGCTCCGGCCCAGGATCTTGATGCGCTGAAGGCTCAGGTCGGCACGATCGGCCAGACCTGCGCCGCCTGCCATGAGGCCTTCCGCGTCAAGAAGGGCTAATCCTCTGCGGATGGCTATTCTCAGGAAGTTGGCGATTGCGGCCCTGGCGCTAGGTGGCGCCGGGGCCTCGGTCTTTTGGTGGCTGACCGAACCGGAAAGGCTGGGGCCCGAGACGCTCGCGTCGCTCGGTGCGGGGGATGCCGTTCGCGGCCAGCGCATCTTCGACGCCGGCGGTTGCGCCTCCTGCCACGCCAGGCCGAAGGCGGAAGGCGATGCCCGCCTGCAACTCGTCGGCGGTGTCGAACTCAAGACGCCGTTCGGGACCTTCGTGGCGCCGAACATTTCGTCCGACCCGACCGACGGCATCGGGGCGTGGTCGCTGGAGGATTTCGCCAACGCCATGCTGAAGGGCGTGTCGCGCGACGGCCAGCACCTCTATCCGGCTTTTCCCTATCCGTCCTATGCGCGCATGAGGCCGGGCGACGTTGCCGACCTCTATGCCTTCATGAAAACGCTGCCGCCGGTGGCGGGCAGGGCCCCCGACCACAGCCTGAACTTTCCCTACAACATCCGGCGGGGGCTTGGCCTCTGGAAACTGCTCAACCTCAGAGCCGAACCGGTCGTGGCCTTCGCGGACGGAACGCCCGAAAAGGTGCTGCGGGGACGCTTGCTGGTCGAAGGCGCGGGCCATTGCGGCGAATGCCACACGCCGCGCGCACTCGATGGCGGGCCGAAGCGGAGCCAGTGGCTGGCCGGCGCCGTGGCGGCGGAAGGCACGGGCATAGTTCCCAACATCACGCCGGGCGGGAATGGCATCCGGAGCTGGTCGGAAAGCGACATCGCAGGCTATCTCGAAACCGGCTTCACGCCGGAGTTCGATTCCGTCGGCGGCACCATGGTCGAAGTGCAGAAGAACATGGCGCGGCTCGCGGCCGAGGACCGCGAGGCCATTGCAGCCTATCTGAAGGCGATCCCGGCAGAGCCAAACGGCTACCCGCCGGCGAAGGCCGCTGCGAACTGAACCGGCCGGCGGCGCGTGCCGCCGGCTCGGCTGGCTGCTATCCGGCGCGATCCGCGATCTTCAGCGCGAAAGCATAGTTGAAGGCAATCTCCTCCAGCCTCGAGAAGCGGCCGGAGGCGCCTGCGTGGCCTGAATCCATGTTGATCTTGAACAGGACCGGATTGCCACTGGCCTTTCGCTCGCGCAGGCGGGCGACCCATTTGGCCGGCTCCCAATAGGTGACGCGCGGATCGGTGAGGCCGGCAACGGCAAGGATCGGCGGGTAGTCGAGTGCCGTGACGTTGTCGTAGGGCGAATAGGCCGCGATCGTCTCGTAGTCCTGCTCCGAGGTGATCGGATTGCCCCATTCGGGCCATTCGGGTGGGGTCAGCGGCAGCGTGTCGTCGAGCATCGTGGCGAGCACGTCGACGAAGGGCACCTCGGCGACGATGCCGCCGAAGGCTTCAGGCGCCATGTTGGCGACAGCCCCCATCAGCATGCCGCCGGCAGAGCCACCCTGGGCAACGATGCGGTCGTGGGTGGTGTAGCGCTCCGCCACGAGATGCCTGGCGCAGGCGATGAAATCCCTGAAGGTGTTCTGCTTGGAGGCCCGCTTTCCGTCTTCGTACCAGGCGTAGCCCTTGTCCTTGCCGCCGCGAATGTGGGCGATGGCGTAGACGAAGCCGCGGTCCACCAGCGACAGGCAGTTGGTGTTGAACGAGGCCGGGATCGTGATTCCGTAGGAGCCGTAGCCATAGAGCAGGCAGGGCGCGGAGCCGTCGAGCCTGGTGTCGCGGTGATGGATCAGTGAGATCGGCACCAGTTCGCCATCTTCTGCCGGCGCCATCAGCCGCCGCGTGACGTAGTCCTCGGCGTTGTGGCCGGACGGAACCTCCTGGGTCTTCAGCAGGACGCGTTCGCGCGTCCGCATGTCGTAGTCGAAGACCTGAGCGGGCGTGGTCATCGACGAGTAGCTGAAGCGGATGATGTCGGTGTCATACTCGTAGGAACCCGACAGCCCGAGCGAATAGGCCTCTTCGGCAAAGGCGATGTGGTGCTCGTTGCCCGTTGCCCGTTCATGCACGACGATCCGCGGCAGGCCGTCCTTTCGTTCCAGGCGGACCATGAAGTCCTTGAAGCCCATGACCGACAGGATGAGGCGGCCGGCCTCGTGGGCAACCAGTTCCTTCCAGTTGGCGCGTACCGGATCAGCAGCCGGAACGGTCATGACCTTGAAGTCCTTGGCGCCGTCGACATTGGTCAGCACGAAGAAGATGTCGCCGCCCTCCTCGATGTCGTATTGCAGGCCGGTTTCGCGCGCGGCGACGAGCTTGGGCTCGGCGGCGGGATCGGAGGCGGGGAAGAGCCGATACTCGGATGTCTCGTGATCGCTGATCGAGATCATGATCCACTCGTTGCTGCGCGTACCGCCCACATTCATGAAGAAACCCGGATCGGTTTCCTCGTAGACCAGCCGGTCGCCGGCGGCGTCGCTGCCCACCGCATGGTAGAAGACTTTCGAGGGCCGGTGGTTCGGGTCGAGGCGGGTGTAGAAGAAACCCTTGTTGGCGCCGTCCCAGACACCCGAGCCACCGGTGTCGCCGACCACGTCGTCGAGGTCACTGCTGCTGGCGAGGTCGCGGATGCGCAGGGTGTAGAACTCCGAACCCTTGTCGTCGAAGCCCCAGATCAGCCGGCGATGGTCTGAAGAATGGTCCATCCCGCCGAGGCGGAAATAGGCCTGGCCCTCGGCTTCCTTGTCTCCGTCGAGGATGATCTCCTCGGACCCACCTGCGCTCGGAATGCGGAAGTAGCGCGGCTGTTCGCCTCCCTTCTTGTAGGAGGAGCCGTAGGCAAAAGGCCCGTCCTTCATCGGCACCGAGGAATCGTCTTCCTTGATGCGCGCCTTCATCTCGGCGAACAGCGTCTTCCTGAGTCCGGCGGTGTCGGCCATCAGCTCAGCCTGGTAGCGATTCTCATCTTCCAGATGGGCGCGGATGGCCGGATCGAGCAGGCCGGGGTCGCGGAACACCTCCTGCCAGTTGTCGGCACGCAGCCAGGCGTACTCGTCGACGCGGGTGATACCGTGCCGCGTGTCGCTCACGGGGCGCCGCTCGGTCTCGGGTGCAGGGATGTCGGCGAAGATGGAAGGTCTCGTCATTGCGTCTCGCATGGGCTGAATCTTGAATGGCGAATGAACACGCCGATCAGTGCGGGTTCAAGAGCCGAGTTGCATGGTGGCTGTATCGTTCCATCGCCCATGGGGCCGGAGAGAGATGATGAAGACGCTTATCAAGGCAGCAGTCGCACTGGCCGTGGCCTCTACCGTTGCGCTTTTCGCCGGCCAGTCGAACGCCGCCGCGTTCTCGGCCTGGGAGGTCGCCAAGGTTCCGTGGGGCGACACGCTCAATATTCGCAAGTTCCCGTCGAACGGATCGCAGAAGCAGGCAGCCTATCCGAACGGCGCCGTGCTGCAGATGACCGGCAAGTGCACCGGCGGGATCGATCTGCGCGACATCGGCCACCTGCCGGCGTGGAAGCAGGAGCAGCGCGTCCGCTATCGCTGGTGCCAGGTCTGGCACGACCCCGCGCAGAACGGAGACTTCGTCAGTGGCTGGGTCTACGGCAAGTACATCACGCCGTACTGAAGGAAAGGCGCCGTTCAACTGTCGAGTGGTACACGCTAGTCGTTGAAAAGGCCGGTTCAGGCTTGCCCCCGCGTGACGGGACGTCTATGCCCCTAACAACGTGAGAAACAAAGAGGGCCTGTGCGCTGACCTTCCTGATACTCATGCTGCCGATTGTCGGGGCATTGCTCGCTCCGTTGCTGGTCCGCGTGACGAAACACTATGCCGGTTGGCTGCTCGCCGCTATTCCGCTCATCATATTCGTGCATTTCGCCGGGATGCTGGAGACGGTCGGCAACGCACGCACCGTTTCCGGCGGATTTGACTGGGCGCCCAGCCTGGGCCTGCGCTTCGCCTGGTTCCTCGATGGATTGTCGCTGACGTTTGCCGTGCTGATTTCCGGCATAGGCACGCTCATCGTCATCTATTCGGGCGGGTATCTGAAGGGGCATCCGCACCAGGGCCGCTTCTTCTCCTTCATGCTGCTGTTCATGGGAGCGATGCTGGGACTGGTGGTCTCGGATTCGTTCCTGATGCTGTTCGTCTACTGGGAACTGACCTCCATCACGTCTTTCCTGCTGATCGGCTTCGATCACGGCCGCGAGGCGGCGCGGCGCGCGGCATTGCAGGCGCTCTTGGTGACGGGACTGGGCGGGCTGTCTTTGCTTGCCGGCCTGCTGGTCGTTTCGCAGGCGACCGGCGTCAGCGAACTCTCGGCTCTGCTGGGGGCGGGAGAGGCGCTGCGGCAGAGCCCGCTCTACCTTGCCGCGCTGCTGCTCGTACTCGGGGGAGCCTTCACCAAGTCGGCCCAGTTTCCGTTCCATTTCTGGCTGCCCAATGCCATGGAGGCTCCGACGCCGGTGTCGGCGTACCTTCACTCGGCGACCATGGTGAAGGCCGGGGTCTATCTGGTGATGCGGCTCAACCCGGTGATGGGCGGCACGGCGGCCTGGGAAACGATCCTGCCGCTGTTCGGCGGTGCCACGCTCGCCGTCGGTGCGGTGCTCGCCATCCGGCAGGTCGACCTCAAGCTGATGCTCGCCTACACGACTGTCGCGTCGCTGGGACTGCTCGTGATGTTGACCGGCCTGGGCTCGGACAAGGCAGTCGAGGCGGCAGCCCTCTATCTGATCGCGCATTCCCTGTTCAAAGGCGCGCTCTTCATGGTTGCCGGCCTGATCGACCACGAGGCGGGCACGCGCGACGTGACCAGGCTGGCCGGGCTGCGTCGCGCAATGCCGGTGACATTTGCGGCCGCCATGCTGGCCGCCTTCTCGATGGGGGGCTTGCCGCTCTTCTTCGGCTTCCTCGCCAAGGAGGAGATCTACCTCGCATTCACCGAGACCGATGGGTGGCGCTTGCTGCTGCTTGCAGTGGCGATCGGCGCCAATGCACTGATGTTCGCCATCGGTTTTGCGGTTGCACTGCGCCCGTTCGCCGGCGCGCCGATCGCGACCCCAAAGCACGCGCATGAAGGGCCGGCCTCGCTCTGGCTGGGGCCGGTGGTGCTCGGCGGAGCCGGCCTCGTGGCCGCCCTTGCGTCGGCCACGACCCACAGGCTGCTGTCCTCGCCTACCGCAAGCGCCGTCGCGGGTACTCCTGTCGACGTCACCATCTCCGTCGTCCCCCACATCGGCGTGCCGCTCATTCTGTCGGCGCTGACGGTGGCGCTCGGGATAGCGGCCTATCTCGGGCTCGACCGGTTGCGCTCGCTGACTGCCGGCGTGCTCGCGGGCATCGGCTGGGGCCCGGACCGCGGCTTCGACCAGGCGCTGCGCGCGCTGCTGCGCTTCGCCGCGGGGCTGACGCGCATCGTCCAGAGCGGGCGCCTCGACATCTACATGACGGCCACCTTCATCGCCGTTGCCGCTGCATTGCTGGTGCCGATGATCGTCACCGGCGAACTGCCGTCGGCGCCGGTGCTGCCCGCCTTGCGGTTCTATGAATGGGCGGTCATGGCGATTGCCGTGATCGGCCTTGCCGCCGTCGTCCAGGCGCGCAGCCGCCTGACGGCCATCGTCTCCCTAGGCATCCAGGGCTTTGCGGTGGCTGTGCTTTACATGCTGTTCGGGGCGCCTGACCTGTCGTTCACCCAGTTCATGGTGGAGACGCTCGCGGTGGTGATCCTGGCCCTGGTCATGACGCGGCTCAGGCTTTCGCCCACCGATCATCGTCCGCTGCGTCAACAATTGCTCGACATGACGATTGCCGGCGCCTGCGGCCTGGCCTTCACCCTGCTGCTGCTGAAGGTGACGCAACTGCCCTTCGACGACAGGCTGTCGCAGTTCTTCGCCGCCTATTCGAAGACGATCGCGCATGGCCGCAACGTCGTGAACGTCATCATCGTCGACTATCGCGGGCTGGATACGCTGGGCGAGATCGCGGTGGTCATGATTACGGGGCTCGCGATCCTGGCGCTGATCCGCATCCGCTCGAAGAAGACGGTGGCGCGCGCGAGCGTGGCGGAGGATGCCTAGCATGCAGACGCTGATCTTCCGCACCGCGGCACCCTTCCTCACCGGGTTGATGCTGATGTTCTCCGTCTTCGTCATGCTGCGCGGCCACAATGAACCTGGGGGCGGCTTCACCGGCGGCCTGATCGCCGCATCGGCCTTCGCCATCCACGGCATCGCCTTCGGCGTGCCGGCGGTGCGCCGGGCGCTCTATTTCCACCCGATGGCCGTTGCCGGCTTCGGCCTGTTCCTGGCGGCAATCGCCGGCCTGCCGTCCCTGCTGTTCGGCGTGCCGTTCCTGACGGGCCTTTGGGCGTCCCCAAGCCTTTTGGGTGTCTCCGTCGACCTGTCGACCGTGATGTTCTTCGATATCGGCGTCTACTTCGTCGTGGTCGGTTCGTTCACGTCGATCGCGCTGGCGCTCGAGGACAGGGAACACGATTGATGGAAAGTGTGTTCGCCATCCTGGTCGGCCTGTTCTTTGCCGCCGGCATCTATCTGATGCTGTCGCGGCACATCATCCGCATCCTGCTGGGCGTGTCCCTGTTCGGCAACGCCGTCAACCTGCTGATCTTCACCAACGGCAGGCTGATGCGCGAGATCCCGCCGGTCATCGCCGAAGGGCTCGACGTTCCCGCAGGGGCGGTCGCCAACCCGCTGCCGCAGGCCCTGATCCTGACCGCGATCGTCATTTCGTTCTCATTCTTCGCTTTCCTGCTCGTGCTGGCCTATCGGGCCTATCAGGAGATCGGCACCGACGACACCGATGGCATGCGCATCGCCGAGCCGGCGGACGACGGCCTGCCGCCGATGGGGTACTGACAATGGCGATCGAGGGTCAAATCGTCGACAGGACTGCTGCGATGATCGCGGCACCCGTCACTGCGGCCGATTGGCTGGTGGTGGCGCCGGTGCTGGTTCCGATCGTCTGCGGCGCGATCCTGCTGATGATCCGCCACAACGTCCGCTGGCATGCGCTGGTGGCCGTGGCGGCCCTGCTCGCCATGGCGGCCGCCAACGTCGCGCTGCTCACGCGCGTGCTGGGCGAGGGGCCGGTTTCGATGACCATGGGCAGCTGGCTGCCGCCCTTCGGCATCTCGTTCACGGTCGACGCGCTGGGCGCGATGTTTTCGCTCACTGCATCGTTCGTGGCGCTTGCCTGCTGTGCCTATTCGGTGCTGGACATAGATGTCACCGGCCGGCGCTACGGGTTCTATCCGTTCCTGCTCCTGATGATGGCCGGTGTCAGCGGCGCCTTCCTGACCGGCGACATGTTCAATCTGTATGTCTGGTTCGAGGTTTTCCTGATTTCCTCGTTCGGCTTGCTGATCCTGGGCTCGGAAAAGCCGCAGATAGACGGCGCGACCAAATATGCGATCCTGAATCTGGTCGGCACGACCCTGTTCCTGATCGCCACCGGCTATCTGTATGGTACGTTCGGCACGCTCAACATGGCCGACCTCGCCGCCAGGGTGGGCCAGGCGGACGCCGCGGCCCCGCTCACCACGCTGGCTTCCCTGTTCCTGCTCGCCTTCTGCATGAAGGCTGCGGCCTTTCCGGTCAATTTCTGGCTGCCTGCCTCCTACCACACGCCGCCCGTGATCACCGGGGCGCTGTTCGGCGGACTGCTCACCAAGGTCGGCATCTACGCCCTGCTCAGGACGATGCTGACCATCTTCGCCGTGGAACGCGCCGAACTGGCAGGCGTCATCGGCTGGATAGCAGCGGCGACGATGCTGGTCGGCGCGCTCGGCGCCCTGGCGCAATCCGACATCCGGCGGATTTCCGGCTTCCTGGTGATCTCAGGCGTGGGGGTGATGCTGGCCGGCATCGCGCTGGGTACGGAACGCGGCCTGTCCGGGACGATTTTCTATGCCGTGCATTCCATGGTTTCGCTTTCGGCGCTCTATTTGCTTGGCGGCCTGATGCGCCAGCGCGGCGGAAGCTTCTCGCTTCACTCGCTGTCCGGACTGTATACGGCGAGCCCGTTCCTGACGTTGCTGGCCATGGTGATCTCGCTCGCCGTTGCTGGACTGCCGCCGGGCTCCGGCCTGTGGCCGAAGGTCATGCTGGTAAAGGCGGCGCTCGATGGCGGCGCATGGCCGCTTGCCATGGCGGTCCTGCTGAGCGGTTTCCTGGCGACCATTGCCCTGGGCCGGGTGTTCATCCTTGCCTTCTGGAGGACAGACACTGTGGCGGCCGGGGGCAGGCCGGCTGACGCGCCTGCCCAGGCTGCAGCGTCCCGGCTGGGCGTCGCCACCATCACGCTGCTGGCGTTGGCGATGGTGGGCATGGGCGTCATGCCGGAGCCATTCGTGCGGGCGGCGACGGCCGCCGCCAGCGGACTCATCGATACGTCCGCCTACGTGCAGGCAGTGTTTCCGCCGGGAGGTGGACAATGATCCCGGTGCGCTACGTCGTGCTGCTCGCACTGGCGTGGGTCGGAATGTCCGGCAGCTTCACGCTGCCCAACCTGATCCTGGGCATCGCCATCGGCTGGGGCGTCCTGTTCCTGGTCCGCGACCAGCTGCGGGCGGCGAAGGTGACGGTTCGCCCCTGGGCGGCGTTGCTGCTTGCGTTGCTGTTCATGAAGGAACTCATTCTATCCGCGGTGCGCGTCGCTCGGCTGGTGCTTTCCCCGCGCTTGGACGTCAAGCCCGGCATCTTTGCCTATCCGCTGCAGGTCGAACGCGATTTCGAGATCACCCTGCTCGCCAACCTGATCACCCTGACCCCCGGAACCCTGTCCGTCGACGTTTCGGAGGATCGGCGCACATTGTTCGTGCACGGCATGGATTGCTCCGATCCGGAAAGGGCCAAGGAAGAAATAAGGATAGGCTTCGAGAGAAGAATAATGGAGGCGTTCAGATGATGTCCGGAGCAGCCTTCCTGGAAGCAAGTGCGATCTTCGCTCTCGGAATACTCAGTGTTTCGTTCCTTCTGGTCGTCGTGCGAGTGGTCAAGGGACCGTCGCTGCCCGACCGTATCCTGGCGCTCGACATGCTGGTTGCCGTTGCCATCGGCTTCATCGCGGTGTTCGGCATCCGATCGGGGTTCAGGCTCTACGTGGATGTGGCGATTGCCCTCGGACTGGTCGGCTTCCTGGCCACGGTCGCTTTCGCAAGATTTGTGATGAGCGGCGGCGCCGACGCCAAGAAACGGGAAGAACAGGCGGAAGAGGAGCAGCGATGATGGGCGAATTCGGCGATTATCTGGCTGGGTTGCTGATCGTAGTGGGGGCGTTGTTCGCGCTCACGGCCTCGATCGGTCTGCTGCGCCTGCCGGACGTATTCACCCGGATGCATGCCGCCTCCAAGGCCGGCACGCTGGGATCCTGCCTGATGCTGGTCGCGCTTGCGCTGCACATCGGCGAGTTCGCAACCGGTGTCAGGGCGCTGGCCGGCGCCGGCTTCTTCGTGCTCACCGCACCAATCGCGGCTCATCTACTGGCCAAGGCGTCATATTCGGCCGGATATCGCATGTGGGAGGGCTCTGTTCGGGACGAACTGGCCCAAAATGTGGTGTCATCCAAGAAGAACGGTCAAATCCAAGGTGGATGAGGATAGTGAGCCCGGGCGAGATCTATCGTCATCGGGCGAGTTGATCTCAGAAAATGACCTATGGTTGTCAAAAACGTTCATTTGTTAGAGAAGTGTCGAATTCGTTGTTCTTGAATTCGAAAAGAATAGTGAATTGACTTATTGCTGATACGGGCTCATTAAAGTGACGGAACGCGAGTCGCAGTCGCAAACTGCGGTATAAAATCGTGCCGCGTCCCGATCGCAATATCGGGCAAAAAAACAACCAGTCACATTGGGGCCTGAAGAATATGGATACTTCCGAAACGCCTACAGCAAACAGCGATACGCTGATCGAGCTGACCGCCGACGTGGTGGCGGCCTATGTCAGCAACAATCCGGTTCCGGTCGGAGAGCTTCCGGGACTGATCGCCGATGTGCATGCAGCACTTGGACGCGTCGGCAACGCGACCGAAGCGCCCCCCGCAGACAAGCAGAAGCCGGCCGTGAACCCGAAGCGGTCGGTGCATGACGACTACATCGTCTGCCTTGAAGACGGAAAGAAGTTCAAGTCGCTCAAGCGGCACCTGATGACCCACTACAACATGACGCCGGACCAGTACCGCGAGAAGTGGGGCCTCGACGCCAGCTATCCGATGGTGGCGCCCAACTACGCTGCCGCCCGCTCCCAGCTCGCCAAGAAGATGGGGCTGGGCCGCAAGCGCAAGGGCAAGTGAACCCCCACTACTCCCTGCTCAATGAGCGGCACCTTCGGGTGCCGCTTTGCTTTTCTGGCGCCTGCGGCGCGGCCGAAAGGTGAGCCTGGCAGGTTCCGCAGGCGAAACGCCTTTCAGCCGGTCGCGCACCTGCTTGAGCGCTATGTGGCGGTTCAAGTCATAGCTCCAGTGGCGGTTGACGCCTTTCAGCCTTTCGCGCTCGATCACCCGCTCGAGGCGCCTCAACAGCGCGTGGGTGGAGACGAATCCGCCGGACAGCGCATCGGCGAGTTCGATTCCGCAGCAGATCTGCAGGGCAGCCCTCTGCCTGGCATCGGCCAGTTCCGCCAGCTTGTCCTGCCTGAATGCGGTTATCTCGTTTCGGAAATCCCTCATCTTCACCTGCCTTGTTGCCGTTCGATGAATGATGCGTCCGCCCTGACGGGTGAGGAGAAATTGAACACGAATTTTGTTTTTCGCTTAGAAAAGCATGAGTGTTCCCAGAGGGTTGGCGGTTCCAGACAAGAAATTCCGTTCTTTTTTTGTTCACACCTGGCTCGATGGTGGCTATAAGAACTTATTCCTATCTTCGGAGGGGGCGAGTTTGGTGGGAGCGACGTCGACAGTGCTGGCGAAAAGGCAGATCGAGGCGCGCGAGGTTGCCGCGCAACTGGAGCGGACGGGGCTGGAGCTTGCGGCCGACAGGCGCAACGACGAGGTCATCGAGCAGTGCGATGCCATGATCGACCTGATGGCGGCCCTGTTCGGCGTTCCGAGCAGGGAGCTGCGTCGCCTGGGCCGGACCGGAAACGACATCAGCCGATTGCGGCAGATCGCGATGTATGTCGCGCATGTCGTCTTCCGTTTCAGCATGCGCGACGTCGGCCGGGGCTTCGGGCGTGACAGGACGACGGTTCTGTATGCGTGCCATCTGGTGGAGGACCTGCGGGACGACCCCGACTTCGACCGTATCGTCTCATTGGCGGAGCGCGTGGCGATTGCCGCTTTCCGGGACAGGCTGGGGCGCTGATCATGGCCGAGGAAGCTGCAAAGGCGCGCGCACGCATCCTGAAGCTGCTCGCGAAGGGGAGGGCCAGCTGCGCGCCGGCGACCTGCGGCGACAAGATCCTGCTCGAAAGCGAGACGGGCGACCGCATCGCCGTCGCCTCGGGGCAATTGGCCGATCTTGCCCGTGAAGGTCTACTGCGCCGACATGGAGCAATCGTCGGCCTGACCCCGGAGGGGATGTCCGCCGCGCGGCGACAGGCCGGCGAGACCGACCCGTTCAGGGCCCAGCACGGCGATCTCGAGGTTGCTCTCGTCGACACCGCGGCCGGAGCCCAGGCGGCACTGATGAACCTGTCGGAGTCGCCTTTGGGCCAGCTCGTCCGCCGCCGAAACAAGACCGGCGACCCATTCCTGACCGGCAGTGAATACGCGGCGGGCGAGCGCTTGCGCTCGGATTACACGCGAGGGCAGATCATGCCGAGGCTGGGCGCGAACTGGGAAGCGACCGTGGCTTCCGGCCGCCGCGGCACCGGTGGCGGCGGGCTGAGCGAACACACCGACGCGGCGCTCACGGCGCGCCAGCGCGTCGACATGGCCATTGACGCGGTGGGGCCGGAACTATCCGGTGTTCTGATCGACGTCTGCTGCTTCCTGAAGGGGCTGGAGATTGTGGAAGTCGAGCGTGGCTGGCCGGTGCGCTCGGCGAAGATCATGCTCAAGACGGCACTTGGCGCCCTTGCTCGCCACTACAATCCCGGTTCGACCAGTGGGCGACGCGGCAAGGTTCTGCACTGGGGGACGGCGGATTACCGTCCTAAGCTGAAATAAGCATAGGTCAGGCGGGCTGGTGCAGCGCCGCCTCGGCATCGCGCTTGATGCGCTTGACCATCGACCGCAGGCCGTTTGCCCGCTGCGGCGACAGGTGTTCGTTGAGGCCGAGCGTCCGTAGCGTTGCCTCGGCGTCGGTGCCCAGGATCTCGCTCGCCTGGCGGTCCGAGAACAGTGCGAGCATGATGGCGACCAGCCCGCGCACGATATGCGCATCGGAATCGCCCTGGAAACGAATGACCGGGTCGGTCCCGTCGCCGCGATGGGTCACGAGCCACACCTGGCTGACGCAGCCCTGGACCTTGTTGGTGTCGATCCGCGCGCTGTCCGGGAAGGGCGGAAGCGCTTCGCCGAGCTCTATGACATAGCGGTAGCGATCCTCCCACTCGTCCAGGAAGGCAAAGTCGTCGCGGATCGTGTCGATCGTAGTCGTCATATCGCTGGATATAGTGGCCGCGCCTTCGGCCGTCACGAAAAAAGATGGGCTGCAGACGCCGCCTGGAAGGACCGGACGGCAAGGTCACGTCAATTGGCGGGTGCTGGTGTCGGCGCAGGCGTGGGCTGGGGGTGCTTGTCGGACTCCGGCGCGGGCTCGACGCTTCCCGTCTGCGTGGCGGTGTCGGGCTTGCCGAACTGCTCGTCCAGCAGTTCGTAGGCGATCCGGGCGCTTTCGCGTGCCCTGACCCCAATGGTCTGCATCGCCGCCTTGCCGGTTTCGCAAACTTCCGGCTTGCGTTCGCAAATGCCGGCGATGTCGCCGACCGCCTCGCGTGCGGCAAACAGCGCCTGCAGGGGGCTGACCTGGCTTTCCCCGTCCGGGCCGGTGCTCAAGGGCAGGAAGAGCAGCACAAGCGAGAACCAGAAGGCGGCCCTTATCAGAAAGCCCATGGCGTGCCCCTTGTGAAATTGAGGGCCGGGGTGAAACCGCTCCGGCCACGTGTCTGCGTTGCCGCGACAATGGCACGGACCAGGAAAGGAGCGCTTGCAGCAAAAGGCGGCATTTCGCGTTGCTTTTTCACCGAATTTTCACTGTTCCGGAGCGCCGAGACGCACCATCACCGCGCGAGTCATGCGCCAGATTCGTAAGTATTTGATTTAAATTGCGAAACTCGGGCGACAGGAAATCCTGCCCCAGGAAGGGCGATTCAACCGAGCGAATGGGCCGGCTAACCCTCCGTTTACCATGACGCGAACTGTCCTCGAAAGTGGGCGCCGCCGGTCCGATATTTGCCGCGGGTACGCGGTGTGATCCGCCGGTTTTATCGCTTCATTAAAGGCTCGGTGCGAGTTTGGTTGCCAACTACAGAAGAGCCGCGAAGCGAGCCACGGAAGAGTGCGTAGCGTTGAGTTTTGTCATGACCAGATACGGTGAGTTTTCCGGCGCGCTGGCCGGCGGCTGCGACCGTCTGGTTCATCCTGCCGCCATAAGCGCAGAACGTCCCCGGCAGCGCCGCCTGGTGGGCACGCTGCTGGCCGCACCGTTTCTGGTCGCGGGTTCGGGCGTCGTGCTGGTTTCCGCCAATCTCGGGGCTGCAGCGACGATTGCCGTCATCTTCGCCGTGTTCAGCCTGAGCTGGCTCGCGGCCCTTTCGATCGCACCCATCGGCCGGGCGGTGCTTGTCGCCACCGCGGCCCTGATCGCCGGGTCGCTGGCGCTCGCGGCCATCGTTGCGGCTGCCGGCGGATTGACCTCTCCGGCGGCTCTGCTTCTCGCCGCGCTTCCCGTGGAGGCCGCCTGGGTGTGGCGCACGGGCAGGGCGGCGGTGCTCGGAGCGCTTGCCGCCCTGGCAGCAGCGGTTCTGACGGGTCTTCTCGCTTCCGCTCCCTTTGCCGAGGGCGCCTCGGCTTCCGGCTGGCACTGGCTGCTCTCGATTATGTGGCTTGCGACGATCGCCGCGCGCGCCCCGCTTTATGTTGGCCATGGTGCAGGTTCGAGCGATGCCGCGCCGGCAACCGGGCTGGAAAGCATCATCAGGGCGGTCGTTCTCCGCATCGCGCACAATGGCGACATCGTCGAAGTCTCCGATCAGTCACGGGGCTTGCTGCGGCTGCAGCCGGAACTGCTGCTGGGGACCTCCTTCTTCGACCGCATCCATGTTGGCGACCGCGTCGGCTATCTCTGCGCACTGGCCGACATGCGGGGCGGTGCGGATTTCCGCGCGGTTGAATTGCGTCTGCGCCTGCCGCGCCAGGCCGCCGAGGAAGCCGGCGACAATTTCCAGCCATTCGCGCTGGAGATGATGAAGGGCGAGGGTGCGGCAATCGTGGCTGTCGTTCGGGCGAACGACACGCTCGCCGACCTGCGCGAAAGCCTCGCCAGGGCGGACGACGCCGCAAGGAGCGCCGAGCTGGCGAAAACCAACTTCCTGGCGGCGGTAAGTCATGAACTGCGCACGCCGCTGAATGCGATCATCGGCTTCTCGGACATGCTGCTGCACGAGATGTTCGGTTCGTTCAAGGAGCCGCGTCAGAAGGAATATGTCGGCATCGTGCGCGATTCCGGGCAGCACCTGCTCGACGTGGTGAACTCGATCCTCGACGTGTCCAAGATCGAGTCCGGCTGCTATGCGATCAATCCAGAGCCGTTCCGGTTCCGCGAGGCCGTCGACATGTGCGCATCGATGATGGCACTCCAGGCCGAGGCGAAGGCCCTGACGGTTTCGATCGATGTCGCTGCCGGCGCCGGAGAGGTCACCGCCGACCGCCGGGCGGTGCAGCAGATGCTGATCAACCTGGTTTCGAACGCGGTGAAGTTCACGCCCGATGGCGGCAGGGTGGAGATCGGCGCCAAGCGCCTGGGTTCCCGCCTGCACTTCTGGGTCTCGGACACCGGCATCGGCATAGCCGAGGAGCATCTTTCCCGCCTCGGCACGCCCTTCATGCAGATCCAGAACGACTATACACGTCGCTTCGAAGGAACCGGACTGGGCCTGTCCCTGGTGAAGGGGCTGGTCGCGCTGCACGACGGCACCATGTCGATCGAAAGCGCTCCGCAGGAAGGAACGAAGGTAACCATCAGCCTGCCTGTCGACGGCCCGTCATTCCACACCGAGCCGGCCATGGGCGAACTGATGCGCTTGCCCACAGGCAGGATCAAGGAGATGCGCAATGGCTCGCTCCGCAAAGCAGGCTAGGCGTCAAGTCGAAGACCGCAGCGTTTTGCAGGACGGCGCGCTGGCGCTGGGCGGACTGATCGCGCGCAACCCGGTGCTGGTAGGGGGCTCGACGGCGTTCCTGGTGGCGCTGTTCTACGTGTCGGCGAACGCGCTCTGGTATCAGCCCTACGCCCACAAGGGGGCGTTCTTCTCGACCAGAGATGCGGCAGCGTTTCCCGAGGCGGATCCGGCCTTGCCCGAAACGACGATCACGATCGAACGCCCCGAGGAAGCGCAGCGGCCGCCGAAGGGAGATCCCGAGGTCGAACAGGTGCAGAGCATCCTGAGGGACCTCGATTTCTACCAAGGTACGGTCGACGGGCTCAACGGCCCGAACACGCGCCGCGCCGTCGAAGCCTACCAGCAAAAGGTGGGGCTGCCCGTCACTGGGACGATCGATCATGCCCTGCTCGAGCAACTGGGCGCCGACGAGACGACGGCTGGCATCACGCCGAGGCCGTCGCCGCGCTCCGAGGCCCTGCCAGCGCAGCAGCCACGGCCGTCATCTCAGCCGTCCCCGGCGGCTCGCGCCACAGAGGCCAGCGATGCGTCGCCGGCGGAACGCATCAGGAAGATCCAGGTCGGGCTGAAGGCGTTCGGCAATGACGGCATCGAGATCGACGGCGTGATCGGCGGCCGGACCACGGCGGCGGTTCGCGAATTCCAGGCGCTCTTCGGCCTGCCCCAGACCGGCGAGCCCAATCAGCAGGTCTACCAGAAGATGCGCGAGATCGGCCTGACCGAATAGGGGGCTCCCGGCCTGTGCGCGGGAGGCGCAGAAGGCTATAGAGGCCGTGGCGACCTGGAGAGCGAAACGGCCGGATGCGTGTAACAACAGACTTTTGGGTATCGGCCCTGATGCGAAGGGTGTTCGGCGAAGGCGGCTTCGCGGCCATCCTGAGCCGCGGGGCGACCGAGGCCGGAGCCGTATTCGTCCTCGCCCGCGACCGCTTCGGCACCACCACGCTCTATGGGCCCGCTCCCCAGACCAGTTACGATTCGGCTCGACCCGACGAACGCCAGTTCAGCTTGCTCGAAAGCACGGAGGATGCCTCGTCGATCGACGCCCGACTCGAGCGCGAGCGTCGCTTTGACCCCGATATCTGGGTCGTCGAGATCGAAAGCAATTCGCCGGTCCAGGACCTGATCGCCCTCACGAAGCCCTGAGGTGGCTGTCCTTCGGCGTTGCGCCGGCACCGGCACGATTGGCGTTCTCACGAATTCGCGCACCGACGGCGGCGGCCTTCCACTCGCGGACCCTGTCCATGGCCACGTCACGGTGCAGCAGCCTGTAGCGTTCCAGGAACAGCCTGACGCCTTCCGCATGGGTGAAGTGGCCCGGGAAGGTTGCTGCTGCAAGGAGGAATGCCTGCTCCTCCTGCAGTTCGAGCGCCTTCAGGGCGTCGATGAGCGAGGAATAGCCGGATCTTTCGGTGATCGATCGCGCTGTCTGGAAGTCGATCTCCAGCGCGTCGGCCAGTGCCGTCTGGAAGAAGGCGCTGTTGCCGGTGAGCGCCGTGACCCTGAGCCTCTCGTAGACCGGTGCACGCTGCTCCGGAGCGCTGGCCGTGTTTGACGCCATCATCGACCGAAGCCGCCGACGCACGGTTTCCGCAAGCGCTCCCGTCGCGGGGGTGCCTTCGGAACCAGAGTGCTCCGGATGGTCGGCATGAGGGGCAGGCGCCGGCGCCTCGGGCCTGTCTGCCGGTACTTCGGGATAGACCAGGCGAGGGCGCTCGAGCACGCGTATCAGGTCGGCAATGGCCCGGTTGAGGCCTGGGCGCCGTGCGATCGCGCGGGCATGGGGCAGTCCATGCCGTCCGATCAGCGCGATGAGCGCGACATCGGAGAGGAGCGGCGAGCGCACAAGCAAGGGAGCGGCAACGTCGACGCTCTCGTCGCAAAGGCGCCTGACCAGGCCCATTGGCGCATGTTCGCTTTCGGACAATGCAGCGGAGACGAACCGTCGAGCTTCGACCGAGACCTTGTCGAACAGCGGCAGCGTCAGATCTTCGAGTTGGGTGATCTCGCGGCGCGAGGGTCGCGGCAGGGCACAGAAGGCAGAAACGGCTGCACGAAAAAGCCTCTCGGGCTTTCCGGTTTCGCGGCCGATGGCGATTTGCCTGAAGTCCGATGCTGACACGAACGCGTACGCCTGAACAACTTTGCACACTATCCGGAGCCGCGGAGGGACCCTGCGTGCCCCCGCGAGATGCCGAATATGAACATAAACTTAGCGGCGATTTGTTAGCGTACTGTTAACTGTCTGGTGGCCTTATCGACGAGGAGGCGTTGCGTGCTTGCTCCGGTGCAACCGAGAGGGAAATCGCAGACCGTGGGCAGCGTTGTATCGTTCATACCGCGCCAGCGGACCGCCCGCAGACCGCTGCGTGTCGCGGAAAAGCCAGCAGCCATCATCATCTTTCCAGGCGTGCGCTACGAGCGCGTGATGTCACGCGAGCCAGGCGTCGATGACGGCGCGGGTCGCATCGACGGCATGAGACGCAACGAGCCCCTGCCACGGCATTGAGGGCATCGCATTCGGCAGTGCCAGGCGATCACTGCATTTCGCAGTTGATGCCGTCGAGGAAGCGCGACACGGTAGGCTTCCAGCTTTCGTCGGGCACGAAGGCACGAACGACGACGATACCCTCGTCGATCGGCGTCTCCACGAAGATCGATTTCTCGAATTCCTGCGGCAAATCCTTGCGCAGTTCGATCATCTGAGCCGGCGTGACGACCACGAAGTCGAGATTGCCGTCAGTGGCGGTGCGGTCGTTGAAGCTGTAGATGTTCTCGCCGCCGCGGTCATATACCGAGGCCGACCAGTAGGGCACCTTGCCGGCGTTGTCGATGCGCACCACGCCCTCGGAGAGATCGAACCTGCAGGCGGCTTCGAAGAAGGAGGGGTCCAGCGCCTTCACCACCGGCGTGCCGCCGATGTCGGCGTCAAGGCGGACGACCTTGTTGGGGCCCGCAACCATGGCAAGGCGCGACCACGCATCCCGCTCGGAGAAGCTCGGCACCAAGAGCAGGATGACGATGTGGGCGATGCCTGCGCCGACTATCCCAACGGCCAGGGCATGGAGGACCTTACGCATCGCACTGCCCCCTGGAAATTCGGGGCATTTCGATGCCGGAAAGGCCGGTGCTGGCGGCGACGGGCGTGTCGTAGAGGGTCATGACCAGTGACATCTCGCCGGAACCGGAAACAGCCAGCCAGTTGCCGGGCGTTGCCCGTGCACCGACCTCGATGGACACCGAGTTATCCGGCTGCCGCAGCACTTCGAGAGAATTCAACGAGGGCTTCCGCTGCGCTGGCGACTGGAGGACTGCCTGGGATTTGTCGGTGGCGTAGAGCGTCCAGAACCTCGCGATGGGGAGGCTGCCTTCGATCCGGTAGGTGCACTCGCGCCTGAGCAGCACGCCATCCGAATCGCGTTCCGCCGCGAAGCTCAGCCCTTCGGCGCGGCCGAGCGCCAAAATGCCATCGCGCGCGACGCGCGCCTTCGAGTAGGGATCGGCTTCGGGCGTGCCGATGTCGGGGTAGGCCGTCCACGGGCCGACCGAGACGGCGCCGATGCCTTCCCCCGATCCGAGCACCAGCCCGACGCTCGCGGCTCCGCCTCCGACGGCCAGGGCCAACGCAAGCGCTATCAGTACCGATTGTTTCAGCATGAGCCGTCGCAGGATGGAGTTGCTGGAGGAATATCCCGTCATTTGAAGGGATGGCAAGTCGAGGGGGCACGAATGCTTCCAAAGAAGCTCAATGACCTTCGCTGCCTACAGGGCCGAGAGCCTGTTCGGCTCCGGCGGAGGCTCGATCGCCGGAGCTTGCTGGAAGAAAGTGGTGATCTCGCGCAGCGTGCGGGTCGTCGTGCTCGACAGCACTGGCGGCCGGTCCGCCGCGTCGGTCGCCGCGGCTTCAGCGCCGGCCTTGGCAGCTTCGTCGGCCTTGGCCACGGTCGCCGGATCGACGAAGGGGTTTTCAATGCCCGGAATGGGCTTCAGGTCGATGTTCTGGTGCGCATAAGCCATGAAGCGCTGCCAGACCATCGCCGGAAGCGAGCCGCCGGTCATCTTGTTGGTGGGCGTGAAGTCGTCGTTGCCGAGCCAGACGGCTGCCGTGTAGTTGCCCGTGTAGCCGATGTACCACGCGTCCCGGTAGGACTGCGTGGTTCCGGTCTTGCCGGCGGAGCGGATGCCCGGAAGTGCGGCCTTGCGTGCCGTGCCGGTCTCGGGAATCTGGACCATGATCGAGTTCATCGATGCGACGGCCTGCTCGGACAGCACGCGCTTGGGCGGCAGAGCGTCCTTGTTGAAATCATAGACGACCTGGCCGGCGTGCGTGACCAGCTGGTTGATGCCGTGCCGGGTTCCGACGACACCGCCTTGCGCAAGCACGCTGTAGCCGGTGGCCTGGTCCATCACCGTAAGGCCTGAGGTGCCCAGAACCATCGTCTTGTGCGAGCTGACCGGCGATTCCACGCCCATGGCCTCGGCCATCGCCTTGATCGGCGGGATGGACAGGTTCTCTTTGGCCAGGCGCACCGGTACTGTGTTGATCGACTTCACCAGGGCGGTGGTGAGCGTGATGCGGCCGGAGAAGCCGCGCGTGTAGTTCTTCGGCGACCATCCGCCCCAGCTGATCGGCGCATCGGAGATAACCGATTCCGGGGTGAAGCCGTTTTCCATGGCCGTGGCGTAGACATAGGGCTTGAACGAGGAGCCGGTCTGGCGCTGCGCCCGGGTGGCGCGGTTGAACTGGCTGGCGCCGTAATCGCGGCCGCCGACGATGGCGCGGACGGCGCCATTGGTCTCGATGACGACGACCGCCCCTTCGGTCACGCCGTATTCCTTGCCGAACTGGCGCAGATGGTATTCGAGCGATTCCTCGACGGCCCTTTGGATGTTCATGTCGATCGTGGTGCGGGCGACGAGCGAGTGGGTGCCGGACTTGGCAGCGATCCGCTGCACCTCCTCGAAGGCCCAGTCGAGAAAGTAGTCCGGGCTCTTGCGCTCGCCGCGGTCGATGATGTCGGCCGGTCGGAGCCGCGCCGACAGCACCTGGCCCTCGGTCATGAAGCCTGATTGCACCAGATTGGTGAGCACGACGTTGGCGCGGGCGCGTGCCGCCGGCAGGTTGATGTGCGGGGCGTATTTGGTGGGCGCCTTGAACAGGCCGGCAAGCATGGCGGCCTCGGCGAGATTGAGGTCCTTCACCTGCTTGCCGAAGTAGAAATCGGCCGCAGCCGCGATGCCGAAGGTGCCGCCGCCCATATAGGCGCGGTCCAGATAGAGCTGGAGAATCTCCTTCTTGGAGAGGTTCATCTCCAGCCAGATCGACAGGAAGGCTTCCTTAACCTTGCGCTCGACCGTTCGTTCATTGGTCAGGAACAGGTTCTTGGCGAGCTGCTGGGTGATACTGGAGCCGCCCTGGACCACGGAATTGGCTCGCATGTTCTCCGACATCGCACGGAACAGCCCGAGGAAGTCGATGCCGTAATGGTCGAAGAAGCGCCGGTCCTCGGTGGCGAGGACCGCCTTGATGACATGGTCGGGCATCTCGTCGACCGGCACCGAATCGCGCTGGATGATGCCGCGCTGGCCGATTTCATTGCCGTAGCGGTCAAGGAAGGTGACGGCGAAATCGTCCTGGTTGCGCCAGTCGCTCGTCGTCTCCTCGAAGGCCGGCATCGCCAGGGCCAGCATGACGACCGAGCCGCCGGCGCCGAGCGTGAAAGCCTCGCTCAACAGCTCGATGATGCCGCGCCGCCATCCCTTGACCCGGAAGCGTCGAAAGAAAACGGTGGCGTTTTCCCAAAATTGCTGCGCGCGGAAACGAAGTTCGTAGAGAGACGAGTCGAGCCAGGCGTCGATGGCCAACAGGCCAGCGGCCAGTCGGCCTCTCCTCTTGCGTGGTTCGAGTGGGCTTTCCATTCGAAATGGGTCCGGCGCGTTGCTACAGCTTATACCTAGATACGCTTGCTGGCGAATTAAGGGCGCGCGTCCCCCGCCCCTCGGGGGGTCTTGTCCCCGATTTTCGGCGGCGGGACAAGGGGGTGCCGGTAACATCGTCGTTGGCGAGGAAAAATGCCCCAAAATAGGAATATATTCTTGACTGCGTTACGGTCGTCTGGTAGTGTTTGGCTATCGTCGAAGAAGTGCGACCGGCGCCAATGCGTCCTGATCGCCCGGCGATTTCCGAATTTATCGAACCCTGGAGGTTGGCGTTGGGCGCGAATGCGGTCGAACGAGGACGGGCGCTGCGGGCGCTCTACGAAGGGGCTACGGCAGGTGTCGAATTGCTGGCGGCGGCCAGCGGTAAGGCTGCCTCCGCAATCGAAAGGCAAATTCTCCGCGAGGGCTGGACGGCCCCGACTTCCACCGGCCTGGACGAGAGGCTGGCGAGGCTGGCCGACGCGCTGGTGGCGCAGGTGGAAAGCCTGCGGCTCGAGCACGAAGGCGCCTTCGACAAGGGACAGGTCGACCTGGTTTCCTCGATACTGAAGACGGTCGAGAAGATCGGAGAGCTCAGCCGTGGAACCGAAAGCGAGAAAGTGAGCCAGACGAAGCGCGATGCAGAAACGGCCGACGTGCTCGCCAGGATCGACCGGCGCATCATCGAACTTGCTCGAGACTATGCACGGGTGCTGGTCGCAGAAGAACATAAATGAGCACGAAGGCTGGCTGGTCGACCGCGAGTGGGTGCATTTCGCCCGGATCGAACAATATCTGCTCGAGCGGCAGCCGGCATCATGGCTGGTGATCGGCGGGCGCGGCGCCGGCAAGACCCGGCTCGGCGCGGAGTGGGTGAACAGCATGGTGCGGGGCTTTCCGCCTTTTGCAAGCACCCAGCACTCGCCGATAGCCCTGGTCGGGGAAACGCTGGCGGACGTCCGGGAGGTGATGATCGAGGGACCGTCCGGGATCATGACGATCTCGCGCAATGATCGGCCGCGCTTCGAAGCGAGCCGCAGGCGTCTGGTGTGGAAAAGCGGAGCCGTGGCGCAGATCTTCTCCTCCGAGGATCCGGACAGTTTGCGCGGGCCTCAGTTCCAGGCCGCCTGGTGTGACGAGCTGGCGAAGTGGAGGTATCCGGATGCCTGCTTCGACATGCTGCAGTTTGGTCTCAGGCTGGGGGAGAGGCCGAGGCAGATCATCACCACGACCCCGCGTCCGCTGCCCTTGCTGAAGCGGCTGCTGGCCGATCCGCAGGTGCATGTGACGCGGATGCGATCTGAAGAGAACAGTGCCAATCTGGCGCCGACATTTCTGAGCGCGATCCGCGCGCGCTATGGCGGCACGGTTCTCGGGCGCCAGGAACTGGACGGAGAATTCATAGAAGACCGTCCGGATGCCTTGTGGTCTCGCGAGATGCTGGAACACGTGCTGATCGGCGAGGCGCCAAACCTTCGCCGGATCGTCGTTGCGGTGGATCCGCCGGCGAGTTCGCACCGCAATTCCGATGCCTGCGGCATCGTTGCCGCTGGCCTCGACGAGGCGGGGAGGGCGGTGGTGCTTGCCGATGCGACGGTTCGCGCGGCCAAGCCCCAGGCATGGGCCGGTGCCGCGGTGGGACTTTTTCACCGGCTTGAGGCCGACTGCATCGTCGTCGAGACGAACCAGGGCGGCGAGATGGCCACGGCGGTGATCCGGACCGTGGACCCGGCCGTGCCCGTGAAGGCGGTCAGGGCCCGGCGGGCGAAATGGCTGCGCGCCGAACCGATCGCGGCGCTCTACCAGCAAGGCAAGGTGCTGCACGCCGGTAGCTTCGAGGCGCTCGAAGACGAGATGTGCGATTTCGGACCGGACGGGCTGTCGAATGGCCGCTCGCCGGATCGTGTCGATGCTCTGGTCTGGGCGATCGGTGAACTGATGCCGGAGTGGTCGTCCGAGCCGCGGATACGCGACATTTTCTGAACAGGAAACAAGATGGCTATGAATTGGCCCTGGTCGCGCAAGACCAGGAACGGAGGTTCGTTGCCGGAGCGCAAGAGCGGCATGTCGACGGGGTTCGTCGCCATCCACGCCCAGGGTGAGGCCCGCTGGACAAGGCGGGACTATGCCGCCCTTGCCCGCGAAGGATTCATGCGCAACCCGATCGTGCACCGTTCGGTTCGCCTGATCTCGGAAACGGCATCGGCGATACCCTGGCTGCTCTATGACGGTGCTGCCGAACTCGACGACCATCCGCTTCTGCGGCTGCTGGCGCGACCCAACGAGCGGCAGTCCGGCGCGGGCTTCATGGAGGCGCTGTACGGGCATCTGCTCATTTCCGGCAACGCCTATGTCGAGCTGGTCGAGGCGGCCGGCGGGGCGCGCGAACTGCACCTGCTGAGGCCCGACCGGGTCACCGTCGCCAGCGACGCAGGAGGCTGGCCGTCGGCGCTCGACTATCGCGAAGGAAGCTCGCGTCGGCGCATCGTGCTCGGGATTGCAGGGCAGGGCGGCAGCGCGGCACAGCTGACGCTGTTCCACCCGCTCGACGACCACTACGGCTTTCCGCCGCTGGAAGCTGCGCTGATCGCGCTCGACACCCACAATGCCGCGGGGCGCTGGAACAAGGCCCTGCTCGACAATTCGGCCCGGCCATCCGGCGCGCTGGTCTACGCCCCAAAGGACGGAAGCAACCTGACCGACGACCAGTTCGACCGCCTCAAGGCGGAACTGGAAGAGGGTTACTCCGGCGCGACGCGGGCCGGCCGGCCGCTGCTGCTGGAAGGCGGGCTCGACTGGAAGGCGATGGGGCTTTCGCCGAAGGACATGGATTTCATCGAGGCCAAGCATTCGGCAAGCCGCGACATCGCGCTCGCCTTCGGCGTGCCGCCGATGCTGCTGGGCATCCCCGGCGACAACACCTACTCGAACTACCAGGAGGCGAACCGCGCCTTCTATCGCCTGACCGTGCTGCCGCTGGTGGCGCGCACGGCCAAGGAATTCTCGGCCTGGCTCGCGCCGGCCTTCGGCGACGGCTTGAGGCTCTGGTACGACGCGGACCAGGTGGAAGGCCTGGCGAGCGAACGGGACGCGTTGTGGACGCGGCTCGAAGCCGCTGGTTTCCTGAGCGATGACGAGAAACGCCAGGCGGTGGGCTATCCGCCCCGCGGCTGAACCATCCCAACCACGGAAAACTCGACGATGACGGAGATGTCCGATCCCGGCTGGCTGTGGCTGGCCAAGGGGGCGGGCGCGGTTGCCGGATCGGCGATCTCGCTTGCCTACATCCTGCCGCAGGGCCGGCGCGAGGCCGCAGTGCGGTTCGCCGTCGGCGTCGTCTGCGGGCTCGTGTTCGGCGGCGCGGCGGGCGTCAAGGTCGCCGCCGAGCTCGGCATCGATCGCCTGCTCGGCGCCGCCGAGATGATGATGATGGGCGCGGCCGTCGCGAGCCTGTGTGCCTGGTGGGCACTCGGCCTGCTGATGCGCGCCTTCGAAGGCAGCCGCGTCGGCAAGCTGATCGACCGGAGGAAAGGGGCCGACCATGATGCATGAGGCAACCGCGAGGCACGGCGAGAGCAAGTTCGTCGACCTTGCGCTCGATGAAGTCGCGACTGACGGGACCTTTTCCGGCTATGCCAGCCTGTTCGACCGGGTCGACCTGGGCAAGGACCTGGTCGAACGGGGCGCCTTCGCCAAGTCGCTGCGGACCCGCGGCGCGGCCGGCATCCGCATGCTGTTCCAGCATGATCCCAACCAGCCGATCGGCAACTGGACGGAGATCAGGGAAGATCAGCGCGGCCTGTTCGTCCGCGGCAGGCTTGCAAAGGACGTGGCCCGTGCCCGCGAGGTGCACAGCCTGCTGCGCGGAGGCGCGCTCGACGGGCTGTCGATCGGTTTCCGGGCGGTCAAGGCGCGGAAGGAACAGGCGACCGGAATTCGCCACATCCTCGAGGCCGATCTCTGGGAGATATCCATCGTCACCTTTCCGATGCTGCCGGAGGCACGCATCGACACGGTGAAGCACCGGGGCAAACTCCCCACCACTCGACAATTCGAATGCTGGCTCACGCGGGATGCTGGGCTGACCAGGAGCGACGCCCGGGCCGTCATCGCCGAGGGTTTCGCCAGCCTCGTGCGCAGGCGGGATGCCGCATGGGGAGCGGAGACCGGTCTCGCCGAACGCATCCGTGAGACCACGCGCATGATCAAGCAAAGAGGAAACACCGCATGAACGCTACACATCTGCCGCGCGCCCCCGAGGTCAAGGCGGCAAGCGGCGAAATGCTCGACCTGAAGGACGCCTTCGGCGAGTTCATGACCACATTCGAGGCCTTCAAGGACAGCAACGACGAACGCCTGGCACAGCTGGAAGGCCGGCTGGGCGCCGACGTGGTGACCAGCGAGAAGGTGGACCGGATATCGCGCGCGCTCGACGAGCAGAAGCGTGCCCTCGACGGCCTGTCGCTCAAGCGCGTCAGGCCGGCCCTGAGCCGCGAAGGAGGACGGGCTGCGCCAAGCGAACACAAGGAGGCTTTCGACCTCTACATGCGCGCCGGCGACGACCGGCAGCTCAGGGCCCTCGATTCCAAGGCGATGTCCTACGGCTCGGGTCAGGATGGCGGCTACCTGGTGCCCGATGAAACCGAAGCGGAGATCGGACGCCGGCTGTCGTCGCTGTCGCCGATCCGGTCCATCGCAGCGGTCAGGCAGGTTTCGGCGGCGGTGCTGAAGAAGCCGTTCACCGTCGCCGGCCCGGCCGTCGGCTGGGTGGCGGAGACGGCGGCGCGGCCCCAGACAGCCACGCCGACGCTGGCCGAGCTGCAGTTCCCGACGATGGAACTCTACGCGATGCCGGCGGCGACCGCCTCCTTGCTGGAGGACAGCGTTGTCGATCTCGACCAGTGGATCGCTTCGGAGGTGGAGGCGGCCTTCGCCGAGCAGGAGGGGGCGGCCTTCGTCAACGGCAATGGCGTCAACAGGCCCAAGGGGTTCCTCGACTACAACAAGGTGGCCGAGGCCAGCTGGGCCTGGGGCGACATCGGCTACGTGGTGACCGGCGTCTCAGGTGCGCTGCCGGCGTCGAGCCCGTCCGACGTGCTGATCGACACCGTCTACACCCTCAAGGCCGGCTATCGGCAGAACGCCAACTGGGTGATGAACCGCAAGACGCAGGCATCGATCCGCAAGCTCAAGGACGGCGACGGCAATTATTTGTGGCAGCCGCCCGCAACCCCGGGGCAACGGGCGATGCTGATGGGTTTCCCGCTCGTCGAGGCCGAGGACATGCCGGATGCGGCCGCCAACGCGACGCCCATCGGCTTCGGCGATTTCTCGCGTGGCTATCTCGTGGTGGACCGCGCCGGCGTGCGCGTGTTGCGCGATCCGTATTCGGCCAAGCCCTATGTCCTGTTCTACACGACCAAGCGGGTGGGCGGCGGCGTCCAGGACTTCTCCGCGATCAAGCTCTTGAAATACGGCACGGCCTAAGGGCGGACGGCTTTCCCCCTCCCGTTCGCCAATTGTGCCGCGGCGGCCCCGGCCACCTACCGGCCGGGGCCGCTTCCTTTCAATGCAGACGCAAAGGGTGACGAATGACCCTCATCAGGACCAGCGCCCCGGCGGTCGAACCGGTGACGCTGATGGAGGCCAAGGCGCATTTGCGAATTGCCCATGTCAGCGAGGACGCCTTGATCGGCGGGCTGATCCGCGCGGCGCGCGAGGACGTGGAACGAGCGACGGGGCTGGCCCTGATCGACCAGACGTGGCGCCTGGTCCTCGACGCATGGCCGCCTGGGAACGCCGTAGCGATTGCGCGCCACCCCGTGCGACAGATCCTGTCGGTGACGACTTTCGGCAGCGAGGGCGAGGCGGCGATCCTCGATCCGGTGCACTACCAGCTGGATACGCTGTCACGGCCCGCACGCCTGCGTTTCGACCGGAAGCCGGACCGTCTGCGCGTCATGAACGGCATAGAGATCGATTTTCGCGCCGGCTTCGGGGAATCGGGTCCGGACGTGCCGGACCTTATCAAGCGCGCGATGCTGCTGCTGGTAGCGCACTGGTACGAGTTTCGCGCGAGCTTCGGGGCCGAGGAACAGCCGGCGTCCTACCCGCGGGGCTACGACCGGCTGATCGCCGGCTACCGGGCGAGGAGGCTCTGATGCGCGCCAGCTTCCTCGATCCGGGGGCTCTTCGAACCGAGGTCGCACTCGAGGAGAGCGTGACGATGCCGGATGCCTTCGGTGGCTACACCGAGGGCTGGGTCGAACGGGCGACGCTGTTCGCCCAGGTGGAGCCGCTGGCGGCGCAAAGCGCCTTTGGCGCCGGCCAGACGCTCGAGACGGCCACGCACCGCGTCACCGTCAGGTGGCGCGAGGGGATCAGGAGCGGCATGCGGTTTCGCCGCGACCAGCGCGTGCTCGACATCGTGACGGTGCACGATCCCGACGAAACCCAGCGCTACCTGGTCTGCCGCACGCGGGAGCAGGGCAAATGAAGGTGACGATGAAGCTCACGCTCGAGGGGCTGAAGCGGGCCTTGCGCTGGAAGGCGCACGAACTGGCGGAGGACGTCGAACAAGGCTACCGTGGCGACGCGACGGACGCGCGGCGGACTGAGCGGAGCAGGCGCGCAGCGACGAGGGAGCGAAGCGATGACCGCCCCGGCGGCTGAACTTCAGAAGGCGGTTTTTGCCGCGCTCGGCGGCAGCGTTGAGCTCTTGGGGCTGCTCGGCGGCCCCAAGATACACGACCAGGTCCCGGTGAATGTGATCTTCCCATACCTGACTTTCGGCCGGACCAGCATCTATGACTGGAGCACCGACACCGAGAGCGGCACCGAACAGCTGTTTTCGGTCCATGTCTGGTCGAAATCGCAGGGCAAGCGCGAGGCGCTGGAGATCATGCAGGTGGTGCGCGGGCTGCTGGACGGCGCCAACCTTGCGCTCGACGCCCACCACCTCGTCAACATGCGGCTCGAATTCTCCGAGGCGCGGTTCGACGACAGGCTCTCCGTGCAGCATGGGCTGCTGCGCTTCCGCGCGGTGACCGAGCCGGCCGCCTGACCGGCCACACCGAGTTCTCACATCAATATCGGGAGACCAAGCAATGGTCGCACAGAAGGGCAGGGACCTTCTGCTCAAGGTCGACAGCAACGGCCTGGGCAGCTTCGTCACCGTCGCGGGCCTGCGCTCCAAGCGCATCGCCTTCAACAGCGAAACCGTCGACGTGACCGACGCGGAATCGGTCGGGCGCTGGCGCGAGCTTCTCGCCGGCAGCGGCGTGCAGCGCGCGTCCGTGAGCGGTTCGGGCATCTTCAAGGACCAGCAGTCGGACGCGCGAATCCGGAGCTGCTTCTTCGGCGGCGAGATCGTCAGGTGGCAACTGGCCGTGCCGGATTTCGGCCTCGTCGAAGCGCCGTTCCAGATCACTGCGCTCGAATATACCGGCAATCACGACGGCGAGGTGACCTTCGAGGTCGCCCTGGAGTCGGCCGGCGTGGTTGCGTTCGCGGTGGCGCCATGAGCGCGAACAGGAGACGTGGTGAAATCGACGCCCAACTCGACGGCCAAAGCTATCGGCTTTGCCTGACGCTCGGCGCGCTGGCGGAGCTCGAGGCGAGCTATGCGGCGGACGACCTGGCGGCACTGGTCGAACGCTTCTCGAGCGGCCGGCTGTCGGCGCGGGACATGATCCGCGTCGTCGGTGCGGGCCTGCGCGGTGCCGGGCACGACGTGTCCGACGCCGAGGTCGGGGGCATGCATGCCGAGGGCGCCGCGGCCGGTTTCGCGGCGATCGTATCGGATCTCCTGACCACGACCTTCGGGGCGGGCAAGAGCGGAGACGCCGGCCAAAACCCTTGAACGCCGCAGCGGGCAGGCCAGCCGAATTCCCGTGGGACAGCGTCATGGCCGCGGGGTTTGGCTTGCTGCGGCTTTCGCCGGGTGCGTTCTGGTCGATGACGCCGCGAGAGCTCGAGCGCGCCATGAGCACGCTGCCCAAGCGTACCGATGCTCCGCCCGGAAAGGATCACCTGGTGGCGATGATGGCGCTGTTCCCAGACAAATCGGAGTAAGCCTGTGGCCGAAGATCTCATGGTCGCGATCCGCGCCGACACGGCGCCGTTTCAGACCGCCCTGCAATCGCTGGAGCGGCTGTCCGACAGCTTCGGCGCACAACTGACCAGCGCGATGAAGAGTGCCGTGGTCAGCGGCAAGGAGCTCGACGACGTGCTGCGACGCATCGGCCTCAACCTCGCGGGCATGGCGCTCCAGGAAGGCATGAAGCCGCTGCAATCGCTTGCCGGTTCGCTGCTGTCGGGCCTGCTCGGCGGGCTTTCGGGCATTCTCCCCTTCTCCAAGGGCGGGGTGACGGGGAATGTCGTTCCGTTCGCCTCGGGTGGCGTGGTCTCGACACCTACTTATTTTCCCGCAGGCCGCAATGTCGGCCTGATGGGGGAGGCGGGTGCGGAGGCGATCCTGCCGCTGCGCCGTTCGTCCGACGGCAGCCTAGGCGTCGCCGCGCGGGGCGGCACTTCCGTCAACGTGATCTTCAACGTGACGGCCCAGGACGCCGCGTCGTTCCGCAAGTCGGAGGCGCAGATCACCGGCATGCTGGCCAAGGCCGTGTCGCGCGGCACGCGCACATTCTGAGGAGATCACGTGTCGGACCTGGCGAGTTTCCACGACGAGGTTTTCCCGGCCGCCGTTTCCTTCGGCGCGACCGGCGGCCCGGAACGGCGAAACGAGATCGTGTCGCTGACGTCCGGGCGCGAGAAACGCAACCTCCGCTTCTCGCAGTCGCGCCACCGCTACGACGCCGGCACGGGTGTGCGGTCGCTCGACGACATGCATGCGGTCGTGGCGTTCTTCGAGGCGCGGCGCGGCTCGTTGCACGCCTTCCGTTTCAGGGATCCGTTCGACATGAAGTCGTGCCGGCCTGGTGAGGCACCGTCGCCGCTCGACCAGGAACAGGGCGTGGGCGACGGGACGAAGGCCCGCTTTCCGCTCGTGAAGACTTACGGAACGGGGAGCGAGGCCTATCGGCGGCTCATAGCCAAGCCGGATGTCGCGACGTTGAGCATAGCCGTGGCTGGCGTCGAACTGCCTTCGGCCACCGGCTTCAGGTTCGATGATGCCAGCGGCGAGGTCGTGTTCGCTCCGTCGGCGATCCCCGGGCCCGGGGCGGTGATTACCGCGGGGTTCGAATTCCACGTCCCCGTCCGCTTCGACATCGAGCATCTGGCGCTGAGCCTCAGCGCCTTCAATGCCGGACAGATCGCATCCATACCGCTCGTGGAGGTGCGCCTGTGACCATGCCCGCAGATCTGGCCGCGCATCTCGGCCAACCAGTGACGACCGTCTGCCATTGCTGGCGCCTGACACGGGCGGATGGGCTTTCGATCGGCTTCACCGATCACGATCGGCACCTTGTCCTGGACGGAACGACATTCGAGCCGGAATCCGGATTGAGCGCGAGCGAGGCCCGCACCTCGCTTGGCCTTGCCGTGGATACGGTCGATGTCGAAGGGGCGCTGGCCTCCGACGCCATTCGCGGCGAGGACATCGCCGCCGGGCTCTACGACAACGCCAGGGTCGAGACCTTCATGGTCAACTGGGCCGTCCCAGTGCATTTCGCGCTGCTGCGGGTTTCGACCATCGGCAAGGTGACGCGCAGCGGCTTGCGCTTCGTCGCCGAACTCGAAAGCTCGGCCAACGCGCTCGACCAGCCGAATGGCCGCTATGTCGCGCGCGCCTGCGATGCCGAACTTGGCGACCGGCGATGCGGAGTGGGGTTGGAGCAGGCGCAATTCGCAGCCGCGGGATCCGTTGCGGCATATGTCGACCCGAACATGCTCGTTGCAGTTGGACTGTTCGGTTTCGATGCCGGCTGGTTCACCCATGGCACGCTTACCTGGACGGGCGGCGCGCGCGCCGGGCGGACGGAGCGCATATCGGAACACCGCAAGGACGCCGGCGGCGCGACCCTTCTGCTTGAGGCAGGCTCTGGACCCGCCCTGGTTGTCGGCGACCCGTTCACGGTTCGCGCCGGCTGCGACAAGGCATTCGCCACCTGCAAGGCGAAATTCGCCAATGCCGCCAACTTCAGGGGCTTCCCGCACCTTCCCGGCAATGACGCCGGATATTCGTACGTCACCGAGGGTGGTGTGTTCGACGGAGGGCCGATCGTGCCATGACCGAGCGCGACGCGAAGGCTGCGGCCGTCGTCGAGGAGGCGCTTGGCTGGGTCGGAACTCCCTATCGGCACCAGGGCTGCCGAAGGGGGGTTGCCTGCGACTGCCTGGGGCTCGTGCGCGGCATTTGGCGCCACGTTTATGGCCACGAACTCGAACGGCCCGGGCCCTATGCTCCCGATTGGGCCGAAGCGACGGGAGAAGAGCGCCTGCTCGAGGGCCTGCGCCGTCATTTTTGCGAAAGGCCGGTTGCGGAAGCCGGCGCGGGCGACGTGATCGTCTTCCGCTGGCGGCAGCACCTGCCGGCCAAGCACGCCGCGATCCTCGTTGCGGCGGATCGCTTCGTTCACGCCTATCAGGATCACGGCGTGACGCTGACGCGGATGGTGCCGCAGTGGCGGCAACGCCTGGCAGCCGCATTCGCCTTTCCAGACTAGCGCTCCCCGGAGGTTCCGATGGCAACCATCCTACTGCAGGCCGCCGGGGCATTCCTGGGCGGAATGCTCGGACCGATCGGCAGCGCCATCGGCACCGCGGCAGGCGCCCTTGCGGGTTATGCCATCGACCGGGCGCTCATCGAGGGTACCCGGAGGATCGAGGGGCCGCGAATGTCCGGCCCCCGGCCGTTCACCGCCGAAGAGGGCAGCTCGCTGCCGCGCGTCTACGGCACCGCCCGCATCGGCGGGACGCTGATCTGGGCGACACGTTTCAAGGAGACGCGCCGCACCCGGCGGCAAGGCAAGCTCGGTCCCAAGCTGACGGAATATTCCTACTATGCGAACGCGGCATTTGCGCTGTGCGAGGGCGAAATCGCCGGAATTCGCAGGGTTTGGGCGGACGGCCGCGAGATCGATCGCGACACCATCGAACTGCGCGTGCACCGCGGCACCGAAGACCAGGCCGTCGATCCGCTGATCGCAGCCAAGCAGGGAGCCGCCAACACGCCGGCCTATCGCGGCGTTGCCTATGTCGTGGTCGAGAACCTCGACATCGGCGAGTTCGGCAACCGCATCCCGCAGATGCAGTTCGAGGTGATGCGGCCGGTCGGCGAACTGTACGGCCGCATCCGTGCGGTTTCCCTGATCCCCGGCGCCACCGAATACGGTCTTTCGACCAGGCTGGTCAGTCGCAAGAAGCGGCCCGGCGAGACCGACGCGATCAACCGGCACGTGATCCATGCCGGCACCGACATCGCCGCGTCCCTGGACGAGCTGCAGATGCTCTGTCCCAACCTCGAGCACGTCGCCCTGGTCGTGGCCTGGTTCGGCGACGACCTGCGTGCCGGGCACTGCCGCCTGAGGCCCGGGGTGACCACCGCCTCGCCCTCCGGCCTGTCTGCCGCCTGGCAAGTGGGAGGCGTCGATCGACCCGATGCTCTCGTGATCTCGAAGCATGACGGCGAAGCCGCCTATGGCGGCACGCCATCCGATCGCAGCGTCCTGGAGGCGATCGCCGAGATCAAGGCGCGGGGCCTGAAGGTGACGCTCTATCCGTTCGTGATGATGGACATTGCGGCGGGCAACGCCCTGCCGGATCCCTATGGCCAGCCTAGCCAGCCACCCTATCCGTGGCGCGGACGCATCACCTGCACGCCTGCGCCGATGCTCCCGGGGTCTGCCGACCGCACCGCGGCCGCCCGCAGCCAGGTGGATGCCTTCTCCGGGCAGGCGGCGGTCGGTCAGTTTGACCCTGTCACCTACACCGTCGAATTCTCGGGAAATCCCACAGACTGGGGCTATCGGCGCTTCATTCTGCACTACGCCCACCTTGCGGTACTCGCCGGCGGGGTCGACGCTTTCCTGCTCGGGAGCGAGTTGCGCGGCCTGACTACGCTGCGCGACGGCTCGGGGGCCTTTCCTTTCGTCGAGGAGCTTTGCACGCTGGCGGCGGATGTCCGTTCGGTTGTCGGCCCCGGCTGCAAGATCACCTACGGCGCCGACTGGAGCGAATATTTCGGCTATCACCCGAGCGACGGCAGCGACGACGTCTACTTTCACCTCGACCCGCTGTGGGCCCACCCGGCAATCGACGCGGTCGGCATCGACAACTACATGCCCTTGTCGGACTGGCGCGACGCCGATTATGCTGGCGGCAACCCGGATGGATTTGCCTCGCCCTACGATCCCGCCGGCCTGCGCGCCTCGATCGGCGGCGGCGAGGGTTTCGACTGGTACTATCCCGATTTCACCGCCAGGCTGCAGCGGTCGCGCAAGGTGATCACCGACGGAGCCTACGGCAAAGACTGGGTTTTCCGTTACAAAGACCTCTCGGGCTGGTGGAGCAACCGGCATTTCGACCGGCGTGGCGCCGTAGAGCTTGCCGACCCGACTGCATGGGTACCCTGCAGCAAGCCGATCTGGTTTACCGAGATCGGCTGTCCCGCCGTCGACAAGGGCCCGAACCAGCCCAACATGTTCCCGGACGTCAAGTCATCCGAGAACGGCGTGCCGTATTTTTCCGTCGGTGGGAGATCGGATATCGCCCAGCGCCGTTTGCTGGAGGCCCATGCCAGGCATTGGGAGCCAGCCGTCGACGATGTCCAGCGCAATCCGCAGTCCCCGCTCTATGGCGGCCGCATGGTGGACGTGTCGCGCTCTTATGTCTGGGCGTGGGACGCGAGGCCGTACCCGGCCTTTCCCCTGCAGGCGAGCACCTGGTCGGATGGTTCGGCCTGGCATCGCGGGCATTGGCTGAATGGCCGTCTGGTCGGGCCGACCGTTGCCGATCTCGTCAACGCCATCCTGGCAGACCACGGCCTGCCGGCGGCGGATGCGGATGGCGCCAACGATACCCTGGCGGGCTACGTCCTGGCCGATCCCACGTCGGCGCGTGCGGCCCTCGAGCCGCTCATCGATCTCTATGGCTTGTCCGTGATCCAGCAGGCCGACCGCCTCGTGTTCAGGCGGTCGACGGCGTCGAGCGATCAGGCGGTGGTGCTGGACGAACTGGCGATCGAGGGGGACAGACACGCTGCCGAGATCGTACGGGCTCCGTCCAACGACATCCCGGCCGAGGTGGTGCTCGGTTTCCGCGATCCCGTGACCGACTACCAGGCGTCGGCGGTTCGCAGTCGGCAGTTCGGCGCCGGCGGGAGCCGGCAACACACCATTTCGTTCCCAGGAATGCTCGAGGCCGGACAGGCGCGGGCGCTTGCCCAGGACTGGATGCGACGCCGCTGGGGCGAACGCGAGCAGTTGAACTTCGCGGTTGCCGAACCTCGGGCCGACGTCGAGCCCGGCACGATCGTCAAGGTGCCGGCGTCCGGCAGCAACTCGGAGTTCCTGGTCACCGAAATCGAGCAGGGGCTGATCAGGCGCGTCGCGGCGCGCCAGCTCAACCGCACCGTGGCGGCTGCATGGCGGTCTTCCTATGCCGGGGTCGAACCGGCACCGTCCACCGTTGCCGGTCAGCCTCATGCGGTGTTCCTCGATCTTCCGATGACGGGCAGCATCTCCGCACCCCCGCACGAACAGTTTCGCGTCGCCGCGATCCAGACACCCTGGCGAAGCCAGGCGCTGCTAGTTTCCCCAGAAGACACGGGCTTCGTGCTGCGCGGATCAGTCGTTCGTCGCGCCGAGATGGGCGTGTTGAGAGCGGCCATGCCGCCGGGCGTGGAAGGCCGGATCGACCGGGCCGCCACCGTGTCCGTCGAACTCTACGAGGGAGAACTCGCGAGCGTCAGCCGCGCGCAACTGCTCAATGGCGCCAATCTCGCCGCGATCCGGTCCTCGAACGGCGAGTGGGAACTCGTCCAGTTCGAGACGGCGGCGGAGACCGCGCCCGGCATATGGCAGTTGTCCGGACTGTTGCGCGGTCAACTCGGCACCGGCGATGCGACCGCTTCCGGCGCATCGGCCGGCGCGGCCTTCGTAGTCATCGACGAAGCCGTCGTCCCCGCCGGCCTGCTGCCGGCCGAAGCCGGGCTTCGGCTCAACTGGCGCGTAGGCCCCCTGGGGGCCGATTTCGCGGGCGGCAACTATTCGGCCCACAGCGAGATCGGCGGGCGGCGGGCACTGCTGCCCTTTTCACCGGTGCATCTGCGGGCGAAGCGGACGCCCGGCGGCGATCTTGCCGTTGCCTGGGTCAGGCGCGGCAGGATCGACGCCGACAGCTGGGACGCGGGCGAAATCCCGCTCGGCGAGCAGCGGGAGGAATACCGCGTCGAAGTCGCACCCGTGGGTGGCACCATCGTCCGCTCTGCGAACGTACCTGTGCCGGGCTGGACCTATGCCGCCTCCGAGATCGTCGCGGATTTCGGCTCGCCACCGGCCGCGCTCGATATCACCGTTCGCCAATACAGTGTCGCCGCCGGCTGGGGTCTGCCGGCCACGCGGGGGCTTGTGCTTGTTTGAACCCAATCCGCTGAAAGGATGCTGCCATGACCGATGTCAAACCCTGGTACTTGTCGCGAACCATCTGGGCCTCCGTCGTTACGCTGTTGGTAGGGATTGCCGGGGTTGCCGGAGTGCCCGTTGCAGGCATCGACAATGCGGCATTGACCGACACGCTCCTGCAGGCGATCACCGCGATTTCCGGGCTTGTTGCGCTGATGGGCCGACTGAGTGCAAGGGAGCGGATCGGCAGGAACCGCTAGGGTTGCAATTGCCGACATTTGCGTGAACTCATCGTTCATTCGGCGTTCAGCACTGCTGTATTAGAAGTTCCGACATGACAACGTCTCGTTCCATATTCAGGCTTGCGGTCGCTACGCCCCTGGCGGCTGGCCTTCTGGCCAGCCCCGTTGCCGCGGAGCCCCAGCGCGGCGCGACCGACGGGGAATACGTCGTGGCCCAGGCGGATTGCTATTCGATCGGGCAGCAGGTGGCCGACCAGTACGGCGGCACCTTGGCGAGGGCGTCGGAGTCCAACAAGGGCGGCCGGTCCGTCTGCGTCATCGTCGTTCTGGTTCCCGGCAAGGACGGACAGCGACCGCGTCGGGTCGAGGTGGTGGTCCCCGCCGAATAGCGCCGATTTCCCCTGGGTCGGAATCGGCCTATATCTCTTCCGAAGTTTCACTGGTCGCAAAACCGCATGCGAATACTCGTCGTCGAGGATGACAAAGATCTCAATCGCCAGATTTCGGAGGCTTTGACCGACGCCGGCTACGTCGTCGACAAGGCCTTCGATGGCGAGGAAGGACATTTTCTCGGCGACACCGAGCCTTATGACGCGGTCGTGCTCGACATCGGGCTGCCGCAGATGGACGGCATCAGCGTGGTGGAGCGCTGGCGCCGGGAAGGGCGCAAGATGCCCGTCCTGATGCTGACGGCGCGCGACCGGTGGAGCGACAAGGTCGCCGGGATCGATGCCGGTGCCGACGACTACGTTACCAAGCCGTTCCATATCGAGGAGGTGCTGGCGCGCGTGAGGGCGCTGATCCGGCGCGCCGCCGGCCATGCTTCGTCGGAACTCGCCTGCGGACCACTGCGGCTCGACACCAAGTCGTCGAAAGCGGATGTCAACGGCGTGCCGCTGAAGCTGACGTCGCACGAATTCCGGCTTCTCGCCTACCTCATGCATCACATGGGCGAGGTGGTCTCGCGGACCGAACTGGTCGAGCATCTCTACGACCAGGACTTCGACCGGGATTCCAATACCATCGAGGTGTTCGTCGGCCGCCTTCGCAAGAAGATGGGTATCGACATGATCGAAACGGTCCGCGGTATGGGTTACCGCATGCGCGAACCGGAGGCCTGAGGCGGAAAAGCTCAACAAACGTCTGTCCCGCTTGAAGCGATACGCGCTGAGCCTCGGCCCGCGGTCGTTGGCTTTCCGCGTCATTGCGTTTTCGACCGTGTGGGCGATCCTGGCCTTCGCCCTGATCTTCACGGTCATCGGGTCGCTCTATCGCCAGACCAGCGAGCGCGGCTTCGACAGCCTGCTTTCCGCACATCTGTTCAACCTCATCGGCTCGGTCGGCGTCTCGGACGGCGGTACGCTGACCGGCGGCCCGGACCTCGGGGACCTGCGCTTTTCGGAGCCGGAATCGGGCTGGTACTGGTCGGTGGAACCGGTTTCGAAGGGGCTGGTGGGACAGTTGCGGTCGTCGTCGATGACCGAGGCGGTGCCGTCGCCGAGCGCCGAAGAAGTGCCATTCGATACCGACTTCCAGCGCCACTATCAGGCGGAAGGCATCGCCGGCGAGGAACTCGAGGTGTTCGAGAGCGAGTTCGTGCTGGATTCGCAGAACCGCATCGCCCGGTTCCGCGTCATGGGCAACCGCACCGAACTCGAGGACGAGATCCGTGGCTTCGAATGGCGGCTGTTCTCATACCTCTCGCTGTTCGGCTTCGGCATGATCGCCATCAATGCCATTGCCATTCTCCTTGGCCTGCAGCCGCTCGGCCGCGTGCGCAACGCGCTCGCCATGGTGCGCGAAGGCACCGCGCAACGCTTGACCGGGCGCTTTCCGGCGGAGATCCAGCCGCTCGCCAACGAGACCAATGCCCTCATCGAGAACAATCGAAGGATCGTCGAGCGCTCCCGCACCCAGGTCGGCAATCTGGCACATTCGCTGAAGACGCCGCTGGCGGTGATGCTGAACGAGGGGCGGGCGATGGGCGGGCCGAAGGGGCAGCTGATCTCCGATCACGCCGCGGCGATGCAGAAGCAGATCAATCACTATCTGCAGCGCGCGCGTGTTGCCGCGCAGCGCGAGAGCGTCGTCTATCGCACGCCCGTCGCGCCGCTGCTGCAGCGGATGGTGAGGGTCATGGGCAAGCTCTCGCGGGGCACGACCATCTCGCTTGCCTTGCCAGCGGGCGAGGTGATGTTTGCCGGCGAGCGCGAGGATCTCGAGGAAATCGTCGGCAACCTGCTCGAAAACGCCATGAAATGGGCCCGCCGGGAAGTCAGGGTGTCAGTCGAAGCCTTGCCGCCGATCGCCGAAGAGCCGCCGCGCTTTGCGATCCGGATCGAGGACGACGGCCCCGGAATACCCGAAGACAAGGCTCGCGAAGCCCTGAAGCGCGGCAGTCGCCTCGACGAGACCAAGCCGGGCACCGGACTGGGGCTCGCCATAGTGGCCGATCTGGTCAAGGAATATGGCGGCAGGCTGTTGTTGGAGCGGTCGTCCCTGGGTGGGCTGAAAGCAGTCGTGGAACTGGGCGGAGTGCAGTAGATTCGACTGGCCGAATCGGCCCCATTTCGGCCAAAGATGCGCACTAACGCGACGCCAACTCCTTGTAAGCGGAAGAGAAATTCGGGACCGTTGATAGATATGAGACTTCGGTTGGCGATGATCGCCGGGCTATTTGCCATATCCGGCTGTGCAACCAGCGGGCTGGGGGGCGGCGATGGCATCATTCCCTCGGTTGGCGGAGCGGGTGCGGCCGGCCCCAACCGCAAGGTGGCCGCACGCATCATCGATGCAATGGAGGGCGGGCTCATCGGCGGTTCGATCGGCGGCGATTTGAGCAGCGGCGATCGGCGCAAGGCGCTCGAGGCCGAGTACCGGGCGCTTGAGTACGGCCAGGGCGGCCAGGCCGTCGCCTGGAAGGGTGAAAGCCAGTCCGGCGAAGTTGTCGCGGCCCAGCCCTACAGAGTCGGCTCCCAGGATTGCAGGCAGTATTCGCAGACCGTCTTCACCGGCGGCACGCCGCTCGTTGCCCGCGGCACGGCCTGTCGAAACCCCGACGGCAGCTGGACGCCGTTGAGCTGAGCTGCGCCGCAGCCGCCGGCGGCGGCAAGTGAATCGTCAATAAGCCGCAGGGCGGCCATGTTGGCAGTTCTGTTGCCGCTGGCTATTTATTCGCCATGCTGTTCTGGGTCGTAGCCGCTTCACTTACCTTGGTTGCAAGTCTTGCCGTTCTGCTGCCGCTTGCGCGGCGAGCGGAACAGGAGGTCGACCGCAGCCATGACCTAGAAGTCTATCGTGACCAGTTGGCCGAGATCGACAAGGACACGGCACGCGGCGTCATTGCAGCGACCGATGCCGAACATGCGCGGGCCGAGATCGCACGGCGCATCTTGCGGCTCGGCACCGGCAACCAGCCGAAGACCTCGAGTGGGTCGTTGACGGCCGCCAAGATCGTCGGTGGCATCGCCGTGTTGGCCGTACCGCTGGTCAGTTGGGGTGCCTACACGCTGTCGGGTTCCCCCGATATCCCCGATCAGCCCCTCAGTGCCCGCATGGCCGACAACCCGGCCAACAGCTCGGTAAGTGACCTGATTGCCCGTGCCGAGGCCCATCTCGTTGCCAATCCGTCGGATGGCAGGGGATGGGACGTGCTGGCTCCAGTCTACATGCGGACTGGCCGCGTCAATGACGCAGTCGTCGCCTACGGCAACGCCATTAAGCTGTTGGGGACGACCGCGACGCGCCAGTCCGGTCTCGGCGAGGCGATGACGGCTGCTGCCGGCGGTATAGTCACTGCCGATGCGCGTGCCGCCTTCGATGCGGCGGTCCAGCTCGAACCGGCCAACGCCAAGGCGCACTACTTCCTCGGCCTGTCGCTGGCCCAGGAGGGCAAGCTTGCCGAGGCCGCCGCCATGTGGCGGCAGATGGTTGTCGACCTTCCCGCCGACTCGCCCTGGCGCGAGGCTGCCGAACAGGCCGCCGCGCGGGCCGTCGGCCCCGCCGCGCCGAGCGCCGGCGCTGGCCAGGCCGGCCCGACCGATGCCGATATCGAGGCTGCCGCCTCCATGTCGTCGGGCGACCGCACGGCCATGATCGAGAACATGGTCTCCGGGCTCGACGAAAAGCTGCGCCAGAACCCGGCCGATCCGGAAGGATGGCTGCGTCTGGTCCGTTCGTATTCCGTGCTTGGTAAGAAGGACCTTGCGCAGGACGCGTTCGACCGGGGCTATGCGGCGCTCGGCGGCGACAGCGACGGTGGCAAGAAGCTCTCGGAACTGGCCGGGACGCTCGGCCTGAAGGTGACGGAGTAGTCATGACGCGCAAGCAGAAGCGTTTGTCTGTCATCGCCGGGGCGCTCGCCTTTCTCGGCGCCGCCACTGCTCTCACCTTCTATGGGCTCGGCCAGAAGGCCTCCTATTTCTACATGCCTGCCGATCTCCAGGCGGCAAACCTCCAGCCGGGCCAGCGCATCCGCCTCGGCGGCCTGGTCGAGAACGGCTCGATCGTGCGCGGCACCGGCGTCGAGGTCGCATTCGGTGTCACCGACACCGACGGCACGGTCAAGGTGCGCTACACCGGCATCTTGCCGGACCTTTTCCGCGAAGGGCAGGGCGTCATCACTGAAGGCAGCTTCGGGCCCGATGGCGTCTTCATCGCCGACAGCGTGCTGGCCAAGCACGACGAGAACTACATGCCCAAGGAAGTCGCAGACAGCCTGAAGGAAAAGGGCGTCTGGCAGGAAACCAAACAATAGGCGGCATCGACATGGTCGAGATCGGTCATTTTGCACTCATCCTGGCTCTCGTCCTTTCGGTCGTGCAGTCGGTGGTTCCCATGGTTGGTGCACGCACCGGCGACGCAAGGCTGATGGCGGTAGGTGGTCCGGCGGCCATCACCACGCTGGCGCTGATCGCGCTGTCGTTCACCGCCCTGACGATGGCCTATGTGAAGTCGGACTTCTCCGTCATGAACGTCTGGGAGAATTCCCATTCGCTGAAGCCGCTGCTCTTCAAGATCACCGGCACCTGGGGAAATCACGAAGGCTCCATGCTGCTGTGGATCATGATCCTGGCCATGTTCAGCGCAATGGTCGCCGTCTTCGGCGGCAATCTTCCCGCCACCCTCAGAGCCAACGTGCTCGCGGTGCAGGGCTGGATCGCCACCGCCTTCCTGCTCTTCATCGTTATCACCTCCAATCCGTTCAAGCGGCTGATCCCGGCGCCGATCGAGGGCCGGGACCTCAATCCCATTCTACAGGACATCGGCCTCGCGGTGCACCCGCCGCTGCTCTATCTCGGCTATGTCGGCTTTTCGGTCTGCTTCTCCTTCGCCGTCGCGGCGCTGATCGAAGGGCGCATCGACGCCGCCTGGGCAAGGTGGGTTCGGCCCTGGACGCTGGCCGCCTGGGTGTTCCTGACCGGCGGCATCGTGATGGGGTCCTACTGGGCCTATTACGAACTCGGCTGGGGCGGGTTCTGGTTCTGGGATCCGGTCGAGAACGCCTCCTTCATGCCCTGGCTCGCGGGCACCGCGCTGCTGCATTCGGCGATCGTGATGGAAAAGCGGTCGGCGCTGAAGATCTGGACCCTGCTGCTCGCGATCCTGACCTTCTCGCTTTCCCTGCTCGGCACCTTCCTGGTGCGGTCCGGCGTGCTCACCTCGGTCCACGCCTTCGCCAGCGACCCCAGCCGCGGCGTCTTCATCCTCGGCATCCTGACCTTCTTCATCGGCGGCTCGCTGACGCTTTTCGCCTTGCGCGCCTCTTCGCTGACCGCCGGCGGCCTCTTCCACCCGATCTCGCGCGAAGGCGCCCTGGTCCTGAACAACCTGTTCCTGACGACGGCGACGGCGACCGTGCTCATCGGTACGCTCTACCCGCTCGTCGTCGAGGCGCTGTTCGGCGAAAAGATCTCGGTCGGCGAACCATTCTTCAACCTGACCTTCGGCCCGGTGATGCTCCCGCTCCTGGCGATTGTGCCCTTCGGGCCGTTGCTGGCCTGGAAGCGGGGCGACGTGGCGGCCGTCGCGCAGCGGCTGATGTTCGCCTTCGGCGGGGCATTGCTGGTGGTGCTGGCTGCGCTGCTGTTCGTCGACGGAACTTCGGTCTTCGCCGCCCTTGGCGCGGGACTTGCCACCTGGCTCGTGCTTGGTGCGCTTACCGACCTTGCGCTCAAGTCTGGCGTCGGCTCGGTGGCGCCGGCAGTTGCCGTGCGCCGTCTGATCGGCCTGCCGCGCTCGGTGTTCGGCACGGCGCTGGCCCATCTTGGCCTCGGCCTGACGCTTATGGGCATCGTCGGGGTCATTGCCTTCCAGAGCGAGGCCATCCTGGTGATGAAGCAGGGGCAGGTCGTGGAGATCGCCGGCAAGAGCCTGCGTTTCGAAGGGCTCCAGCCGGCGCGCGGCCCGAACTATACGGAGGACCAGGGGCGGTTCTCACTGCTCGACGCCGACGGCAAGGCCGTCGCCGAGATCGTATCCGCCAAGCGTTTCTATCCTGCGCGCCAGATGCCGACGACCGAAGCGGGCATCAGGACGATGTGGCTCAGCCAGATCTACATCTCGCTCGGAGACGCCTCTCCAGACGGATTGGTGGTCGTGCGCCTGTGGTGGAAGCCGATGGTCCTCTTGATCTGGGTCGGGCCCCTGTTCATGATGGCGGGCGGCACGGTTTCGCTGATGGACCGGCGCCTGCGCGTCGGGGCACCGGCGCGGCGCAGGTCCGGCGCCGCAGCGAAGGTTGGCGCGGTCTCGTGATGAAAACGAAGCTGACATCGACGGCGGCTTTCCTCGCCGTCCTCCTGTTCGCCGGCACCGCCCTGGCGGTCAAGCCGAGCGAGATGCTCGCCGACCCGGTTCTCGAGGCGCGGGCTCGCGCCATCTCCGCCGAACTGCGTTGCTTGGTGTGCCAGAACCAGTCGATCGACGATTCCGACGCCGAGCTTGCCGCCGATTTGCGGGTGCTGGTTCGGGAACGCCTGGTGGCCGGCGACAGCGACGCCCAGGCGGTCGACTTCATCGTTGCCCGCTACGGCGAGTTCGTGCTGCTCAAGCCGCGCTTCAACCTGCGCAATGCTTTGCTCTGGGGCGCGCCCATCCTGCTTCTGGCCGGCGGTGGCGCCTTCATCTTCTTCTCGGCCCGGTCGCGTCGCAGGCAGGAGCCTGCCGGACTGAGCAGCGAAGAGGAGAAGCAACTCGACTCGATCCTGCACAGGGACGGCTGAGCCAACATTACGAAAGTTTCATCCTTCGGAAATGGCGCGGTAATGTGAGCCTCTCTATCTCTTGGGCACCGGATGTTTCGGGCATCCCTTCAAGAGGATCAGAGAAGATGAGCACCCCCACCTCCCATTCGCATTCGCGCAAGCGCCTTCTGGCAGCCGCCGCGTCCGTTGCCCTTGCCGGTGCGATCGGTCTGGGCGCCGTAGCCGGCGGCACGGCTCCCGTCTTTGCTCAGGCGGTGCGCGTCGAGTCGGCTCAGGCCCCCGGTTTCGCCGATGTGGTCGATCAGGTTTCGCCGGCCGTCGTCAGCGTGCAGGTCAAGGCCAAGGTCAACCCCGTCGCCGACCGCGGCGGATCGCCGTTCTTCGACCAGCGCGACTTCGAAAACCTCCCCGAAGATCATCCGCTCAAGCGCTTCTTCCGCCAGTTCGGCGAAGAGGGCGACAACAACCGCGGCCCGCAATACAACCGCCCCAACCGTGGGCGGGATGCGCGCCCGCGGCCCGTTGCCCAGGGGTCGGGCTTCTTCATCTCCGCTGACGGCTATGTCGTCACCAACAACCACGTCGTCGAAGGCGGCAGCGCCTACACCATCGTCAGCGACGACGGCAAGGAATACGACGCCAAGCTCATCGGCACCGATCCGCGTACCGATCTCGCCGTCCTCAAGGTCGATGCCGACACCAAGTTCACCTATGTCGGCTTCGCCGACGACTCCAAGGTGCGGGTCGGCGACTGGGTCGTCGCCGTCGGCAATCCGTTCGGCCTCGGCGGCACCGTCACTGCCGGCATCGTCTCGGCGCGCGGCCGCGACATCGGCGCGGGCCCCTATGACGACTTCATCCAGATCGACGCGGCGGTGAACCGCGGCAATTCCGGCGGCCCCGCCTTCAACCTCAACGGCGAAGTGGTCGGCATCAACACCGCGATCTTCTCGCCCTCGGGCGGCAATGTCGGCATCGCCTTCGCCATCCCGGCCTCGACCGCCAAGCAGGTGGTGCAGGACCTGATGAAGAACGGCAGCGTCCAGCGCGGCTGGCTCGGCGTCGAGATCCAGCCGGTGACCAAGGACATCGCCGAGTCGCTCGGGCTCAAGAGCGAAAAGGGCGCGATCGTCGCCAGCGCCCAGGACGACGGCCCGGCCAGGAAGGCGGGCATCGCCGCGGGCGACATCATCACCGCGGTGGACGGCAAGGAAGTCGCCTCGCCTAAGGAACTGTCGAAGCTGGTCGCAGGCATCGCGCCCGGCAAGTCGGTTGACGTCACCGTCTGGCGCGACGGCAAGGCGCAGTCGTTCAAGGTCGGCCTCGGCGAGATCCCCGGCGCGGAGAAGCGCGCTGCGGCCGACGAGCCCGCTGACGCCCGCGAACCCAGCTCGCTCGCCGATCTCGGCCTGACGGTCACGCGTTCCGAGGACGGCAAGGGCCTCGTTGTCACCGACGTCGACCCCTCCAGCGACGCGGCCGATCGCGGTATCCAGGCCGGCGACGTCATCACCACGGTAAACTCGGTGGAAGTCAATGCGCCGGGCGACGTGACCAAGGTGCTCGACCAGGCGGAAAAGGCCGGCCGCAAGGCCGTCCTGTTCCAGATCAGCCGGGACAATTCCAACCGCTTCGTCGCTCTGCCGGTCAACCAGGGCTGATCGACCGAGCTGAACGCTCCCGCCGCTCGGCTTTCTCACCCCCGAGTTGAAGTGGCGGGAGCGGCGGGGCCGGATCGTCTGTCACTCGTCGAAACGGCTCCAGCGGCAGCGGGACCTGTCTCCCGCTGCCGCTTGCGGCGACGCGCCGAACCTATCGGTCGGCGCCGCCCCAGGACCTGGAAGGCACAATATGCTGCCTCTGCTCTCAGACAAAATCGCGTATAACGGCGCCATGAAGATTCTCGTCATCGAAGACGACCGCGAGGCTGCCGACTATCTGCAGAAGGCCTTCGGCGAAGCGGGCCATACGGCCCATGTCGCCGGTGACGGCGACTCGGGCTTTGCCCTGGCGGACGCCGGCGAATACGACGTCATGGTCGTGGATCGCATGCTGCCCAGGCGCGACGGGCTTTCGGTCATCGCCGGGCTGCGCTCGCGCGGCAACGCCACGCCCGTCCTGATCCTCTCCGCCCTGGGCGAGGTGGACGATCGCGTCACCGGCCTCAGGGCCGGCGGCGACGACTACCTGACCAAGCCCTACGCCTTTTCAGAGCTTCTCGCCCGCGTCGAAGTGCTCAACCGGCGCGCCCCGGCGCGCGAATCCGAGACGGTCTACCGTGTCGGCGACCTGGAGCTCGACCGGCTGGGCCATTCGGTCCGGCGCGCCGGCCATGAAATCACGCTGCAGCCGCGCGAGTTTCGCCTGCTCGAGTACCTGATGCGCCACGCAGGGCAGGTGGTCACCCGCACGATGCTGCTGGAGAACGTCTGGGACTATCACTTCGACCCGCAGACCAACGTCATCGACGTCCACGTGTCGCGGCTCCGCGGCAAGATCGAGAAGGGCTTCGACAAGCCGGTCCTGCATACGGTCCGCGGCGCCGGCTACATGCTCAAGGCCGCCTGATGGGGCTCGGGCTGCCGGCCATCATGAAGACGACCGCGGCGCGCCTTTCGGCGCTCTATCTGCTGCTGTTCGCCCTCTGCGCCATCCTCCTCGTCTTCTACATGACGTCGCTGTCGGCGCGGATGCTGCTGGCGCAGACCAGGGAGACCGTCAACGAGGAGGTGCTGGGCCTCGCCGGAGCCTATCAACGCGGCGGCATCCCGGTCCTGGTACGGGTCGTGGGGCAGCGTTCCCGCCAGCCCGGCGCCAACCTCTATCTCCTCGCCGACCCGAACGGCCGCATACTTTCTGGCAACGTCCAGAGCATCCAGCCGGGCGTGCTCGAACGCGACGGCTGGACCGAGCTGCCGTTTTCCTATGAGCGCTACGGCGAGATAAGGCGCGGCGAGGGAGGGTCCGACGAGCAAGGAGTTGCCGTTCCTGCGGTCGGCCACAACGCGATCGCGGTCGTGCTGCGCCTGCCCAACCAGATGATCCTCATGGTCGGCCGCGATCTCGGCGAACCCGAGCGTTTCCGCAGCGTCGTGCAGCGCTCGCTGATGGTGGCGCTGGGCATGATGGCGGTCGGCGGACTGCTGATCTGGTACTTCGTCGGACGACGGGCGCTCAAGCGCATCGACGACGTGTCCGAGGCGAGCCGCCGCATCATGGGCGGTGACCTGAGCGGCCGGCTGCCGGTCACCGGCGCCGGCGACGAGTTCGACCGCCTGTCGGAAAACCTCAACGCCATGCTGGCCCGCATCGCCCATCTCAACGAAGGGCTGAAGCAGGTCTCCGACAACATCGCCCATGATCTGAAGACGCCGCTGACCCGCCTGCGCAATCGCGCGGAGGCGGCACTCTCGGGCAAGAAGAGCGGCGCCGACTACCGCGAGGCCCTGGATGTCACCATCGCCGAGTCGGACCAGCTGATCCGGACCTTCAACGCCATCCTGATGATCTCGCGTCTGGAGGCGGGCTATTCGGCCGAGCCGCTGGCAAAAGTCGATCTGGGGCCGGTTGTCCGCGATGTGATCGATCTCTACGAGCCCGTGGCCGAGGAACTGGGCGTTGCCTTCTCCAGCGAGGCATCGGGCGAGTTCGTGGTCGGCGGCAATCGCGAGCTGATCGCCCAGGCGCTTTCGAACATCATCGACAACGCGCTCAAATACTCTGCCGGCGCGGTTGAGAAACCTGCCGTCGCGGTCTCCCTCGAACGCCGTGACGGCGAGATCCGCGTCACCGTGTCGGACAACGGCATCGGCATTCCTGACGAAGGCGACCGGCAGCGCGCCACCGAGCGCTTCGTGCGCCTCGAGCAGAGCCGCTCGCAGCCGGGCTCCGGGCTCGGCCTCAGCCTCGCAAAAGCGGTGATGGACTTTCACAAGGGCCGGCTTGATCTTTTGCCCGGCAATCCCGGATTATCCGTCCAGATGGCCTTTCCCGGATCCAAGGACGAATAGATGAAGAGCCCGGCCGCGACCAAGACAGCTCAGGAATGGCGCCTGGCGCCCAGGATAGAGCTGACGCCGCTGGATGCCGAGGCAGGCGCGAGCAACCTTGCGGAACTCGCCGGCCATGCCGGGGAGGCCGGTCTCGGTCGCCTCGTTGCCTTCCTCAAGGGCCGGGGGGCGGCCCAGCATTTTCTCGCGGCGGTGCTCGATCTTTCCGAATTCATGCGCGACAGCGCGCGCCGGCAGCCGGAAATGCTCGACCGCCTGTTCGATCAATCCGTCGACGAGCGGCTGCGCTCGATCGGCCAGGCCATAGCGGCCGCACCGCGCGAGGCGGACGTCACCGAAGCCATCCTGATGATGCGCCTGCGCAGGTTGAAGTCGGAAGCGCATTTCCTCATCGCCCTGGCGGATCTCGCCGGCGAGGCCGACGCGTCGGAGACGGTCCACAGGTTGAGCAGCCTCGCCGATCTCTGCACCGGCGCTGCGATCGATTTCCTGCTCCGCGACGCGCACCGCCAGGGCAAGCTGCATCTGCCCGACCCCGAGGTGCCCGCCGCAGGTTCCGGCTGGATCATCCTTGGCATGGGCAAGCTCGGCGCGCGCGAGCTGAATTTCTCGTCCGACATCGACCTTGTCGTCTTCTTCGACCCCGAGGCCCCGGCCGTCGCCGATCCGCACGAGGCGACGGACCTCTTCTCCCGCCTGACTCGTCGGCTGGTGCGCATCCTGCAGGACCGCACCGAGCACGGCTACGTCTTCCGCACCGACCTCAGGCTGCGTCCCGACCCAGGCTCCACGCCCCTGGCGATCTCGATCCACGCCGCGCTGCATTACTACGAAAGCCGCGGCCAGAACTGGGAACGGGCGGCGATGATCAAGGCGCGGCCGGTGGCTGGCGACATTGCGGCCGGCGAGGCCTTCCTCAAGGAACTTCGCCCCTACGTCTGGCGCAAGTACCTGGACTACGCCGCCATCGCCGACGTGCATTCCATCAAGCGCCAGATCCATGCCCACAAGGGCCACGGCGAGGTCGCCGTGAAGGGGCACAACGTCAAGCTCGGCCGCGGCGGCATTCGCGAGATCGAGTTCTTCGTCCAGACCCAGCAGCTGATCGCCGGCGGCCGCTTTCCGGAGCTGCGCGGCCGCGCCACCGTGCCGATGCTCGACCAGCTCGCCGTCCGCGGCTGGATCACCGCCGAGGCGCGCGACGCGCTCGAACGGCAGTACTGGTTCCTGCGCCGCGTCGAGCACGCCATCCAGATGGTGGCCGACGAGCAGACCCACACGCTGCCGGAAGACGACGAGGGCCTGGCCCGCATCGCCCACATGCTCGGATTTGCCGATGCAGAGGCCTTCTCTAGGGTGTTCCGTGCATCGCTCCAGGAAGTGGAGCGCCACTATGCGGCCCTGTTCGAAGCCGCGCCCGAGCTTTCCTCCGGCATCGGCAACCTGGTCTTCACCGGCGACGTCGACGATCCGGACACGCTGCACACGCTACGGCAGCTGGGCTTCCAGCGCCCCAGCGACATCTGCAGGGTCATCCGCACCTGGCATTTCGGCCGCTATCGCGCGACCCAGTCGGCCGAGGCGCGCGAACGGCTGACGGAGCTGACCCCGGCGCTGCTCGAGGCCTTCGGCAAGACGCGCAGGGCCGACGAGGCGCTGATGCGCTTCGACGAGTTCCTGGCCGGACTGCCGGCGGGCATCCAGCTGTTCTCGCTGCTCCAGTCCAACCCGGCGCTGCTCAAGCTCATGGCCACCATCATGGGTGCCGCCCCCCGGCTCGCCGGCATCATCACGCGCCGGCCGCATGTCTTCGACGGCCTGCTCGATCCGGCATTGCTGTCCGAACTGCCCGACCGCGCCTATCTCGCCGCGCGTCTCGCGGCCTTTCTCGAAAGCACCTCGCTCTACGAGGAGGTGCTCGACCGGCTGCGCATCTTTGCCGCCGAGCAGAAGTTTTTGATCGGCGTGCGGCTGCTGGCGGGCGCCATCGACTCGGCGCGTGCCGGCAAGGCCTTCTCCGATCTTGCCGACCTGACCGTCGGCGCGGCCCTCGACGCGGTCCAGACGGAATTCGCGCGCCGTCACGGCAGCGTGGCCGGCGGCCGGGTCGCCATCCTCGGCATGGGCAAGCTCGGCAGCCGGGAGCTCACCGCCGGCTCCGACGTCGACCTCATCCTGCTCTACGACCACGACGCCAACGCCGAAGAATCCGACGGCGACAAGCCGCTTGCCTCCTCGCATTACTACACTCGCATGACCCAGCGGCTTATCGCGGCCGTTTCCGCGCCGACGGCCGAGGGCGTGCTCTACGAACTCGACCTCAGGCTGCGTCCCTCGGGTAACAAGGGCCCGGTGGCCACTCATGTGGACGCCTTCAGCAAGTACCAGCGCGGCGAGGCATGGACCTGGGAGCACATGGCGCTGACGCGCGCCCGCCCGATCGCCGGCGACCCGTCGCTGTGCGACCAGGTGGAGGCGGAGGTCACGGCCATCATCGCGCTGCCGCGCGACGCCGCCAAGGTCGCCGCCGAGGCGCGGGACATGCGCCAGCTGATCGAGGACGAAAAACCCCCGCACGACCTGTGGGACATCAAGCTGATCCCGGGCGGCCTGATCGACCTGGAGTTCATCGCCCAGGTGGCGGCCCTGACGGGCGGCCTCGAAGGCGAGGGGCGCTCGACTGCAACGGCCGAGGTGCTGCACCGGCTGGCGCCGAGCTTCGCCGGCGCCCAGCTGCGCGAGGACCTGGTTGCCGCCTACGGCCTCTATTCGGCCATCACACAGATGACGAGACTGTGCCTCACCGGCGCGTTCGAGCGCGCCGATGTCCCGCCGGGGCTGTCGGACCTGCTCCTCGCGGTGACCGACCTGCCCGATTTCGGTGTGCTGGAGGCCCATCTCAAGGAGACGTCGCAAACGGTCAGGACGCATTTCGACCGCTTGCTACGCGCGAAGCGCAAATGATGTCCGGGAGGGCCCATTAGCGCTTCGGTTCGCATCGGGGGTGACGATGCAACAGGAGAAGACCCATGAGCAAATCGACCAAACTCGCGATTGCCTTCCTCGCCCTCGCAGGCACGGCCGGAACATCGGCCCTCGCAGCCGCCCAGGACGGTCCGCGCGGCCAGGGCATGAAGATGATGCCGCGGCTCGAGCGGGCCGATGCCGACAAGAGCGGCGACGTCACCTTCGACGAATTCGCCGCCGCGATGAATCAGCGTTTCGCCAATGCCGACGGCAACGGCGACGGCAAGATGACGGTGGCCGAGATCGCCGACCAGATCATGCGCATGCGCGCCGAGCGCGCCGCGCAGCGGATGGTCGAGCGTTTCGATGCCGACGGCGACGGTGCGCTGACCAGCGCGGAGATCGAGTCGCGGCAGAAGAAGCTGTTTGCCCTGCTCGACCGCAATGACGACGGCAAGATCGTCAAGGACGAGATGCCGCGCCACGACGGCGGCGGGCGCTGGCGGATGCGTTAGAGCATTTTGCAGCCAGACGGATTTCGTCTGGCGTCGCACAAATGCGGCTAAGAAAGACAGCTGCAGCGGCGGGACTGCATCCGTCGGAATGCCCGCCGTGCCAGTTGGCGAAACGATGTGCCGGCGATCCCGAGGTTGCCGGCACAACCTTGATCAGGCCGCCTTCTGCATCGGCCGCAGCACCCTGCGCACCGGAATGCGGACCGCGACGATCGTGCCGACGCCTTCGGTGGAGCGGATCTTGAGCGCGCCGCCATGCAGTTCGGCGAGCGACCGCGAGATCGCCAGCCCGAGGCCCGAGCCTTCGTGGTTCTTCGAGAACTGGTTCTGGACCTGCTCGAACGGCCGGCCCAGCTTGGCGAGCGCATGCTTGGGGATGCCGCAGCCGCTGTCCTCGATGCTGAGCGTCAGCGCGCCGGTTGCATTGCGGGCGCGCACCGTGATGCGGCCGCCCTCGCCGGTGAACTTCACGGCGTTGGACAGCAGGTTGATGGCGATCTGCTTGATCGCGCGGCGGTCGGCGAACAGCGTCATCTGCTCGGCGATCTGGGTGTCGAGCGTGATGGCCTTTTGCGCCGCCTGCAGCGACACCACCCGCACCGTCTCGCGGATCAGCGGGCACAGGTCGATCTCCTCGCGGTCGATCGAGAACTGGCCGGCTTCGATCTTCGACATGTCGAGGATGTCGTTGATGACGCCGAGCAGGTGCTTGCCGCTCGAGTTGATGTCGCGCGCATACTCGTCGTAGCGCGGCGAGCCGAGCGGCCCGAACAACTTGCCTTCCATCAGCTCCGAGAAGCCGATGACGGCGTTGAGCGGCGTCCTCAGCTCGTGGGACATGTTGGCCAGGAATTCCGACTTGGCGCGGTTGGCAGCTTCGGCGCGCTCCGTTTCCTTCATGTACTTGCGGTTGAGGTCGACGAGTTCGTTCGAACGATCCTCCTCGGCGCGCCGTGCCAGGCTGAGGTCGTGGATGGTCGCCATCAGCCGGCGCTCGCTCTCCATCAGCTTGTCCTGGTGCTGCTTGATCTGGGTGATGTCGGAGCCGACCGACACGATGCCGCCGTCGCGGGTCTTGAGCTCGTTGACCTGCAGCCAGCGCCCGTCCGCGAGCTGCCTTTCGTAGGTCGCGCCGGCGCGGGGGCCGTTGGCGTTGGCGAGCCGCCGCTCGGAGATGAACGCGACCATGCGCGCCTCGAGTTCCTCGCGCGGCGTTCCGGGAAGCACGTCGCGGTCGCTGAGCCCGTTGTCCTGCTGGTACTTCGAATTGCACATCACCAGCCGGTCGCCGGCGTCCCACAGCACGAAGGATTCGGTGATGTTCTCGATCGCGGTCCTCAGCCTGAGGTCCGCCGCCTCCGAGCGTTGCGCCAGGTGGCGCTGCTCGGTGATGTCGACGGCGATGCCGGTCATCTGGATTTCGGGCGCCTCGGGGTCGACCACCTGGGCGCGGGCGCGCATCCATACCCAGTGGCCGTCGGCGTGGCGCATGCGGAACACGCGGTCGATGTGGTCGATCTCGCGGCCCACCACCCGGTTGGCGAGCTCGAACAGGTCGCCGTCCTCGGGATGGATGATCCGGGCGACCTCGCCGAACGACAGCATCGCGTCGCAGGCTTCGTAGCCCAGCAGTTCGTACATAGAGCGCGACCAGTACATCTTGCCGCGCACCATGTCCCAGTCCCACAGGCCGCATTTGCCGCGCACCAGCGCGAGGTCGATGCGCTGATGCGCCTCGAGGTAGATGGCGTCCGCCGCCTGCGCGCGCGCTGCCTGGGTGAAGTAGGCGTAGAGGATGATGAACAGGATGCCTGCCGTGAACACGAACAGCGAGACGTTGAGCGACAGCGTCTTGCGCCAATCGGCGAAAACGGCGTCCTGCGGGATCAGCACGGCGCCCGCGGCCCGCTTGCCCTCGGCCAGGCTCACGGCGGCGAACCAGTCCTGGCCGCCGATGCGCACGGCCAACACGCCGGCGCGCTCGCCGAACATGAACAGCGGCTGCCCGCCGCCGACGATCGCGTCCAGCGACTGCCCCTGCCAGCCGGTCGACTGCGGCGACACGGCGATGACGCGGAAATTCTGGTCCGTGAGCGCGATCACGTGGCTGCGGCTGAGCGCGCCCTGCCGTTCCGGCCCTTCGACCAGTTGTTGGCCGGCGGTTGCCAGCGTCTCGCCTTCGGCCGCGCTCAGCATCAGCGAGTTGACCATGTCGGCGGCGGCAAGGGTGAGGATGGCCTTGGCGTTTTGTTCGACGTCGTCCCTGAGCGCCATCAGCGATAGGAAGCGCGCACCGGCGACCACCAGGAGGAAGATGACGATCAGCGTCGGGATGGAGCGGCGCAGCAGCGGTTCCGCGGCCAGCAGCCGGCGGTAGGCGGGTTCGGCGATGAGACGTGCATTGCCCGCCAGGCCGGCGTCGCGCGCCTGCCTGCGTCGGACAACAGCATTCTCATCGGGCGCGCCCCACGCGTCCGCCTTGGCCATAAATGGCTCCCCGTAATCCCGTTCTGATTTGGCTGATCCGGCAACACCGCACTTCCGAATCGTCACTAAAGAATCAAAGCCGATTCGCCTTGTCCAGTGGGGCGGGCGAAAAAGATTAAAATTCGGCTAAAAGTCAGCCGAACTGGCCGCGGCGTATCGCGCAAGCCAAGGCAGCGGCCCCGGGGCTTCAGAAGCCCTGCGTTCCGGAGGATTTGCCTTGACTCGGATCAAGCTCCGTATCAGGCGAGCGTGCGCTCGATGATGTCGCGCAGGTCGGCCGACAGGCCTTCCCTGGCCTGCATGGACACCAGCGCCGCGCGCGCCTTGGCCTGGCGCTTCGGCTCCAGCGAACGCCACGACCTGAGTGCGGTGGCCAGCCGTGCGGCGACCTGGGGATTGCGCTTCTCGACGGTCAGCACCATGTCGGCGAAGAAGGTGTAGCCGGCGCCGTCGGCGCGGTGGAAGCCCGTCTGGTTGGCGCTGGCGAAGCCGCCCAACAGCGAGCGCACCCGGTTGGGGTTGGCGATCGAGAAGGCAGGGTGCTGGGTCAGCGCCCTGACGGCGTCGACGGCCTGCGGACCCGGTGCCGTGGCCTGGATCATGAACCACTTGTCCATGACCAGCGGATCGCCGCGATAGCGCTTGTCGAATTCGGCCAGCGCCTCCGTCGCTTCCGCCGAGCCGCCATGGCGGTGCACCAAGACGGCGAGTGCCGCGGCACGGTCGGTCATGTTGGTCGCGGAGGTGAAATGCGCCGCCGCGAGCTTCGCGCCGCCGGGCTGCATGGCCAGATAGTCGAGCAGCGTGTTGCGCAATGCGCGCCGGCCGGCGCTGGCCGCGTCCGGCGAAAACGCGCCCGACATTCGCAAATCCCCGTAAAGTCCGGAGAAGATTCCGTAATTCGCCTCGGCGATCGACCTGGCCAGGGCCTCTCGGCCGGCGAAGATGGCGTCGGGATCGATGTTCTTGCCGATCTCGCGCGCCACGTCGGCTTCGCCCGGCAGTGCGAGTGCGAGCGCGCGGAAGGCATGTTCGAGGCTGCCGTCGCCGGCGATGCGGCCCGCCAGTTCGGCAAGCTCGGCGCCGAACTCGGGCTGCTTGCCGCCCAGCACGTTCCTGAAGGCGGCGATGGTGGCATCCGTGAGCAGCGTGTTGAACGCCTGCCAGCGCGAGAACGGATCGCTGTCGTGCGAGGCGAGGAACGCCTTGTCCTCCGGCCGCTGCTCGACGGTCAGCGTGATGGGGGCCGAGAAGCCGCGGTTGAGCGACAGCACCGGCCGCTCCGCCACGCCCGAGAACTTCACCACGTGCCTGCGCTTGCGCACGTGGATGACGCCGTGCTCGATCGTCGCCCCATCGACGTCCTGGTACGCCATGTCCCTGCCGTCCGGTCCCACCAGGCCGAAGGCAAGCGGGATGTGCATCAGCCGCTTGCGGGTTTCCGACGGCGTCGGCGGCACCGACTGCTCGATCTCGATGGTGAACTCGGCGCTCGCCGGATTGTGCGTGGTGGTCACGCTTAGATTGGGCGTGCCGGCCTGGTGATACCAGAGCGCGAACTGCGACAGGTCGCGGCCCGACACGTCCTCGAACACCTTGAGGAAATCCTCGATCGTCGCCGCGTCTCCGTCGTGACGCTCGAAATACAGGTCCATGCCCTTCCGGAACGTCTCGGCGCCGAGCACGGTGCGGATCATCCGCACCACCTCCGAACCCTTCTCGTAGACGGTCGCGGTATAGAAGTTGTTGATCTCGCGGTAGCGCCGCGGCCGCACCGGATGGGCGAGCGGCCCCTGGTCCTCGGGGAACTGGTGGGCGCGCAGCGTGCGCACCTCGGCGATGCGCTTGACCGGCCGCGACCGCTGGTCAGCCGAGAATTCATGGTCGCGGAAAACGGTCAGCCCTTCCTTGAGGCAGAGCTGGAACCAGTCGCGGCAAGTGATTCTGTTGCCTGTCCAATTGTGGAAATATTCATGCGCGATGATCGCCTCGATATTGGCGAAGTCGGCGTCCGTCGCGGTCTCCTCGTCGGCAAGCACATACTTGTCGTTGAAGATGTTGAGACCCTTGTTCTCCATCGCGCCCATGTTGAAGTCGGAGACGGCGACGATGTTGAAGACGTCGAGGTCGTATTCGCAGCCGAACACCTCCTCGTCCCATGTCATCGAGCGGCGCAGCGCGTCCATGGCGTAGCCCGCCTGGTTTTCCTTGCCGTGCTCGACATAGATGCCGAGTTCGACCTCCTTGCCGGAGGCGGTGACAAAGCGGTCCTTGATGCAGCCGAGGTCGCCGGCAACCAGCGCGAACAGATAGGACGGCTTGGGGAAGGGGTCGTGCCAGACGGCGTAGTGCCAGCCCTGGCCGAGATCGCCGCGCTCCACCGGATTGCCGTTGGAGAGCAGCAGCGGCGCCTCGGCGCGCTCGGCCTCGATGCGCACGCTGTAGACCGACAGGATGTCCGGCCTGTCGAGGAAATAGGTGATGCGGCGGAATCCCTCGGCCTCGCACTGGGTGCAGTAGACCTTGTTGGAGCGGTAGAGCCCCATCAGCGCCTCGTTGCGCGACGGCGCGAGTTCTGTCTCGATCAAAAGCGTGAAGCGGCCGGCGGCGGGCGGACTATAGATCACCAGCCGTTCCGGCGTGGCGTCGAAATTGGCGGCATCCACGGCCTCGCCGTCGATCTCGATGCGGCGTAGCGTCAGCCCGTCGCCGTCGAGCTCCAGCTGGACCGGCTTGTCGATACCTGCGCGCCGCTCGATCGTCAGCTTCGCCACCACGCGCGTGCTGTCCGCGCCGAGCCTGAAGTCGAGTTCGGTCGCCGGGATCAGGTAGTCGCTCGGCCGGTAGTCTTCGAGGCGAAACACCTGTCCGGTATCGGTACGCATATGGTGGCCTTCCTGTCGTCGTCGCTCTGCCCGCCGCCCTGGTAGAAAAAATAAGCGGCCGCTGGTCTTTACACGAAACGCCCCCTCGGCAAAACTGTTCAGGGTCGCACATTTGCTGCGCTTCCCCCACCAATCCTCACGAGGCCGATATGACTGTCGTCACGCCGAAATTCGGGATGGGCGCGTCCGTTTTGCGCGTCGAGGATGGCGCTTTTGTCACCGGCCGTGGCCGCTACACCGACGACATCTCGCCGGCGGGACAGTTGCACGGCTACGTCCTGCGCTCGCCCGTCGCCAAGGCCAGCTTCAGCGTCGGCCCGCTCGATGCGGCCCGCGCGGCGCCCGGCGTGCATCTGGTGCTGACCGGCGCCGATGTCGCCCATCTCGGCGACCTCAAGTCGGTGGTCATGCAGAAGCAGCCCGACGGCACCCGCGCGCCGACCCGCGATATCCCCATCCTCTGCCGCGACCGGGTCCATCATGTCGGCGACGCAGTGGCCTTCGTGGTTGCCGACAGCCGCGCGCTCGCCCAGGACGCGGCCGAGCTGATCGAGGTCGACTACGACGACGAGGCCGCCGCCGCCGGTACCGCCACGGCGCTGGAGGACGGCGCGCCGCTGGTCTGGCCGGAACTCGGCTCCAACCGTGCCTTCACCTATCATCTGGGCGACAAGGCGAAGACCGACGCCGCCTTTGGCGCCGCCGACCGCGTCACCCGCATCGAGTTCGTCAACAACCGCCTTATCTGCAACTACATGGAGCCGCGCTCGGCCATCGGCGAGTGGCGCAAGGACGAGGACCGCTTCGTGCTGACCACCGGGTCGCAGGGCGTGCACTCGATGCGCAACATCCTCACCGGCCAGGTGTTCGGCATCGGCGCCGACAAGCTCCGCGTCGTCACCCCGGATGTCGGCGGCGGCTTCGGCACCAAGGCCTTCGTCTATCGCGAGCACGCGCTGGTGTTGGAGGCCGCAAAACGCCTCGGTCGTCCGGTGAAGTGGGCCGGCGACCGCACTGAGCATTTCCTCGCCGACGCCCAGGGGCGCGACAATTTCGCGACCGCCGAGATGGCGATGGACAAGGACGGCCGCTTCCTCGGCCTGCGCGTCGGACTGGTCTCCAATGTCGGCGCCTACATCTCGCAATACGGCCCGATCATCGCCCATATCGGCGCCAGCATGTCCACCGGGGTCTACGACATCGAGGCGCTGGATGTGACGATCACCGGCGTCTACACCAACACCTGTCCCGTCGATGCCTATCGCGGGGCAGGGCGCCCGGAGGCAGCACTTCTGGTCGAGAAGCTCGTCGATGCCTGCGCCCGCGAACTCGGGCTCCCGGTCGACGAGATCCGTCGCCGCAACTTCATCCGCCCCGAGCAGTTCCCCTACCGCACCCAGACAGGCAGGAACTACGACGTCGGCGAGTTCGAGGCGCACATGGACCTCTCCATGGAGCGCGCCGGCTGGGCAAGCTTCCCGGACCGGCTCGCCGAGGCCAGGTCACGGGGAAAGATCCGCGGCATCGGCATGGCGACCTACATCGAGGCTTGCGCCTTCGCCGGCTCCGAGCCCGCGCGCGTCGAGCTCAACGCCGACGGCACGGTGTCGGTGTTCATCGGCACCCAGTCCAACGGCCAGGGCCACGCCACCGCCTATGCCCAGTTCGTCGCCGAAAAGCTCAATCTCGACGTGGCGAGCATCAGCGTGCACCAGGGCGACACCGACCAGCTCGCCAAGGGCGGCGGCACCGGCGGCTCCCGCTCGATCCCGCTCGGCGGCGTCTCCGCTTCCCGCGCCGGCGAGGCGCTGGCGGAGAAGCTGAGGAAGATCGCCGCTGACGAGCTGGAAGCCGCCGCCGCCGACATCGAGCTCGGCGACCGCGAGGCCCGCATCGTCGGCACCGACCGCGTCATCTCCTTCGCCGGCCTCCACGCCGCGGCGAAAAATCCCGACGATATCAAGGCGATGGGCGAGTTCGTCCAGGACGAGGCGACCTATCCCAATGGCACCCACATCTGCGAGGTCGAGATCGATCCCGAGACCGGCACGACCGAGGTCGTCGCCTACACCATCGTCGACGATTTCGGCGCGACCGTGAACCCGCTGCTGCTTGCCGGCCAGGTCCATGGCGGCGTCGTGCAGGGCATCGGCCAGGCGCTGTCGGAGGAGGCCGTCTATGGCGAGGACGGGCAGTTGCTGACGGCGAGCTTCATGGACTACGCGGTGCCGCGCGCCGACGCCGTGCCGTCCTTCCATTTCGAGACGCGCAACGTGCCTTCGACCACCAATGCCATGGGCATGAAGGGGGCAGGCGAGGCGGGTACCATCGGCGCCACGCCAGCGGCGCTCAACGCGGTGACGGATGCATTGTACAGGGCTTACGGAATTGACCACATCGAAATGCCGGCGACCCCGGCGCGCGTCTGGGCGGCAATAGAGGCGGCCCGGCAGAAGTGATGCACCAGGGAAGTCAGGGCGCTTCGTCGCCGCTCATCGGAATTGCCCTCAAGGTCGTCTCGGTAGCCGTCTTCGTCGGCATGTCGACCGCCATCAAGGCGACCGGCGAGGTGCCGGCCGGCCAGATCGTCTTCTACCGGTCCTTCTTCGCCATCTTTCCGATCCTGCTGTTCCTCGCCTTCCGGCGTGAACTCCGCACCGCCTTCGTCACCAGGCGGCCGTTCGGGCACGTCATGCGCGGACTTGTGGGGGTGATGGCCATGGGCTTCGGCTTCTTTGCGCTCACCCAACTGCCTCTGCCCGAGGCGATTACGCTGAACTACGCCCAGCCCCTGCTGGTCGTCGTCTTCAGCGCGCTGTTCTTAGGCGAGAACGTCCGTATGTATCGCTGGACTGCGGTCGCCATCGGCCTTATCGGCGTCGTCATCGTGTCGTGGCCCAAGCTCACCTTGTTCACCTCCGGGGCGGGCCTCGGCGACAAGGCGGCCATCGGCGTCGTCGCGGCACTTGTCAGCGCCTCGCTGTCGGCCGTCGCCATGCTCCTGGTGCGCAACCTCGTCCATACCGAACGCACCGCGACCATCGTGCTGTGGTTCTCGCTGAGTGCGAGCGTCATGGCCCTGTTCAGCATCCCCTTCGGCTGGCAGTCGCTGTCGTGGCAGCAGACCGCGCTCCTGGTCACGGGTGGGGTCTGCGGCGGCATCGCCCAGCTGTTCATGACCGAGGCCTACCGGCACGCCGAGGCGTCGACGGTGGCACCCTTCGAATACACTTCGCTGATCCTCGGCATCGTCGTCGGCTACGTCGTCTTCGGCGACCTGCCCACCATCCACACGCTGGTCGGCGGCGCCATCGTCATCGGCGCCGGCATCTTCATCATCCTGCGCGAGCGGCGCCTCGGCATCGAGCGCAAGGCGGCCAAGAAGGCGGCGCCGCCGCAATAGGGCATTTTTGCCGCCGCCCCGGCTATTCCGTCGCCAGGGTCCTCAGGCGCGCCGCCGTCTCCTCGTCGGCGGGGAAGAAGGATTCGATGGCGAGTTCGGAGAGGGTGACGTCCAGCGGCGTGCCGAACACGGTGGTCGTGCTGATGAACGACAGCACCGCGTCGCCGACGCGCAGCCGGAGCGGATGGGCGATGATGCCGGCGTCGCCCTGCACCGGCCGCCCCGGCCGCGGTCCGTCCGGATAGCTGAGCAGTTCCTTCTCCAGCGCTGCGAGCACCGGGTCGCCGGCCGTATCGTTCTGGTGCTTCAGTCGCTCGATCAGATGCGCCCGCCATTCGTGTAGGTTGACGATGCGCGGCGCGATGCCCCTGGGGTGCAGGCTGAGCCTCAGCACGTTCACCGGCGGCTCCAGCAACGCGGCGTCCTCGACGCCGGCGAGCAGGGGGGCGAGCGCGGCATTGCCTTCGATCAGGTTCCAGTGGCGGTCGACGGCGAGCGCCGGATAGGGTTCGTGCCCCTTGAGCACCATGCGCACCGCATCCATCGCCGGCGCCAGCGAGGGGTGATCCAGCGGCCGTTCGCCGAAGCTCGGCGCATATCCCGCCGCAAGCAGCATCTGGTTGCGCTGGCGCAGCGGCACGGAAAGCTGCCCGGCGAGACGCAGCACCATCTCGCGCGAGGGCAGCGAGCGCCCGCTCTCCATGAAGCTCAGGTGCCTCTGCGAGATCTCGGCCTCCATCGCGAGGTCGAGCTGGCTCATGCGCCGCCTGATGCGCCATTCGCGGATGAGGTTGCCTACGGGGTTCGTGTCCATGGCGGCAACCTAGCGCGGGAGTTTTCTCGTTTCCATTACCTCGGGCGTAATCGCAATACGCAATGGCGGTGGGATTGTCGGCGACAGGAGGGCGGTCGCAGCTGTTGCGAAGCCTCCTCGCAACCGAACCACAGGAGCATCACATGTCCGTCGCCGTCACGCCCTTCCTCCGCAACGCCCTCTATGTCGATGCGCTCGCCACCGGCGCCACAGCCCTGCTGGCGATCGTCGGGGCGCCGCTGCTTGCGCCTTTCCTCGACCTGCCGGAAGCGCTGCTGCTGTGGGCCGGCCTGGCGCTGGTCCCCTTCGTCGCCATGCTGGTGGTGGTCGCGCGCCGCGCCGCGGTGCCGAAGCTGATCCTCTTCGACATCGTCGCCCTCAACGTGCTCTGGGTGATCGGCAGTTTTGCCCTGCTCGTTACTGGCGCGGTGGCGCCGAACGCGCTCGGCATCGCCTTCGTGGCCGCCCAGGCGCTGGCCGTGGCGGTCTTCGCCGAACTGCAGTTCATCGGCATCCGCCGCGCCGACGCCGCGACCGCCTGAGCGGCGCTTCGCTACAGGCTGCCGAGTTCGCGCAGCTTCGCCTTAACCTCCAAGAAGTCCCGCCACGCAAGCTTCTTGTGGGCGGGATTTCTGAGCAGATAGGCGGGATGCAGGGTCGGCATCACCGGAATGACGGTGCCCTGGGCGGTCGTATGGGTCTTCCAGTTGCCGCGCAGCCTGAGGATGCCGTCGGGCGACCCGACGAGCAGCTTTGCCGACGGTCCGCCGAGCGTCACCAGCACCTTGGGGTTCGCCAGCGCGATCTGCCGCTCGATGAAGGGGCGGCAGATCTCGGTTTCGTGCGGCGTCGGCGTCCGGTTGCCCGGCGGCCGCCACGGAATGACGTTGGCGATGTAGGCGGATTTCCGGTCGAGGCCGATCGCCGCGAGGATGCGGTCGAGCAACTGGCCCGAGCGTCCGACGAAGGGCAGGCCCTCGAGGTCCTCGTCGCGGCCCGGCGCCTCGCCCACCAGCATCAGGTCGGCCTCCGGGTTGCCGTCGGCAAACACCATGCTCTTCGCCGTGGCCTTGAGGTTGCAGCCCTCGAAACCCTCCATGATCTGCCGCAGCTCGTCGAGCGTCGCTGCCTTGCCGGCCAGTTCGCGCGCGGCCGCCGCCTGCGCCTCGTCGGGCACGGCGGCCGAGGCGGCGGGGCGTTGCGGCGGTGGCGGCGCGGCCCGTTCGGCCATGTTCCGGTCCGGCCGGCCCAGGTCGGCCTGCGTCGACCTCGCGGCTTCCGGGGCAGGCGCCGCCTGGCGCTGCGCGCTCTCGGCAAACCTGTCGATCGGCTCCTCGGCAAGCGCGTCGTCCACGCCCGCCGCCGCATAGAATGCGAGCAGATCGCGCAGATCCGGACGTTCATTTCCCGAAATGGAGGCCATGCCCCACTTTCGACGCTGCGGCGCCGATTTGCAAGTTCACGAGGAGGGGATGCGCGGGTCCTGCACCAGATAAAAGCGCCAGCGCGGCGTATAGTCGGTCACCAGGAAGCTGAAGCCGACCGTTTCGCGGGGGTCCACCTTGCCGTCGGTATAGCGCAGCCGGTCGTAGGGTTCGAAGTCGCGGCTGTATTTGGCAAAGCTGTCGGAGGAGATGTTGACGTTGTCGGTGCGCCGCTGGTCGAAGGACAGCCCGTCGCCGAAGACGCTCGCCTTGCCCTCGATCTCCTGCAGTTCGAACTCGAACTCGACCCAGGCCTGGCCGCTGTTGTTGAGGGCCTGGATGCGCATGAACAGGATGCCGTTGGCGTAGAAGCCGGAATTGTCGAAGGGCCTGATCGGCCTGATCGTGCGGATCGTCAGCGTCACCGGCGACGAGGATTCGAGCTCTTCGTGGATGACGATCGGGTCCTCCCGCGTTCCGGTGCCCGATACGGACGTGATCAGGAAGCCGCCGAGTTCGTCGGAGAACGAGTAGGCGCCGGCATCCCAGACCTTCTGGTTGGCCTCGGTCTCCTGAGCGCGACCTTCGCCGTTCAGGCATGTCGCAATAAGGAGGGCAGCCCCGGCCAGGATGTGGCGTCTGGGGAAGAGGCGCTTCGGTCCTGTCCTGCTGGGCACGTTAGGGCGCATGAAAGAGACGGACGGCTGGCTGATGACGGTCACCTGCACATCGACACTAAGGGGCGGCGCCCACTGCCGGAAGGTTAAATATTTTGACCTTTACGTCAACGTAAGATAAATCACTGTGTTTGTGAGGCTTCACCCGTCCGAATGGCCGATGTGCTGAATGGTCCGGTTTGACGTTTCCAAACGATGCGCTATGCAGCGCTTAGCCAATTCTGCCCTTGGGACAGGGCGAGCCAAAGCGGAGGGATAGATGAGCGAAGTCGAACGCGAGAGCATGGAATTCGATGTTGTCATCGTCGGCGCCGGGCCGGCGGGCCTGGCAGCGGCGATCCGGCTCAAGCAGGTCAACCCCGATCTCTCCGTCGTCGTGCTCGAAAAGGGCGGCGAGGTCGGCGCGCACATCCTCTCCGGCGCGGTGGTCGACCCGATCGGCATCAACCGCCTGCTGCCCGACTGGCGCCAGGATCCCGACCATCCGTTCAAGACGCCGGTCACCGACGATCATTTCCTCGTCCTCGGGCCGGCCGGCTCGTTCCGCCTGCCCAACCTGCTGATGCCGCCGCTGATGAGCAATCACGGCAACTACATCGTCTCGCTCGGCAATGTCTGCCGCTGGCTGGCCACCAAGGCCGAGGCGCTCGGCGTCGAGATCTATCCCGGCTTCGCCGCCGCCGGTCTCATCTACAATGACGAGGGCGCCGTCACCGGCGTCTACACCGGCGACATGGGCGTCGAGCGCGACGGCAGCCATGGCCCCGGCTTCGCCCCCGGCATGGCGCTGATGGGCAAGTATGTGCTGATCGGCGAGGGCGCGCGTGGCTCGCTCGCCAAGCAGCTGATCGCCAGATACGACCTCGGTTCCGGCAAGGAGCCGCAGAAGTTCGGCATCGGCCTCAAGGAACTGTGGCAGGTCGCGCCCGAGAAGCACAAGCCGGGCCTGGTCCAGCACTCCTTCGGCTGGCCGCTCGACTTCAAGACCGGCGGCGGCTCGTTCCTCTACCACCTCGAGGACAACATGGTGGCCGTCGGCTTCGTCGTCCACCTCAACTACAAGAACCCCTATCTCGCGCCCTTCGAGGAGTTCCAGCGCTTCAAGACGCATCCGGCGATCCGCGGCACCTTCGAGGGCGGCAAGCGCCTGTCCTACGGCGCCCGCGCCATCACCGAGGGCGGCTTCCAGTCGGTGCCGAAGCTCTCGTTCCCCGGCGGCGTGCTGATGGGCTGCTCGGCCGGTCTGGTCAACGTCCCGCGCATCAAGGGTTCGCACAACGCCGTGCTCTCCGGCATGCTCGCCGCCGAGCATGTCGCGGAAGCCATCGCCGCCGGTCGCGCCAATGATGAGTTGGCAACCTACGAGGCCGCCTGGCGCGCCACCGACATCGGCAAGGACCTGAAGAAGGTCCGCAACGTCAAGCCGCTGTGGTCGCGCTTCGGCACCATCCTCGGCGTCGGCCTCGGCGGTCTCGACATGTGGCTCAACACGCTGTTCGGCGTCTCGCCCTTCGGCACGCTCAAGCACGGCAAGACTGATGCCCAGTCGCTAGAACCGGCGTCGAAGCACAAGAAGATCGACTACCCCAAGCCCGACGGCGTGCTCACCTTCGACCGCCTGTCGTCGGTGTTCCTGTCCAACACCAACCACGAGGAGAACCAGCCGGTTCACCTCCAGGTCAAGGACAGCGATCTGCAGAAGCGTTCGGAGTACGGCGTCTATGCCGGTCCGTCGACGCGCTATTGCCCGGCGGGCGTCTACGAGTGGGTCGATGCCGACGGCAACGCGATCGCCGGCGATCCCGGCCATGCCGATGCGAAATTCGTCATCAACGCGCAGAACTGCGTCCACTGCAAGACCTGCGACATCAAGGACCCGAACCAGAACATCAACTGGGTGCCGCCGCAGGGCGGCGAGGGGCCGGTCTACCCCAACATGTGATCCGGCTACGCGGCCGGCCGGGCGCGTTGAAACAAGCGGCGGGATATGCTGAGCTTGCGCGAGCAGCGGAGTTCGGCGTGTCCCGCATCGCATGTGCCTTGATCGCAGTCCTGGCCGGGGCCGTGACCGCCCTTGGGCCGGCGGATGCCGGCGTCAGGCAGACCACCAGTACGCGCGGCTACGCCGTTTCCGGCAACACCGGAGCCGAGCTGCTGCGGTCGATGGACCGCAACGGCCCGCGCCACGGCTTTTTGACGCGTGCCATCGCGCAGACCAAATACACCGTCACCTGGTCTTTCGACGTCGGCGAGCGCGGCGGCATGTGCCGCCTGCGCCGTGCCGACGCCAGGCTGTCGACAACCTTCATCTATCCCGAGGCGTCCGAACCGCTGCCGACGGCTGTCGAAAGTCGCTGGCGTACTTTCCTCGCCGGTGCCCGCCGGCATGAGGAGACCCATGCCCGGCTCGCCCGCGAGATGGTCGACGCGGCCGAGCGCGCGGTGCGCGGCCTGTCGCTGCCCGTGGACCGGGGCTGCATCGCCACGCGGCGCGAGATCAAGGCCCGCGTCGACCGGGTCATTGCCGGCTACGAGGCGCGCCAGCTCGCATTCGATGCGCGCGAGCATGCCGAAGGCGGCCGGGTCGACCGCCTGATCGAGGCGCTGGCGCGCGGGGACCGACGCTAGCTTCTCGGCGTGGCGACAACGTCTGCCGACACGGTCGTGCTCTCGCTGTCCTCGGGCTGGGTCGCGGTGTCGCGGAAGGAAAACTCCACCAGCAGCGGCCGGTGGTCCGAGCCGGCATACTCGCCCATCGTGACGGAATGCACCATGACATCGCCCTTGGCCATCACGTGGTCGATGGTGAGGCCGGCGAAGCGCAGGAACTCGGGTAGCGCCAGTTCCAGCCATGTCCGGCCGGCGGCCGGCACCAGCGTGAGGTCGCCTGCCTTGGCGACGCGCGCCGCCGCCGCACTCCAGGGTGTGGCGTTGAAGTCGCCGCCGAGCACCGCATTCCGGTCGAGCGCGGCGAGCGGGCCCTCGAGCCTGTCGATCTGCTGGGACTGTTCGAACGGCCAGGGCCAGCCGAGGTGCAGTGCTGCCACGTCTGCCGTGCGCCCGCCGAAGTCGACCTTGGCGACCGCAAGCGCCCCGCCGTCGAAGCATTGCGGCTCGGACCCTTCCGCGAAGGGCCGGCGCGACAGGATCGCCACGCCGAACACGCCGTTCGGATGGCTGCAGAACTTGCTGTACGGGTAGCGGGCGGAGAGCGGCCGGAGCTTCGCCTCCCACATGTCCGACACCTCCTCCAGCGTGACGACGTCGGGCTGCATGCGGCCCGCCAGCGACAGGACGCGTTCGGGCGTGGCGTTGTCGTAGCGCAGGTTCATCTGCAGCAGGCGATACACCGGCCGGCCTTCCGCCCGCGGCTCGAACGAGGCCTGCACCGGACCGATGAAGGGCGGGGTCAGCATCGACGAGGTGGACACAAGTGCTGCCGTGCCGAAGGCGAGGGCTGCCGCAGCCGTCCAGCGGAACGACGTCAGCAGTAGCGGCAGCGCGGCGAGCATCATCAGCACCGCGAGATGGGCGCGGAAATGCGCGAAGGAATCGAGCGCCGGATGCCAGGCGCCGAAGAACCCGGCGACCAGCGGCAGCGAAAGCAGCATCATCGCCGCGAAACAGGCGGTCTTGCCGAGCTTGCGAAAGGCCATTGTCGTCATGCCAGCTTCATGTCGCCGGAATTGCGGCCCATTGATGGTGCGGCGCGGCGCCCTACTGGAACGCCGTCTCCGAGAAACTGCGCAGCTTGCGGGAGTGCAGCCGCTCGATCGGCATTTCGGCGAGCTTTTCCATGGCACGGATGCCGATCGTCAGGTGCTGGGCCACTTGCCGCTTGTAGAATTCGGTCGCCATGCCGGGCAGCTTCAGTTCGCCGTGCAGCGGCTTGTCCGAGACGCACAGCAGCGTGCCGTAGGGCACGCGGAAGCGGAAGCCGTTGGCGGCGATGGTGGCCGACTCCATGTCGAGCGCGATCGCGCGCGACTGCGACAGCCGCTGCACCGGGCCGCGCTGGTCGCGCAGTTCCCAGTTGCGGTTGTCGATGGTCGCCACGGTGCCGGTGCGCATGATCCGCTTGAGGTCGTAGCCGGTGAGCCCGGTCACCTCTGCCACCGCCTCCTGCAGCGCCACCTGCACCTCGGCCAGCGGCGGGATCGGCACCCACACCGGCAGGTCGTCGTCGAGCACGTGGTCCTCGCGCACATAGGCATGCGCCAGCACGTAGTCGCCTAGCGCCTGGGTGTTGCGCAGGCCGGCGCAGTGGCCGAGCATCAGCCAGGCATGCGGCCTCAGCACCGCGATGTGGTCGGTGATCGTCTTGGCGTTGGACGGGCCGACGCCGATATTGACCATGGTGATGCCGCCATGGCCGGGCTTCTTGAGGTGGTAGGCCGGCATCTGCGGCAGGCGCGCCGGCGGCGTGCCGGCGGAAGGTTCCGTGGCGCCGGCCTTGGTCACCACGCCGCCCGGTTCGACAAACTCGGAATATCCGCCGCCGCCCTTGGCCATCAAGCCGCGGGCGAGAACCACGAACTCATCGATGTAGAACTGGTAGTTGGTGAACAGCACGAAATTCTGGAAGTGGTTCGGCGTGGTCGCCGTGTAGTGCGCCAGCCGGTGCAGCGAATAGTCGATGCGCTGGGCGGTGAACGGCGCCAGCGGCCGCGCCTCGCCGGGCATGACCTCGAAGGTGCCGTTGGCGATGTGGTCGTCGGTGCCGTCGAGATCCGGCACGTCGAACAGGTCGCGGATCGGGCGCTGGATGCGGTCGGCCGCGGCGCCGTCGACATGGGTGCCCTCGATGAAGGCGAAGTGCAGCGGAATCGGCGTCGACGATTCCGACACCGTGACCGCTACGCCGTGGTTGCGCATGATCAGCTTGAGCTGCTCGGTCAGGTAGCTCTCGAACAGGTCGGGCCGGGTGATCGTCGTGGTGAAGTTGCCGGGCGTCGGCATGTGGCCGTAGGCCTGGCGGGAATCGACCTGGGAGTAGGACGAGGTGATGACGCCGACTTCCGGATAGCAGGCGCGGAAGCGCCTGGCCGGCGTGCCGTGCGCGAGCGAGGCGAAGGCTTCGCGCAAGAACGCGGTGTTGCGGTCATAGAGGCGCTTCAGCGCCACGACAGCCTTCGCGGCGTCGGTGAAGCTCTGCCGGGGAAATGGCTCCGGCGTCAGGATGGATTCGATGGGTTCAGGATAGATTCGCTTTTCCATGACCCATTATAGAGATCAATCGTGACGGTTGGGAGGGGGCTGCCGCAGCGTCTCCCAAGGTCAGCCGCGCTGCAGGCTGACCAGCAGCACGAAACCCACGCCGCCCTTGCGCGCCGCCGGCGCCTCGATCGTCGAGCCGTTGTCGGCGCGCAGCTGCGGCACGGCCAGCACCGGGGCGGCAAGCACCAGCAGGATCAGCACGGCACGCGGCAGGAGCCGGGCGAACTTTGCGATCTGGAGGGCGGTGCGGGTCATCTTCGTGTTCTTTTCGGTTGGAACTGGTTGATCTCTTCGTTTGTTAGTGTCGCAAGGGCGGCTTGCAGTTCATGCCTTCCTCGAAAACGCAGGGCACCACCTGGCCAATGCCCCACGACCGTGCCGGGCGGCTGGTCTCCGCGACCAGCGTGGCAAACAGGATGCCGAACAGTGCCGAGAGCAGGCAGACGATGGTGAACCGGCGAGCGAGCATTTGGTGTATCCCCCTTGGATGACGGGCAATATGCGGCGCGGCGGCTGAACGGGCTCTGAGACCCCCGTTCATCTTCGGTTCAAATTTATTGACGGCGAACGACAGGCTGGCGGGGTTGTGTTTGCGCTTCCCACGCATATCTCCAGCTCATCGCTGACCAACGGAGACCGTGGAGATGACCACGCAGACCCTGCCGATCGACCTTTACTATTGGCCGACGCCCAACGGCTGGAAGATATCCATCATGCTCGAGGAGCTCGGCGTCCCGTACACGGTCAAATATGTCGACATCGGCAAGGGCGAGCAGTTCGAGCCGTCATTCCTGGAGATCGCGCCAAACAACCGCATGCCGGCCATCGTCGACCCGGAAGGTCCGGGGGCAGACGGCAAGTGGGGCCGCGAGCCGATCTCGATCTTCGAGTCCGGCGCCATCCTGCAATATCTCGGGCGCAAGTTCGGCAGGTTCTATCCTGCCGGCGAGCGTGGCCGCGCCGAAGTCGACCAGTGGCTGTTCTGGCAGGTCGGCGGCCTCGGCCCGATGGCCGGCCAGGCCCATCACTTCCGCCAGTATGCGCCGGAGAAGATCGCCTACGGCATCGACCGCTACACCAACGAGGTCAACCGCCTCTACGGCGTGATGGACAAGCGCCTCGCCGACCGCGAATTCCTCGCCGGCGACTACTCCATCGCCGACATCGCCTCGCTCGGCTGGGTCAAGCCCTACAGGAACCAGGGCCAGGACCTCGAGGAGTTCCCCCGCCTCAAGCGCTGGTTCGAAACCCTGCTCGCCCGCCCGGCGGTCATCCGCGGCCTGGCCGTCGGCGAGGACCATCGCAGCAATCTCGCCGACGACAAGGAAGCGCAGAAGATCCTGTTCGGCCAGCGGGCGAGGGTTTGACGGAAGCGAGTAGGGACTAGTGAGTAGTGAGCGGGGGATCCGCGTCGGCTTCGGCGCGGGCCTCTTCACTACTCCCTGCTCACCATTCGCTATTCCCTACTCGGTCTCTTACAGCTTCTTCCAGTTCTGGCTCTTGCAGATCAGGCCGCCGAGCACGCAGCCGCTCATCTTGAGGTTCGAGCCGGCCAGCGTGGCCTTGCCGGAGTAGGTCTTGTCGTTGGCCGGATCGGTGATCTTGCCCGAATAGGCATTGTCGCCGTCGGCCTTGAACGTGCCGATCTTCTTGCCGGCATGCTTGCCGTCCTTGAGGGTGATGCAGAAGCTGCCGCCGCAGGTCTCGATCGCCGCGGTCGAGCCGGCTTCGGTCTTCCAGTTGCCTTCGATCGGATCGGCCATCGCCGCACCCGCCAGCATCATGGTGGCCGCGACGGCCAGGCTCATCTTGCCAAACATTGAAGTCCTCCCGGTTGGTGTCTTGCTCACAGGCTCCCCCGCCTGAGGTTTACGCAAACGTAAGCGTAAATCAGCCGCGCCGAAAACGGAAGCGGTGCCGCCGGGTAAGGCCGAAGCAATTTTTGGCACTTCCATCGGCGTATTTCGTCTCCGGCAGGGCGCCCTCGGCCAGCGCAAAGCTGTGGCGTGGTTATCAAAGACTTTCACGGCGGGACGCGAATTTTCAGCGCATTTTTCTCAAATCCCAGCCGCCGCAAGGCTTCCTATCCTTAATGAATTCCGAGGTTTACCCTTTGTTTGAGGTTTGTTTTCCTCGGGTTAAGCAAGCCATTTTACGGCGGATTCAAGGTTCGCCGGCATCCTCGGAAGCATCGAAAGAGCGGCTCCGGACGACACCGGTTGGCCCGCTCCGGGAGACGGACAGGGGACAAGAAAATGGCACGTTTCGAGATCTTTGAAGCTGGCTTCGGTGCGATGGGCAGCACCGCTCAGGCCGACATCCTTGTGGAACTGGGCATGATGTATTCGACCGGCCGCGACTGCGACGTCGACGTCGTCGCCGCCCACAAGTGGTTCAACATCGCCGCCATCAAGGGATCGGCCCGTGCCGCCGAGCTTCGTTCGGAACTGTCGATGGCGATGTCCAAGACCGACATTGCACGGGCCCTGCGCGAAGCGCGCGAATGGATGACGGCGCACTGAGAAAGATCTTCGGGGGAAGGTCGGGGCTGCCGCGGGCGGCGGTCCCCAACAACAAGAGCGCGACGGCTTGAAGGACGGGCGAGGCGCGCCGAACTGACAGGGCAGGCAAGGCTGCGACGGGGACGAAGATGCCCCGCGGAGCGTTCCGTGACAAAGCCGCGACCGGCCGAAACAAGGCCGGCGCGGCTTTCTCGCTTTCAGGGCCCGGCACACGCACGGATTGCTAGGCGAAAGCAGCACAGGCACAATGGCTCCTCGCCCATGCGCCAAGACAACGTCGGGCGCGGGTGGAAAGCATGCGCCAATTGCAAGCGAGACGCGAAATGGCATCTCGTGCAGGCTCGAGGGAGGAGACAAGATGCATCTGAAACGTACCATCGGGGCGGCGCTCGTCGGCTTGTCGCTCAGCGCCGGCGCGGCGTTCGCGCAGGAGATCACCTTTGCCGTAGTCGGGCCGATGACCGGGCAGCTCGCCAACATCGGCGACCAGTTCCGCCAGGGTGCAGAGGCGGCGGTGAAGGCCATCAACGAGAAGGGCGGCGTCATGGGCCGCCAGATCAAGCTTTCCGTCGAGGACGACGTCTGCGATCCCAAGCAGGCGGTCTCGGTCGCCAACCGCATCGTCGCCAACGGCATCAACTTCATCGACGGCCATGCCTGCTCGGGCTCGAGCATACCGGCCTCCGCCGTCTATGCCGAAAGCGGCGCGCTGATGATGTCTCCGGCCTCGTCCAACCCGGTGCTGACCGACGATGCCGCCGCCAAGGGCTGGCCGACCATCATGCGGCTCTACACCCGCGACGACGCCCAGGGCGCCTTCATCGGCCCGTGGATCGCCAAGAAATATGCCGGCAAGAACGTCGTCGTCCTGCACGACAAGAGCGCCTACGGCCAAGGCGTGGCCGACGCGGTGCGCTCGACCATGGGCGCCGCCGGCCTCAAGGAGATCCTCTACGAAGGCATCAATGCCGGCGAGAAGGACTATTCGGCGCTGGTCACCAAGCTCAAGGAGCTCAAGGCCGACGTCGTCTATTTCGGCGGCTATCATCCCGAGGCCGGCCTCATCCTGCGCCAGTCGGCCGAGCAGAACTTCAAGTTCCAGCTGATCATGCCCGACAGCATCGCCTCGCCGGAATTCTGGCAGATCGCCGGTCCCGCCGGCGAGGGCACGATGTTCGTCTTCCCGTCCGACCCGCAGTCCAAGCCGGAGGCCAAGGAAGCGGTCGAGAAGATCAAGGCTGGCGGCTTCGTGCCGGAAGGCTTCACGCTGTTTTCCTATGCCGTCATCCAGGCCTTCGCCCAGGGCATCGAGCGTGCCGGCTCCGACGATCCGGCCAAGGTCGCAGCGGCCCTCAAGAACGGCGAGCCCATCGACACCGTGGTTGGCAAGGTGACCTTCGACGAGAAGGGCGATCTCAAGAACGCCAGCTACGACATCAACCAGTGGAGCAACGGCAAATACGCGCCGATCCCGCAATAGGCCGCGGCAGGCAGCCCCGATCGATGGCCGGGCACCGTCCCGGCCATTGTCATTTTGTCGCTGGGTCGGAGCGCGGCCGCGGTGTTTTCTTTTGAATTGCGTTGGCGCACAATGCCGCCATTCACGACCTGGCACACCGTTTCAGCGACGGCACGGGCGTGGTTTTTCGAAGCGTCGAGTTTGGATTGGAGGAAGCCGACAATGAGTCTTCGTATCAATGATTCCGCTCCGGATTTTAGAGCCGACACCACGGAAGGCCCGATCGCCTTCCACGACTGGATCGGCGACGGCTATGCGATCCTGTTCTCTCACCCCAAGGATTTCACGCCGGTCTGCACCACCGAACTCGGCTACATGGCCGGGCTCAAGGCTGATTTCGCCAAGCGCAACGCCAAGATGATCGGCATCTCCGTCGACCCGGTCGAGAGCCACCACAAGTGGAAGGCCGACATCGAGAAGCTGTCGGGCAACAAGGTCGAATATCCGATGATCGGCGACCCGACGCTTGCCGTCGCCAAGCTCTTCGACATGCTGCCGGCCGGTGCCGGCGAGACGTCCGAAGGCAGGACGCCGGCCGACAACGCCACCGTGCGCTCGGTCTTCATCATCGGTCCCGACAAGAAGATCAAGCTGATGCTGACCTATCCGATGTCGACCGGCCGCAACTTCGACGAGATCCTGCGGGCGCTCGATTCGATCCAGCTGACGGCCAAGCATCAGGTTGCCACGCCGGTGCAGTGGAAGCAGGGCGAGGACGTCATCGTCATGGCTGCCGTGTCCGACGAGGACGCCATCAAGCGCTTCGGCGAGTTCGAGCGCGTGCTGCCCTATCTGCGCAAGACCAAGCAGCCGACCCTGAACTGACCGCCCTCCCGGGCCGCTTCGGCAAGAGCCGCGCCATCGAGCGCGGCTCTTTCGTTTTGAGGCTCAGCTCATGCCGACATAGCGGCCGGGGCGATGGTTGATGGCGATGATGAGGTTGAGCACGGCTGCCCCAGCCACCGAAAGCGCCACCTTGTCGAGATCGAGATAGAACAGCGACACGACCAGGATCGAGAGGTCGACCGCGAGCTGGAAATAGCCGGCGCGGATGCCGTGATTGTCCTGCAGGTAGAGCGCCAGGATGTTGAAGCCGCCGAGGCCGGCGCGGTGCCGGAACAAGACCAGCAGCCCCATGCCCATCAGCCCGCCGCCGGCGACTGCCGCATAGAGCGGGTCGAGGCTTTCGATGCCGATCCACTGCGGCGTCAGCCGCGACAGCACCGAAATCAGCGCCACGGCGGCGAAGGTGCGCAGGGTGAACGGCCAGCCCATCCGCTTCACTGCGAGATAGTAGAAGGGCAGGTTGATGACGAAGAACACCGCGCCGAAGCCGTAGCCCGTCACATATTGGATCAGTAGTGCCAGCCCCGCCGAACTGCCGGTGATCAGCCCCGCATGGGTGTAGAGCACCAGCCCCAGCGCCACCAGCATGGTGCCGGTGAGCAGCGCGAGCACGTCTTCGTACTGCCTGTGCGGTACGGCTTCGTTGTTGATGTCCATGTAGGTATCCGGCAGCGAGGTAGGGGAATAGGGCAGTAGGGCATAAGTTCCGGTTTTCCTACTCCCCTACTGCCTTACTCCCTTCACCCCTGTCCCTCCTCGAAGCGCACCAGCACGGTTCCGTCCGTCACCTGGGAGCCTTCGGCTGCGATCTCGTGGATCACGCCGTCATGGGTGGCGGCGATGGTGTGCTCCATCTTCATCGCTTCCAGCACCAGCAGCGGCTGGCCCTTGGTCACTGCATCGCCCTTGCTGGCGCGCACCAGCTTGACCAGGCCCGGCATCGGCGCGCGCATGCTCGAACCGCTCTCGCCGATCTCGGCCGCCCGCGCAAACGGGTCGCTGAGCGCGAAGTCGAAGGACTGGCCGTTCTCGAACACCGTGGCGTGGCCGGGCCACAGGGCGACTGTCGAACCACCATCGGAGACGGTTTGCGGCGACAGCACGAAGGCGTCGGCGCCGTCCGGCCGCACTTCGAAGCGCCCGTCGGCGCGCGCCGTCACATGCGCGGCGATTGTCGTTCCGGCGTAGGCGAGGGCGACGCGCCGCGCCATCGGGTTGAAATGGGCGTAGCCCGCGAGATTCGACCACGGATCGGTGGAGCCGTCGGGTCCGTTTGCACCCGTCGCCGCCAGCGCCACAAGCGCCACCGCGCGGCTGGTCGGTGCCACCGTGGTGATGGTCAATGCCTCCTGCTTGCGCCCGATGAGGCCGGTGTCGACGTCGCCCGCGGCAAAGTCGGGGTCTCGCGCCAGCGCGGCCAGGAAGGCGGCGTTGGTGGTCGAGCCCGCCACTTCGGTGCGCGAGACGGCATCGGCCAGCGCGTCGAGCGCGGTGGTGCGGTCGGGGCCGTGCGCCACGATCTTGGCGATCATCGGGTCGTAGTAGGGCGAGACCGCATCGCCCTCGCGCACGCCGGTCTCGACACGCAGTGCGGTCCCCGGCGCCGTCTCGGCGGGAAAGCGCAGGTGGTGCAGCGTACCGATTGCCGGCAGGAAGCCCTTGGCCGGGTCCTCGGCATAGAGTCGCGCCTCGAAGGCGTGGCCGGCGAGACTGATCTCCTCCTGCGCCATCGGCAGTTCTTCGCCGGAAGCAACGCGCAGTTGCCACTCGACGAGGTCGACGCCGGTCACCATCTCGGTCACCGGATGCTCGACCTGCAGGCGGGTATTCATCTCCATGAACCAGAACCGGTCGGGCTTCAGCCCGTCCGAGGCATCGACGATGAACTCGATGGTGCCCGCGCCCGAATATTTGATCGCCTTGGCCGCCTTCACCGCCGCGTCGGTCATCGCCGCGCGCAATTCCGCCGTCATGCCGGGGGCAGGGGCCTCCTCGATCACCTTCTGGTGTCGCCGCTGCGCCGAGCAGTCGCGTTCGAACAGGTGCACGGCGTTGCCGAAATTGTCGCCGAACACCTGCACCTCGATGTGGCGCGGCTTGTCGACATATTTCTCGACCAGCACGCGGTCGTCGCCGAAGGCGGCCTTGGCCTCGCGCCGCGCGCCCGACAGCGCATCGGCGAAGTCGTCGGGATGGTCGACCCTGCGCATGCCCTTGCCGCCGCCGCCGGCGCGCGCCTTGATCAGCACCGGATAGCCGATCTCGCGCGCCTTGCTGGCGAGGATGACGATCTCCTGCGCTTCGCCGTGGTAGCCGGGCACGACAGGCACGCCGGCCTTCTCCATCAGCCGCTTGGCCGCATCCTTGAGCCCCATGGCGCGGATCGAGGCCGCCGAGGGGCCGATGAACACCAGCCCGGCTGCCGTCACCTGGTCGACGAAATCGGGGTTTTCGGACAGGAAGCCATAGCCGGGATGGATCGCTTGCGCGCCCGTCGCCTTGGCCGCGGCGATGATCACGTCGCCGCGCAGATAACTCTCGGCCACCGGCGAGGGGCCGATATGCACGGCCTCGTCGGCCATGGCGACATGCAGCGACCGCGAATCGGCATCCGAATAGACGGCTACCGTCTTCACGCCCATCTTGCGGGCGGTGCGGATGACGCGACAGGCGATCTCGCCGCGGTTGGCGATGAGGATTTTCGAGAACATCATTCCCCCGGAACGAAGTGAAGCATGGAAAGGAGCGCGCTATTCATCGTCACTCCCGAGAGCATCGAGCGCGGTGCGATGGAATGCGGCGGCTGCATCGTCGAAACAGCAGAAGATCACGCTGCCCGGCATGGCTGTAGCCCGCATATGTCGAGCGACGGCGGCCACGGCGACCTTTGCCGCCTCGTCCTTGGGATAGCCGTAGATGCCGGTCGAGATCGACGGGAAGGCGATGCTCGCCAGGCCGCGTTCGGCGGCAAGGGCGAGCGAGCGGGTGTAACAGGAGGCGAGCAGATCCGCTTCGCCTGCGCCGCCGCCGTGCCAGACAGGGCCGACGGCGTGGATGACATGGCGTGCCTTGAGCTGGTATCCGCCGGTGATCTTGGCGTCGCCGGTCTCGCAGCCGCCGAGCAGACGGCATTCGGCCAGCAAGTCCGGCCCGGCGGCCCGATGGATCGCACCGTCCACCCCGCCACCGCCCAGCAGCGAGCGGTTGGCCGCATTCACGATGGCGTCGACGTCGAGCGTGGTGATGTCGGCGACGATGACGGAGATGCGCTGTGTCATGCGGCCTCCTTCTGTCGGGAACCGCGAGGGCGTCTGCTTGCCTCAACGGCCCGGCCTGTACCCCCAACCCTAGCTCCTCCCCACAGGGGGGAGGGGGACTTTGTTGCACGACCTTTCAAAGTCGGCCGTCGACGAACCGGGTGGCAGGAGTGCCGACGTTGTTCCCCTCCCCCTTGTGGGGAGGGGCTAGGGGTGGGGGTATTGCCACGCCCGATCGACTTTCTTGCCACGTAAAATAAAACTGGTTGCAAAAAAGGATCAGTCGTGTAGTCTGAAAACCAGTTGCATAATGCAAGCACATTGGAGGAGCTGACATGCGCAAGATCGTCGCCTGGAACCTGATGACCCTCGACGGCTGTTTCGAGGGCCCGACCCCCTGGGACCTCGCCTTCCACACCAGCGTCTGGGGCGACGAGCTCGAAGCCTTCTCGCTCGAGCAGGGCGCCGAGATCGGCACGCTGCTCTTCGGCCGCAAGACCTATGAGGGCATGGCCGGCTACTGGTCCAAGGAGACCGGCGCAATCGCCGACATGATGAACGGCCTCGAAAAGGTCGTCGCCTCCCGCACGTTGAAGGACGCGAGCTGGAACAACAGCCGCCTGCTCCAGGGCGAGCTGCCCGAGGCGGTCGAGCGGCTCAAGCGCGAGCCCGGCAAGGACATCTTCGTCTTCGGCAGCGCCGACCTGCTTGACACGCTGCTTGCCCACGGGCTCGTCGACGAATACCGACTTTGCCTCGCGCCCGTCGTGCTCGGCGCCGGCACACCGCTGTTCAAGCCCGGCCGCGAGCTTGCGATGAAGCTCACGCAGACCACGCCGCTCAAGACCGGCGGCGTCGTCCTGCGCTACCTGCCGCAGGCGGCTGCCTGATCCTGAATGGTGTTGCGGGCGGTCGCTCGAGGCTCCTGCATCCTTCACCAATCGGCTCCACGCCCGATCGTATGGCCGCGCAAACGCGTCTAGATGCAACGCCTCCCCAAACCCCTCTCCACAAGGGGGAGGGGAATCTTGCTCCACTGCGGCCCAGCTCCAATCTTCGGCCACTTTGGTCGCAGCGGCCGCGAGATCGTCTCCCTCCCCCTTGTGGAGAGGGGGAAGGGGTGGGGGTACGGCCCCCGCCAACCTCATCAACGCATCTATATGCGAACCCTGCATCGGGCGCGGTCCTCCCGCTACATCCTGAACACGCCGAACCTGGTGTCGCCGACCGGCGCGTTGAGCGCCGCCGAAAGGCTCAGTGCTAGCACCTCGCGCGTCTTCGCCGGGTCGATGATGCCGTCGTCCCACAGCCTGGCTGACGAATAGAGCGGATGGCCCTCGCGCTCGTATTTTTCGAGGATCGGCGCGCGGAACTCGGCCTCCTCCTCCTTCGACCACGTGCCGCCCTTGCGCTCGATGCCCTCGCGCTTGACCATGGCAAGCACCGTCGCCGCCTGCTCGCCGCCCATCACCGAGATGCGGGCGTTCGGCCACATCCACAGGAAGCGGGGCGAATAGGCGCGGCCGCACATGCCGTAATTGCCGGCGCCGAACGAGCCGCCGATGATGATCGTCACCTTCGGCACCTGCGCGGTCGCCACCGCGGTCACCAGCTTTGCGCCGTCCTTGGCGATGCCGCCCGCCTCGTATTTCGCGCCCACCATGAAGCCGGTGATGTTCTGCAGGAACACCAGCGGGATCTTCCTCTGGCAGCAGAGCTCGATGAAATGCGCTCCCTTCAGCGCGCTCTCGGAAAACAGCACGCCGTTGTTGGCGATGATGCCCACCGGCATGCCGTGGATATGGGCGAAGCCCGTCACCAGCGTCGTGCCGTAGTTCTGCTTGAACTCGTCGAACTCGGAACCATCGACGGTACGCGCGATCACCTCGCGCACGTCATAGGGCTGGCGAATGTCGGCCGGGATGACGCCATAGACCTCTTCCGGCGCATGAACGGGCGGAATCGAGGTCTTCAGGACCAGCCCGATGTGCTTCTTCCGATTCAGGTTTTTGACGATGCGCCGGACGATCGCCAGCGCGTGTTCATCGTCCACCGCATAGTGGTCGGCCACACCCGAGACGCGCGTGTGCAGGTCGGCGCCACCCAGCTCCTCGGCGCTGACGTCTTCGCCCGTGGCCGCCTTCACCAGCGGCGGCCCGGCCAGGAAGATGGTCGCCTGGTTGCGCACCATCACCGTCTCGTCCGACATCGCCGGCACATAGGCACCGCCGGCCGTGCACGAGCCCATGACGCAGGCGATCTGCGGAATGCCCGCTGCTGACATGTTGGCCTGGTTGAAGAAGATGCGGCCGAAATGGTCGCGGTCGGGAAAGACCTCGTCCTGGTTGGGCAGGTTGGCGCCGCCGGAATCTACCAGGTAGATGCAGGGCAGGTTGTTCTGCAGGGCGATTTCCTGCGCCCTGAGATGCTTCTTCACCGTCATCGGATAATAGGTGCCGCCCTTCACCGTGGCGTCGTTGACCACGATCATCACCTCGGTGCCCTCGACCCGGCCGATGCCGGCGATCACGCCCGCCGAGGCAATGTCGCCGCCATAGAGCCCGAAGGCGGCGAACTGGCCGACCTCGAGGAAGGGCGAGCCGGCGTCCAGCAGCTGCGCCAGCCGCTCGCGCGGCAACAGCTTGCCGCGCGACGTATGCCGCTTGCGCGCATCCTCGGTGCCGCCGCGCTCGACATGCTCGGCCTTCTCCCTGATGTCGGCCACCAGCCCGCGCAGCCGCGCCGCGTTGGCCTTGAAGCTTTCGGAGGAGGGGGAGAGCTGGGATTGAAGGGTTGCCATGTGTCCTCAGCGGATGATTTCGATCTTGCAGCCGACGTCGAGGTCGGCCCATTTCCGGTCGGCGGTGACGGCCGTGCGTTCGGTCAGTATCGCCAGCGCCAGGCAGGCGCGGTCGCCCAGCGACAGGCCGTTGTGGCGCGTCGGCGCACGAAGATGCCCGGCGACCAGCGCCAGGTGATGGTCGAACGGTACCACGTCGAGACGCAAGTTCTCGTACTGCTGGCGCACGGCAATTTCATCGTACCCCTTGTCGATCAGCTTCGAGATGACCTCAGTGACGTTGACCGCACAGATCACGCTCTTGTCGACGACGGCATGCACCTTGTCGGCTCCAGGCTCCTGCAGCATGGCGGCCAGCACGGCAGAGGCGTCGAGCACGATCACTCTTCACCCCACATCGCGCGGCGCTCGGCCAGGAACTCGTCGACAACGCTCTCGCCCGGCTTCTTGTACTTCGCCATTTCCTCCTGGACCCGGGTGAGCGCCATCTGGTGCGAGATCAGCCTCAGTTCTCCGTTCTCGACATGCGCCACCAGGTCGTCGCCGGGCTTGATGCCCATTTCCTCGCGCATTGCCGCCGGGATGACGACGCGTCCGCCATCGCCGACGCGCAGGCGCTCGAAGCGTGGCGGCTTGCGCAGCAGTTCTTCCCGGATCCTGGAGCTGTAGGGCTTCTGCGGTTCCTCGGCGAAACCCTTAGGCGTCTCTGGCGCAGTCATGGCACGAACCTCGATCTGTGGCAGAAAACGAGATCATGCCATGAACGCGCATTTGCGGCAAACCGACTGGTGGCCGTGATGGCAGGCATGGTCCTGATGCAGCCTTGCCACACTGCACCGCCCCCGACATTCCCAAGCGTCAACATGGCTTGCATCCTGCAATTCCTGCGACTATGTAGCCGGCCCGTTCAACCCAAGGAGGTCCGTCATGTCTGCGCGATCGAAATCGACACATTCCGTGCCGGTTGTCGCTTTGCGCCCGGCTGACAGGTTCTCGATGAGGTTGAACGGCTATGGCACGTTCCAGAATAAGGCGCCGGCACGAGGCCGAGCGCGATCGTATTGCTGCGTATGAAGCGACGCTGAGGCAGGTCGTCCGTCCGGTCCGCCAGCCGCCAGATTTCAGGCGGGCGCTGGACGAGGCGTTCGACGGCTTTGGCAGCGCCATCAGGCATCGCGACGCCTGGCGTCCCCAGCTCAAGACGCGTGACCCCGGACGGCTGCGGCTGGCTGCGGCGCGGCATCTCTTCGCGATCTACCCCGTGGCAGCGCACCTCGAGCACATCTGGCTCGACGCGGGTGGGCTCGACGCCAACGAGATCGGGCTGCGCAAGCGTTGGTACGTCGCCGCGGCCGGCGGACAGTCGCTGTACAAGGCAGGTGCTGCCGAGTGGCTGACGCGAATGGAGGTCCATTGCTTCCTCAACCCGCCGGCAGTGCTCGACTTCTGCGAAACCTTCTGGCTGGCGATCGCGCGCACCTACGCCGACGACCTGGGCGTCGCCCAGCGTATCGCCCGGTCCAAGATCTCGCGCACGCCGAGACGTGAGCTTGCCTTCTGGCGGGAGGCAGCCCGCTTCTTTGCGGCCAACCCGCTTCCGATCGAAGAGATCGACGATCTCTGCGACTATCTCGCGGCGCGGCTCGAGCGCGACCCGCAATACAGTCTGCGCGGGCGCACGCTGACGTCGCTTGAGCGGCAGATGCGCGACTGGCACCGCGACATTGCGATGGTGGCGCGCATCCAGGCTGCCCAAAGGCATGCCGACATCCGGCGAGGCGGCGGCAACAAGGACGAGGGCGGCTGGGCGGGCTCGCCGCTTGCCAACTGGTCGTGGCGTCCAAGCGAGAGAAAGGCCAATGCCCGTGGCGAGGAGTTCGCGGTGGTGCAGATCACCAAGGCGGACGACCTCGTTGCCGAAAGCCGGGCCATGCATCATTGCGTCTGGACCTACGCCGAAAAATGCATCGCAGGCCAGGCCTCCATCTGGTCGTTGCGGCGGACAGGAGCAGGTCGTGCCGATCGCATGCTGACGATCGAACTCGACCCGCGCAACCGCGCGGTCCAGGTGCGAGGCTTCGGCAACCGGACGGCCAGGCAGGACGAGCTGCAGGTCCTTGGTCGCTGGGCGCAGGCGAGGGGTGTGAGCCTGGTTGAGCATTGAAAACTGGCCCTGCGCGGCGTTGTCGCGCAGGGCTATTCCCCCACGATCTCGCGGCCGATCAGCCAGCGCCTGATCTCGCTGGTGCCGGCGCCGATCTCGTAGAGCTTGGCGTCGCGCAGCAGCCGGCCGGTGGGATAGTCGTTGATGTAGCCGTTGCCTCCGAGCAGCTGGATGGCGTCGAGCGCGGTCTGCGTTGCCTTTTCGGCGGCGTAGAGGATGCAGCCGGCCGCGTCCTTGCGCGTCGTCTCGCCGCGGTCGCAGGCAGCCGCCACCGCATAGACATAGGCGCGGCAGGCATTCATCGTCGTGTACATGTCGGCGAGCTTGCCCTGCACCAGCTGGAACTCGCCGATCGCCTGGCCGAACTGCTTGCGGTCGTGCACGTAAGGCACCACCACGTCCAGGCAGGCTGCCATGATGCCGAGCGGCCCGCCGGCCAGCACCACGCGCTCATAGTCGAGACCCGACATCAGCACCTCGACGCCGCGCCCCTCCTCGTGCAGCACGTTTTCGAACGGCACTTCGACATTGTCGAACACCAGTTCGCCGGTGTTCGAGCCGCGCATGCCCAACTTGTCGAGCTTCTGGGCGACCGAAAAGCCCTTCATCGTCTTCTCGACGATCATCGCGGTGATGCCGCGCGACTTCCGCTCCGGATCGGTCTTGGCATAGACCACCAGCGTGTCGGCGTCCGGCCCGTTGGTGATCCACATCTTCGAGCCGTTGAGCACATAGGCGTCGTTGCGCTTTTCGGCCTTGAGCCGCAGCGACACGACGTCCGAGCCCGAGCCGCTTTCCGACATGGCGAGCGCGCCGACATTCTCGCCGCTGCACAGCTTGGGCAGGTACTTCGCCTTCTGCTCCGCCGTGCCCCAGCGCTTGATCTGGTTGACGCAGAGGTTCGAATGCGCGCCGTAGGAGAGCCCGACCGACGCCGAGGCGCGCGAGATTTCCTCCATCGCCACCACATGGGCGACATAGCCCAGGCCCGAGCCGCCATATTCGGGCTCGGCCGTCATGCCGAGCAGGCCGAGCGCGCCGAGCTCCTGCCAGAGTTCGGCGGGGAATTCGTTCGAGCGGTCGATTTCCGCGGCAAGCGGTGCGATGCGATCCTGGGCGAAGCGCCGGATCACCTCGCGCAGGCTGTCTATGTCCTCACCGAGCCCGAAGTTCAGCGTCCTGTCGTACATGGCGTTCCTCCGTCTTGGTCCTGGCGCCGGTCAGGCGCATCGTCATTGCCAGGTAGGTGGCAGTCACCTCGTCGACCGACAGCCGTTCGTCGGGGCGGAACCAGACGATCACGCCGGTGATCATCTGGATGATCGCCATGGCGGTCAGGCCGGTGTCGTCGACCTCGAGCACGCCCGCTTCCGCCCCGTCGCGCAGGATGGACCTGAGTTCCTTCTCATAGGCCGTGCGCAGCTTCAGGATCGCGGTCAGATTATCGCGCGAAAGGCTGCGCAGCTCCATGTTGGAAACATGGGTCGCGTGGCGGCGCTCGACATGGAACCGGATGTGGTTGGAGACGAAGGCGGTCAGCCGGGCGACCGGGTCGTCATTGGCGGGGCGCGCCGCTTCCCACGCCGCCAGCAGCCCCTCCATGTGCTCCCGCATCAGCGTGCGGAGCAGATCTTCCTTGGTCGGAAAGTAGCGGTAGAGCGCGGCTGCCTGCACGCCCACTTCGGCGGCCAGCTGGCGCATCGTCACCGCCTCGAAGCCGTGGCGTGCAATCAGCGCAACTGCTGCGTCGCGGATCGCCGCTTCTGTCTTCTCGCCGTCCGAACCCGCAGTGCGCGCCACCAGCCACTCCTCCAGAATGGCCGCAATTAATAAAACAAACGTTCAATTAATTCAAGTGGCGAGTCTCGGCGGACTGTGGACGAGCCGGGCCCCGGTCAGTCGCCCCTGAAGGCGCGGCTCGCCTGGTCGGTCAGCGGCTTGAGCAGGTAGGAGAGCACGGTCCGGTCCGCCGTCTTGAGGAAAACCTCGGCCGGCATGCCCGGCTTGAGTTCCGGCGACCCGGCCTGTTCCAGGCTCCTCGGCGACAGGGCGATGCGCACCGCATAGTAGGAAATGCCTGCCTTGGCGTCCTCGATGAGGTCCGCAGAGATCCGGTCGACCGTGCCCTCCACCTCCGGCGTGGTCTGCTGGTTGAAGGCCGACAGCCGCAGCGTCGCCGGCTGGCCGACGCGCAGCTGGTCGATGTCCTGCGGCGCCACCCGCGCCTCCGCCACCAGCGCATCCGCGCTCGGCACGATCTGCATGATCGCCTCGCCGGGCGTGACGACGCCGCCCACCGTGTGGACCGCCAACTGGTGCACCCGTCCGGCCTGCGGCGCACGGATGTCTGTCTGGTTCAGCGATTGCCGGGCCGCGACCTGGCGTTCGCGCAATTCGCCTGCCTTGGCGTCGATCTCGCGCAATTCGCCTGCCACCTGGCTGCGCATGTCCTGGTCGATCTGGATGATGGCGAGCTCGGTTTCGCTGATGCGTCCGCGCGCCTGTGCGGCGGCGGCGGTCAGCGCGCCGTCCTCGCCGTCGAGCTGCGCCTGCGCCCGCTGGCGGTCCGCCAGCCGGGAAATGGGCACCAGCTTCTTCTTCCACAGCGCCTCGACTCCCTCGAGTTCGAGCTTGATGAGGGCGATCTCCTGCTGCTTGCTCTTCTGCTGCGCCTCGACCCCGGCGATCTCCTGGCGATACTGGGCGATCCGTTCCCCGAGCTGCGAGACCTGGCCGTCGCGGGCCTGCCGCCGCAGGGCAAACAGCCTGTTCTCGCCTTCGATCACCCGTGCCACCTCCGGGTTGGACGCGCGGGAGATCAGATCGTCCGGGTAGGCGACGCTGTCGGAACCGTCCCGCTCGGCCATCAGCCGGGCTCGCTGCGCCGTGAGTTCGTCGAGCCCGTTGTCGACGATGGCCAGATTGGCCTTGGCCACCGTGTCGTCGAGCCGGACCAGAACGTCCCCGGCCGCCACGACGCTGCCATTGTGCACGTTGAGCGCTCCGACCACGCCGCCCTGCGGATGTTGCACGGCCTTGACGTTGGAATCGACCGCCAGGTGTCCGGCGGCGACCACCGCGCCGGACAGCGAACTCGTTGCCGCCCACAGGCCGAGCCCGCCGACGAGCGCCAGCGAGGCGATCGCGCCCAGCCGCACGTTGCGCCTGATGGCATGGCGCAGCTTCTCTTGCTGCGGGCTCGCGCCGGCCATCGGTGCGGCGCCGCGGTCGAGCAGCGCCACGACCCTTTCCTGGGCTTGAAGTGCAACCTCGCGGGCTCGCTTGAAGCCGTCCATCGCCGTCTGATTGGTCAAGAGTGTCGTCACGAGCCCGTCCGTTCGGTCGTTACGGCTTGCAGTGGCTGCATTGCCTGCCGGGCAATGTCGCTCTTCAGCCCGAAGGCCTGTTGCCGGCCGCCGCCGAGCACCAAGAGATGGTCGAGCGCGGCCAGCGCGCTCGGTCGGTGCGCGACAACGATGACGATGCCGCCGCGCGCCCTGATCCGTTCGATCGCCTGCGTCAGCGCCTGTTCGCCGGTCGCGTCGAGGTTGGAGTTGGGCTCGTCCAGAACCACCAGGAACGGATCGCGATAGAGCGCCCGCGCCAGCGCGACGCGCTGTCGCTGCCCGGCCGAAAGGGCAGCACCCGCGTCGCCGATCTCGGTCCGGTAGCCCTCGGGCAGCCTGAGGATCATCTGGTGCACGCCGGCCGCCTGGGCAGCCGCGATGATCGCGTCCGGCGCTGCGTTCTCCTCGAAGCGCGAGATGTTCTGGCCCACCGTGCCGGAAAACAGTTCGACGTCCTGCGGCAGGTAGCCGACATGGCGTCCGAGCTCGCCTGTAGGCCAGTGTTCGAGCGCGGCACCGTCGAGCCGGACCTGGCCGCGCATGAGCGGCCACACCCCCACCAGCGCGCGCGCCAGCGACGATTTTCCCGAGCCGCTCGGACCGATCACGCCCATGCCGGAGCCTGCCGTGAGCGTGAACGCGACATCCTGGATCAGGATGCGCCGGTCGCCGGGGGAGGCGACGCCAATGCTTTCCACGGCCAGTTCGGACTTCGGCGCCGGCAGCACCATGCCTTCACCTGCAGCCGGCATCGCGGCAAACATGCCGTCGAGGCGTTGCCAGCTCTGGCGGGCCGCAAGCAAGCTTTTCCAATGGGCGATCGCCGCTTCGATCGGAGCCAGCGCCCGCGAGGTCAGGATGGAACTGGCGATGATGATGCCGGGTGTCGCCTCCTGGTAGATGACCAGGTAGGCGCCCAGTGCCAGAACCATCGACTGCAACATCATGCGCAGAATGCGCGACACCGCGCCGAAGCCGCCGGTGATGTCGCTCGCGCGCTCCTGTGCCGCGCGGAAGTCGTTGTTTGCTGCAGTCCAGCGCCGGGCGAGGTTTTCGCCCATGCCCATGGCTGTCAGCACCTCGGCATTCCGGGCGCTTGCCTGGGCGATCGCGCTGCGCCGCGTGCTGAACTCCGACATCGCCCTGGTGGGTGCTCGCACCAGCCGGTCGGCAAGGATTGTCAGTGAAACCAGCAGGAATGCGCCGACAAGGGCTGCAACCCCGATCCAGGGATGGAACAGGAAGCAGATGATCACATAGAGCGGGATCCAAGGCAGGTCGAACAGCGCCGCAGGTCCGCCGCCGGAGAGGAAGCCGCTCACCTGGTCGAGGTCGCGCAGCGCCTGCAGGCCTTCGCCTCGGTCGCGAATGCGCAGCGGCAGCCTGACGATGCAGTCGAACACGCGGCCGGAGATCAGTTCGTCGATGCCGGCGCCGACCCGCGTCAGCACCCGGGCGCGCACCGTCTCGAGCACGCCCTGGAAGGCATAGAGCACGGCCACCATGACGATGAGGGCCACCAGCGTCGGCACGCTGCGGCTCGGCAGCACGCGGTCATAGACCTGCAGCATGAACAGCGAGCCGGACAGCATCAGCACGTTGATGAGGCCGCTGAAGCCGGCAACCGCAATGAAGGTGCTGCGGAACGAAGCGAGCGCCTCCCCGAGTTCGGAGGTCTTTGGGCGGGCTGTCGAGATCGGTTGGGTCAGGGCTGTTCCCTCGATGCCGGATCAATTGCGTGGCCGGCGGGCCAAAGGTCCCGCCGGCGTCTCAAGTGTTGGCGTCAGGCGACGAGGTCGCCCTGGTGATGGCCGGAATGGGCCGCCATCTGCGCCAGGATCTTGGTGACGGCGGCCTGGGCCGCGTCACCGGCGTCGGCGACCGTGTCGGCAGGCAGGTGCGTCTGCAGCACCGAGATCGCGTGGTCCAGGGCCTGCTGGGCATGGCCGCCGGCGGCAGCGTCGTTTGCCCATTCGGCGTTGGCATGCGCCGCCACGTTCGCTCCGAACGCGAACTGGTCGCCTTTGAGGCTCACCGAGTGCTTGCCCGGGCCGTCCGTCGCCCCGGCGGCCTTGGCCGCAGCGTGGGCCGAGTGGTCCGCTCCAGGACCCTTCTCCATGTTCTTGAAGAAGTCGGCGAGCCAGTCGTTGGCGGGCTTGCCGCCTCCGGTGCCTGCGCCGTCGTCGGTGGCGTCTGCGGTCGTCGTCGGCGCGGCCTGCTGGGCCGGCGCGACGTCGCCCGTCGGGTTCTCGGCGGACGCGCTCACGCCCAGCGTGCCGGACTTCAGCACCGGATCGATGAGGTCAACCTTCACGTTCTTGGTGCCGATCGACACGGTCTTGGTCGAGGTGGCGATGTTGGTGCCCGAGAAGGTCACCGTGTAGGTGCCTGGCTTCAGCACCAGGTCATAGCCGCCGGCCGCCGAGGTCGTGGTCTTGAAGGTCTGGCCAAGCGAGTTCCTGGCGGTCACGGCGATCGCGCCCATGCCTTCGCCCGGATCGTAGAAGCGGTCGCCGTCCTTGTCGTCGAAGGCAACGCCGGTGAGGAACAGGTCGGTGCCGGACTTGGCGAAGTCTTCCGTCACGAAGGCGCTTGTGCGGCCCTTGTAGTCGCCGACCTCGAAGCCCAGTCCGACCTCGCGGAAGGTTGGGTTCAGGATGTTTGCCCTGTGGCCCGACGAGTTCATCAGGTTGGTGTGCAGCAGCTTCACCTCGTCGGTGTAGCCGGTGGGCGCGCGGGTGGTGGCCCAGGCGATGTTTTCACCGGTCGCCCATGTACCGGTCAGCACGTAGCCAGCCGCCTTCATGCGGCCGGTCGGCGAAGAACCGCCGGAACCGGTATGGGAAAAAATGTCGGTCGCGAGCATCCACTTGTCGTGGTTTTCGGCTGCTTCGCTGAGGTCGTTGTCGAATGCCAGAGGCTGGGCGCCTACCTTGGCGCGTTCCGCGTTGATGAGCTCGAGCAGATACTGCTCGTTGGCGCTGTGCAGAGGCATAGGGTCTCCCCGTCGGTTCTGATTGCTGTTGAACCCCCATGTTCCCGTCCGCCCAGATCCGGCCCTAGGCAGGAACTGTGTTGATGATGCGGCGCTGCGGTGGATAAATTAGGATATGCGCATATATCTTCGCGCACCCGGGCGAGGCGCAGCCGCGCCTGCCATTCGAGGTTGCAGGATTGCGACCGGTCAGCTGCCGCGGGCAGCCTCGAGCGCCTTCGGCAGCTCTTCGGCGAAGATGTCGATCTCGTGGTCCAGTCCCACGCTGACGCGGATGCAGCGGTCGAGCACTGGTGCCATCGGCTTGCGGATGAACACGTCGCGGGCGAGCAGGTCGCGCATCACCGCAAGCGCGAAGCTAGCGTCCCGGCCGCAGTCGATGGTGACGAAGTTGGTCGCCGAGGGCAGGGGCTTGAGGCCGTTGTCGCGCGCGATTCCTGCGATGCGGTCGCGCCCGGCGGCGACCTTCGCCACCACTTCGGCCAGATAGGCCTGGTCGGCCAGCGCCTCGGCGCCCGCGATCTGGGCCATCCGGCTAACGCCGTAGTGGTTGCGGACCTTCTCGAAATTGGCGATCACCTCGGCATCGCCGAAGGCGTAGCCGCAGCGTATGCCGGCCAGGCCGTAGGCCTTGGAGAAGGTCCGCATCCGCACCAGGTTCGGCCGCGAAACGTCGATCGGCGGCAGGGCCGAGGCAGGTGCCGTCTCGCCATAGGCCTCGTCGAGGACGAGCATCGTCGTCTCGGGCAAGGCGTCCATGAAGCGGAGCAGGTCCGGCGTCTCCCACCAGCTGCCCATCGGATTGTCGGGGTTGGACAGGTAGACGATCGGCGCATTCTCGCGCTTTACCGCAGCGATCAGGCCCTCCAGATCCTCCTTGTCGTTGCGGAACGGCACCGGCACCAGCCGCGCGCCGACACTGGCGACATGGAAATTGAAGGTGGGATAGGCGCCAAGCGAGGTGACGACCGGCACCCCCTCCCTGGCATACATGCGCACGACGAGGTTGAGCAGCCCGTCGATGCCTTCGCCGACGACGATGTTCGAAACATCCAGGCCCAGATGGCGCGCCAGCGCGACCTTGAGGTCATGATTGTCCGGGTCGCAGTACTTCCACATCTCGGCCGCAGCCTCGGCCATGCGCGCGACGACGCGGGGGGAGGGGCCGAAGCTGCTTTCGTTGGCGCCCATGCGTGCCCGGAAAGCTTTGCCGCGCTCGCGTTCCTGAGCTTCCGGTCCGACGAACGGAACGGTGACGGGCAGGGCCTGGATGACGGGCGTAAGCGGCGGTCGCATGGACATGAGGCAACTCGTGGTCTGTCGAAGGGCCGCGGCGGGCGGCGGAAGCCGGTGAATTCACCTGCCTATACGATACAAATGCCCGGCGCGCAGCGCTTTGTTGCGCTGCCGCTGTCGTTGCCTCCATCCGTTGGCGATTCGATCCGCATCGCCGGAGCAGCCTCAGTGGCGCTCCAGCACCACCACGCAGCGGTCGAGGTCGTTGGTGGCGAGGTGGGCATAGCGCATCGTCATCTGCAGCGTCTGGTGGCCGAGCCACATCTGCACGCGGCGGATGTCGATGCCGCCCTGCACCAGCCGCGAGGCGCAGGTGTGGCGCAGGATGTGCGGCACCACCTGGGCATCGCTGCCGAGGCCGACCTCGTCCTTGGCCTCGTTCCAGACGGCACGGAACTGCGGCTGGGTCAGCATCGCGAACGGCCCCTTGGGGCGCGGACCGCGCTCGGCCGGCCATCTGGTGGCTTCCTTCGCCCGTGCGGTCAGCGGAATCGTGCGGCTGCGGCCCGACTTGGTGATCCAGAAGCTGACGCGCGTGTCCTGGATGTCGTTCCAGATCAGGCCGATCGCCTCGCCGAGGCGGCATCCGGTATCGACCAGGAACACCGCAAGCCGGTGGCAGTCCTCGCTCTTGGCCTTGATGGCGGCGAAGAGCCGGTCCTCCTCCTCGATCTCGAGAAAGCGGATTCGTCCTGACCGTTCCTTCTGGCGGCGGAACTCCGGCAGGCTGTGGATGTCACCCATCTTGTAGGCCTTGCGCAGCAGTTTGCTCAAAGCGGCCATCTTCCGGTTGATGGTCGCGTTGCTGTTACCGCGTTGGCGCAGGGAACCTATCAGGCTATCGAGCGTCTCCTGGGAAAACGCGCTGAAGCGTTCGCCAAGAAGAATTTCATCGATCTCGCCGATGAAGGAGCTGACGTTGTATTTGTGCTTTCCGTCATCCCATAAAATGTCTTTATACTGAGAAAAAAGTTCTAAAATCCTGAATGACTTTACTTCTTTGATAGTGCCGAAATCATAAGTAATTTTGCAATTGGTCATCAGGGCGGCTGAATGGTGGCCGCTCATAATATCGATCCGTGAAGTTGACTTCTTCATATGAGTGTCGGCAGCCATCCTGTCGCTGGAGGGAATTGGTACTCCAGCGGGTGGCGGCCTACAAGATGACGGTGGACGACGACAAACCTGCGGGAACATCACGAATATATTCCCCTTGTCGCGATCCGTGCCTTACAGCGTCCTGCTGCTCCTTCCTTCGGTTAGGTTCCCGGCGCGTCCCGCCGGTAGAATAAAGACAGCCCGGGTCTCGCGAGAAACCCGGGCTGCCGATAGCTTACGACGTCAGTCGATTAGAACGAGGCGTCGAGGCGGAGGAAGCCGCTGAACGCGCCGTCGTCGTAGCTGTCGCCGTCGTTGTAGTTGACAGCCAGCTTGGCGTTCAGGTTCTCGACGATCGTGTAGTCGACAACCGCGCCGATCGCCCAATCGTCGGCGTCGGTCTCGGCGTAGGAGGTTGCGTCGACCCAGGTGTGACGGTCAGCGAAGTACTGGCCGCCGGCGCCGATCGCCAGCTTCTCGTTGACCTGGTACTTCAGGTAGCCGCCGGCCGACCACTCGTAGCCGTCGTAGAAGTCGGCAAGGCTCCAGAAGGTCGGGCCCGACTCGTAGGTCGCGATCAGCTCGGCGGTCAGGGCGTCGGTGGCCTTGATCTTGGCGATGCCCTTCAGAGCGAACTCGCTGTAGAAGTCGTCATAGCCGGCGAACAGGTCGACCGAACCCCAGCCCTGAGCGATCGACACCTTGCCGGTGACGAGCGGGACGTAGTCGTAGTTGTTGCGCTCTTCTTCCAGGCCGACCGACACAGCGATGCCGTTGCCGGCGTCGAAGGTGTAGCGGATCTGGTTGACGAAGTCGCCACCGCCGAGGTCGAATTCACCCGAGAGGCCGCCGTCGAACAGCGTGTCGTTGCGACCGACCATCAGGCCGCCGAGCTCGAAGTAGGCGTAGCGCAGCTTCGTCGCCGTCGACGAGTTGCTGTAGCCGTCATAGATCAGAACGTCGTCTTCGTCGACGAAGGTGTCCGAGCCGCCGCCGTTCTTGAACTCGACTTCGATGTAGCGCTTGAAGGTGCCGTATTCGGTTTCCGAACGGGCATCGAACTTCAGGCGGGCGAGGGCAGTCTTGCGCCAGCCGTCATCGTTGTCGGCCCAGCCGATCTCGTAGCGGACGAGGCCGCCGATCTTGAGGCAGGTCTCGGTGCCCGGAATGTAGTAGAAGCCGGCGCCGTAGACGTCGCAGATGCGGACATATTCCATGGGCTCCGGCTCGGCGACGACGACAGCGTCGGCCGCACGGGCGCCGGAGACTGCGAGCAGAGCCGCAGCGGAGCCGAGAAGAAGGCTCTTGATGTTCATTTTCTGACCTCCAGTCAAAAGTTTCAAAAGAGGGTCTGGGTATTTTTTGCTGAAGGACAGCGTTCCCTGCCCCATCCCCGTTTGAAAAAGTTGCGCACCGCGCTGCTTCTTCGAGGCCGACATTACCGATGAGCCGGCGCGGTTCAACAGCCAACGTGTCCAGGGAGAGGCTTGTGGCGTTCTATCCGGAGGCGTTGTTGCACAAATGACACGATTTGATACCCCCTATAAAGAACTCATTAAGAAATGGCGGCGTTTGCGGGCCGAGTTCCGGCACGGAATCGGCTGTGCAGGAACTCGGTCGGCGACGAATCGTGAGGATACTTCTGCCTCTCCAGGCACGGATTCGGCTGCCGATTCGATGGCCGCAGCCGCCTGTCGCCGCTTTTTGTGTCGGCAAACGCAAAGGCTTATTGATTGTGCCGCGCCTTTTCTTTATCCAGCGGCGCAACGGAGAGGTGGCCGAGTGGTCGAAGGCGCTCCCCTGCTAAGGGAGTAGAGGTCAAAAGCTTCTCGTGGGTTCGAATCCCATCCTCTCCGCCAGCTCCCAGGCCACCTCATTCTGAAATCAGACAATCTCCCGATATTTCAATCGCTTGCTCCGTCGCATGCGGAGTATCGCAGCGTTCAGGCTGAGGTTTTGGCGCAAATTTTCGGCTTCCGGTCGCGATTCTGACTGGAGGTCAGAAAATGAACATCAAGAGCCTTCTTCTCGGCTCCGCTGCGGCTCTGCTCGCAGTCTCCGGCGCCCGTGCGGCCGACGCTGTCGTCGTCGCCGAGCCGGAGCCCATGGAATATGTCCGTATCTGCGACGTCTACGGCGCCGGCTTCTACTACATCCCGGGCACCGAGACCTGCCTCAAGATCGGCGGCCTCGTCCGCTACGAGATCGGCTGGGCCGACAACGATGACGGCTGGCGCAAGACTGCCCTCGCCCGCCTGAAGTTCGATGCCCGTTCGGAAACCGAATACGGCACCTTCAAGCGCTACATCGAAGTCGAGTTCAAGAACGGCGGCGGCTCGGACACCTTCGTCGACGAAGACGACGTTCTGATCTATGACGGCTACAGCAACTCGTCGACGGCGACGAAGCTGCGCTACGCCTACTTCGAACTCGGCGGCCTGATGGTCGGTCGCAACGACACCCTGTTCGACGGCGATCTGTCGGGCGAGTTCGACAGCGGCGGCGGCGACTTCGTCAACCAGATCCGCTACACCTTCGACGCCGGCAACGGCATCGCTGTGTCGGTCGGCCTGGAAGAAGAGCGCGACAACTTCGACTACGTTCCGCTCATCACCGGCAAGGTGTCGATCGCTCAGGGCTGGGGTTCGGTCGACCTGTTCGCCGGCTATGACGATTTCGTCGAAGAGTTCGCTCTGAAGGGCATCGCCAAGATCAAGGCCACCGACGCTCTGACCCTCGAGTTGCTCGCAGCTTACGAATCGGGTCCGACCTTCTGGAGCCTTGGCGACTTCTATCAGGGCTACGAGTGGTCGGTCGGCGGCTACCTGAAGTACCAGGTCAACGAGAAGCTGGCGATCGGTGCCGGTGGCCAGTACTTCGCCGACGCCCATGCCCCGATCGTGTTCAGCAGCGACCTTGATGAGGGGAACGACGACTGGGCAATCGGTGCGGTTGTCGACTACACGATCGTCGAAAACCTCAATGCCAAGCTGGCTGTCAACTACGTTGACGGTGACACCAATCCGGACGGCGTGTTCAAGGGCTTCCTCCGTCTCGACGCTTCGTTCTAATCGGCTCTACAGCTGATTTGAGGAAAACCCGGCGGGCAACCGCCGGGTTTTTTTGATTCTTAAGCGGTAAGCAATACAGGTGTGCGCAAGGAGACGCTGCCCAAGAGCAGTGGTCTCGCGCTGATTTTGTCCCCTCTCGTAGCTTCCCTACCGGCCGCCGCTCTCCGCCGCGTCCATGAACGCCGCGATTCTCTCCGGCAGGTCGCCGGTATCGAGCAGCGGCGCATGCCCCTGGCCCTGGACGGTGACCGTCTCGCAGCGCGGGTGGCGCTTGGCCATCTGTTCGAGCGTTGCCGCCGACAGGAGCCGCGAATTGCTGCCGCGGATCGCCAGCACCGGAACGGCGGCCATCGCCTCGAATTGCGGCCAGAGATCCGGCAGCGGCCGGTCGAGATTCATGGCCTGGACCGTCTTCAAGAGCTTCGGGTCGAAGTCGGGCACGGGCTTGCCGCCGACGTCGCGGTAGATGGCGCGGACGAATCGCTGCCAGTCGGCCTTCGACAGGGCCGGAAAGGCCGGGCCATGGATGCCGCGCTGGATGGTGACGGCCTGGTCGAAGTCTGCCGGACGGGGAGAGGTTTCGAGATATGAGCGGATGTGGGCGAGCCCCGTCGGCTCGATCACCGGGCCGATGTCGTTGAGGACGATAGCCTTGAGCAGGGCAGGGCGCATGGCCGCGAGAATATGGACGATGAGCCCGCCGCGGGAGGTGCCGATGAAGGCCGCACCGGCGATGCCGAGCACCGTCAGACCGTCGAGCACGTCGGTGGCCTCCGTCGCGACGCTGTAGTTCTGCCAGTTGCGGTCGTATTCCGACTGGCCGCGGCCGCGATAGTCCAGGCATATGACGCGCCGGGGCTTGTCGCGGCTCGACGAAAGCCTGAGCGCCAGTTCGTGGAAGTCGCGGGCGTTGCGGGTCAGGCCCGGCAGGCAGACGACGGAAAGCCTGCCGTTGTCGTCTTCGCCGTAGAGGCGCGCATGCAGCCTGAGGCCATCCTGCGCCGAATAGAAGAAGTCCGAAAAGCCCTGGCCTCTGCCCATTCGCGTCCCCGCATCGCGCCGACTGTGCCCGAAGACTTGCTATCGCGGCCCGCAGGCGAGGTCAAACGGCGACGGAGCCGGTTCAGCGGCCGTTGACCAGGTCGCCCTCGATGTCGTAGCGGCCCGACAGCCGCATCTTGTAGACCTGATAGTTTTCCATCACGCGCTGGACGTAGGTGCGGGTCTCCGTGAACGGAATGCGCTCGATCCAGTCGACGACGGTGTCGACGTCCTTGCCGCGTGGGTCGCCATAGCGCTCGACCCATTGGGCGGCGCGCCGCGGGCCGGCGTTGTAGCCGGCAAAGGTGAGCACGTAGGAGCCGTTGAAGCGGCTGAGCTGCTCGCCGAGGAAGGCGGCACCCAGCGTCGCATTGTAGCCGGCGTCGGTCGTCAGGCGGTCCTTCGAATAGGTCAGGCCGGCCTTCTTGGCCACGTCCTTGGCGGTACCGGGCAGAAGCTGCAGCAGGCCGCGCGCGCCGGCGCCGGACACCGCCGACACCTTGAACTCGCTTTCCTGGCGCGCGATCGCATAGGCCAGCGCCTTGCCGGAGCCGGAAATGTTGGCGGTGTCGGGAATGACGCCGATCGGATGCGACAGGGCGCCGACGTCGATGCCACGCTGCGCGGCGATCTTGCCGATGCGGAGCGCCAGGTAGTGGTTTTCCTGCTTCTCGGCCATCGCCGCGAGCAATGCCAGCTCGCCCGGGCTGTTCAGCTGCGAGGCGAGGTCGCGATAGAGCAACTCGGCATAGCGGGCATAGCCAGCACTTTCCAGGCGCCGGATGGCGCCCACCGCCTCGCGCTGCTCGAAGCCCTGCCGGTCCTGGTCGGTCGGTTTTGGATAGACGACGTTGAGCGATTTCTGGCCGATCCTTTCGGCGGCGAGCTGGCCGTAGAAGGTCGTGCCATAGACCGCCGCGCGGGCAAAATAGTCCTTGGCGTTGCCGGGGCCGCCGGCTTCGGCGGCACGGCCGAGCCAGTAATAGGCGCGCGACAGCGAGATCGGGCTGCTGCCGATCTCGGCGATCCGGGCGAAATGCTGTGCCGCCGTTGCCGCGTCGTTGAGGCCGCGCAGCGCATACCAGCCGGCCTGGAATTCGCCATCCGCGGCATTGACGGGGCTTTCGGCGGCACGTGTGGCGACGATGCGGTAGGCCGTCTTGACGTCGCCCTTGTCGAGGAGTTCGCGCGACAAGGTCCTGCGCTCCATCCACCAGGCGTCCGGATCGATGAGTGCGGCGCGGTCCTTCGGCGCCTTCAGCATGGCCGCTGCGGCTTCGGTGAATTTCTGTTCCTTACGCAGATAGCGCGCCTTGGCGTAGATGTAGCCGGCGGCCCGCTGCCTGGCGGGGACTGCGTCCAGCAGGGCCGCGGCCTTCTTGTCTCCCTTGATCACCGCGCCCCAGGCGTCGGCCAGCGGCTTGGCGCCGGCGAGCGCGGCCACGCGCTGCGCCGATTCGACCCGGTCGGCGTAGAGCATGCGCTCCATCCTGAGGCGATGGTCGGCGGCCGGGATCAGCGAACCGAATTCCTTGATGATCGTCGCTTCCTTGTCCGCGTCGAGCTTCTCGGCGCGCCAGTAGGGGCGAAGCGTTGCGAGTGCCGCCTTGCCGTCGCCCAGCTGCAGCTGCGCGCGGGCAAGCAGGATCGCCCCTTCGATGGTCTGCGGCTCGCTGCCGCCGAAGGCCGACACGACGATGTCGGCTGACGGGTTCTCGCGCGCCATGGCGCGCTCGCTGTTGCGGCGCAGGTTGGCCAGTCCCGGCCAGGACGGCAGCGCCTGCGCCGCCGCGGCGATCTCGCCGCTCGGCACCTGGTCGCCGCCATTGATGGCGATGGCCCACATCAGGATATGCCGGTCGAGGGCCGTTTCCGGCAGGCCATCGCGTATCGCGCGTGCCTGCGCCAGATTGCCGCTCGACAGCGCGTCGAGGCCGCCCTTCAACCCGTCGATGTTGCCAAATGCGGCGCGCATTGCGTCGGGCTTGCCGACGCTGGCGAAAGGAAGTGCCGAAGTCGTCTGCTGGTCGAGGCTCGATCCCGACGCAATGGTCGTCGACATCGCAAGAAATGCGCCCAGGAATACAGCAGGATACGGCCTGCCGGCCGGAATGAGCTTCGCCATTCCTTGTCCTTACACTTTGCCTTTGGAAGCGGGTAGTAGAAACTCTAACAGCCGCTGGTGAAGAGGCGGTAAACGAAAGGTTAGCGCATTCACTCGAATTGCCCCGGATGCCCAATGCGCCCCACTTGCCGCAAATTGGTGTCGAGACTATGGTGCGCGGCCCTGCTTTCGGCTAGAAAGCCGGCGACATCAAAAAGACCGCGAAACCGTAGCGTTCCCTGGAGTTGGACGACATGCTGAGAGGCTCACTTACCGCGCTCGTGACACCATTCGACAAGAATGGCCGTCTCGACGAGAAAGCCTTTCGCGAACTCGTCGAATGGCAGATCGCCGAGGGCACCACGGGCCTCGTTCCGGTCGGCACGACCGGCGAGTCGCCGACGCTGACCCATGACGAGCACCGCCACGTGGTGAAGATGTGCGTCGAGGTGGCGCGCGGCCGCGTGCCGGTGGTTGCCGGCGCCGGTTCGAACAACACCGAAGAGGCCGTCGGCCTGGTGAAGTTCGCCGAAAGCGTCGGTGCGGACGCCGTGCTGGTCGTCACCCCCTATTACAACAAGCCGACGCAGCGCGGGCTCTATGCGCATTTCGCGGCCGTTGCCCGGGCGACGACCCTGCCGGTCATCATCTACAACATCCCGCCGCGCTCGATCATCGACATGACGCCGGAGACGATGGGCCGGCTTGCCCACGACTTCAAGAACATCGCCGGCGTCAAGGACGCGACCGGTAAGGTCGAGCGCGTCTCCGAGCAGCGCATCACCTGCGGCAAGGACTTCATCCAGCTGTCGGGCGAGGACGCTTCGGCGCTCGGCTTCAACGCCCATGGCGGCGTCGGCGCCATTTCGGTGACCTCGAATGTCGCCCCCAGGCTGTGCGCCGAGTTCCAGAACGCCAGCCTGTCCGGCGACAAGGACAAGGCGCTGGAGTTGCAGGACCGCCTGATGCCGCTGCACAAGGCGATCTTCATCGAGCCGGGCGCTTCGGGCGCGAAATACGCGCTGTCGCGCCTCGGCCGCATCGAGAACGTGCTGCGTTCGCCGCTGGTCACCATCGAGCAGTCGACCGCCGAGAAGATCGACGCGGCGATGAAATTCGTCGGCCTCATCAACTGATCTGCGCGAAGCCCTTGAAAGAGCCCGCTCGCGCGGTCATCTGAAGGCGTCTTTCGCGCCGTCCGCGCGGCGGCAATCCTGCCGCGCCGGCCACGAAAACACCAACATTTGGCTCGCCTGAGCGAGTGAGAGACATGGTACAGGGCAAGAAATCCGACCCCAACAACAAGATCGCCGCGGAAAACCGCAAGGCGCGCTTCAACTATGAGGTGCTCGACACGATCGAGGCAGGCATGGTCTTGAGCGGCACCGAGGTCAAGTCGCTGCGCCTGGGGCAGGCCAACATCCAGGATTCCTACGCCTCGTTCGAGGGCGGGGAACTGTGGCTGATCAATTCCTACGTGCCGGAATACCTGCAGGCCAATCGCTTCAACCACGAGACGCGGCGTCGCCGCAAACTTCTGGTCAACAAGCGCGAGATGGCCAAGCTCGCCCAGAGCATCGAGCGCGAGGGCATGACGCTCGTGCCGCTCAAGATCTATTTCAACGATCGCGGCATGGCCAAGATGCTGCTCGCCGTCGGCCGCGGCAAGAAGCTGCACGACAAGCGCGAGACCGAAAAGCAGCGCGACTGGAACCGCGAGAAGGGGCGCTTGCTCAAGGAGCGCGGGTAGGGGGCGTGCCTTCCCTTCTCCCCTTGTGGGAGAAGGTGCCCCGAAGGGGCGGAAGAGGGGTGCTGCCGGGAGCCGTCCTTGAGATCCTTTGCCATCCAGCGCCTTCTCCTGCCGTCTCTCATTACTTCCAACACCCCTCATCCGACCTCGCTTCGCTCGGCCACCTTCCCCCGCAAGGGGAGAAGGGAAGTCGCACGTCTCCATTGCCACACCCCGTTTCCGGTCTGGCCATTGTGGTGAAAGGTTCGGGAAGCGGGGCGCGCGGCCGAGCCTTCCGATAGTTTGATACGTGGCGCGAACCGCGCGCCCCGCCCGGTGTCTGTCCCTCGGTCGGCCGGTCACAGGTCCGTCCCACGGTCTTTTCGTGGCCTGAACCCGCGGCTTCTCCGCACCGTCCGGCACCCGCCATTTGCGGCGCGCGCCGGACGACGCCGGCCTGTCGACGGGCCCTCGGAGCCACGGCTACCGCAGCCGTGGCGGGAGGTCACCGCCGCCCTTCCTGACACCCGGTGCGCACCAGGTCCCGACAAGGGCGATGGCACGAGAATACCGGAGGTTTTGGAGGGGGTGGAAAAACGGGAGAATTTCTCCACGCGGTCTGCTGACAGAGTTCCTGACAAAGTCAGGCGTGCACGGATCGCGACGAGGCAAATTGGCCGATGACAAGTCGTCGACAGGCAAAATACTGGCCTTGACGAAAAAAAAGCCCAACCGTGGAAACTCTCTCCCCGCCAAAGGCAGCGAACTGGCTCCCGGCCCCTTGTTTCGAAATCGCGGTCAATAAAAAAGGCCAGACAAGCTGTCTGGCCTTTCTTTGGTTGTCGTGCCCCTGGCGGTGCCAGTGCATCCGTGGTCGAGGGGCACAAGGACCGATCAGGCGGCCTGCAGCTTGCCTGCAGACATCTTGCCCGACTTGTTGTCGCGCTCCAACTCGTAGGAGATCTTCTGGCCTTCGACGAGTTCGCGCATGCCGGCGCGCTCGACGGCGGAGATGTGAACGAACACGTCTGCCGCGCCATCGTCAGGCTGAATGAAGCCGAAGCCCTTGGTGGAATTGAACCATTTCACTGTGCCAGTGGCCATGACAAACCCCTTTTGTGGCATATCCAATAACCGCCAAGCGACTGCGAGGCGGTTTCACGTCTCGATTTCATTTGAAAGGACGTTCGTCGACGCACAGTGTCACTGTGCAAAAACAAAAATCGAACAAGCAAATATCGACGAGCATTGGGTACCCTCATCGGGCCGCCGAGTCAATTTTGTTATCCATGATCGAGATTCGCCGCCGCTTGCGCGCCGGTCCGCGGTCGAAATACGGCATTTGCCGTATGCCCGCGTTGGCGCTTTGCGTCCATTCCACCATGCAGACCACGCTTCTGGCGCAAGCGTGGTTCGGCACCGGCGCGGTGCCTTGCTGCGCAGCAGATGGCCGAGTGGCCGGTTAAAGGAACCAATCGATGAAGACGATCATGATGGCGGCGGCGGCGTCGCTGATGCTGACGTCCGCGGCATTTGCCGCTATCCCGGCGACGGCCCAGACTGCCGCGAAGTCCGTGGCCAGCAGCGAAAAGCCGAAGGATGCCGCTGCCATGCAGCTGGCCGCCGGACCCAACAGGAGCGGCGCAACTTCTGCGTCGTCGCGCGGCAGGGGCTTCACCCCGGGCAGGGGTTGGGCCGGCTGAACGCGCGGCCCATGCGGTCCGTTGCCTGAGCGGGGCATCGTCGCCGCCGGCGCGCGGCCTTCATCGCCGAGCAGCCTGCGGCCAGGATGATCGTCCGTTCGCGATCATGCGGCTGGCGCGATAGCCAGCCGTTCCATATTCCACTGCGCCTTGCCCGATCGTCGCCTCGCGCGCGATCGGGCTTTTTTCGGGAAGCCCGGCCGGCCGGGCCGCCAGCCGACTATTTTCGCAAGAATTCCGCTACGTCACGGAAAACATTGACGAACATCTGTTCCGTCAGCACGCCCGTATTGGTGTTGTAGCGCGAGCAGTGATAGCTCGAAAACACCGCGATGCCGCCGACATCGGCGCGGGCGCCGTGCTTGAAGGGGACGGCTGCGACACGCGCGCCGAGAGCGCGGACGGTCGACTGGTGGCCGATCGAGCCGAGCGTCAGGATGGCCTTCAGATTGGGAAAGCGTTGGATCGTCGGCACGAGGAAGGTGCGGCAGGTGTTGATCTCGGCGCCGACCGGCTTGTTTTCCGGCGGCACGCAGCGCACCGCGTTGGTGATCGCCGTGCCGATGAGTTCCAGGCTGTCGTCGGGGCGGGCGAGGAACTCGCCGCGCGCCATGCCGAAGCGCTTGAGCGTGGCGTAGAGCAGGTCGCCGGCATAGTCGCCGGTGAACGGCCGTCCCGTCCGGTTCGCCCCGCGCAGGCCCGGCGCCAGGCCGACGATGAGGAACCTGACGCTGGCCTCGCCCTCCGGGGGCAGGAAGGAGCGGACGGGCGCGTTGTACCAGCCCGGCTCGCGCTCGCGCCAGCCGGCGATGAAGCCGTGCAGGCGCGGGCAGAGCGGGCAATCCCGGTCGGGATCGACCGGCTGGACTGAAGCGGGTGACAGCATGGGTCAGGCGTCGTCCGGCGTTGGCTCGACCGGATCGGGCTTGCGGGCCGGGCGCTCCGACGGCTCGCGGCCGATTTCGGCCTTGAGCGTCATCAGGTCGATGAAATGGTCGGCCTGCCGGCGCAGGTCGTCCGAGATCATCGGCGGCTGAGAGGCCATGGTGGAGACCACGCTGACCTTCCTGCCGCGGCGCTGCAGCGCCTCGACGAGGGTGCGGAAATCGCCGTCGCCCGAGAAGATGACGTAGTGGTCGACGACGTCGGCGAGCTCGAGGGCATCGACCGTCAGCTCGATGTCCATGTTGCCCTTGATCTTGCGCCGGCCGGTGGCGTCCGTGAACTCCTTGGCGGGCTTGGTGACGACCTTGAAGCCGTTGTAGTCGAGCCAGTCGATGAGCGGCCGGATCGAGGAATATTCCTGATCCTCGACGAGGGCGGTGTAGTAGTAGGCGCGCAGCAGGTAGCCGTGCTTCTGGAAGCTTGCGAGCAGTTTTCGGTAGTCGATGTCGAAGCCGAGGGAGCGGGAGGTGGCGTAGAGATTTGCTCCGTCGATAAACAGTGCGATCTTCTCGCGAGGATCAAACATAGGAAAATTCCTTGTTGAAATAGGCCGATGCCAAATTCGCTCCTGGGAGCGTCCGTTCTCCCCCAAACAATGGTCTTACCCCAATCCGGGAAATATCGCCCGTCCGCCGTCATTCCAAGAGGGGTAGGGTTGCCTCGGGGTAAAAAAATTGTGGCTGGACGCGACCGGCCTGGAAGCGACATGCACGCGCGCCGGCTTCATGCTTGAATTATCCGGGCTTTCGCGATAAGGCAGCCGTCAAGCTTTCCGTCACATCCATGCATGAAAGGGGCACTTCATGGCCCGCGTAACCGTTGAAGACTGCATCGACAAGGTCGGCAACCGCTTCGAGCTGGTGTTGCTGGCCGGCCATCGCGCCCGCCAGATCTCGCAGGGCGCGCAGATCACGCTGCCGCGCGACAACGACAAGAACCCGGTCGTGGCGCTGCGCGAAATCGCCGACGAGACGCTGTCTCCCGACGATCTCAAGGAAGACCTGATCCACTCGCTGCAGAAGCATGTCGAGGTCGACGAGCCGGAGCCCGAGGCGCCGGAAGCCGCCGACCAGGCCACGGCTTCTGCCATCGACAGCGACGAGCCCGAAGAGAACATCAACTTCGACCGCATGTCGGAGGAAGACCTGCTCGCCGGCATCGAGAGCCTGGTGGCGCCGGAAAAGAGCGACGACTACTGAGACCTTTTGCGAATTCTACCCTGCCGGCCGCCTGACGCGACTTTCTGCGCTTCCGGTGCTCACGGACCCGAAAGTCCGCTCCGCTCCGGTTCTCGAAAGCCACGCCATCCGACTCGGCAGGGCGAATTCTCAAAAAGGCCTCGCGTCGCGTTAAACTCGCGTCAAACCGGCCAATCGGCACTTCCGCGCCGCCATATCAGTGTTTATCTATGACATGCGTCGCAAGCCCTTGCGGCGCATGATTCATTTCAAGTTCCGGGAAGCCGCCCATGATGCGTCAGTATGAGCTTGTCGAGCGCGTCCAGCGCTACAAGCCTGACGTCAACGAGGCGCTGCTCAACAAGGCTTATGTCTATGCCATGCAGAAGCATGGCCATCAGCGCCGCGCCTCGGGCGATCCCTATTTCTCGCATCCGCTGGAAGTGGCGGCGATCCTCACCGACATGCATCTCGACGAGGCGACGATCGCGGTCGCCCTGCTGCACGACACCATCGAGGACACCTCGGCGACGCGCGCCGAGATCGACGAGCTGTTCGGCTCCGACATCGGCAAGCTGGTCGAGGGCCTGACCAAGCTCAAGAAGCTCGACCTCGTCTCCAAGAAGGCCGAGCAGGCGGAGAATTTGCGCAAGCTGCTGCTGGCGATCTCGGAGGACGTGCGCGTGCTCCTGGTCAAGCTGGCCGACCGGCTGCACAACATGCGCACCCTGCACCACGTGCCCGAGAGCAAGCGCCTGCGCATCGCCGAGGAGACGATGGACATCTATGCGCCGCTCGCCGGCCGCATGGGCATGCAGGGGATGCGCGAGGAGCTCGAGGAGCTCGCCTTCCGCTACATCAATCCGGAAGCCTACCGGACCGTGACGGAGCGGCTGAAGGACCTTTCCGAGCGCAACAAGGGCGTGCTCGCCGACATCGAGAAGTCGCTGTCGGAGCTGTTCGAGAAATATGCCATCAAGGCCAAGGTGACGAGCCGGCAGAAGAAGCCCTGGTCGGTGTTCCGCAAGATGGAGACCAAGGCGCTGTCCTTCGAGCAGCTGTCGGACATCTTCGGCTTCCGCGTCGTCGTCGACGGCGTCGAGGACTGCTACCGCGCGCTCGGCGCCATCCATACCTCGTGGTCGATGGTGCCGGGGCGCTTCAAGGACTACATCTCGACGCCCAAGCAGAACGACTACCGCTCGATCCACACCACCATCGTCGGCCCCTCGCGCCAGCGCATCGAGCTGCAGATCCGCACCCGCGATATGAACAAGATCGCCGAATACGGCGTGGCGGCGCACTCGATCTACAAGGACAACGTCGCCAAGCTCAACGGCGCCGGCCACCAGATTTCGAAGGACACCAACGCCTATGCCTGGCTGAGGCGCACCATCGAGCAGCTGGCGGAGGGCGACAGCCCCGAGGACTTCCTCGAGAACACCAAGCTCGAGCTGTTCCAGGACCAGGTGTTCTGCTTCACGCCCAAGGGCATGCTGATCGCGCTGCCGCGCGGCGCCACCCCGATCGACTTCGCCTATGCGGTGCACACCGACGTCGGCGACACCTGCGTGGGCGCCAAGGTCAACGGCCGGGTGATGCCGCTGATGACCGAGCTCAAGAACGGCGACGAGGTCGAGATCATCCGCTCCAAGGCGCAGGTGCCGCCGGCGGCGTGGGAATCGATCGTGGTGACCGGCAAGGCGCGCGCCGCGATCCGGCGGGCGACCAAGAACGCCATCCGCAAGCAATATTCGGGGCTGGGCACGCGCATCCTCGAGCGCACCTTCGAGCGCGCCGGCAAGAAGTTCTCCAAGGACGGCCTGAAGCCGGTGCTGCACCGGCTGGCGCGCAAGGACATCGAGGACGTGCTGGCGGCGGTCGGCCGCGGCGAGCTGTCGTCGAACGACGTGGTGCGCGCCGTGTTCCCCGACTACAAGGAGGAGCGGGCGACGCCGACGACGCCCAAGCAGCGCGAGGAGGGCTGGTCGAAGATCCGCAACGCCGCCGGCATGCTGTTCCAGATCCCCGGGCGCGGCGCGCCGAGCCAGCGCCAGGAGACGAAGCGCTGGGGGCCGGCGGTGCCGATCCGCGGCGTCAGCGGCGACCTGCCGGTCAAGTTCGCACCGGAGGGGGCGGTGCCGGGCGACCGCATCGTCGGCATCATGCAGCCGGGCTCGGGCATCACCATCTATCCGATCCAGTCGCCGTCGCTGATGGCCTTCGACGACCAGCCGGAGCGCTGGATCGACGTGCGCTGGGACCTCGACGAGGGCTCGAAGGAGCGCTTCCCCGCCCGCATCTCGGTGACGGCGATCAACGCGCCGGGTTCGCTCGCCGACATCGCCCAGGTGGTGGCGGCCAACGACGCCAACATCCACTCGCTGTCGATGGTGCGCACGGCGCCCGACTTCACCGAAATGCTGCTCGATCTCGAAGTGTGGGATTTGAAGCACCTGAACCGGCTGATCTCCCAGCTCAAGGAAAACAACAGCGTCAGCGACGCGCGCCGCGTCAACGGCTGACGGCCGCCGCGCGCTGGACGACGACAGGAAGGAAAAAATGCAGACAAGCGAAGTCCTGGACATCTTCCGCTCGGCGGGCGCCGTGCTCGAAGGCCATTTCATCCTGACCTCGGGCCTGCGCAGCCCCGTCTTCCTGCAGAAGGCACGGGTGTTCATGCACGCCGACAAGACCGAAGCGCTGTGCAAGGCGCTGGCCGCAAAGATCCGCGACGAGGTGGGCGGCGACATCGACTATGTCGTGGGGCCTGCGATCGGCGGGCTGATCCCGGCCTACGAGACGTCGCGGCATCTCAAGGTGCCGGCGATCTGGGTCGAGCGCGAGCAGGGGGTGTTCCGCCTGCGCCGCTTCGAGATCGAGAAGGGCGCGCGCGTCGTCATCGTCGAGGACATCGTCACCACGGGCCTGTCGATCCGCGAGACCATCGAATGCCTGCGCGGGCTCGGCGCCGAGGTGGTGGCCGCGGCCTGCATCATCGACCGTTCGGCCGGCAAGACCGACGTCGGCGTGCCGCTGGTGGCGCTCGCCGAATACGAGGTGCCGGCCTATCCGGCCGACCAGCTGCCGCCGGAACTGGCCGCGATCCCGGCGATCAAGCCGGGCAGCCGGAACATCTGAGGCTTGAGCCCGCTCGCCCCCCTCTGGCCTGCCGGCCATCTCCCCCTCAAGGGGGGAGATTGGCTGTCATTGCGACCGTCGCCAATCACGGATGTCGCAGGGGGCGCGCATCGGCTGCAGCTGCTAATCTCCCCCCTTGAGGGGGAGATGCCCGGCAGGGCAGAGGGGGGCATGCAGTGGACTGCCCCTGAAGGAAGCGCAGCGCCATGATCATCGGCATCGGCAGCGACTTGGTCGACATCAGACGGATCGAAAAATCGATCCAGCGCCACGGCGAACGCTTCATCCAGCGCATCTTCACCGAGGCCGAGCAGGAACGGGCCGAGGGCAGGCGCGGGCGCATCGCCTCCTATGCCAAGCGCTTCGCCGCCAAGGAGGCCTGCGCCAAGGCGCTCGGCTGCGGCATCGCCGAGGGCGTGTTCTGGCGCGACATGGGCGTGGTCAACCAGCCGGGCGGGCGGCCGACGATGGAACTGAGCGGCGGCGCTGCCGCGCGGCTGGCGACGATGACGCCGCAAGGCCAGCGCGCGGTGGTGCACCTCACCATCACCGACGATTTTCCGCTGGCGCAGGCCTTTGTTGTGATCGAGCTGCAGCCCGCCGAACAACCGCCATCTTCCTAGGCTCTTGGCGGCGGCAGAGACATTGCCCCCGGGCCTGCGAGCCCTTATACCCATCGCGACCTACAATCGAGGACGACATGAGCGTGGCTGAAAAACAGAAGAAGTCCGGCGGGCTGGGCGAGACCGTGAGCGTCATCGTCCAGGCGCTGCTCTTGGCGCTGGTGATCCGCACCTTCCTGTTCCAGCCGTTCTCGATCCCGTCGGGCTCGATGCGGCCGACGCTGCTCGAGGGCGACTATCTGTTCGTCACCAAATGGGCCTACGGCTATTCGCGCTTCTCGCTGCCGCTGTCGCCCAACCTGTTCTCCGGCCGCATCTTCGGCAGCGATCCCGAGCGCGGCGACGTGGTCGTCTTCAAGTTCCCGCCGAACCCGTCGCTCGATTACATCAAGCGCGTGATCGGCCTGCCCGGCGACCGGGTGCAGATGAAGGGCGGCGTGCTCTACATCAACGGCACCGCGGTGCCGCGCGAAAAGGTCGGCCAGATCGACAATCCCGACATCACCGAGGAAAACCGCCCGGTCGACGTCTACCGCGAAACGCTGCCGAACGGCGTCTCCTATGACACGCTCGACCTCACGCCGAACGCGATCGGCGACGACACGCGCGAATTCGTCGTGCCCGAGGGCCATTTCTTCATGATGGGCGACAACCGCGACAACTCGACCGACAGCCGCTTCACCGTCGGCTTCGTGCCGGCCGAGAACCTCGTCGGCCGCGCCAACATCATCTTCTTCTCCATCGCCAGCGGCGCCAGCCCGCTCGAGATATGGAAGTGGCCGACCGAGATGCGCGGCTCGCGCCTGCTCAACTTCGTCAGATAGGAAATGTCTGCGAAGCGGCTCACCGCCACCGATCTCGCCGATGCGCTGCAGCTCCGCACCGGCCACGTCTTCCGCGATCCCCAGCGCCTGCAGCGGGCGCTGACGCATGGCAGCGCCCGCAGCGCCCACGCCGGCGTCGACTACGAGCGCTTCGAGTTCCTGGGCGACCGGGTGCTCGGGCTGGCGGTGGCCGACATGCTGCTGGCCGACTTCCCCGAGGCGCCCGAGGGCGAGCTTTCGGTGCGGCTCAACGCGCTGGTCAATGCCGAGGCGCTGGCCCAGATCGCCGACCAGATCGGCCTTGCCGACCTGATCCGCGCCGGCTCGGAGGTGCGCAACCTCGCCGAGCGCAAGCGCGTCAACCTGCGCGCCGACGCGCTGGAATCGCTGATCGCGGTGATCTATCTCGACGGCGGGCTCGACGCCGCCAAGCGCTTCATCCACAAATACTGGAAGCCGCGCGCCGTGGCCGTGGACGCCGCCCGCCGCGACCCCAAGACCGAGCTGCAGGAATGGGCCCACCAGGCCGCAAGCGCGGTGCCCGCCTACCAGATCGAGGGCCGAACCGGCCCCGACCACGACCCCGTCTTCACCGTCAGCGTGCGGGTGGGGGATTATCCGCCGGCCACCGGCACCGGGCGCTCCAAGCGCGAGGCCGAGCAGAATGCCGCCGCCGCCGTGCTGTTGCGCGAGGGCGTGTGGAAGAACGAGGAGACCGCGTCGTGACCGATGCCCCCGAAACCGCCGCATCCGAAGCGGCAGCCACGCGCTCGGGCTTCGTCGCCCTGATCGGCGCGCCGAATGCCGGCAAGTCGACGCTGGTCAACCAGCTGGTCGGCGCCAAGGTGTCGATCGTCACCCACAAGGTGCAGACCACGCGCGCCATCGTGCGCGGCATCGCCACCCACGACAACGCCCAGATCGTCTTCGTCGACACGCCCGGCATCTTCAGGCCGCGCCGCCGCCTCGACACCGCCATGGTGACCACCGCTTGGGGCGGGGCCAAGGACGCCGACCTGATCCTGGTGCTGATCGACGCCGAGCGCGGCATCAAGGGCGATGCCGACGCGATCCTCGAGCGCCTCAAGGACGTGCGCCAGCCCAAGGTGCTGATCCTCAACAAGGTCGACCGGGTGAAGCCGGAGGCGCTGCTCAAGTTGACCTCGAGCGCCAACGATCGCGTCGAGTTCGAACGCACCTTCATGGTCTCGGCGCTGACCGGCTCCGGCTGCAAGGACCTCCTCGATTTCCTGGCAATGCGCCTGCCCGAGGGCCCCTGGTATTATCCCGAGGACCAGATCTCCGACCTGCCGATGCGCCAGCTCGCCGCCGAGATCACCCGCGAGAAGCTCTATCTGCGCCTGCACCAGGAACTGCCCTATTCGTCGCATGTCGAGACGGAGAAGTGGGAGGAGAAGCCCGACGGTTCGGTGCGCATCGAGCAGGTCATCTATGTCGAGCGCGACAGCCAGAAGAAGATCGTGCTCGGTCACAAGGGCGAGACCATCCGCGCCATCGGCCAGGCCTCGCGCATGGAAATCGGCGGCATCCTCGAGCAGAAGGTGCACCTGTTCCTGTTCGTCAAGGTGCGCGAGAACTGGGGCGACGACCCCGAGCGCTACCGCGAGATGGGGCTGGAGTTCCCGCATTAGGGGAAGGGGCCGACACGCCGATGGTCGGCCGAAGCGCCAGAATGGGCCGGCTACCCTACAGCGTCAACAAGGCGTCGAAGCCGTCCGTCCCGTTGCTTGCCGGCGATCGGAAGCGCAACGATCCGCCCATCTGCCGTACAAGGGTCTCCGCGATGGACAGTCCAAGGCCCGTTCCCGCGGCACGTGCGGATGCACGCTGGAACCGAGCGGTCAGTTTGGCGAGCTTTTCCGCCGGCACAATCGGTCCGGTGTTCGAAACTGAGATGGTGTCCTGATCCTTCAGGGAAATTGTAACGTTGCCTTCGGAAGCTCCGTGAGTCAGGGCGTTCTCGATCAGATTGCGCAACACGATGCCGAATGCGTCTACATCCACCTTTCTGACCAGCGTGGCCGAGGGCTCCAGGTCGAGAACGATCCGTCCGGCATGTTGGGACCCGCGCTCGAAATCGGCGGCAACCAGGCGAATGATGGCCGCGAGGTCGGCCGGTGCCTGGGTCAACCCGATGCCGGAGTCGGCACGGGCAAGCTGAAGCAGCTTCTCCGTCAGGCGCGCGAGCCGCATCAGCGCGGTCTCGATGTCCTGGGCCCGGGTCCGTGCGGTTCCCTTCGGCAATTCGCGGCTCAATTGCTGGACCTGGGCAAGCGCACCGGCGACCGGCGTGCGCAATTCATGGGCGGCGTTGGCCGTGAACTCGCGCTCGGCTTCGATTGCGTGGCTGAGACGAGCAAGCAGATGATTGACCGAACTGGCGATCGTTGCCAATTCGACCGGCAGCTTCTCGACCTCGATAGGCATCAGATTGGCGCTGTCGCGGGCCCCGATCTCATGCCTGAAGGTACCGATCGGCTTCAGGGACCGCCTGACGACCAGCCAGATCACCACGAGGCTCAGCGGGGCGAGGGGAAGCACCGGGACAAGAAGCGAGAGCGCACTTTCGCGCATCGCTTCCCATCGGTGATCGAGCGGGTCGGCAACCTGAAGGAAGAGTGTGCCGCTGAGAGCTGTTTCGGTGTAGATGCGGTGCGTCGCCGTCTGATAGAAACCGGGCCTGAGCGGCGCCTCGAAGGGCGCTTGAGGGGCATCGTGCGAATGCAGCAGAACTTGCCCACGGGCATCGCGCGCCTGGTAAAGGAGATGCTCCTCGTGGGAGAGGGTCGCTTCATCGATGCTTCGCGGAACCGATGTGTTGGCCCGTTGGTAGAGATCGTCCACAACGAGAGGCATCAGCCGCTGGGTGGTTTCCTGGAGCGCGCTGTCGAAGACTTCCTGATACTCGTGGTGCATGACAAACGCGGCCAGACCCGCGGCAGCGAACCAGAAAACGACCGCGACGCCGATGAGCCAGCGCATGAGCTGGCGGGTCACGCTTATCTGCCTGCTCATGCCTCGACGATCCTGTAGCCTACGCCGCGCACGGTGGTGATGATCTCGTTGCCGAGCTTCTTGCGCAGCCGGCTGACGTAGACCTCAACGGTGTTGCTCTCCACTTCGGCGCCGAGTTCGTAGAGCGCATCTTCGATCTGGGCTTTCGAGACAACGGCGCCTCGACGATGGAGCAGCCGGTCGAGCACGGCCCACTCGCGCGCCGTCAGATCGATGGAAAGATCGTCGCGCGTGATGGTCCGCTCTGCGGGTGCGATCGTCAGCGGGCCAACGTCGAGCCTCGTCTGCGTGTTCTGGCCATAGCGCCGGGCGACGGCGTGTATCCGTGCGGACAGTTCGTCCAGATTGAACGGCTTGACCAGATAGTCGTCAGCGCCCGCGTTCAACCCGGAAATCCGGTCCGAGATTTGGTCGCGCGCCGTCAGGACGATAACCGGGACGAAGTTGGCGCGATCGCGAAGCGCCTGAAGGAAGGCGAGGCCGTTGCCATCGGGCAGGTGCAGGTCGAGAAGCACGAGGTCATAGGCCACGACTGACACGAACTCATCTGCCTCCGCCAGGGTCTTTGCCCAGTCGACGGCGTGGCCGTTGCCGCTGGCGTGGTCCTTCAAAGCGCCGCCGATCGCCCTGTCGTCTTCGACCAGAAGTATGCGCATGTCGATCTGCAAGTCCTTCGATTGGGTCGCCAGCGGATAGAATGAAGACCTGACAACAGCCTGAACGCAATGTCCCACATGGTCTCGGTTCCCGTTCAGGCTGCTGTCAGCTTCGCGCTCCAGAAGGCGGGTGTCGGATCAACCGAAGGAGCTTGAAATGAAAACGATCCTCATACCCGTTGTCCTGGTGGGCGCGCTGGCGAGCGCACCGGCATTCGCAGGCAACAAATGCGACGTTCCTGTTGGAGAATGGCAGCCGCGCGAGGCGCTCGAAGCCAAGTTGAAGTCGGATGGATGGCAGGTTCGCTCCATCAAGACCGAGGACGGCTGCTACGAGGCCTACGCAATCGACGCGGCTGGCAAGAAGGTGGAGGCCTACTTCAATCCGAAATCCCTCGAGCGGGTCGGCGGTTCGAGCGAAGACAGCGAGGGTTGATCAATGCCCGCCACCGTGAAGGTTTGGGATCCATTCGTCAGGGTCTTCCATTGGAGCCTCGTGGCCAGCCTCGCGGTGGCGTGGCTTGCCGCCGACGAGACAAGGATTGTGCACGATCTGGCAGGCTATGCGGCCGGCGCGCTTGTCGCCTCCCGCCTGGTGTGGGGGCTGATCGGTTCCCGCTATGCCCGTTTCACGCAGTTCATTCGCAGACCGCGCAAGACGCTCGGCTATGCCCGGGATGTCCTGGCGGGACGGGAAGCCCGATATCTGGGCCATAATCCTCTCGGCGGCGTGATGATTGTCTGGCTTCTCGGGGCCGTGGCGGCGGTAGCCGTGACAGGATGGCTGCAGACGACCGATATGTTCTGGGGAATCGAGTGGGTGGAGGAGGCCCACGAGGTCGCCGCGAACCTGATGCTGGCGCTGGTCGGCCTGCATGTCGCCGGCGTTGTGTTCTCCAGCATTCGCCACCGCGAGAATCTGGTGCGCGCCATGCTGACGGGCCGCAAGGCCGCTGCCAGTGCCAGCGACGTTTCCTGACAGCCGTCGGCGCGGGCCAGAGATGGGCCGGTCCGGCGACGACCGCCGGAACCGGCCTGTCGCATTCTGCCAGGCTGCGGCGACGTTGTGTCCGCCGCAGCTCCCGCCCAGGATTTTCCCGTGGCCGGCAGCCCGCTGCTGTCCTGGTCCTGCGGCTGACAGCGCAGCACGTCGAAAGACGCCCTCAGCCTTGTCGGCGGATGCTCATTTTTCGCGGAGACTGATCCAGTAGGCGCCGTCGAACGGCACGGCAGCAAAGCGCTCGTTGATTTCCTTCATGGTGTCGGCCGGGTCGATGTCGGCAAACAGGTCCGGGCGCAGCCAGCGGGCGAATGCCTCGGCTGCCAGGATGTTGAGCGGCACGGCGTTGAAGAAGTTCCACAGCCCATGCACCCGGCCATCGCGCACCGCCTTCAGCCTGGCAAGGAAGGGGTCTCGTACCGCATTGGCCAGCGTCGTGCGCGCTTCCCCTGGATCGACGCCGGGGCCGACGGAAAACGAGCTGTAGGTGCCACCCGGCGAGGCGGTGGCGATGTAGACGTCCGGATCCGAGGCGACGATGAATTCGTTGCTGACGAAGGCGCCCGGCCGCGGCAGCTTGTCGCCGACGTTGCGGCTGCCGGTGATGGCGATGAACTCCCCCAGCCCGCCGACGCCAAAGGCGTAGCAGCACCTGTCCGGATTGGGAAAGGCTTGCATCAGCACGGTGGGCCCGGGTTCGGGATGGGCCGCGACGCGGGCCCGGATGCGTTCGACGCGCGCGTCGTAGAAGTCGGCAAAGGCATTGGCCCGGTCCTCGCGATCGAGCACGCGTCCGAGCAGGCGCATGTTATCGGCAGTGTTCTTCAAGACGTCGCTGCTGAAGTCGACGACAATGACCGGAACGCCCGCCTGCTCCAGATGGGCGATCGCCTGCCGGCCAAGCTCGATGTCGGCCTGCCAGTTGGAGAAGATGGCGAGGTCCGCCTTGAGCGACAGGACCGTTTCCAACGATACGGTGTTGCCGTCGCCGATGATCGGAACCTGCGCGATCTTCGGGAACTTGTCGCGGAAGCGCGCGTAGATCTCGGGGTTGTCGTTTTTCATGTCGTCCGACCAGCCCGCAAGCAGGCTCACCGGATCGGGATGGATGAGCGAGAGTGCGACCAGGTTGAAGCCGCTGCCAAGCAGGATGGCCTTCGGCTCCGCCGGGACAGTCACCTTGCGGCCGAGCGCATCTTTGACGGTCAGCGGAAACCGCACTTCGGCCCCGGCCGGGCCTGGCGAGAGGCAAAGGAAGGCGGCGAGGACAAAAAGGATCAGGCGCATTCTCATTGCTTTCTTTGGCTTGGCAGGGCGCACAGCTCGCCGCAACTTGGAATGCCGGGCAGCATGTAGCGCAGGCAGCACACCCGGCGGCGACAGTGCGCCTGACCGCCCTCGATCTCCCGTCGCAGGCAGCCGTGAAACGGATTGCGCCTGCCGCCGGCAAGCTGTGGCCGGTCGAAAAGCGGGCGCGAGGGCCAGTGGTCCTCGCCGTTTGAAGTCGGCTCGGTCGCGTTGACGGCGTAGTCGATGTAGACTGCGGCATTGTTCCAGGCGAGTTTTGCCGAGATGCCGGCCTTTTCCTTGAACAACTCCACGACCCGGGCGAGGTGACCTTCCACGAGCGGAGTGACCAGCCCCAGCAGGCCGCCGCCATCGCCCCAGCTTCCCTCGTGCGGCAGGCCAAATGCGCGCGGCAATCCGTCCTCTGCCAGTGCAATCGTCATTTCGTCGTAGCCGACAGGCAATGCCGCCTGCATCCTGCCGGCGACGACATAGGGGATCGTCAGGGCGGAGAAGTAGTAGAGCGACCAGAACGAGGCGGCGGCCCGCCGATCCGCATTGCCGTGAGCGGCGGCGAGCCGATCGAGCGCGTGCGCAAAACCGTCTCCGGCGAGGAAGGCGCCGAGCGGCATGGCGCCCTCGAGATCCGAAGAGAGCATCATCTTCTCGCCGCACCAGGCCTGGTCGCCGGCAAAGATCGCCTTCAGGCCCGGGGGCGCCAATGGGGAGGACGGCGTCAAGCGGTCACCAGCTGTGCTTCAGGCTGCCGATGATCGTGCGACCCTGATCGCGGTAGCAGAAGCCCGCCGAACAGACGGCCTCGCGCCGGTCGAAGAGGTTCGTCGCGTTGATCTGGAGCTTCAGCCCCTTCAGTTCCTTGTCGATCGCGGCAAAGTCGAAATCGATGGCCGCATCGACGAGGGCACGCGCGCTGTTCTTGGTCGTGTTGAGGTCGCTGCCGAAGCTCGATCCGACGAAGCGAACGCCCGCGCCGACGCCGAGACCATCGAATGTGCTGTCTTCCGGCATGTCGTAGTGCGCCCAGAGCGAAGCCATGTGACGCGGGACGGAGGACACATAGTTGCCGATCGTTTCTTCCGGTCCCTCGACGATCTTTGCTTCGGTGTAGGTGTAGGAGGCAAGGAGCGACAGGCCGTTGTCCAGGCTCGCGGTCGCTTCCAGCTCCATGCCGCGCGAGCGCAGCTTGCCGCGCTGGACCTGGATGTTGGTCGGCCCGCTCGGAAGGTCGAACACCTCGTAGTAAAGGCCGTTTTCCTGATCGATGTTGAACAGGGCGGCCGTCAGCAAAAGGTTGGTGTCGGGCAGGAGATACTTGACGCCGACCTCCTGCTGGACGCTCTCGGTGGGCTTGAACGGGTCGCCCGTTTCCTGGTTGACGCCGGCATTCGGCGAGAAGGCGGTCGAGTAGCTGGCGTAGGGCGTCATGCCCCAGGCGGTCTCGTAGGCCACGCCGGTGCGCCAGGAAAAGGCTTTGTCCTGCTGGTCGATATTGGTCACCGAGCCGGTCGCGAGGTCGGTGTTGTCGGTACCCGTCGAGACCCAGTCTTGGCGCCCTCCCAGCGTGAGGGTCCAGGCGCCGTAGCGTATCTGGTCCTGCATGTAGAGACCGGTAAGGAACTGGTCCTGAACGGTTTCGGTCTGGAACGGGATCGGCGCCGTCGGGCGTCCCGCCGTCGGATTTCGCGTGTCGAGCGGCGGCGTGGTGCCATAGCCGTTGAGCGAGCGCCAGTCGACCTTGGTGAAATCGACACCGGCGAGCAGCGTGTGCTGCAGGGCCGCGGTGTCGAACTTCGCCTCCAGCTGGTTGTCGATCGTGTAGGCCGTCAGGCGTTCGTCGAACGTACCGGCGCTGCTGTCGAGGAGCAGCGGGTCGTCTTCGTTCGCCTGGTAGGCGAAGGCCCAGTCGGCATCGATGTTGAGCGTCGACGCACGGGCATTCTGCCGAAACACGAAGGTGTCGTTGAGCCTGTGCTCGAATTCGTAGCCGATGCGGGCCTGGTTCTGGACGGATTCGTTGAATGCCGGATTGCCAGCGAAAATGTCGGTCACCTCGCCAGTGGCCTGATCGTAGTAATAGGCGGCGGTGCCTCCTGTTTCCGTGCGTGAATACTCGCCCAGGATGGTGAGGCGGGTGTCCTCGTCCGGCTTCCAGGTCAGCGCCGGTGCGATGTAGGCACGATCATCCGGAACGGCGACCTGTTCGGTGTCGGAATCCCTGAACAGGCCGGTGAGGCGATAGTAGAACGGGCCATCGTCCATGACCGGCCCGGAGAGATCGAACTGTCCCTGGTACCGGTTGTGGCTGCCGTATTGGAGCTGCACCTCCCGCAGCGTCTCCTCCGTCGGACGCTTGCTGATCAGATTGTACAGGCCGCCCGCACCGGAAGCGCCGTAGAGCGCGGATGACGGGCCGCGCAGGATGGAGACGCCCTCGAGCCCATAGGGTTCGGTCTTGAACAGCGAGGACCCGGCGCCCGGCTGGAGCAGGTTGTCGCGGAAGACGCCGGTATAACTTACGTCGAAGCCGCGCACGGTGAACGAATCGAAACGCGGATCGAAGCCGAAGGCGCCGACCCGCGTGCCGGGCGTATAGGCGAGCGTGTCGAGCAGGCTCTGCGGATTGCGATCTTCCAATTGCTGCTGCGTCACCGACGAGATCGACTGCGGCGTCTCGATAAAGGGCGTGTCGATCTTTGCACCCGTGGCGCTGCCCTTGCCGACATATCCCTCGGCGTCGATCACGCCACCGCTGCCGCCGGAGAAGAAGAGCTTTTCGAGCACGAACGCGTCGTCGACCCCGGCCGGACGCTGCTGTTCCTGGGAGTGGGCAGCGGTGGCGAGCGTAAGAGCGGTGGTGCCTGCAAGTGCGAGGCGGAAGGCGGTTCGGCGAGAATGATGCATAGGCGTGGCTTTCGGGGTGGGGGCGAAGAAAGATGAGCGTCGTTATCAGGATTCTTTCGGCTTGCATATTAATATGACAATAAAACTCATGTTTTAATCCGGCGCTCGCTAGCCGCTGGCCCAACGGGCGACGACGGCGAAAGGCATTCACGGCGGCGGGCGGGGCGGCTATAGCAGGCGGACCGACAGACGCATTGGACCTTGCCATGACCGACACCGTGCTCGACCGTTTCCTCCGCTACGTCGTCATCGACACCCAGTCGGACCCGAAGTCCTCGGCGCTGCCCTCGACGGAGAAGCAGAAGAACCTCGGCCGCCTGCTGGTCGAGGAGCTTTTGGCGATGGGCCTGTCCGACGCGCATCTCGACGCGCACGGCTACGTCTATGCGACGGTCCCCTCCAACAGCGACAAGCAAGTGCCGGTCATCTGCTTCTGTTCGCACATGGACACCGCGCCCGATTTCACCGGCACCGGCGTGAGGCCGCAGATGATCCGGAAATATGAGGGCGGCGATATCGTGCTGGCGGGCGATCCGTCGCGCGTCATCAAGGTCAGCGAGCATCTGGAGCTCAAGAACCAGATCGGCAACGACATCGTCACCACCGACGGCACGACGCTGCTCGGCGCCGACGACAAGGCGGGCGTGGCCGAGATCATGGCGGCGGCGCAGGTGCTGGTCGCCAATCCCGACATCCGGCACGGCACGATCAAGATCCTGTTCACGCCGGACGAGGAGATCGGCCGCGGCGTCGACAAGGTCGACTTCGCCAAGCTCGGCGCGAAATTCGCCTACACCATGGACGGCGAGACCGCCGGCACCATCGAGGACGAGACGTTTTCGGCCGACGGCGTCGAGATCACCATCCAGGGCGTGGCCATGCATCCGGGCTTCGCCAAGGACCGGATGGAGAACGCCATCAAGATCGCCGGCGCGATCATCGACCGCCTGCCGAAGGACCAGGCGCCCGAGACGACCGACGGGCGGCAGGGCTTCGTGCACCCCACCGGTGTGACCGGCTCGATGGAGAAGGCGACGATCAGCCTGATCGTGCGCGACTTCCGCGACGAGGGCCTGGCCGAGAAGGAGGCGATGCTGGAGGCGATCGTCAGGGACGTGCTCAAGGGTTTCCCCGACTCGAGCTACGGCTTTGTGGTCAAGGAGCAGTACCGCAACATGAAGGTGGTGCTCGACCGCCACCCCGAGATCGTCGAACACGCGGTCGAGGCGATCCGCCGCGCCGGCATGGAGCCGGTGCGCGGCAGCATCCGCGGCGGCACCGACGGCTCCAGGCTGTCGTTCATGGGCCTGCCTTGCCCCAACATCTTCGCCGGCGGCCACGCCTTCCACTCGCCGCTCGAATGGGTGAGCCGGCAGGACATGGAAAAGGCGGTCCGGACCATCGTCGAGCTCGCCAGGGTGTGGGAAGAGCGGGCGTAGTCCCGGCGACCGGCGGATGGCTGTTTGCCAACCGTGAGTTGACGGCCTACCCTCGAGATGGCGGCCTTCGCTGCCGGCTCGGGGGACCAGCGCGATGCAGCCTGTCGTCCACACGGATCATGCGCGCGAACAGTGGCGCGCGGGCGTCGAGAGCCGCATGCTGGTTTCAGCCGGCTCCGGAGCACGGCAGCTCTGCATCTTCGAGCAATGGGTAGCGCCGGGCGCCGGCGCGCCGACTCATTTTCACCCGGTCGAGGAAGTGCTGACGGTCCTGGCCGGCGAGGCCGAGGTCTGGTTCGGCGATGAACATGCGAAACTGGTCGCTGGCCAGTCAATGATCGTGCCTGCCGGGCAGAGCCACGGCTTCCGCAACCCGGGCGAGGCGACCTTGCACATGCATGCGGTGCTGGCGTCGTCCGAATTCGTGGCGATCCGCGAGGACACCGGCGAAACGATCCGGCGATGGGGAGCGGCGGGCCCTGAAGCCGAAAGCCCTGGACGTCCGGGCGAGCGGCGGCTCAATCCTCTCCGGCGGGTACCGCGAGGACCGCGGCCACGAAACGCCTGAGGCCGGCCTCGACGAAATCCTCGACCTTGCCCTCGGGCTCGAACGCCCACCACAGCAGCGATCCCTGCCATTGGGAGGCCATCAGCAGGCCCAGGCCCTGCGGCGCGCCGGCGATGCCCGACAGGCGTTCGTCGAGCGCCGAACACAGCGCTGCCTTCCAGGCTGTGCCGCGCGCCCGTAGCACCGGATCGCGCAGGTCCTCGCGCAGCAGCAGCAGCCCCTCGGCATAGGTCTCGATGCCGCCATAGTGCGACAGGCCGACAAGCAGGCTGACGGCGCCGTCGGGCGTCTTCGGCGCTGAGGCGGCAAGCGCCGCGGTCATCTCGTCGAGGCCGTCCCAGGCGCGGAGCAGGGCCGCCTGCTTGAGGCCGGCCTTCGACTTGAAGCGCTGCACGAGCGTCGCGGGCGACAGGCCACAGGCGCGGCCGAGGCTTTCGAAGGTGAGGGCCTCGGGGCCATACTGGTGGAGTAGCCGGTTGGCGGCATCGAGGATGTCGAGGTTGGAGAGGGTTCTGGGGCGGGCCATGTTGACCTTTTGTTTATAAACGAATATTCATTTATAAATCGTATCGAGGTGAAATGCTAGTCCGCGTGCGCGAGGTGTGCATCGGGCGCGACGAATGCCCGCGGTGGCGCAGCGCCGCCGCGAGGGCCATGCGACAACAATGTTGCAAGGGAGAGTTCGATGACGCTTCAGGGAAAGGTGGCGCTGGTTGCCGGCGCGACACGCGGCGCAGGCCGCGGCATCGCCGTCGAACTGGGCGCGGCCGGGGCGACGGTCTATGTCAGTGGCCGCACCACGCGCGACCGCCGCTCCGAATACGACCGGCCGGAAACCATCGAGGAGACGGCCGAGCTCGTCACCGCCGCCGGCGGCAAGGGCATCGCCGTGCCCACCGACCATCTGGTGGCCGAGGAGGTGCGCGCACTCGTCGAGCGCCTGCGCAGGGACGAGGGCAGGCTCGACGTGCTGGTCAACGACATCTGGGGTGGCGAAAAGCTGTTCGAGTGGAACAAGCCGGTATGGGACCACAACCTCGACAACGGCCTGCGCCTGCTGCGGCTTGGCGTTGACACGCATCTGATCACCGCGCATTTCGCCCTGCCGCTAATGATCGAGCGGCCCGGCGGCCTGCTGGTCGAGGTGACCGACGGCACCGCCGACTACAATGCCAGGAACTACAGGCTGTCGCCCTTCTACGATCTCGCCAAGACCTCGGTGCTGCGCATGGCCTGGGCGCACGCCAAGGACCTTGCTACGCACGGCGCGACCGCGGTGGCGATCACCCCCGGCTGGCTGCGCTCGGAGATGATGCTGGAGCACTTTGGCGTCAGCGAGGACAACTGGCGCGATGCGACAACAAAGGTGCCGCATTTCGTCATCTCAGAGACGCCGCGCTTCGTCGGCCGCGCCGTGGCCGCACTGGCCGCCGATCCGGACGTGGCGCGCTGGAACGGCCAGTCGCTGTCGAGCGGCGGGCTCGCTCAGGTCTACGGCTTCACCGACCTCGACGGCTCGCGGCCCGACGCCTGGCGCTATCTCGACGAGGTGGAGGCGGCAGGCAAGCCGGCCGACGCGACCGGGTACAGGTAGGAGGGGAACACTGGGTGCCCGATCACGCTGGTCTGAATGACGGGTGTCTACTCAACCAGCTTGACGTCAGGCTTGTCCGCATGGACGGAGCCATTCAGCTGCTCGATCGACAACTCGAAGCGCTTTGCCCAGTTTGAAAGGCTCTCGGGGCGATAGTGCGGATCGGTGCGCCACCGATCGAACACCGACTTGTCGATCGTTTCGTTGACGGTGCTGTGGATGCCGTCGGATCGCTTATCGGGCGGCGCGGCAATGATGCGGTGGTATCGACTTTTGAGCAGAGCGTAGCCACCCCCGAGGAATGCACGATAGGAATCGGCAATCGGCGCGGTGGTTGCATCGCCGTCGAGTTCGACGTCGTTGCGGAAGGTCAGCCCATGCGCGGACGCCTTCTGCATGATCCAGCGAAGCGGAATCTGTGCAAGCAGGTCGCTGCGGTAACCTCCGCCGACATTGGCATGCGCGCCGCAGAACCAACGCTGCTCCACGCTCGACAGCGACCGTGGTGTTGCGACCTTCGCCTTGGGGTCGTGCGGCTTTCGGGTCGTCCACAACGTTGGCGAAAAGGTTCCACGATGTTCGTCGATGGCCAGTGCGTGGAAGCCGTGCTCGATTGGCAGCCGAAGGCCGGTATGCAGCCAGCCAAGCGTCGAGCGGCTGATGCCCGGAATGTTGAATGCTGGCACCCCGAGTGCGCCGACCGTATCCCAGACCCCCAACAACTTGATGTTGATGGCCTGTGCGTATTTGAGGATCCATTGTTCTTCGAGAGGGCGGTCGGCACTGTCGCGCGCCTCCCGCAGTTGCCACACCGTAGTGTCGTCCGGGCGTTGGTAGCGTTCGAATATCTGGTCGACGCCAAGCGGCGCGCCGCTCTTGATCAAGCCGCATTTGGCGATGAAGCCGGCGAGGCTTCGCGCCGTGTATGCGCCGCGGCTGAACCCGAAGATGAAGATCTCGTCGCCGTCTTCATATTCGTCGATGAGCCATTTGTAGGCTTCGACGACGTTCTGCCCGACGCCCTTGCCGAACGTGCCTCCCCGAAAGCCGTTTACTCCGACGTCATAGTAGACACATTGCTTGGCTCCGTCGGCGGATTGGTCCGCACACAACGACTTCAGTCGCCAGACGTTGGTGTTGTCACCAGTGGAATTCCACGTGCCGTCAAGAAAGATCGCAAGGCGCTTCTTAATTGCCTTCGTTGAAATAAGGGGCGATTCCATAGTAAAATCTCAAAAAAATACATTGTATACTTGCACATGACCCATGAAAGGTCAACGAAAGAGCAGATTGCAGAGGGCGGCCGGCCCGTCCGCTTGGCCCGGCCGGCTGTTCTTGACTCATGACCGGCTAAGCGGCGCCTGCCGATGCGCTCAAGGCGCAATCGCTCTTGACTATATGCCCTCCGGGGGGATAGCAGGTTTGCATGACGGAACATGTACACACCTCCCATCCCGAAACGCTCAAGCGGCTGAAGCGGGCCGAGGGCCATCTTCGCGGCATCATCGCCATGATCGAGGCGGGCCGGCCCTGCCTTGATGTCGCGCAGCAACTGCACGCGGTCGAGAAGGCCGTCGGCCAGGCCAAGCGCACGCTGATCCAGGACCACCTCGACCATTGCCTCGAGGAGGCCGTGGGGCCGCTGCCGCGCGAGCAGCGCCAGTCGATCGACGAGTTCAAGGAAATCACCAAATACCTTTAGGACGGCGCCGTTGCCGGCCCTGAGGGGCGCGCGCCTGTGCCTACCTACGTCCTGGCCCCCGTGGCCGCCGAACACTGCCGGAGCCGGCCCGATGCTTCAGATACTGTCCAACCGAACCTATCGCCATCTGTTCGCGGCCCAGGTGATCGCCCTGATCGGCACCGGCCTTGCCACCGTCGCGCTCGGGCTCCTGGCCTATGAATTGGCGGGACCGGACGCGGGCGTGGTGCTCGGCACTGCGCTGGCGATCAAGATGATCGCCTTCGTCGGCGTGGCACCGGTGGCCGCCGCCTTCGCCGAGCGGCTGCCCAGGCGCTCGATGCTCGTCTGCCTCGACCTGGTGCGTGCGGCGGTGGTGCTGCTTCTGCCCTTCGTCACCGAGGTATGGCAGGTCTATGTGCTGATCTTCGTGCTGCAGTCGGCGTCGGCCGGCTTCACGCCGGCCTTCCAAGCGACCATTCCCGACGTGCTGCCCGACGAGCGGGACTATACGCGTGCGCTGTCGCTCAGCCGGCTGGCCTACGACCTCGAAAGCCTGGTCAGCCCCATCCTGGCGGCGGCGCTGCTGACGGTGGTCGGCTTCCAGGACCTGTTCGCCGGGACCGTCGTCGGCTTCCTGGCCTCCGCCGCATTGGTCGTCTCGGTGACGCTGCCGAGCCCGCAGCCTTCAGCCCCGCGCGGCATCTACGAGCGGACCACGCGCGGCTTGCGCATCTATCTCGCCACCCCCCGGCTGCGCGGCCTGCTGGCGGTCAGCATGGCGGTCGCCGCCGCCGGCGCGATGGTCATCGTCAACACCGTCGTCATCGTCCAGGGCCAATACGGCCTGACGCAGCGGTCGACGGCGATCGCGCTCGCTGCCTATGGCGGCGGGTCGATGCTGGCGGCGCTGATGCTGCCGAGGGTCCTCGACCGGATCAACGATCGCTCGATCATGCTGGCGGGCATAGCCCTGCTGGCGCTCGGCCTTGTTGCCGGAACCCAGGTGCAGGGCTTCGCGTCGCTCATGCCGCTGTGGTTCGTCCTCGGCCTCGGCTATTCGATCGCACAGACGCCGGCGGGCAGGCTGCTCAGGCGCTCGTCGCGTCCCGAGGACAGGCCGGCGCTGTTTGCCGCGCAGTTCGCGCTGTCGCACGCCTGCTGGCTGATCACCTACCCGCTGGCGGGCTGGCTCGGCGTAACCGTCGGCCTGTCGGCCACCTTCGTCGCCATGGCGGCGATCGCAGCCGTGGCCACGGCCGCCGCGTTGCTCCTGTGGCCGTCGTCCGATCCGGACGTCGTCGAACACCACCACCACGATCTCGCCGACGACGATCCGCATTGGGCTGAAGGCGGCCACCGCCTCGGGCGCCGCCACGCCCACGGCTTCGTCATCGATGCGCTCCACTCGCAATGGCCGCGCCACGGCTGAGGAGTAACTGGCGCCCGTGCCGCTGCGGCATCGTCGGGCGGCCAAGGGCGTAGGGGGTGAGCGAGGATGTTGGCCCAACCGGCCGTTCTTGACCCATGGACGGCGATGGGGCACTGACGCCGTCCCGAAAAAGGCCTCCGATCGACGGACTGGCAGGACAATGACCACCGGCAAGCATGGCGGCCATGGCGGCATCGCCTTCGCCCTCATCGTGACCAGCACCGTGCTCGGCATCGCCGGCACCGACCTCGTGCTGCCGGCGGTGCCGAGCCTGCCGGAGGTGCTGGGCGGCAGCCATGCCGAGGCGCAGTTCGTGCTGGCGGCCTTCGTCACCGGTTCGGCGGCGGGCCTGCTCGCCTTCGGCACGCTGGGCGCGCATTTCGACCAGCGGCGCCTGCTGGTGGCATCGCTCACAGCCTACGGCCTGATTTCGGCGCTGGCCGGCATGAGCGGGTCGCTGGACATGCTGATCGGCCTGCGCTTCCTGCAAGGCGCCGCGGGCTCGGCGGCGGCGGTCTTCGCGCCCGGCATGATCCGGGCGCTGTTTGGCGACGAGCGTGCCGTGGCCAGGCTCGGTCTGCTCGGCAGCATCGAATCGCTGACGCCGGCGCTGGCGCCGGTGGCCGGCGTGTGGCTGCTGTCGATCGCCGGCTGGAACGCTTCCTTCAAGGTGATCGCGGTGCTGGCGCTGCTGCTCGCGGCGGCGGTCGCCGGACTTAGCCGTCACCTGCCGCCGCTGACCACCGGCCGCGGCGCCGGCGGCTACGCCCACCTGCTGCGCGACGCGGTGTTCCTGCGCTATGCGCTGAGCCACGCCTTCACGCTGGGCGCGCTGCTGGTGATCGTCTTTGCGGCGCCGACGGTGTTCGTCATGGCCCTGGGCGCCGGCCTCAAGGACTTCATCGTCATGCAGATGACCGGCATCGCCACCTTTATCGTCGCCGCCAACTGGACGGGGCGCCTGACCGGGCGCTTCGGCGCCGAGCGGATGATCTGGGCCGGCACGGCACTTTCCGCGCTCGGCGGCGTGGCGATGCTGGCCTATGCGCTGGCGGGCGGAACGGACACGCTGGTGGTGACGGCGCTGTTCGTGCCCTTCAACATGGGGCTCGGCTTCCGCGGCCCGCCCGGCTTCCACCGCGCCGTGGTGGCGTCGCAGGGCGACGACGCGCGGGGCGCGGCGCTCGTCGTGGTGGCCATTCTCGGCACGACGGCGGCCGGTACCGCGGCGGTCGCGCCGTTCATCACGCTCGGGCTCTTGCCGCTCGCCATCGCGGCGGCTGCGCTGGTGCTTGCGGCCTTGCTGCTCATCGCCTTCATTCCGCCGCTGCGGGAGGCGTGAGCGGGCGGGGGCCACGGCCCCGCCTTGGGGAACCGGCCGACCTGCTCGGCGGGGCCCGGATTCGGCTCGGCCGGAGCCCTCGCCATTGTCCTTGATTTCGCGGCCCAACCGGCTGATGGTCCGGCCATGGAGTGGCGCGACGAAGGAATCATCCTCGGCACGAGACGGCACGGCGAGACCTCGGCCGTGCTCGAGGTGATGACGCGTGCCCATGGCCGCCATCTCGGCCTGGTCCGCGGCGGCCGCTCGCGCAAGCAGCAGCCGGTGCTGCAGGCCGGCAACCGCGTCGACCTGGTCTGGCGGGCGCGGCTCGACGAGCATCTGGGCACCTTCCAGGCCGAGCCGATCGAGCTCAATGCGGCGCGGCTGATCGACAGCGCCGTCGCCGTCTACGCCTTGCAGACGCTTGCCGCGCATCTCAGGCTCCTGCCGGAGCGCGACCCGCATGTCGGGCTCTACGAGACGCTGGCGATCATGATCGACAATCTCGGCGAGGCCGACGGCGTCGGCGAACTGGTGGTGCGCTTCGAGCTGCTGGTGCTGGAGGAGCTGGGCTTCGGCCTCGATCTCGGCGAATGCGCGGCGACCGGCAGCCGCGAGGAGCTCGACTACGTGTCACCGAAATCCGGCCGCGCCGTATCGCGCGCGGCGGCCGGGCCGTGGCGCGACAAGCTGTTGCCGCTGCCCGCCTTCCTGCGGCGCGGCGCGCGCGAGGGCGCGGACCTTGCCGCGATCGAGGATGCGTTCCGGCTGACGAGCTTCTTCTTTGCCCGCCACGTCTACGAGCCGCGCGGCCTCGATGCGCCCGAGGCGCGGGGCGGCCTACTTGCGGCATTGCGCAAGTTCTACGCCGCCCGGGCGATCTCGCATGGAGGCACTGCCGCATGAGCGAAGTCGAGCTGTTTCCCGGCCATGTCTCGAAGCTGGGCCTGGGCACGATCCCGCACGACGACGTCCATCTCCATTCGGGGCTGGAGCTGCTGCAGCGTGTGGCCGACGGGCACTATCCGGCGCCGCCGATCGCGGGCCTCTTGAACTTCACGCTGACGGGCGTGGAGGAGGGGCGGGCGGTGTTTCGCGGGCTGCCTGGCGCGCATCATCTCAATCCGCTCGGCACGGTGCATGGCGGCTGGGCCGCGACGCTGCTCGATTCGGCGCTCGGCTGCGCCGTGCACAGCACGCTCGCCAAGGGCGAGGCCTATACGACGGCGGAGTTCAAGGTGAACCTGACGCGACCGATCACCCCAAATACGGGCGAGGTGGTCTGCGAGGGCAGGGTGATTCACAAGGGCAGGACGCTCGCCGTCGCCGAAGCCAGCCTGAAGGACGGCAGCGGCAAGCTGCTCGCTTTCGGGACCGAAACATGCTCGATCTTTCCCGTCGCCAATCTCGCGGCGCGGTGATCATCCAAGGGCCAAATCTGAGGGGGAGCTGGCCATGTTCGAAAGCCTTCTGGGCGTCATTGCCATCGTCGCGCTGATCGTCATCGCCTCGAAGCAGCAGTCGCGGCTCAACCTGCTCGAACGCGAGCTGCGCGCGCTGCGCGGTCTCGTGCTTTCGGGCGTGGCGCCGGCGGCGGTCACGAAGCCTGCCGAGGCATCGGCGGAGACCGTCGGCGAACCGCCTGCGCCCGAGGTGCTGGAGAAGGTGCCGGCGGAAGCGACACCCGCGACCCTGCCGGGGGCCGAACAGGCCGCCGCGGAGGCCCAGCCGGCAAAGGCCGAAGAGCTTCCGGTCGCTGCCGCGGCTGCAGCGGAGACCACGCAGGCCGGACCGTGGAGCGGCGCGGAGCCGGCGCCGGCGCGCGAACGGCCCGATATCGAGACCGCGCTCGGCACGCGCTGGGCGGTCTGGGTCGGCGGGCTGGCGCTGGCCTTCGGCGCGGTCTTCCTGATCCGCTACTCGATTGAATCCGGGCTGTTCGGCCCCGGCGCGCGGCTGACGCTCGCGGCACTCCTCGGCCTGGTTCTGGTCGGCGGTGGCGAATTCATCCGCCGCACCGGCTATCGGGTGCCGGTCGAGGGCGGCGGCAGCGCCTACATCCCCGCGATCCTGACGGCGGCGGGGGCGTTCGCGCTGTTCGGTACGGTCTATGCCGCGCATGGGCTCTACGGCTTCATCGGCGCGGGGCCGGCCTTCGTGCTGATGGGCATCATCGGCGTGGCGACGATCGCCGCAGCCCTCGCGCACGGCCAGGCGCTGGCCGGGCTCGGCCTGCTCGGCGCCATGGTGACGCCGGCGCTGATCTCGTCGACGGCGCCCAACATCTGGGCGCTGTTCGGCTATCTCGCCATCGTGCTTGCGGCCACGGCGGCCGTGGCGCGGATCAGGCGCTGGACGCTGCTGATGGGGGCGGCCTTCGTCGGCACCGGGCTGTGGACGCTGCTCTACCTCGCCGACGCGCCGCTGGCCGACTTCACCGTCATCCTGTTCATCAGCGCCGCGACGCTCGCCACGCTCGCCTTCGTCTGGCTGGGACGCGGCGAGGATCCGCAGGAGCTGGACTGGCCGTCGATCGTGCCGGCGTTCTTCCTGGCGATCACCGCGCTGGTGCTGTTCGTCCACCCGACCTATGCCGGGCTCGGCGGGCCGCTCAGGGGAGCTGCCCTTCTGCTCGGCCTGCTGGCGGTGGCGGCCTACCGGCCCGGCGCGCTGGCGCTGCTCTTCGCGGCCGGCGCGGCGACCGTGCTCGTCTATCTGCGCAATGCGTCGGGCGGCACGCTCGAGCTCGACCTGCCGGTGGGCGGGCTGACCTTCGAGGGCCTGCCGATCGAGCTGTCGGGCGCTGAGCTCACCCGCATCGGCTGGGGCCTCGGGCTGGTCTTCGCCGGCCTGGGCCTTTGGAATGCGCGGCGGCTCCTGGTCGCCACGCCGTGGCGGGCGGCCGCGTGGATGGGATGGGGCGTGGCGGTGCCGCTGGTGGTGCTGTTCTCGCTCTGGTTCGCCTATGGCAACCCGGACCGCGACCTGTTGCGCGCCGTGATCGCGGCAGTGCTCGTCGTGGCCTTCGCCGCCGGCGGCGAGTGGCTGGCGCGGGCGGAGGAGCCGCCGCTCGCGGGCGGCCCCGCCGTCTCCTTCGCGCTCGGCGGCGCCGGCGTCGCCCTGGTGCTCGCCCTGCACATGGGCTTCGGCTCCGGGTGGACCACGGTGCTCTCGGGTGCGGCCGCCGCACTGCCGGCGCTGGCGACGCGGCAGCGCAGCTATCCGGTGCTGGGCTGGCTGAGCGTCGGCGCCGCGGCCGTGGTGCTGGCGCGCGTCGCCTTCGACCCCTCCATCGTCGGCGCGGATGTGCTCGGCACCACGCCGGTGTTCAACTGGCTGCTGCCCGGCTACGGCATTCCCGCGATCGGCTTCGGCTTCGCTGCCTGGCAGCTGGCGCGCACCACCGACGGCAGGCCGCGGCTGGTCATGGAGGCGGTGGCCGCACTGTTCTCGCTGCTTACGGTGGCGATGCTGGTGCGCCACGCGATGAATGGCGGCGTCATCTATGCCGGCACGCCGACGCTCGCCGAGCAGGCGATCTACACGCTGATCGCGATCGGCGGCGGCGGCATACTGACGGCGCTCGACATGCGCTCGCCGAGCCCGGTGCTGCGCTACGGCTCGCTGGCGATCGGCGTGCTGTCGGTGCTGTTCGTCGTCGCCCAGCATTTCCTGGTGCTGAACCCGCTGTTCACCGACGAGCGGACGGGAGGCATTCCGTTCTTCAACCTCCTGTTCCTTGCCTATCTGCTGCCGGCGGTGGCGGCGGCGGGGCTCGCCTACTACGCCAGGGGCAAGCGGCCGCAATGGTATTCGGCGATGCTGGCGCTGGTCGCCGCACTTCTCGCCTTCGCCTATGCGACGCTTTCGGTGCGCCGGCTGTTCCAGGGCGAATATATCGGCCTGTGGGCCGGGCTCGGGCAGTGGGAGACCTATTCCTATTCGGCGCTCTGGCTCGCCATGGGCGTCGCCCTGCTGGTCGCCGGCGTGAGGCTGAGCTCGCAGGTGCTGCGCATCGCCTCGGCGGCCCTCATCTCGGTGGCCGTGGCCAAGGTGTTCCTCTTCGACATGTCAGAGCTGGAGGGCGTGCTGCGGGCGCTGTCGTTCATCGGGCTGGGCGCCGTGCTCATCGGCATCGGCCTTTTCTACCAGCGGCTCCTGACCCGGAGCGCGCGGTAAGGCTACTCCAAGAGAGCCCGGTAACCATCTGTTAAGCTTACCGAAACTTTGCCGCAGGATATCGCTTTTTAGCGATCCGGCGCAATGTTTCGGCAATGGATCGGGGCCAAGGTCCGGCCGCGCCAATGAACTGGCGTGCGGGCCCCGGCCGGCGGATCCTCCCCCTTGCCGCCTTGCCGACGTCCCGCCGATGGAGCTGCGAAGCCCGATGCCGCGCAGCCTCGAGCAATGTCGGAGCAATACTCATGTCCACGCGAAATCTGTTTTTCGTTCTCTTCGCTGGCCTAGCGCCCCTAACCGTTCCGGCCGTCGCAACGGCGGCGGACGTGGCCTCGAACTACGACAATCCGCAGGAATCGTCGGCCGGCCACGACTGGTCGGGCACCTATGCCGGCGGCCAGGTCGGCATCACCAGGGACGGCTTCCCCAACCCGTTCTCGGGCAAGACCGGCTGGCAGCTCGGCGCCCAGGGCGGCATCAACTTCCAGTCGGGCATGGTCGTCTATGGCGGTGAGGTCGAAGGCAGCTATTCGACCGGCGCCACCTACAACATCGGCAACGGCGCCCAGCTCGAGCGCAATTGGGATGCCGCGGCGAAGGTCCGGGCCGGCGTCGCCCTCGATCGCACCCTGGTCTATGGCACCGCCGGCTACGGCGTCACCAAGTTCGAGGCCAAGCGCAACGTGACGTCCGGCGACAACTGGGAAGGCGGCTACCTCTTGGGCGGCGGCGTCGAGCAGGCGCTGGGCGACAAGCTGTCGGCCAAGGCCGAATACAACTACGTCGATTATGGCAAGGTCCGCTCGACCATCTCGGGCGTCGGCAACCGGGCCAAGGACCTGGACAGCCACACCCTCAAGCTGGGCGTGAACTACAAGTTCTGACCGGCGCCGCGGCCGATCGGGCATTGACTGGAGCCCCTGGACGCGAAATCGCGCCCGGGGGCTCTTTCGTTTCATGCCGGCCGACCACTCGCGCTTGCATGTATATCCCGAATGGAATATCTGTATATCCAGGAAGGATATGCAGATGCCGCTCTACATTCGGGACAATGAGGTCGATGCCCTGGCGGCCGAATTGCAGGCCGTCTCGGGAGCGCAAAGCAAGACGGAAGCCGTGCGGGCGGCGCTGCAGCACGAACTCCAGCGCCATCGCGCCAGGGTGCCGCTGCGCGAACGCCTCGCCAAGCTGCAGGCGCGAGCCGCGGAACTGGGGCTGCCCAACCGCGACTTCGACATGAAAAAGTTCACGGATTCGATGTGGGGCGACGACTGATGTTCGTCGACGCATCCGTCATCGTCGCCATTCTCAACCAGGAGCCCGGCTGGGAGGAACTGGTCAAGCAGCTGAACGGGCGGCGCAGCGAGTGCCATGTTTCGCCGCTGGTCCGCTTCGAAGCCGTGATGTCGGTTGCCCGTGCCGCGACCGGCGGCAGCGGCAGGAAGCCGACGCCGGACCTGGTGGCGGATGCTGCCGCAGTCGTCGGCGACTTCGTGGCGGAGATCGGCGCCCGGGAAATGCCGATCTCGAGCGAGATCGGTGCGATCGCGATCGAGGCCGGCATGCGCTACGGCAAGGCGGTTGGGCATCCCGCCGACCTCAATTTCGGCGATTGCTTCGCCTACGCCTGCGCCAAGGCGCTTGGCGCGCCGCTCCTCTACAAGGGCGACGACTTCGCGCGGACCGATCTGGCCTGACGGCGTCAGGCCAGCGTCCTGCTACTCCGCCGCGGCAAGCGCCGCAGGCCGGTGGACCGGGCGCTCCTTGATCGGCCAGTGGACGACCGCGGCGAACAGGCCGAGCGCCACGCCCAGCCACCACACCGGATCGTAGGTGCCGAAGCGGTCGTAGAGGTAGCCGCCGAGCCAGACGCCGAGGAACGAGCCGATCTGGTGGGAGAAGAAGACGATGCCGGCGAGCATGCCGAGGTGGCGGGTGCCGAACATGATGGCGACCAGCCCGTTGGTCGGCGGCACGGTGGACAGCCACAACAGGCCCATGAGGGTGGCGAAGACGATGACGCTCGTCGGCGTCTGCGGCAGGAGCAGGAAGGCCGTCACCAGCGCCGAGCGGGCGAGATAGATCCAGGCGAGGAAGATCGGCTTCGAATAGCGCTGGCCGATGATGCCCGAGCCGAGCGAGCCGATGATGTTGAAGAAGCCGATCAGCGCGAGCGCGATCACCGCGTAGCGGGCGTCGATGCCGATGTCGCGGATGTAGGCCGGGAAGTGGGCGGTGATGAACGCCACCTGGAAGCCGCAGACGAAGAAGCCGGAGACGAGCAGGAGATAGCTCTTGTGGGCGAACGCCTCCGACAGCGCCTGGGCGAGCGTCTGGTCGATCTCGGCCGCCGAAACCTTTCCGGAGCGCGCATTGCCCACCAGCGGGATCGCCAGCACCGGGATGGCGAGCATGGCGATCGCCATGAAGACCAGCGTGTCCGACCAGCCATAGGCGTCGATCAGGCCCTGGCTGATCGGGGCGAAGATGAACATGCCGGCCGAGCCCGCGGCGGTGCCGATGCCGAAGACCAGGCTGCGGTTCTGCGGCGTGGTGTTGCGGGCGAAGGCCGCGAGCACGATGCTGAACGAGCCGGCGGCGACGCCGAGGCCGACCAGCACGCCGCCGCTGATGTAGAGCATCGAGGCGCTGTCGGCGTTGGCCATGAGATACAGGCCGATCGCGTAGAGCACGGCGCCCAGCGTCAGCACCCGCCAGCTGCCGAAGCGGTCGGCCAGTGCGCCGAAGATCGGCTGGCCGAGGCCCCAGAACAGGTTCTGGATCGCCATGGCGAGGCCGAAGGTGGTGCGGTCCCAGCCCTTTTCGGCAAGCATCGGCAACTGGAAGAAGCCCATGGCCGAGCGCGGGCCGAAGGTGAGGGCGGCGATCAGGCAGCCGCAGATGATGATGAGCCAGGGCACGCTTGACCCCGACCTGGTGTTCACCGCCGCTGCCGTCATCGTCAAATCTCCCGTGAGGGGAACGTTTCTAGCTGATCGCCGCCGATCCGCATAATCAATTGGTTTCGGCCAATGCTTCAAGAAATCTGATGCGTCGGGAATAGCGCGGCCATTGCAGGCGTTAGTTGCATGCTTGGGTGACCGGGGACGCGGGCCACCTCTATCCAGCCGCTTGCGCTGCGCCGGCAAGGCGGGTTCAATCGGTGTGCTGTGAAGGGCTTGCGATCCGCGGTGATGGACGAAAAGAAGGCAGCGATACTTGCGGAAATTCCCCGATTGCGCCGGTATGCGCGCGCGCTTCTGCGCGACCGCGACGCGGCGGACGATCTCGTCCAGGACAGCCTGGAACGCGCGCTCGTCCGCATGGACAACTGGCGTACCGGAGAAAGCCCCAGGAGGTGGCTGTTCACGATCATGCATCATCTGTTCATCGACCAGATGCGCAAGGTGAGCCGGCGCGGCGAGATGGCGATCCTGCCGCTCGACGCCAGCGAAGCCCTGGCTACGCCGGCCATCCAGGCCGAGAGCGTGGCCTCGCGCGAGATCGTCGACGCGCTGCAGGCGATCAGCCCGGACCGGCGCGCGGCACTGGTGCTGGTCGCCATCGAAGGGTTTTCCTATGCCGAGGCCGCGACCATGCTCGGCGTGCCGGCCGGCACGCTGATGTCGCGCATCGCCCGCGGGCGCGAGGAACTGCGCGCGCTGCTGGACGACCAGGCGCGGCGCCGGACGATAAGGATCGTCGACAGATGATCGCGCGACCCTTCACCGAACGCGACATCCACCTGGCGCTCGACGGCGAGCTGCCGGAGGACGAACGCGCCGCCTACCAGGCCTGGCTCGACGCCAACCCGGATATGAAGGCCAGGAGCCAGCGTTATGCCGCCGATCAGGCGGCGCTGCGCGGCGCGTTTGCCAGCGTGCTCGACGAAAAGGTGCCGGCGCGGCTGACGGCTGCCGTCGATGGCGAGGCGCCCATGCGCAGGCCGGCGTCGCAGTGGTGGCGCATGGCGGCCGCGGCCGCGCTGCTCGTGGCCGGCGGTCTGGCCGGATACCTGGTCGGGTCGAACGAGCTGGGCTTCGGCCCCCATGACGACGACCGGGTGGCCGAGGACGCGCTCGCCGCGCATGCCACCTACATCGCCGATGCGGCGCATCCGGTCGAGGTCAGCGGCGAGAACCCCGACTACCTGACGGGCTGGCTGTCCAAGCGAACCGGGCTGAAGCTGATCGCGCCCGACCTCGCCACCAGCGGCTTCAAGCTGGTCGGCGGCCGCGTCCTGCCGGCCAAGCACGGCACTGCGGCGCTGATGATCTACGAGGACGGCCAGGGCGAGCGCATTTCCGTCTACGTCACGGCAGAGGGCGGCGCCAAGGCGAAGGGAACCTACGGACCCGAGGACGGCGGCGCCCGCGCCGTCTACTGGCTCGACCAGGGCTATGCCTGTGCCATCGTCGGCAACCTGCCGCAGGAGCGGCTGAGCGAGGTCGCCCGCGACGCCTACAAGCAGCTTCTGGCGGGTGCCGGAATGAACCGGACCTAGCGCGCCCGCGGCCCATTAACCAGCGTTGGATTCCTATGAGATTCAAATGCCGGGGACCCGGTTGGCGTGTCACAATAAGGCCCGAATCGAGGCGTGACTGCGCAAGCGATGCGGGCGCGTGACTGCTTCGCAGGGACGTTTCCTTCAGGGGCAATCTTCCCGCCCAAGCGAGGTTCTCAAGGTCCGCATGGCAGCCGACATCCGTACGGCACGCGCTGATGATGTCGATGCGCTCTGCGCCATCGAGAACGCGGTCTTTCCCGGCGACCGCATCTCGCGCCGTTCCTTCCGCCAACTGATCGAACGCGAAACCGCCGAGACGCTCGTCGCCGAATGCGACGGGCGGCTGGCCGGATACGCCATGGTGCTGTTCCGCAAGGGCAGCGGGGTGGCGCGGCTCTACTCCTTCGCCATCGCGCCCGACTTCGGCGGCCGCGGCATCGGCCGCCTGCTGCTCGAATCGGTCGAGCACATCGCCTACGACCACGGCCGCATGATGATGCGGCTCGAGGTGCGCGAGGACAACGCGCGCGCAATCCGGCTCTACGAGCAGAACGGCTACCGAAGGATCGGGGTGGAGGCCGACTACTACGAGGACGGCATGGCGGCGCTGCGCTACGAAAAGACGCTGCGCGGCGACGTGCCGATCACCACCCAGGTGCCGTTCTACGCCCAGACCTGCGACTTCACCTGCGGGCCGTGCTGCCTGATGATGGCGATGGCCAATTTCGACCGGAGCTTCGTGCCCGACCCGGTGATGGAGATCAGGCTGTGGCGCGAGGCGACCACCATCTTCATGATGTCGGGGCCGGGCGGCTGCGAGCCCTTCGGGCTGGCGGTGGCAGCATATGAGGCGGGGCTCGGCACGGAGATCTTCGTCTCGGCCGCGGGCGCGCTGTTCCTGCAATCGGTGCGCAGCGCCGAGAAGCGGCGGGTGATGGAGCTGGCGCAGGCGGACTTCCGCGGCCGCGCCGACAAATACGCCATCCCCGTCACCTACAGGCCGTTCGGCCTCGACGACATCCGGGCCCGGCTGGCCGAAGGCAAGCTGGCCCTGGTGCTGATCTCGGGCTTCCTGATGTTCGGCAAGAAGGTGCCGCACTGGGTGCTCGCCATCGGCGACGACGGCGGCCACATCCTGATCCACGACCCCTGGATAGAGGACGAACAGCGCGAGACGGCCGCCGACGCCGCCAACATCCCGGTGCCCTACGACATCTTCATGCGCATGGCCCAGTTCGGCGCCGACGGCCTGCGCGCAGCCATCATCCTCGGAAAGTCCTCCAGCACATGACCTGGGTCATCCTCACCGGCAGGCAAAGCGACCTCGACCAGGCCGCGACGCCGCACAAGATCATCACCAACCGCGACTATCTCGCCCATCCGTCGCTGTTTCGCGGCCAGCGGCCGAAGATCATCAACCTGTCCAACCGCTACACCTACCAGAGCCGCGGCTACTATGCCTCGCTGCTCGCCGGCTCGCGCGGCCACAAGGTGATCCCGTCGGTCGAGACGATGATCGACCTGTCGGAGCGCAAGCTCTACGAAAACGCGCTGCCGGAGCTGGAGCTGGCGCTCAACAAATGCCGCAAGGACCTGGGCGGCAGCTTTCCCGCCAAGGTGACGGTCTTCTTCGGCATCGGTCCGTCCAAGGCGTGGGACCGCTTCGCCAAGCTCCTGTTCGACTGGTTCCGCGCGCCGGCGCTGGAGGTGGCGATCAAGGACGGTGAATGGGCCTCGATCCACAAGATCGGCTTTGCCGCGCTGGGGCGGCTGGAGGAGGCCGACAAGCGGCGCTTCGTCGCCGCCCTCGACACCTATACCAGCCGCGAATGGCGCGACGGCAAGGCGCGCACGCCCTCGCGCTACACCTTCGCCACCCTGATCGACCCGCACGAGCAGATGCCGCCGTCGGCGATATCGTCGCTGCGCCACTGGGCCCGCGTCGCCGAGAAGATGGGCGTCGAGGTCGAGCCGATCACCAGGAAGGACCTCGCCAAGCTCGCCAACTACGACGCGCTGTTCATCCGCGAGACGACGTCGATCTCCAACCACACCTACCGCTTCGCGCGCCGCGCCCAGCAGGAGGGCATGCCGGTCATCGACGATCCGCTGTCGATGATCCGCTGCACCAACAAGGTCTATCTGAACGAGCTGATGGCCTACAACAACGTGCCGGTGCCGCCGACCGTGATGATCGCGAGCCCGGCCGACCTGCAGGTCGCGGCCGACACGCTGGGCTTTCCGCTGGTGCTGAAGATCCCCGACAGCTCGTTCTCGCGCGGCGTCAAGAAGGCCCACGACTTCGCCGAGCTGAAGGCGCTGGCGACGGCGTGGATGGAGGATTCCGACCTCCTGATCGCCCAGAAATACATGCCGACGCAGTATGACTGGCGCATCGGCGTGCTCGGCGGCCAGCCGCTCTTCGCCGTCCACTACCTGATGGCCAAGAAGCACTGGCAGATCGTCAACCACGATCACGGCGGCAAGCCGGTCGAGGGCGGCATCAAGACCTTCACGCTCAAGCACGCGCCGGCCCATGTGGTGGAGACGGCCGTGAAGGCCGCGCGCTGCATCGGCGACGGGCTCTATGGCGTCGACCTCAAGGAGACCAAGGACGGGGTCTTCGTCATCGAGGTCAACGACAATCCCAACCTCGACCACGGCGTCGAGGATTCCGGCGAGAAGGACGAGGTCTGGGCGCGGCTGACGCAATGGTTCCTCGACCGTCTGGAGCGGAACGGGAAGTAGGGACAGCCGGCTAGTCTGCAAGGTAGGCTTCCCGGAACAGGGAGGACGTACGATGCAGTTCATCGTCATCGAGGATTATCGCGGACGCGACCCCAAGGCGATCTACCGCCGCTTCCGCGACCGGGGACGGCTGGCGCCCGAGGGCTTCGTCGTCCACCACAGCTGGGTCGCGGCCGACCTGAGCCGCTGCTTCATGCTGGTGGAAGCCGACGACGTGACGCTGGTGCAGCGCTGGGTCGTCGAATGGCACGACCTCGTCGGCTTCGAGATCGTGCCGGTGGCGACCAGCAAGGACACCGCCGCAGGACTCGCTCCGCATCTCTGAGCTTTGCGCGTCGCCGCGTGGGCCTTGCCCGAGCGGCGGTGACGACCATGCCTGGCAGCAGCCGCATCTTGCCCGCTTGACGCGAAGCCTCGCCGCCGTGAATGCTGGCCCCAGACATGAGGGGGGACACGCATGGCATTGACCGGGGCAAGCCGCGACTACCAGCGCCGGCGCAGGAGCGGCGAAAGCGCCAGGGTCGAATTCGTCGAGCTGTTCTTCGACCTGGTCTTCGTCTTCGCGGTGACGCAGCTTTCGAGTTTCCTGCTGAAGGACCTCAGCTTCCAGGGCGCGCTCGAAAGCCTGCTGATGCTGATCGCCGTGTGGTGGGTGTGGAACTACACCGCCTGGGTGACCAACTGGCTGGACCCGGCGAAGGCGCCGGTGCGTGGCATGCTGTTTGCGCTGATGCTGGCCGGGCTGATGCTCTCGACCTCGATCCCGGAGGCGTTCGAGGGGCGCGGCCTGCAGTTCGCGCTCGCCTATGTCGCCATGCAGATCGGCCGCACGCTGTTCATGATGTGGGCACTGAGGAACCACAACCCGGCCAACTACACGAATTTCGTCCGCATCGTCCTCTGGCTGGCGCTGTCGGGCGTCTTCTGGATCGCCGGCGGGCTGGCCGCGCCCGAAAACCGCTTCATGATCTGGGTCGCCGCACTCGCGATCGAGCTGGTGTCGCCGGCGCTGGGCTTCTGGACGCCGTGGCACGGCGCCTCCTCCACCGCCGACTGGGACGTCGAGGGCGGCCACATGGCCGAGCGCAACGCGCTGTTCGTCATCATCGCGCTCGGCGAATCGATCCTGGTCTCGGGCGTCACCTTCGCCGAGCTCGAATTGAACTGGGTCAACCTCGCCGCCTTCCTCACCACCTTCTTCGCATCGGTCGCCATGTGGCTGATCTACTTCAACGTCGGCCAGGAACTGGCGCATCACAAGATCGCCCATGCCGCCGACACCGGCCAGATCGCGCGTGGCGCCTACACCTACATCCCGATGATCCTGGTGGCCGGCATCATCGTGGTCGCCGTATCGGACGAGCTGATCTTGGCGCATCCGCTCGGCGACGCCGATGCGGCGGTGATCTGGACGTCCGTTGGCGGCACCGCGCTCTATCTGGCGGGCAACCTGCTGTTCAAGCGCTACGTTGTCGGCCGCGCGCCGCTGTCGCATATCGTCGGCCTGGCGATCCTTGCGGCGCTGGTGCCGCTTGCCACCTTCATGTCGCCGCTGGCGATAGGTGCTGCGACGACGATCGTGATGGTGCTGGTGGCCTATCTCGAGCTGCGCGGCCAGCCGGGACGGAACAGCCAGGACAGCTGAGCCCGTTCAGCCGCGCAGGCCCTGAACGATCAGAAGCAGGCCGCCGCAAACGACGACGGCATCAAGTATGGCGACGTGGGCGGAATTGGTCAGCCCCGAAGTAAGCCGCCTGGCGACGAAGGCGCCAGGGGTCGCGCAGACGCCGATGAGCAGGGCGAGCACGACCGAGGACGCCGGCAGGAAGCCGGCCGACTGGAACACCAGCGCCTTGGCGAGGCCTAGCGTCATCGAGATGCCGGCGTCGGTGGCGACGACCGCCGTGCCGCCCAGGCCGGACGCGAGCAGGATGGTGATGAGGACGACGCCCGAACCCGACGTGCCGCCGGCGAGCAGGCCATAGCCGAGCCCGGCCGCGCCGAGGCCGGTGCCGCGCAGGCGGCCGCGGGTGCGCATGAGCAGGCGGCGCAGCGGCACCAGCGCGATCAGCACGGTGCCGATGAGCAACGTGATGCCTGGGCCGGACAGAAGCGTGTAGCCCCAGGCGCCGGCGATGCAGGTGGGGAAGGCGAAGGCGCCGACGGCAAGCGCCGTGGGCCTGTCGAAGTCCTTGCGGAACGCGGCCAGCCGGCTGCCGTTGGTCATCAGCGCCGAGACGCTGATGATCGGCACCACGGCTTCCGGGCCGACGATCGGCAGCAGCACCGGCGGCAGCAGCAGGCCGGTTCCGTAGCCGGTGACGCCGCCTATGGTGGCCGCCGAGAACGACACGGCCGCCACCAGCAGATACTGCCACAGCGCTACGTCCCCGAGGGTCACGACTCAGCCAAGCCTCGTTGCGGATTGTCCCGTTCTTCTGCTGCAATCGCGGGGCGGCCGCAAGCCGCCTGCTGGACCATCGGGAGCGCGCAGCCCGGCGCATGGACGGACCGCGGCATGGTGTAGTATCCGGTCGAAAGTCGCATCGGGAGGCAGCCACAATGATCCTCATCGGCCAATATGACAGCCCCTTCGTCCGCCGCGTCGGCGTGGCGCTGAGGCTCTACGGCATCCCGTTCACCCACGAGCCCTGGTCGTCCTTCGGCGATGCCGAGAAGATCAGGCGCTACAACCCGCTGACCAGGGTGCCGACGTTGGTGCTCGACAATGGCGAGGTGCTGATCGAGAGCCACATCATCCTCGACTATCTCGACAGCCTCGTGCCGGCCGGGCAGGCGATGTTCCCAAGCGCCGAGCCGGAGCGCCACCAGGCGCTGAAGGTCGCGGCCCTGGCGACGGGGCTGGGCGACAAGGCGGTGAGCCTGTTCTACGAAGGGCGCCTGCACGAGCGGGTGTCGCAAGTGTGGGTCGAGCGCTGCCGCACGCAGATCGAGAGCGTGCTCGCCGTGCTCGAGGCAGACCGCGTCGCGCGCCAAAGCGAATATTGGTTCGGCGACCGCGTCGGCCATGCCGACATCGCCGTGGCGGCGGTGCTGCGCTTCGTCAACGACGTGCATGGCGCCCTGGTGCGGCTCAGCGACTTCCCGGCGCTCGCCGCACATTCGGCCAGGCTCGAGGCGATGCCGGTGTTCCAGGAGATCAGCCAGGAATTCATCCCGACGGCCTGAGATTTACCCCAGGCGCTGTTTTTCGATCGCCTGGAAACGCTCGACGAAGGCCTTCTGGACACGTTTGGCCGGCTGCGGCGCCATGTCGAGGCCGTCGACGAAAACACCACGCGGGCGGCCGAAATACTGCGTCGCCTCCGCCACCGAGAAGCCGGCGAGCTCCGTCGCCTCGAAATAGGCGGCGATCTGGTCGGCGCGTTTGATCTCCTTCTTCAGCCCCTGGGCGATTGCCGCGGGCAGGCCGAAGCGCAGGTGGATGGCGTGCTGCAGGCGCTCCTCGCAGGACTTGTAGCCGCCGCCGACCACCGACTTGAACGGCGAGATCATGTCGCCGATGACATATTCGGGCGCGTCGTGGAGCAGGGCGGCCAGATGGGCGTCGGGTCCGGCGGCCGGCACGATCCTGCGGAAGATGGCCTCGACCACCAGCGAGTGCTGGGCCACCGAGAAGGCGTGGTCGCCCGAGGTCTGGCCGTTCCAGCGGGCGACGCGGGCGAGGCCGTGGGCGATGTCGGCGATCTCGACGTCGAGCGGCGATGGGTCGAGCAGGTCGAGGCGACGCCCCGACAGCATGCGCTGCCAGGCGCGCGGCGGGGCGCCGGGACGATCGGCCATCAGGCTTCTTCTTCCGCGCCGGCGGCCTCGGGATAGGTGAAGCGCGCCCAGGCGGGGATCGCCGGCGTCACCGCGACATCGCCAGCGGTGATCTCGGCGCCGGCGTCGAGCGCTGCCTTGACCCGGTCGATGCGGGCGATGGCGAGGCCGTGGCTGCCCGAGACGGAGCCGAGCGTGCCCACCACCTTGCCGCCGGAGATCAGGTCGGTGCCGGGGGCGGGCAGATCGGAGGCGGCTCGGATCAAAAGCACACGGCGGCGGGCCGTGCCGCGGTGCTGCATGCGCGAGACGACCTCCTGGCCGATGAAGCAGCCCTTCTTGAAGCCGACGCCGCCCATCTGGTCGAGCAGCACGTCGTGCGGGAAGGCGTCGCCCAGCCCATAGTCGGGGCCGCTTTCGGCGACGCCGGCGGCGACGCGGAAGGAATGCCAATCCGCCTCGGAGGCGTCGGCCGAAGGGGCAGCGCCGTAGTGGCGAAGGACCGGCGACTGGAAGCGGCTGTCGCGGACGGTTGAATCAGTTTGCGAGGCAGTTGAATCGGCGTCGGAAGCGGCTGAATCACTTTCCCACGAGACCGCGACAACCGGTTGATCCTGCTTGGAAATCTCGGCCTTGGCGCGCAGCCGGTAGAGCGTCAGGCGGCGGACGAAATCGTCTGCGACGTCGGCGCGGCACTCGATCCTGAGCGCATTTTCGCCGCTGCGCGAGACCAGGAAATCGAACATGATCTTGCCCTGGGGGCTGAGCAGCGCACCGGGCTTGGCTTCGCGCTCTCCGAGCGCCGCGAGGTCGACGGTCAGGATGTTCTGCAGGAAATGCTCGGCGTCGGGACCGGAAACATCGATAATGGCGCGGTCGGCGAGAATGGCTGTCGGCATGGACCTGATCTTGCAATTCGGAGAGCCATTACGTAAGCCGCAGGCAATTTCCAGACAAGGGCACCCGCGATGGCTAACACCTTCGATCTCATCCTCAAGGGCGGGACGGTCGTCAATCATGACGGCATCGGCCGCCGCGACGTCGGCGTGACCAATGGCCGGATCGCCGCCATCGGCGATTTGAGTTCCGCCTCGGCCGGCGAGACCATCGACTGCCGCGGCCTGCACGTCCTGCCGGGCGTGGTCGACAGCCAGGTGCATTTCCGCGAGCCGGGTCTCGAGCACAAGGAAGACCTGGAGACGGGGTCGCGCGCGGCAGTGCTCGGCGGCGTCACCGCCGTCTTCGAGATGCCCAACACCAACCCGCTGACGACGAGCGAGGCGACGCTTGCCGACAAGGTGAGCCGGGCAACCGCGCGCATGCACTGCGACTTCGCCTTCTGGGTCGGCGGCACGCGCGACAACGCCAAGGACGTCGCCGAGCTCGAGCGCCTGCCGGGTGCCGCCGGCATCAAGGTGTTCATGGGCTCGTCCACCGGCGACCTCTTGGTCGAGGACGACGAGGGCGTGGCGTCGATCCTGCGCAATACGCGCCGCCGCGCCGCCTTCCACTCCGAGGACGAGTTCCGCCTGCGCGAGCGCCAGAACCTGCGAGTCGAGAACGACCCGTCCTCGCACCCGGTTTGGCGCGACGAGATCGCCGCCCTGCAATGCACCGAGCGGCTGGTCCGCATCGCCCGGCAGGAGCGCGCGCGCATCCACGTGCTGCACATCTCGACGGCGGAGGAGATCGCCTTCCTCGAACACCACAAGGATGTCGCCACCTGCGAGGCGACGCCGCACCACCTGACGATGTCCTCGGACGACTACGCCCGGCTCGGCACGCTGCTGCAGATGAACCCGCCGGTGCGTTCGGCGCGTCATCGTGACGGCATCTGGCACGGCATCTCGCAAGGGGTCGTCGACGTGCTCGGCTCCGACCATGCGCCGCATACGCTGGCCGAGAAGGCCAAGCCCTATCCGGCCTCGCCCTCGGGCATGACCGGCGTGCAGACGCTGGTGCCGATCATGCTCGACCAAGTGAATGCCGGGCGCCTGACGCTCGAGCGCTTCGTCGATCTTTCGAGCCACGGTCCGAATCGCATCTTCGGCATGGCGCGCAAGGGCCGCATCGCCGCCGGCTACGATGCCGACTTCACCGTGGTCGACATGAAGCGCAAGGAGACCATCACCAACGCCCAGGCCGGCTCCAAGGCCGGCTGGACGCCCTATGACGGCAAGCAGGTGACCGGCTGGCCGGTGGGCACGCTCGTGCGCGGCATCCGCGTGATGTGGCAGGGCGAGATCGCCAACCCGTCGCAAGGCAGGGCGGTGGAGTTTTCGGAAGCGGCGGTGAGGTAGCATTTCTACCTCCCCGTTGTGGGGAGGTCGGACCGAAGGTCCGGGCGGGTGGGGCATTCTGTCGACCCCACCCCGACGCTGCGCGTCGACCCTCCCCACAAGGGGGAGGGTAAAAAAGGTCAATCCCCGGCGACGAAGAAGGCCCAGCGTCCCTCGGGCGTGATGCCCAGGCGGTAGAAGACGTAGGTGCCGTACTGCTTCATGTCCTCGTAGTCGCCGGCGGTGACGATCTTGAACAATTCGACCTTCTGGCGCGGGTCGAGCTTCTCCAGCGGCATGCCGAAGAAATACGGCCAGACATAGAGGTCCTCGTCGGTGCCCTCGCCGAGATGCACGTAGCCGGCGCTCAGCACCTCTTCCATGATGGCGAGGATTTCCTGGCCTTCGCCGTCGCCCGACAGGCTCTTGAGGAATTCGATAGGGTCCCCCTCGACGTCGCCGAAGGAGATCTGCGGCATGTCCTCGCCCGTGCCGATCAGCGGCCGGAGCTTTTCGATGTCGCCGGTCTTGGCGGCCTCGACGAGCAGGTTGCGCATGCGCTGCACCGGCTCGGGCAGGCGGCTGAGGTCATAGACGATCTCGGGCAGCGGCGCCTCGGGATCGGGATGCGGCATGGCCGGATTGCTTGCGTCCTCCGGCTCGGCCGGGGCCTCCTCCTGCGGTTCGGTCTGCTGATCCTGCGGCGCCGCCTCGGTGCCGGCCGGCGGCACCTTCTGGATCGGATCCGGCATCGGCACCGCGCTTTCGGGGGTGGCGTTCTGGTCGGAAGGCGTCGCCGGGACGGCCGGTACGGGCAGTTCCTCGCGCTTGATTTCGCTGAGGGCCAGTGCCGTGGACGTGCCGAGCGGCGCGATCGCCAGGGCGGCCGCCACTGCAATCACCGCAGCTCGCATGGCGGCGCGGGGCGCAAAATCGTTCTGTGGCCGCATCAAGGCTAGACTCCGGTATTTCCTCGTGACGGCCGGCATGATGCCGAAACGGCCACGGCTAGTCAAAGAACCGCTGCGGTGCTCAATGCCGCAGGCGCAGCGGCTCGAATTCGCCGGCCTCGACCTTTGCCCGCATGCGATCGAGCAGGGCAAGCGCGGCCTGCTCGCCATTGGCGGCCACGATCTCGGCGAAGGCCGTGGTTAGGGCGGCTTCGGCGATGATCTCGGGCTCGATGCCGGCGGAAAGCCCTTCCGCCCATGCCTCGTTGTGGCTCTCGACGGCGGTCAGTCGCTTCTCTTCCCTGACCAGCGCGTCGATGTCGCTTACGCGTTGTTCCATTTCGGTCTTTCACCCTGTCAAGCGACCCGGTGATTCGGATCAACTTGAGCTATCCCTTTAATGTCCCGTTAAGAGACTTAGCACAATCGGCCGTTCGTGTACGGCAGGCAATGCCGTGAAAGTAAATAGCCTGTTAATTGCCGTAGCGCGAGGCGATATCGCGGCTGAGCGTTTCGCCCTCCTTCATGTAGCGCGAGATCGCCTCGGTGGCCGACGCGGTGCAGGCGGTGTAGGTGCCTTCGAACGACCGGTAGCCGCGGTTGAAGCTGGCGATGAAGCGGGCCCGCCGCTCGGGCGTGGGGTTCTCGGACTGCAGCAGCTTCTCCATCTGCTCGCGCCACTGGGTTCCCTTTTCACCGCAGAGATTGCGCAGGAAGTGCAGCGAGCCCATGACCTCGGCCAGGCGCATCAGCCCCGGCTCGAAGGGCGCCTCGACCGCACGCGCTTGTGACGCGAGGAGGCCGCTCGCAGCAAGCGTCAGGGCAAAGAGAATGGTCGAGGCACGGCGCATAAGCTTTTGTGGCGAAACAAATTGTCCGCCGCAAGGCGGGGCGGACCTCTATCCCGGCAGAATTACGCCGCCGCCGAGCAGTTCCAGCACGATCTCCAGCGTCGAATCGGTGAGCGGCAGACGCTCGATCTCGTCGAGGCCGAAGAAGGCGGCTTCGTCGGCGTCGTCGGCCGCGACCGGTTCGCCCGCGAGGTGCCGCGCGCCGAAGACGGTGAGCAGGTAGACCGACCCGCCGTCGCTGCGGCTGTCGATGAGGATCTCGCGCAGCGGAACCAGCGTGCCCACCGCGATGCCGGTTTCCTCCAAGAGTTCGCGGCGCGCGGCATCCTCGAGGGATTCGCCGGCCTCGACCCGGCCGCCGGGAAAGGCGTAGAGGCCCTTGGACGGTGCCCGCCCGCGCCTGACCAGCATGATCGCGCGATCGCGCATGACGGCGACGGACACGGCCGGGACGATGGTGGTTTCGTTCATGTCGACTGCGCTCGCCTGCCGCGTTGCCCTGCCGGCCGGTTCGCGCGGGCAGGGGAATAGCTGCTTTAGCGGTTGCGGCGATGGCGATCCATCGCCACTTTGTCGGCGGAACAAGGATTTGAAGTCATGTGCGGACGCATCGCGGTGATCGCCTCGCCCGAGGAGACGGCTGCCTTCATCGGCGTCGGCGACCTCGAGAGCTTTCCGCCGCGCTACAACGTGGCCCCCACCCAGCCGATCCTGGTGGTGACCGCCGGACCGCCGCGGCCGCCGGGCTCGAACCTGCCCGACCGCACGGCACTGCTGGCGCGGTGGGGACTCATTCCGGCCTGGGCCAAGAACCCGGCCGACCTGCCGCTGCTGTTCAACGCGCGCTCCGAATCGGCGATCGAGAAGGCCGCCTTCCGCAATGCCATGCGGCACCGGCGGGCGCTGGTGCCGGTCTCGGGTTTCTACGAGTGGAAGAAGCTGCCGGGCAACCGCCGCCAGCCCTACTGGCTGAGGCCGCGCCGTGGCGGGCTGGTGGCGCTGGCCGGGCTGATGGAAACCTGGAGCGAGCCGGGCGGCTCGGAGATCGACACGGCGGCGATCCTGACCACCGATGCGAGCACGGACATCGCCCATCTCCACGACCGCATGCCGGTGGTGATCCAGCCCGAGGATTTCGCCCGCTGGCTCGACTGCCGCACCCGGGAGCCGCGCGACGTGGCCGAGCTGATGCGGCCGGCGCAGCCGGATTTCTTCGAGCAGATCCCGGTGTCGGAACTGGTCAACAAGGTCACCAACATGGGACCGGAAATCCAGGAGCGGGTGGAGCCACTGCCCGAGGCCGCGCCCGAGAAGGCGGCCAAGCCAAAAGTGGAAAAGCGTAAGTCCAGCGACGACGACCAGATGAAACTGTTCTGACGCCGCACCGGAGCGTTGCGCACCATTCTAAGCAACGACGCTCTGGCACTATCGATCCATGCGTCGTGCTTTCCAAAAACCGATTTCGATTTTCGGGCCGATGCATTAGAAGGGCCGCGTGACTGGCTCTGTCTTCTCCGCCGCCATTTCCGGTTTCCTGCTCGGTGCCTCGCTGATCATCGCGATCGGCGCGCAGAACGCGTTCATCCTGCGCCAGGGCCTGCTGCGCCAGCACGTCTTCGTGTTGTCGCTGATCTGCGCGCTTTCCGACGCGCTTCTGATCGCCGCCGGCGTCGCCGGCCTCGGCACGCTGATCTCGCAGTCGCCGCGGCTGATCATGGCGGTGACGGTGGGCGGTGCGCTGTTCCTGTTCACTTATGCGGTGATCGCCTTCCGCCGGGCGATGAAGCCCGAGGCGCTGCAGGCCGCCAGGACCGGAGAGGCCATGCTAGGGCCGGCAGTGGCCGCCTGCCTCGCCTTCACCTTCCTCAATCCGCATGTCTATCTCGACACGGTGGTGCTGCTCGGCGGGCTTTCGGCCGCATACGAGGGCCAGGCGCGCCTTGCCTATGGCATCGGCGCGGCAACCGCATCATTCGTGTGGTTCTTCGGGCTCGGCTATGGCGCGAGGCTGTTGCAGCCGGTGTTCGCCCGGCCTGCCTCCTGGCGCGTGCTCGACGTGCTGATCGGCATCGTGATGGTGGCGATCGGCGCGAGCCTTGTCGGCCGGATCTAGCTAGGCCGCCTTGACGAGCTTGGGCGCCTTGTCCTTCTTCGGCGCGCAGATCAGCGCGGCGACGATCGCTGCGGGGCCGATGGCCCGGTAGTGCTTGGTGAGCTCGGCGTACTGGCTACGCGCTCGGTCCTGTTCGGCTTGTTTTCGTTTCATTGGTCTCTTCCCTAACGTCAGCTCTGCTGAGAGCGGCTGCATTTGCTTACGGATTCGGTCGAATTCGTGGCAATGCAGCGGCTTCTAGCCCGGCAATGTTTCATTACGGTGCCGGCATACTTAAGAAACTGTTTCAGCAGGGCGCCGTTGCGGCCGGATCGGTAAACTTTCATGACGCCGCGTCTTGACGGCAACATGGTGGAGGGCGATAACGCGGCCGATGAAAACGTCTTTCGCCATTTCCGGCATTTGCATTATTGGCTAGCGTTCGCGCTGGTCAGGACGTTTTCGCCTCATCTTCACCAAAGACAGGTCAAACGCCCGGGCCAGCAGGCCACGGCGCCGCGCGCCCGTTCGGGCGCGCAAAGGTCGCCGTGAAACTGAAGTTGGGTGCATGATCCTTTGCGAAAATCGGAGATTTTCGGGGTCATGCACACGGGGAGAACCATGTCTGACGCATTCAGGGGCTTGCGCCTTACCAACACGCTGACCCGCACGAAGGAAGACTTCGTGCCGATCGATCCGCAAAACGTGCGGATGTATGTCTGCGGCCCGACGGTCTATGACTTCGCCCATATCGGCAACGCCCGCCCTGCGATTGTCTTCGACGTGCTGTTCCGCCTGCTTCGCCATGTCTATGGCAAGGATGCCGTCACCTATGTGCGCAACCTCACCGATCTCGACGACAAGATCAACGCGCGCGCCCTGCGCGATTTCCCCGACCTGCCGCTGAACGAGGCGATCAGGCGCGTCACCGAAAAGACGGCCAACCAGTACCAGGCCGACGTCAAGGCGCTGGGCTGCCTCGAGCCGACCGTCGAGCCGCGGGCCACCGAGTTCGTGCAGCCGCGCGCCGACGGCCGCGCCGACATGATCACCTTGATTCTGAGCCTCATCGAACGCGGCCATGCCTATGAAGCGGAAGGCGAAGTGCTGTTCGACACCGGCTCGATGGCCGACTACGGGCAGCTGTCGAAGCGCAATCTCGACGAACAGCAGGCCGGCGCCCGCGTCGAGGTCGAGGCGCACAAGCGCAACCCCGGCGACTTCGTGCTGTGGAAGGCGTCTTCGCCCGAGGAGCCGGGCTGGGACAGCCCCTGGGGCCGCGGCCGGCCGGGCTGGCACATCGAGTGCTCGGCGATGGCGGAGGCCTATCTCGGCGAGGTCTTCGACATCCATGGCGGCGGGCTCGACCTCATCTTCCCCCACCACGAGAACGAGATCGCCCAGTCGCGCTGCGCCCACGGCACCGACGTGATGGCCAACTACTGGCTGCACAACGGCTTCCTGCAGGTCGAGGGCCAGAAGATGTCCAAGAGCCTGGGCAACTTCTACTCGATCCACGAGTTGCTCGAGACGGAGAACTTCGGCGGCCGCAAATGGCCGGGCGAGGTGCTCAGGCTGGCGATGCTGATGACGCACTACCGGCAGCCCATAGACTTTACTGCAGCTAAGTTGGAGGAGGCGGAGAGAACGCTTCAGAAATGGGCGGATCTGCGGAAGGTCGCCTCTGATATCGACTGGAGTGCCGTTGCCAATCGTCGTGTCGATCCGCGGCCAAGCGATGCGTTTCTGAATGCTATCGCCGACGATCTCAATCTTGCCCCTGCGATTGCAGAGTTGCACCGACTATCGCGTTTGGCAGCGGACGGCGATCACGAGGCGGCATTCCAGTTGCTGAGTGGGTGGAGTCTTTTGGGTTTCAACCTCGACGATTTCATCGCGACTGCCTTTATCAGAGACGTCGTCGCTGCCACGGAAGGCGCGGCGATCGATGAAAAAATCAATGAACGCCTGGAGCTGATCAAGGCCAAGAACTGGGCCGACGCCGACAGGATCCGCGACGAACTGCTGGCCCAGGGTGTGCACCTCAAGGACGGCAAGGACCCGGTGTCGGGCGAGCGCGTGACGACATGGGAAGTGAAGCGGTGATGATGACGCTGTCTGGCATGGAAAGGATGGGGCGACACGCCCCCCTCTGCCCTGCCGGGCATCTCCCCCTCAAGGGGGGAGATCAGCAGCTTCCGCGTGCCACTTTGTTCTGCGACGTTTCGGGGGGCGTCACTATGGCGCTTGTGGTTGGGCGAAAGGTTGATGACGGCCTGATCTCCCCCCTTGAGGGGGAGATGCCCGGCAGGGCAGAGGGGGGTGGTCTACAATGACCCACTACCCCGTCCCTCAGGCCAATCGTCGGAACGCGCGCAAGATGCGAAAGCAGATGACGGATGCTGAACTGAAGCTTTGGAACGAGCTTCGGGCGCATCGCTTGATGGGATTGGGTTTTCGACGGCAACTACCAATAGCCGGCTACATCGTCGACTTTGCCTGTCCGTCGCACAAGCTGATCGTCGAGTTGGATGGGTCGCAACATGCGATTGCCGAGAACGTCGAGTTGGATGCTGCGCGCTCACAGAAACTCAAGTCTCTTGGCTGGACCATCCTCCGCTTCTGGAACGACGACGTGCTTCGCGATATCGACAATGTCTGCAGCCACATTGCCGCCGTGGCCGGGCAGGGCGGCGCGCCGGATGCGACGAGCATGAAGGAGGAGTTCGTGCAATGATCGACCATACCGGCATTTCGGTTGCCGATTTCGACAGGGCGAAGGCCTTCTACGACAAGGCTTTCGCGCCGCTCGGCGCCTCGCTGCTGATGATGGTGCCGCCCGAGCACACCGGCGGCGTCAAAGTCGGCGGCTATGGGCGCGAGCGGCCGGTGTTCTGGCTGCACGAGGCGCCGGCCGGACCTGGGCGACATTACGCCTTCACCGCCCGCAGCCGGGCCGAGGTCGATGCCTTTTACGCGGCCGCGATCGCCGCCGGCGGCAAGGACAATGGCGGGCCGGGTCTCAGGCCGCACTACCATCCCGACTACTATGCCGCCTTCGTCTATGACCCCGACGGCAACAACATCGAGGCCGTGTGCCATGTTCCCGGGTGAAGGGGTGACGCCATGAGCCTCGACAACAGGCCGCATTATTCCGGCGGGTGCCAGTGCGGCGCCGTGCGCTTCCATGTCGAGGGCGCGCTGGGCGGCGCATCGGTCTGCCATTGCCGCATGTGCCAGAAGGCATTCGGCAGTTTCTACGCGCCGTTGGTCTCGGTGCATCGGCAAGCGAAGCTTGTCTGGACGCGCGGCGCGCCGAAGAAGTTTCGCTCGTCGAACTACGCCTTCCGCGGCTTCTGCGCCGACTGCGGCACGCCGCTGACCTACGAGGCGCCGGACGGGGTTGCGCTGGCGATCGCCGCCTTCGACGAGCCGGAGGAGATCGCGCCGACCGTGCAATGGGGGCTCGAGGGCAAGCTGCCCTATGTCGACCACATCCACGAATTGCCGGGCTATGCGACGGAGGAAGACCCGGACGCGGCGGACTTCGTCAACGACATCGTCTCCTACCAGCATCCCGACCACGATACCGAACAATGGCCTTTGGGGGAAAGATCATGACGGACAAGGTGAGAACAGGCGGCTGCCAGTGCGGCGCAGTCCGCTTCCGCATCCAGGGCGCGATGGGCGAGCCCTCGATCTGCCATTGCCGCATGTGCCAGAAGCAGTTCGGCTCGTTCTTCGGCGCCTTTGTCGGCGTGCCGAAGGACAATGTCGAATGGATCCGCGAGGAGCCGGCCTACTTCCAGTCCTCGGTCAACGTCGCCCGCGGCTTCTGCCAGCGCTGCGGCACGCCGATGGCCTACAAGCATCCGGAAGGGCTGGAGATCTCCATCGGCTCGTTCGACGACCGCTCCGACCTCGCGCCCCGGCTGCAGATCAACCACGTGGCGCGCCTGCCCTGGATCGAGAAGATCTTCGAGACGCCGGTGCACGACAACCCGGACTATTATGCGCGGCAGGAGCAGATCATCTCCTTCCAGCATCCCGACGAAGAGACGGCCAACTGGCCCGAGCATGGACTGAAACTATGAGCATTGAATTGCGCGGCCTCTATCCCGAGATCGAACCCTTCGACAGCGGCATGCTGGACGTCGGCGACGGCCACAGCATCTATTGGGAGCGCTGCGGCACCAGGGGAGGCAAGCCCGCGGTGTTCCTGCATGGCGGTCCGGGCGGGGGCATCTCGCCCAAGCACCGGCGCCTGTTCGACCCGAAGCTCTACGACATCGTGCTGTTCGACCAGCGCGGCTGCGGCAAATCGGTGCCGAACGCCTCGCTGGAGGCCAACACGACCTGGCACCTGGTGGCCGACATCGAGCGGCTGCGCGAGATGGCCGGCTTCGACAAATGGCTGGTGTTCGGCGGCTCCTGGGGCTCGACGCTGGCGCTCGCCTATGCCGAAACGCATCCCGGCCGGGTGAGCGAGCTCGTGGTGCGCGGCGTCTACACGCTGACCCGCGCCGAGCTCGAATGGTACTACCAGTTCGGCGTCTCGGAGATGTTCCCCGACAAGTGGGAGCGCTTCGTCAAGCCGATCCCCGAGGCAGAGCGCGGCGACATGATGGCCGCCTACCGCAAGCGGCTGGTGGGCGACGACCGCCAGGCGCAGGTGGAGGCGGCCCTTGCCTGGAGCACCTGGGAAGGCGAGACGATCACGCTGCTGCCCGACCCCGACACCAGCGGCAAGTTCGGCGAGGACGACTTCGCCATCGCCTTTGCCCGCATCGAGAACCATTATTTCGTCCATGCCGGCTGGCTGGAGGAAGGGCAATTGATCCGCGACGCCGACAAGCTGCACGGCATCCCGGGCGTCATCGTGCACGGGCGCTACGACATGCCGTGCCCGGCCAAATATGCCTGGGCGCTGCACAAGGCCTGGCCCCAGGCCGAGTTCCACCTGATCGAAGGTGCCGGCCACGCTTACTCGGAGCCGGGCATCCTCGATCAGCTCGTCAGGGCGACGGACAGGTTCGGGGGGAAGGCTTGATGAACCCCACCCCCCTCTGGCCTGCCGGCCATCTCCCCCTCAAGGGGGGAGATCGGCAGCTTCAGCCGCCGCGCTTTTCGCACAAATATGGCGATTGGCGAAAGCAATCGTGCCAGCCGATCTCCCCCCTTGAGGGGGAGATGGCCGGCAGGCCAGAGGGGGGTGTGCAAGCACCCGCATGCCGATGAACAAAGAACGCATCTATCTCTTCGACACGACGCTGCGGGACGGCCAGCAGACGCCGGGCATCGACTTTTCCGTCGAGGACAAGATCGCGATCGCCGGCATGCTGGACGAGTTCGGCGTCGATTACGTCGAGGGCGGCTATCCGGGCGCCAACCCGACCGACACGGCCTTCTTTTCCGAAAAGCGTACCAAGCGGGCGAAGTTCGTCGCTTTCGGCATGACCAAGCGGGCAGGGGTGTCGGCCTCCAACGACCCGGGCATCGCCGCACTCGTGCAGGCGAAGTCGGACGCCGTCTGCTACGTCGCCAAGAGCTGGGACTACCACGTGCGGGTGGCGCTCGGCGTCAGCAACGAAGAGAACCTCGAGTCGATCCGCGCCTCGGTGGAGGCGGCGCGCGCCGCCGGCCGCGAGCCGATGGTCGACTGCGAGCACTTCTTCGACGGATTCAAGGCCAATCCCGACTATGCGCTGGCCTGCGCGAGCACTGCCTACGAGGCCGGCGCGCGCTGGGTGGTGCTGTGCGACACCAATGGCGGCACCCAGCCGTCCGAGGTGGGCGACATCGTCGCCAAGGTGATCGCCGGCGGCATTCCGGGGCAGAATCTCGGCATCCACGCCCATGACGATACCGGCCAGGCGGTGGCCAATTCGCTGGCGGCCATCGAGGCCGGCGTGCGCCAGGTGCAGGGCACCATCAACGGTATCGGCGAGCGCTGCGGCAATGCCAATCTGGTGACGATCATCCCGACCCTCGCGCTCAAGCCGCATTTCGCCGACCGCTTCGAGACCGGCATCTCGGTGGATGCGCTCGGCGGCATCTCGCGCCTGTCGCGGGCCTTCGACGAATTGCTCAACCGCGCGCCGGAAGCGCAGGCGCCCTATGTCGGCTCATCCGCGTTTGCCACCAAGGCCGGCATCCACGCCTCGGCAATCGCCAAGGAGCCCAAGACCTACGAGCACGTGCCGCCGGAGATGGTGGGCAACCGACGCAAGGTGATGGTGTCGGACCAGGGCGGCAAGGCCAACTTCATCGCCGAACTCAGGCGGCGCGGCATCGACGTGCCCAAGGACGATCACAGGCTCGACGCGCTGATCTCGGTGGTCAAGGAGCGCGAGGCCGAGGGTTATGCCTATGAGGGCGCCGATGCGAGCTTCGAGCTTCTGGCGCGCAAGATGCTGCACGGCCTGCCCGAGTTCTTCAACGTCACCAGCTTCCGCTGCATGGTCGAGCGCCGCTTCGACGCCAACGGCAACCTCAAGACGGTTTCGGAGGCGATCGTGAAGGTGGTGGTCGACGGCGAGGAGAAGATGTCGGTGGCCGAGGGGCACGGCCCGGTCAACGCGCTCGACATCGCCCTGCGCAAGGACCTCGGCAAGTTCCAGAACGAGATCGGCGACCTGGAGCTGGCCGACTTCAAGGTGCGTATCCTCAACGGCGGCACCGAGGCGATCACGCGCGTCCTGATCGAATCGCATGACGGGACCGGCGCGCGCTGGTGGACGGTCGGGGTGTCGGAGAACATCATCGACGCCTCGTTCCAGGCGCTGATGGACTCGATCGTCTACAAGCTGATGAAGAACCGCGACATGGCGGGCCTGGTGGCGGCGGAGTAGCCGCCGCAACGCCCGCCGGCCGCTGCGGCAAGGGTTGATCCATCAACGGAAAGCGGATGGACCATCAGTATTTTGAAATGGCTTCGGTGATCGGCCGGGCGCATAGGTTCGCGCCATGAGCACACAAGCGCCTGCGATTTCCCGCGACGAAGCATCGCGCGGCTTTCTCTTTGCCCTTTCGGCCTACTTGATGTGGGGCTTCCTGCCCTTCTACATGAAAGCCGTGGCGCACATTCCCTCGCCCGAGGTGATCGCCCACCGCATCGTCTGGTCGATCCCGATCGCCGCCCTGCTTCTCTGGTGGCTCGGCCGCACCGCGGACATCAAGGTAGCCCTGCGAACGCCGCGCACCCTGGCGCTGGGCGCGCTGACGGCCGGCCTCATCACCATCAACTGGGGCGTCTATGTCTGGGCGATCGCCAACGACCGGGCGTTGGAAACCGCACTCGGCTACTACATCAACCCGCTGTTCACCGTCTTCCTGGGCGCCGTCGTGCTCGGCGAGAAGCTGACCCGGGCGCAGATCCTGGCCATCGGGCTCGCCGTGGTCGCCGTGGCGCTGCTGACCTGGGATACCGGCGGGCTGCCGTGGGTCTCCATCGTGCTCGCCCTTTCCTGGGGTTTCTACGCGCTGTTCAAGAAGACGCTGCCGATCGGGCCTGCCCAGGGCTTCTTCCTCGAAGTGCTGCTGCTCGGCATCCCCGCGCTGGGCTACATCCTCTACCTGCAGTCGTCCGGCGTCGGCCATTTCACCACCACGGGCATGGCCGACGTCTGGCTGCTGCTCGGCTGCGGCGTCGTCACCGCCGTGCCGCTGATCCTGTTTGCCAACGGCGCCAAGCGGCTCCGGATGTCGACCATCGGCATCATGCAGTACATTGCCCCGACGATGATCTTCGTCATCGCCATCTTCATCTTCCGCGAGCCGTTCTCGAGCGAACGCGCCATTGCCTTCGCGCTGATCTGGGCGGCGCTCGCGATCTACACCTGGTCGATGTTTTCGGAACGCAGCAAGGGCGGCTGACAAGGCCGGACGGAGGAGACGATGTACCAACTCTATATCGCCAACAAGAACTACTCGTCCTGGTCGCTGCGGCCATGGGTGCTGATGCGGGCGCAGGGCATCGACTTCGCCGAGCGGCAGGTGCTGTTCGGGAACCTGCCGGGGTATCCGGATTTCCGCTCCTTTTCGCCGACGGGCAGCGTTCCGTGCCTCATCGACGGCGGCCTGACCGTGTGGGACTCGATGGCGATCGTCGAGTACCTGGCCGAGCGCCATCCGGGCGTCTGGGCCGAAGATGCCGTCGCCCGCGCCTGGTCGCGTTCGGCCGCGGCCGAGATGCATTCCGGCTTCCGCAGCCTGCGCAACATCTGCGGCATGAGCTGCGGCGTACGCGTGGCGCTCAGGGAGCGCCCGGCCGACCTCGAAAAGGACATCGCGCGGATCGGCGAGCTGTGGAACCAGGGGTTGGAACGCTTCGGCGGCCCGTTCCTGGCCGGCCGCCACTTCACCGCCGTGGACGCCTTCTTCGCCCCCGTGGTGTTCCGGGCGCTGACCTACGGGCTCGATTTCGGCGGCCGCGCCGGGACCTATGTCGCAACCATGCTGGCAACCCCGGCGATGCGCGAATGGTACGACGCTGGCCTGGCGGAGACCTGGCGCGACCAGCCGCACGAGGACGAGATCGCGGCGTCCGGGACGATCACCGCCGACCTGCGCGCCCGCGCCTGAGCTGCAAGCTTACATCTTGTCGATGAGCGACTGGACGCCTTCGGTGGGCGTGGCGTCCGCGCCCGCCGCGACCAGTATAGCGGCGACCACCGCTTCGGGCTCGTCGATGACGAGCGGCTGCACCAGATGCGAGGTATGGACGAAGCCTTCGGTCCGCATGTGATCGATGAGCGACAGCATCGGATCCCAGAAGCCGTTGACGTTGGCGAAGGCGATCGGCTTGCGGTGATGGCCGAGCTGCGCCCAGGTCATCACCTCGACGATCTCCTCGACCGTGCCGATGCCGCCCGGAAGCGCCACGAAGGCGTCGGACTTCTCGAACATCGCATGCTTGCGCTGGTGCATGTTGTCGGTGATGACGAGTTCGTCGAGCCGGCCGAGGGCGCTCTCGGTCGCTTCCTTGTTCATCAGGAAGCGCGGTATAATGCCAGTGACCTTGCCGCCGGCGCGCCTGGCGCCATCGGCGACCGCGCCCATGACGCCCTTGGTGCCGCCGCCATAGATGAGCCGCAGTCCGGCCTTGGCGATCGAGCGGCCGAGCAGATGGCCGGCCTTGATGTAGACCTCATCGCGGCCCGGCGAGGAGCCGCAATAGACGCAGATGGATCGAATCGTGTTCATGCCTGATTGGGTATTGCGTCTGTGGGCAGGGTCAAGCCCGCGCCGGGCTTTTTCTTGTCGCTGCCGGCAAAACAAGGTAGACCCGTCGCGCGGCTAGGGGCAGGAACAATAATGGCAATCAATCCGTTGAAAATCTTCCTTCTGGCAGCTGGCGGCTCGGCCGCGGCTGCCGGTATTGCATATGTGTCGGGCGTGCTCGATCCTTACCTCGCGCAGCCGCCGGCGGCGGTGGCGAACCTGCAGGCTCCGGCCACGTCCGCGCCTGCCGTGCCGAGCGCGCCCAAGGCCGCCGAGCCGGCCAAGCCCGCGGCCGAAGCCACGGCTCCGGCCCAGCCGGCAGCAGGGGTGGTGCCGCCGTCCTTCGATGTCGTCCGTGTCGAGGAGAACGGCTCGCTGGTGATCGCCGGCAAGGCCCCGGCCAGCGCCAAGGTCGAGATCGTCACCGGCTCCAAGGTCATCGGCGCGGCGACGGCCGGCGTCGACGGCGACTTCGCCGTGGTGCTCGACAAGCCGCTCGAACCGGGCGACTACCAGATCGTGCTGCGCTCGACCGCTCCCGACAACCTGGTCGCCACGTCGACCGAGACGGCGGTGGTTTCAGTTCCCGAGCAGCCGGGCGGTCAGGTACTGGCGCTGGTCGAGGAGCCGGGCAAGCCGTCGCAGCTGATCACCGTTCCCAAGGCGCCGGCCGAACCAGCTGCGCCGCCCGCATCCGACCAGCCGGCGCAGGGCAGCGCCACAGTGGCGCCGGCGGCGCCGCAGGCCGCCCCGGCAGCGCCCGAGGCGGCCGCCAAGGTCAAGGTCGCCGTCGAGGCGGTCGAGATCGAGGGCAAGAAGGTCTTCATCGCCGGAACCGCCGACGCCGGCCGCAAGGTGCGTGCCTATGCCAACGAGATCCTGGTCGGCGAAGCCGTGACCTCGCCAGAGGGCCGCTTCCTGATTGAGGCCGAGCGCGAACTGCCGGTGGGCGACTACATCGTCCGGGTCGATGCGCTCGAGGCCGACGGCGTCAAGGTGGCGGCGCGCGCCGCGGTGCCGTTCACGCGCGAGCCCGGCGAGGCGGTGGCCGCCGTGGCTCCCGCGCAGCCCGCCCAGGCAGAGACGCAGCCGGCAGCGCCTGCCGGGCAGGCAGGAACCCAGGCGCCGGCGCCGGCTGCGGGCACCTCCGACAAGCCCGCCGAGGTGGCTGCTGCCCCGAGCGCGCCCGAAAAGCCGGCCGAGACCGCTGCCGCGCCTGCCGCTCCTGTAGGCGAGACGCCCGCGGCGACGGCGCCGAAGCTGCAGCCGGTCAACGGTGCGGTGATCATCCGCCGCGGCGATTCGCTGTGGCGTATCTCGCGCCGCGTCTACGGCTACGGCGTGCGCTACTCGACCATCTATCTCGCCAACCAGGACCAGATCCGCGATCCCGACCGCATCTGGCCGGGCCAGGTGTTCCGCGTTCCGGAGAAGTCCAAGGAAGGCGAAGCCGCGAACATGGGCGCCATGGGCGATCAGGCGATGCCAGCCCAGGCACCCAAGCAGTAGGGCAAGAGCACGGATTTCCGGTAATTGCGGTTGCGAAGGTTAATTTCATCGTCTATCGTCGATGGACGATGAAAGCCTTCCATCCAGATACGCATTGCGGCACCGCCTCCAGCGAGGACGTGGCCCAGAAGCTTGCGGCGCTCTCGCATCCGGCGCGGCTGCAGATCCTGAGGCGGCTGGGCGGCGGCAGGTCTTGCTGCTGCAAGGAGGTGGTCGAGCATCTCGACCTCGCCCAGTCGACGGTTTCCCAGCATCTGAAGATCCTCGTCGAGGCCGGGCTGGTGCGTTATGCGCCGGAGCGGCAGCGTTCCCGCTACCAGATAAATGAGGCGGCGCTGGCCGAGGTTTCGGCCTCAGTCGCCGCGCTCGTCGAATCCTGCTGCGCCGTCGACGGCGCCGACTGCTAATCAAGGCAAGACCAGTGGCTAACAAGACCGTTTCCGCCGATCGCGGCTCGACCTTCAGCACGATCAAGAACCTGTGGCCCTATATGTGGCCGGACGATCGCCCCGACCTCAAGATGCGCGTGGTCTGGGCGACGGTGTTCCTGGTCGTCGCCAAGCTGACGCTGGTGGCCGGGCCGTATTTCTTCAAATGGGCGACCGACGCGCTGGCCGGCGACCAGCGTTCGCCGTTGGCGCTGCCGGCATTCCTGCTCGCGCCGGTCATGCTGGTGGTCGCCTACAATGTCGTGCGCATCGTCCAGCTCGGCTTCAACCAGCTGCGCGACGCGCTGTTTGCCAGCGTCGGCCAATATGCGGTCCGCCAGCTTGCCCACCGGACCTTCGTGCACATGCACGAACTTTCGCTGCGCTTCCATCTCGAGCGGCGGACAGGCGGGCTGTCGCGCATCATCGAGCGCGGCACCAAGGGCATCGAGACGATCGTCCGCTTCACCATCCTCAACACCGCCCCGACCGTTCTCGAATTCGCGCTGACGGCCGGCATCTTCGCCGTCGCCTATGGCTGGAAATATGTCGCCGTGGTGGCCGTGACGGTGTGGCTGTATGTCTGGTTCACGGTCAAGGCGAGCGACTGGCGCATCGCCATCCGCCGCGAGATGAACGATTCCGATACCGACGCCAACACCAAGGCGATCGATTCGCTGCTCAATTTCGAGACGGTGAAATATTTCAACAACGAGCGCATGGAAGCCGAGCGCTTCGACCGCTCGATGGCGCGATACGAGCGCGCCGCGACCAAGACCTGGACTTCGCTGGGCTGGCTCAACTTCGGCCAGGGCGTCATCTTCGGCCTCGGCATGACCGTGATCATGTGGATGTCGGCGCAGGAGGTGATGGCCGGCACGCAGACGGTGGGCGACTTCGTCTTCGTCAACGCCATGCTGATGCAGCTTTCCGTGCCGCTCAACTTCATCGGCATGATCTACCGCGAGATCCGCCAGGGCCTGACCGACATCGAGAAGATGTTCGACCTGCTCGACGTCGAGCAGGAGGTGGTCGACAGGCCCGGCGCCAGGGCGCTGGTGGTCGGGTCCGGCCGCGTCGAGTTCCGCGACGTGCATTTCGCCTATGACAAGAACCGGCAGATCCTGAAGGGCGTGAGCTTCGAGGTTCCGGCCGGCAAGACGGTCGCCATCGTCGGCCCCTCGGGCGCCGGCAAGTCGACGATCTCGCGGCTGCTGTTCCGATTCTACGACATCCAGCAGGGCGCGATCCTGATCGACGGCCAGGACCTGCGCGACGTGACGCAGGAAAGCCTGCGCGGGGTGATCGGCATGGTGCCGCAGGACACGGTGCTGTTCAACGACACCATCGCCTACAACATCCGCTACGGGCGCATGAACGCCGACGAGGAGGATGTGCGCAAGGCGGCGGAACTGGCCCAGATCTCGGGCTTCATAGAGCGCATGCCCGACGGCTACAAGTCGATGGTTGGCGAACGCGGGCTGAAGCTCTCGGGCGGCGAGAAGCAGCGCGTGGCGATCGCCCGCACCATCCTCAAGGCGCCGCCGATCCTGATGCTGGACGAGGCGACCTCGGCGCTCGACACCCAGACCGAACAGGACATCCAGAGCGCGCTCGACATGGTCAGCAAGGGCCGCACCACGCTGGTGATCGCCCATCGCCTGTCGACGGTCATTTCCGCCGACGAGATCATCGTGCTCGAGGACGGCAGGATCGCCGAACGCGGCACCCATGCCGACCTGCTCAGGCACCGCGGCCTCTACGCCAGGATGTGGGATCGCCAGCGCGAGGCGAGCGAGGCCGAGGAGCGGCTGCGCAAGGTGCGCGAGGAGGACGAGCTCGGCGTCATCGCACGCCGTCGCACGCCGGAGGTCGCCGAGCGCAGCTGAACCGAAACCGCGTCGCCGCTGCGCCGATGTCGCGTTGCGGCGGCTGTCCGTTTCCGGTAAGCACTCCGGAACCTCAACAGCCGGGGCAGCCCCTTCATGAGCATAGCCGATACGATCCGCAACGCCTTTGTTCCGGTCCATCGCGAAGGGTACCCATTCATCGCCGGATTCGCGGCCGTTGCCGTTCTTCTGGGGCTGTTCTCGACCTCGCTGTTCTGGATCGGGGCGATTCTGACGGCCTGGTGCGCCTATTTCTTCCGTGATCCCGAGCGGGTCACGCCGCTCGACGACAGGCTGGTCGTCAGCCCAGCCGATGGCGTGGTTTCGGCCGTCGGCCCCGCCGTGCCGCCGCGCGAGCTCGGCCTCGGCGCGACCGAGATGACCCGTATCTCCGTGTTCATGAACGTCTTTTCCTGCCACGTGAACCGGGCGCCGGTGCGCGGCAAGATCGTCCGCATCGAGCATCGGCCGGGCAAGTTCCTCAATGCCGAGCTCGACAAGGCGAGCCAGGAGAACGAGCGCAACGGCATAGTCATCGACAGCCCGAACGGGCAGGTGGCGGCGGTGCAGATCGCCGGCCTGGTGGCCCGCCGCATCGTCTGCTGGGCGGACGTCGGCGGCAACATCGCGGTCGGCGAGCGCTTCGGCCTGATCCGCTTCGGCTCCCGCGTCGACGTGTTCCTGCCCGCCAATGCGGTTCCGCGCGTCGCCGTCGGCCAGACGGCCGTGGCCGGCGAGACCGTGCTGGCAGAATTCGGCGGGGCGAGCCACGCGCCGCTGGTACGGGTTTCCTGACGATGGTGGCGCCGTTCAAGCCCTTCGAGCCGCATGGGCGCGGCGGTCCGCGCATCCGCGAGATCCCACTGCGCCTGGTGCTGCCCAACCTCATCACCGTGCTCGCCATATGCGCCGGCCTGTCGGGGATCCGGCTCGCCTTCGAGGGGCGCTTCGAGCCCGCCGTGGTGATGGTGCTGGTCGCCGCCTTCCTCGACGGCATCGACGGCCGGCTCGCCCGCATGCTCAAGGCGACGTCGAAATTCGGCGCGCAGATGGATTCGCTGGCCGACATCGTCAACTTCGGCGTGGTCCCGGCGCTCGTGCTCTATGCCTTCCTGCTCGACCGTGCCGGCTCGCTCGGATGGATCGCGGCGCTGCTCTTCAGCATTGCCTGCGGGCTGAGGCTCGCCCGGTTCAACGTGCTCGACGACGACCTCGAGCGGCCGGCCTGGCAGGCCGAATATTTCGTCGGCGTTCCGGCTCCTGCGGGTGCGGTGGTGGTTTTGGCGCCGATGTACCTGGCCTTCCTGGGGCTGGAACCCACGCGCACGGTAGCCTATGCCGGAACGGCCTTTGCCATCCTGGTCGCCTTCCTTCTGGTCAGCCGGCTGCCCGTCTATTCCGGCAAGAAGCTCAGGATCAGGCGCGAATACCTGCTGCCGGTGATGCTGGCGGCGGTGTTCTACGTGCTTCTGCTGACCGTCTATCCGTGGCAGACGCTGACGGCTTCGGTCGCGGGCTATCTCCTGTTCCTGCCGCTGAGCGCCAGCGCCTATGCGCGCCGGGCCAAGATCGAGGCGGCAGCCGAAGCCGCCGCTGCCGAGACCACAACCGAAACTCCTGACGCCACGCCGGAAGCTTAGGCCGCCGCCAGGCCCAGCTGCTCGATCGCCATGCGGCGCGCCGTCACGTAGTCGGTCTTGCCGGAGCCGAGCACCGGCAATTCCCCGACCTTGACGATGTCGTGCGGGACCATGAGGTCGGCCACGCCGGCCTGCTTGCCGTAGAGCCGCAGGGTCTCGGCATCGGCATTGCCCGCGGTGGTGACGAGCACGATGCGCTCGCCCTTGCGCTTGTCGGGCACGGCGACGGCGGCGTGATGCTCCTCGGGCCACAGCGACTGCACCAGCATCTCGACCGCGCCGAGCGACACCATCTCGCCGGCGATCTTGGCGAAGCGCTTGGCGCGGCCGCGGATGGTCAGGAAGCCCTCGCGATCCACCGAAACGATGTCGCCGGTGTCGTGCCAGCCGTCGAGCGGCTGCAACTCGCCGGGCCGGTCGGCGGTCATGTAGCCCATCATCATGTTGGGGCCGGTGAGCCAGAGCTGGCCGCCTTCGCTGACGCCCTCGACGGGCTCGAGCCGCATGCGGATGCCCGGCAGCAGCCGTCCCACCGTGCCGTCGCGGTTGTGCGTGGCGGTGTTGACGGCGACGACCGGTGCGGCCTCGGTCAGCCCGTAGCCCTCGACGATCTCGGCGCCGAAGCGGTCGCGCCAGACGCGGCGCGTCTCCTGGCGGACCGGCTCTGCACCGGCGACGACGAAGCGCAGGCTCGAAAAGTCGCCGTCCTCCGCCGTCCGAGCATAGGCGGACAGGAAGGTGTCGGTGCCGAACATGATGGTCGGGCGGGCCTTGCGGGCGATGTCGGGGATCAGCTTGTAGTGCAGCGGCGAGGGATAGAGGAACAGCCGCACGCCGGTCAGCAGCGGCAGGATGGTGCCGCCGGTCAGGCCGAAGGAATGGAAGGCCGGCAGCACGTTGAGCAGCTTGTCGGCGGGCGAGATGGAGATGCGGGCCTCCGCCTGCATGGCATTGGCGATCAGGTTGCGGTGCGACAGCACCACCGCCTTGGGCGTGCCTTCCGAGCCCGAAGTGAACAGGATGACGGCGGGTTTCGACGCGTTCTGCGGCCGCAGCGGGCGATGCCACTGCAGGGCGGCAGCCGCCTTCTCGGGCGCCGAAACGCCTTTGCGCAACTCCTCCAGCCAGAGCATGCGGGCACCGGCCTGCTCGATCGCGGCGACGACGTCGGCGAGATCGGCCTTTTCGATGAAGGCCTTCGAGGAGACGACCACCCTGATCTCGGCGGTCTTGACCGCCGAGGCGACGTTCGCCGGACCCGCGGTGTAGTTGACCATCGCCGCGACCCGGGCGGCCGAAACCAGCCCCATGAGCGCGATGACCAGCCCGTTGGCGTTGGGCAGGAGCACGCCCACCGCATCGCCCGGTGCCGATACGGCCTCCAGGCGCCGGCCGATCACGCGCGCGCCCGTCATCAGCATGCGGTAGCTCAGGGCACCTGTGACGACGTCCTCGACGATCGTCCGCGACGAGCCGAAGCGCTCGGCGGCGTCGCACATGGCGTGGAAAAGCCCGCCGTCGAGCTCGGCGGCGGCGAGGCGCGCCTCGGCGAAGCGGTCGAAGAAGGCGTTGGCGGAGGTGGTGTGCGCGACGCCGGCTCGCTCGGACAGCTCGGCGATGGTCATCGGCGCGAGCGCTGCGATGCCAAGCCGCGGGAACCAGCTGCGCGGCGCCTGTTTCGGCGGCGTCAGCGACGAGGGCAAGTGGCGCGCCCCGCCGACGAAGATGGGCACGATCCTGGCGTCGGCCTGCATGGCGATGCGGGCGACGGCGCGGAACAGGCGGAACGACTTGACGTCCGGTTCGACGCTGTCGGGGAAATAGACGGCGAGGCGGCCCTTGCCGCGCAGCACGCGGACGAGCCGGCGGCTGACGAAGACATGCTCGGCGTTGAAGACGATGTTGCGCGCCAGCGTCCGCCAGGGGTCGAGCCAATGTGCGTCGGCCGATGCCTCGTCGAGGATGTGCAGCGTGTCGTCGGGCAGCAGCGACAGCATCAGCGCCGGTTCGATGCGCGACTGGTGCGAGACCACGTAGATGACCGGGGCGGTCGCCGCGCGGGCGTCGCGCGTGGCGTCGTCGCGGATGCGGTAGACCAGCTTGAACGGGACGTAGAGCAACGCCTGGCGGAAACGAATGCCGAGCGTGTAGGCCAGCACACCCGCAGCGAGCGCCCAGACCGCCGCGACGCCTAGCAACACAGCACTGGCCAGCAGCATGCCGCACCTCCCAATGCACGCGGTCGTGGACCGCACACCATGAAACTAGACGATGCCGACGCAAGGTCAATTCGCATCGTCTCCCCAATCCCTTTGTCCCAAACAGGAAAAAGCCGGTCTTTCGACCGGCTTGAAGTCTAGGGACGGGTGGAGGGGATGGGGGGATGGGGCAACCCGTCCTGGGCGCTATAACGCGACCAAGGCAAGATGGTTCCGGCGTCGTCACACATTTTGTGACTGGCCACCGGCAGTGAGGGGCCGGCGGGCGGCGTTCCAGTCGCGCCAGGCATGCGCGAACACCGCCGAAAGCACGATTGCGCCGCCGGCGAGGCTCGCCGCCGGCGGTATTTCGGACAGGAACAGCCAGGCGAAGAATATGCCAATCGGCACCTCGGCGGTGCCGATGAGGCCGGCTTCGGCCGCCGGTATGCGGCGCGCGCCCTCGGTCCAGAGCACGACGGCCAGCGCGAAGGTGAAGCCGAAAGCCGCGAGCAGGGGCACGTCGCGGGCTGACACCGCGAGCGGATCGGCCACGAACCAGGCGGGCAGGACGCCGAGGAAGGCCGAAACGGCGCCCGCCCACACCACCGGGGCGGTGCGGAAGCGGCGGACGAGGGCGGCGTAGAGGGCGAAGGCGAAGGTCGTCACCAGGGCGAGGAAATCGCCGAAGGCGTGGCCGCCGCCCAGCCCGGACCCGACCATGATGGCCACGCCTGCCAGGCAGGCGGCCGCGGCGACCGCCGTCTCGCGCCGGAAGGCCTCGTTTGCCAGCACCCACGCCATGAGTGCCACCACAAAGGGCACGGTGGCGTAGATGACCACGACATTGGCGACATAGGTGTTCTTGAATGAGGCGATGAAGACGATGCTGGCGAACGTGCCGAGCCCGGCGAGCAGCCAGCCCTGCCAGCCGAGATGGAGGCTCTCGCCGCCGCCGCGGGCACGGCGCCAGAAGACGTAGGCCGAGATCAGGACGCCACCGACCAGGCCGCGCCAGGAGGTGACGGTCAGCGGATCGGCGTCGATGGATTTGGTCAATATGCCCGAGAGCCCGAAGACGACGGCCGAGAGGGCGACGAGCGCCATGCCGAGCCTGTGTTCCGCCTGCGTGCCGGCCGCGCCCGCCATCGAACCTCTCCCTGCCGAACAAGAGCTTAGCTTAATCGGCGCCAACTGCCAGCCTTGTGTCAGGAGCGGGCGCCCGGCTAGCATGCGGCGCGCAAAGCCGGAGGAAGGCCATGGATGCTGCAGGATTGAAGGCGCTGCAGGCGCCGCTCAAGGAAGCCTATCGCGAGGACGCCGGACGCGCCTTGATCACGCTCAGGGCGAGGGGCGCGGTCGACGACCAGTCGATCGCCTGCAAGGTCGATACCGGCAAGGCGATGGTGACCGCCGGCCTGCATCCCGCGACCGGCGGCACCGGTCTCGAACTCTGCTCCGGCGACATGCTGCTCGAGGCGCTCGTGGCCTGTGCCGGGGTGACGCTGAAGGCCGTGGCGACCGCCCTCGAATTCCGCCTCGGCGAAGCGGTGGTGTCGGCCGAGGGCGATCTCGATTTCCGCGGCACCCTCGGGGTGGCCAGGGACGCGCCGGTGGGCTTCCGCGCCATAAGGCTCGCCTTCAAGCTGGACACGGACGAGCCGCAGGAGCGCATCGACGCCCTCATCAAGCTGACCGAGCGCTACTGCGTGGTGTTCCAGACGCTGAGCGTCCGCCCCGAGCTGTCGGTGACGGCCGAGCGGTGAGGAACCGCAGGGTCGCCGACCCGCTCAGTTGGCGGCGAAGCAGTAGAACAGGCCGTCGCCGCCGGTGCCCTTGAGCGCCTCCTGGCCGCAGCCGCCGCGCGAGGGGTGCGAGGAATTCCACGACTTGGCGGCCGCCGAATCGTCGAGCCCCATGCGGTCGTGGTGGCCCATCATCGCCACGCCCTCGCCGTCGCTGGTCCAGTCGCCGCAGGTCTGGTCGGCGATCCTGGTCCCGTCCGGTTTCGAGCCGGTGAGCATGTCGTGGCGGTTGGGCGTGTCGCCGCGGCCGTTGATGACGTTGCCCTTTTCGTCGAGCGCGGTCTGCTTGTTGATGTTGTTGGCGTCGCTGTGCAGGGAATCGACGTCGTCGGCGACCTTCTGGCCCTTGGCGTTGAACCACGGGCCGTTGCCGACGCGGTCGCGTGCGTCGACGGTGCTGGTCGACAGATAGGCGCGCCATGTCTTGCCGGTCGCGCCGGCGGCCTCCGCGAGCTTCTGGCATTGCGCGTCGGCACCCTCCAGGCCGCCGAGATTGGCGCCCTTGCCGAGGCCGCTGCTGGTGACGAAAAAGCTCATCGTGTTCTCCTGGGCGCCTGCTGCGGCGAGGCCGGCATAGAGTGCGGCGGACAAAACGAGGATGCGCTTCATCGGATAGTCCTCCCTGGATGGCGATCGAGGCCTGCAAAACTAGGGCGCGGCGCCATCGAGGGCCAATCACGCTTGTGTGTCGCTCGCCTGACGATTTCGTCTGGCTGCAAGACGCTCTAGATCGGCCAGACGAGCAGCAGAAACGGCACCGCCACGGCGATCACCAGCAGCGACAGCGGCAGGCCGAGACGCGGATAATCGGAGAACTTGTAGCCTCCCGGCCCCATGACCAGCGTGTTGCACTGATGCCCGATCGGGGTGAGGAAGTCGCAGCCGGCGCCGATCGCCACGGCCATCAGAAATGCCTCGGGCCGGTAGCCGAGCGTGCTGGCGAAGCCGGCCGCGATCGGGGCGACCACCAGCACCGTCGCTGCGTTGTTGAGGAACGGCGTCACCGCCATCGCGACGACGAGGATGAGCGTAAGCGCCCCGGCCGGGGGGAGGGCGGAGGCGAAATCCGCGAGCCAGGCCGCGATCAGGTCGGTCGCCCCGGTGCGCCTGAGCGAGTCGCTGACCGGGATGAGGGCCGCCAGCATGACGAGGATCGGGCCGTCGATGGCGTCGTAGACGTCGCGCAGCGGGATGACGCGAAACAGCACCATGGCGATTGCCGCGCTGAAGAAGGCGAAGGGCACCGGCAATAGCCCGAGGGCTGTGGCCGCCATCGCCGCCACCAGAATGGCGAGGGGGACGATGCCGCGGCGAAAACTGCCGAGCAGGATCGGACGCTGCGCCAGCGGCAGGCAGCCGAGTTCGCGCAGGATGTCCGGCAAGGTCTGCGGGTTGCCCTGAAGCACCACGACGTCGCCCAGGCGCAGGGTGACTGCGCCGAGGCGCTCCTGGATGCGCTCGCCCTTGCGGCTGACCGCAAGCAGGTTGACGTTGTAGCGGTCGTAGAGCGCGAGCCGCTGGGCAGAGCCGCCGATCAGTCGGGAATTTTCGCTGATGACGGCCTCGACGGCGGTCGCGGCATGCTTGCCGCCGGCCGAATCGCGGCTGCCGGTGACGCTGAGCTTGGCCTGCGCGACCAGGCGGTCCAGCACGTCGGGAGCCCCCTCGATCAGAAGGATGTCGCCTTCGATCAGCTTGACGTCCGGGAACGGCGTCATGTGCTGGGCGCGCGAACGCAGGATCGAGGTCACCATCGCGCGCCCGCCGCCGATCTTGACCAGATCGGCCAGGTTCTTGCCGACCACGGTGGAGTCGCCGACGACGCGCGCCTCGGTGACGTAGTTGTCGATGTCGATGGCTTCGTGGATGGAGGCCGCGGCGCGCGACCTGATCGGCACCAGCTTGTAGAACAGTACAAGGAAGACCACGCCGGCGACCGCCAAAGCTGCGCCGACCGGCGTGAAGTCGAACATCGAGAAGGCTTCGCCGGTCATCTCCTGGCGCACGCGCGAGACCACGATGTTGGGCGAGGTGCCGACCAGGGTCATCAGGCCGCCGAGCAGCGCGCCGAATGCCATCGGCATCAGGAACACCGAAGGCGAGGTGTTGGAGCGCCGCGCGAACTGGTAGGCGATGGGGATCATGATCGCCAGCGCGCCGATGTTCTTCACGAAGGCGGAGAGCACGGTGACGATGACGACGAGCAGCGCAAGCTGGGCGCGCACGCTGGCGACGTCGGGCGCGAAGCGCTGGATGGCGTATTCCATGATGCCCGAGCGGGCGACACCGGCACTGACCAGAAGTGCTGAACCGACGATGATGACGATGTCGTCGCTGAAGCCGGTGAAGGCGCTTGCGGTCGGAACGACGCCGGCCGCGACTGCGACGATCAGCGCGCCGCAGGCGACGAGGTCATAACGGTACCGGCCCCAGATGAACGCCGCCATCATCAGCGCGATGACGGCGATGGACATCAGCTGGTCGGTCGTCATGCGGCGGAAGTCCCCACTTCGGTCGGTCGGCGATGGTCAACGTTGCAGCAGTATTATCGTGGCCTCCCGCGCCGGCCAATGCCCGAAGCGGCAACGGCCGGGCCGGGCAGCAGGAGAATGCTCAGGCCGGCTGCTGGTAGGAAACCCAGCGCTGTTCGCGCGCCTGATAGATCAGGCCCGTATTGGTGAGGGCAGGGTCGACCAGCGGCAGCATGTGGACCGCGACCTCGGAGGGGTGCGGCACCGTTTCGGGGTTTTCGCCGGGCATTGCCTGGGCACGCATCGCGGTGCGGGTGCGGCCCGGGTCGAAGGCGTTGACGCGCAGCCTCAGATTGCGGGTCTCGTCGGCCCATGAGCGCATCAGCGTCTCGACCGCGGCCTTGGATGCGGCGTAGGGCGCCCAGAAGGCGCGCGCCGAATGGGCGGCGTTGGAGGTGACGACCACGGCGCGGCCGGCGTCGGAAAGGCGCAGCAGCGGATCAACCGAGCGTATCAGCCGCCAGGTGGCGGTGACGTTGACCGCCATCACCTTGTCGAAGACCTTGGCTTCGACATGGCCGATGGGGGCGATGACGCCGAGGACCGCGGCGTTCGCCACCAGGATGTCGAGCTTGCCCCAGCGCTCGTGGATCGATCCGCCGAGCCGGTCGATGCCGGCCATGTCGGTGAGGTCGAGCGGCACCAGCGTCGCCTGGCCGCCGGCTGCCTTGATCTCGTCGTCGAGCTCCTCCAGGCCGCCGACCGTGCGGGCCACGGCAATGACATGGGCGCCGGCAGCGGCAAGCTGCTTGGCGGTGTGGTAGCCGATGCCGCGCGAAGCGCCGGTGACGAGCGCGATGCGGCCGGAGAGGTCGGGAGTAGTGGTCATACGGGCATCCAGTTCGAGCGGGTCGATCCGCAGCCTGATAGGACGATTTCGCCGCGAACAAAACCCCGCGCGGGAGAATGGATGCAGGCTCCGGGCGGCAACACGCGAATTTGTCCGCCCAAAATGCCGGAAATGCGTGCTGGCTTCGGCGGCTTTCCGTTCCCGCTGCTGCTGGCATGGCCGGCGGCGATATTCGCAACCGACCTGCTCCAGGCGCTGCTGAGCGGCGCCTTCTTCTCCGAGGCCGCGCTGCGTGCCGGAACCTATGTGATCTTCATGGCCTCACTGGTTTTGGGTGCAGTACCCAAAACCTTTGGCCATGCGACAAACCCAACCGTTGAAATCCGGTTCGTTGGCGCTGTTGGGGTTGGCGGCCATCAGCACAGCACCAACCCCAAAGGCGATCAGCAAATAGATCTTGCTTCGGCCAGACATCAACTACGGGCTGGGATCTACACCCCACCGGTGGCGAGCAGCGACAGGGAGCGCACGTTGTCGGCGCCCTCGTGGTCGAGCAGGCGGGTCGGGTACTGGCCCGAGAAGCAGGCGTCGCAGAACTGCGGCTGCTCATCGTTGCGGCCGGCCTCGCCGACGGCGCGGTAGAGCCCGTCCATCGACAGGAAGCCGAGCGTATCGACACGGATGAACTCGGCCATCTCCTCGATCGACATGCGCGAGGCGAGCAGCTTCGACTTTTCCGGCGTATCGACGCCGTAGAAGCACGAGGCGCGGGTGGGCGGCGAGGCGATGCGCATGTGCACTTCCCTGGCGCCGGCGTCGCGCACCATCTGCACGATCTTCTGGCTGGTGGTGCCGCGCACGATGGAGTCGTCGACCAGCACGACGCGCTTGCCCTCGATCATGCGGCGGTTGGCGTTGTGCTTGAGCTTGACGCCCATGTGGCGGATCGAGTCGCCGGGCGAGATGAAGGTGCGGCCGACATAGTGATTGCGGATGATGCCGAGCTCGAAGGGCAAGCCGGCCTCCTGGCTGAAGCCGATCGCCGCAGGCGTGCCCGAATCGGGCACGGGCACCACCAGGTCGGCATCGACCGGGCTCTCGCGCGCCAGCTCCATGCCGATGCGCTTGCGCACGTCGTAGACGTTGCGGCCTTCGACCGAGGAATCGGGACGGGCGAAGTAGACGTATTCAAAGATGCAGAAGCGCGGCTTCTGCGGCTCGAACGGGAAGTGGCTCTCGACGCCCTTGGAGGTGATGACCACCATCTCGCCCGGCTTGAGGTCACGGACGAAGCGCGCGCCGATGATGTCGAGCGCGCAGGTTTCGGAGGCGAGGATCCAGGCGCCGTCGAGGTCGCCCAGCACCAGCGGGCGGATGCCGAGCGGATCGCGGCAGCCGATCATCTTCTTCGACGACAGCGCCACCAGCGAGAAGGCGCCCTCGACCTGGCGCACCGCGTCGATGAAGCGCGCATTGAGGTCGCGCTCCTTGCTGACGGCGACGAGGTGCAGGATCGTCTCGGTGTCGGAGGTCGAAGAAAAAATCGCGCCTTGCTTCTGCAGGGCGCGCTGGACGGTCATGGCGTTGGTGAGGTTGCCGTTGTGGGCGATGGCGAAGCCGCCGTCGGCCAGCTCGGCGAAGAAGGGCTGCACGTTGCGCATGCCCGCCCCGCCGGTGGTGGCGTAGCGCGTGTGGCCGATGGCGCGGTTGCCCTTGAGCCGGTCGATGACCGCTTGCTTGGTGAAGGTGTCGCCGATCAGGCCGATGTGGCGCTCGACGTGGAACTGGCTGCCGTCATAGGAGACGATGCCGGCAGCCTCCTGGCCGCGATGCTGGAGGGCGTGCAGCCCCAGCGTCACGATGGCTGCGGCCTCCTGCCGGCCGAATATGCCGAACACGCCGCATTCGTCGTGGAAATGATCGTCGGCTTCCGCTGAAAGGGCGGTCGATGCGTCTGCCATGGGGCGAGGCCTCTCGTCGCAAAAACGCTATATAGTGCCAAGGGGCGGGAAGGGCAACGCGACTTACGCGCCCCTCGCGCCTTGATCAGTTGTTTGTCGGCGCCGGCTCGGCGGGCGCGTCGGCCTCGCCTTCGGGATGCGCCTCGGTTCCACCCGCCTCGGCTCCGCCTTCGGCCGGCGGTGCCGCGGTGCCGGTGTCGAGGCCCTGCGGATTGAGCTTCTTGAGGATCGAGTTTTCCGGATCCTCGGGCAGCAGGTTCTCGAGCGAGGTGCCGATGCTTTCGAGCAGCGGCCGCGACTTGGCTTCGGCGATCCAGGCCGGCGCCTTGTCGCCGACGAGCCAGCTGAAGAACAGCAGGCCGACGGCGACGACCAGGATGCCGCGGGCGGCGCCGTAGAGGAAGCCGAGCGTACGGTCGAGCGCGCCGATGCGGCTGTCGATGATGAAGTCGGCGATCTTCATGGTGATGATGGTGACCACGATCAGCGCGACGATGAAGACGATGCCGGCCGCGGCCGCCATGGCGATCTTCTCGTTGTCGATATAGGGCTGAACGTAGGGGACGACCGGCTTGTAGAGCAGGAAGGCGGCGACCGCCGCGGCTGCCCACGACGCGATGGACAGCACTTCGCGGGAGAAGCCGCGAACCATCGCGAGCATCGCCGAAACCAGGGTGAAGCCGACCAGAATTCCGTCGAGCAGCGTAATCGGCATCGTGTCACTCACTCCATGACGACGGTGTCAGTCCGTCTCTTCCGCGCGGCTTCGCCTTGAGCCGGCTATCCGTGCCACCAGATCCGAAAGCTCGGACGGCTGGAACGTTCCGGCACCCGCACCGCCTGCGATGTCCCCACTGCCGGAGGGCAGCACGGCCCTTCCGAACCCCAACTTTTCGGCCTCTTTAAGGCGCTGCTGCGCATGCGCAACGGGTCTTATCGCACCGGAAAGACTGATTTCGCCGAAATAGACGCAATCCGCGGGCAGAGCAATACCGGTGAGCGACGAAACCAGTGCGGAAGCCACGGCGAGATCAGCCGCGGGCTCGGAAATGCGGTAGCCGCCGGCGACGTTGAGATAGACGTCGTGCTGGCCGAAGCGGACGCCGCAATGCGCCTCGAGCACGGCGAGCACCATCGACAGGCGCGACGAATCCCAGCCGACGACGGCGCGGCGCGGCGTGCCGAGCGTCGAAGGCGCCACCAGCGCCTGGATCTCGACCAGCACCGGCCGGGTGCCCTCGATCGCGGCGAAGACGGCCGCCCCAGGCGCCTTGGCGTGGCGTTCGCCGAGGAACAGTTCGGACGGATTGGCGACCTCGCGCAGTCCCTTGTCGGACATTTCGAAGACGCCGATCTCGTCGGTGGGGCCGAATCGGTTCTTCACCGTGCGCAGGATGCGATAGTGGTGGCCACCTTCGCCCTCGAAATAGAGCACGCCGTCGACCATGTGCTCGACCACGCGCGGGCCGGCGATCTGGCCTTCCTTGGTGACGTGGCCAACCAGCACCACGGCAGCACCCGTCGACTTGGCATAGCGGATCATCGCCTGGGCCGAGGCGCGCACCTGGGTGACCGTGCCGGGAGCGGAATCGGCGAGATCGGTCCACAACGTCTGGATCGAATCGATGATGACGAGATCGGGCCGCTTGCCGTCGGCGATGGTGGCGAGGATGTCCTCGACATTGGTTTCGGCGGCGAGTTCGACCGGAGCGGACGCCGCGCCAAGTCTTTGCGCGCGCAGCCTGATCTGGGCGACGGCCTCTTCGCCCGAGACATAGACGATGCGGTGGCCCTGGCGGGCAAGCGCCGCCGCCGCCTGGGTGAGCAGGGTCGACTTGCCGATGCCGGGGTCGCCGCCGATCAAAAGCGCCGAGCCGCGGACGAAGCCGCCGCCGGTGGCGCGGTCGAGCTCGCCGATGCGCGAGACGATGCGCGGCGCATCCTCGATGTCGCCGTCGAGCGAGGTGAGCGTGACGGCACGGCCCTTGCGCGCGCTCTTCAGCGAGGACGGACCGGAGCCGATGCCGCCTGCCGTGCCTTCCTCGACGAGCGTGTTCCACTCGCCGCAGGAATCGCATTTGCCGGCCCAGCGCTGATGCGCCGCGCCGCAATTCTGGCACACGAACTGGGTGCGGGTCTTAGCCATGGGGGGTCTGTCTGCCGGAAACACGGGAAGGCAGCGTTCTACGTTGCCCCCCTCTGTCCTGCCGGACATCTCCCCCACAAGGGGGGAGATCAGCTATCAGGTACGACTGCACCCCATTCTGCGACGTTTCAAACGGGCGAAAGTCGAGCGGCCGGCCAATCTCCCCCCTTGTGGGGGAGATGTCCGGCAGGACAGAGGGGGGCGCTGCCCCGCCTACGTCACCAACAACTGGCGAAAATCCGCTCACGCCTACTCTTCTCCAAACCGCTCGGGCAGGTGATGCTCGGGCGCGAGGTCGAAGAAGCGGGTGAACTCGCCCTGGAAGCCGAGGCTGACGGTGCCGGTGGGGCCGTGACGCTGCTTGGCGACGATGACCTCGGCCTTGCCGCGCACGTCGTTCATGTTGGCTTCCCACTGCAGGTACTCGTCGGTGCCGGGCTTCGGCTCCTTGTTCTTGAGGTAGTACTCCTCGCGGTAGACGAACAGCACCACGTCGGCGTCCTGCTCGATCGAGCCCGATTCACGCAGGTCGGAGAGTTGCGGGCGCTTGTCGTCGCGGCTTTCGACCTGTCGCGACAGCTGCGACAGCGCGATGATGGGCACGTTGAGTTCCTTGGCCAGTGCCTTCAGGCCGGTGGTGATCTCGGTGATTTCCTGCACGCGGTTCTGCGACGCCTTGGCCGACGAGCCCTGCATGAGCTGGATATAGTCGATGATGATGACGTCGAGGCCGCGCTGGCGTTTGAGCCGGCGCGAGCGGGCGGCGAGCTGGGCGATGGAGATACCACCGGTCGAATCGATGAACAGCGGGATCTTCTGCAGGGTCTGGGTGCAGCCCACCAGCTTCTCGAAGTCGGCTTCGGTGAGGTCGCCTCGGCGGATCTTGGAGGAGGGCACCTCGGCCTGCTCGGAAATGATACGCGTGGCCAGCTGTTCGGACGACATTTCGAGCGAGAAGAAGCCGACGACGCCGCCGTTGGCGGCCTTGAACGAACCGTCGGCCTGCTGGGCCGGCACATAGGCATGGGCGACGTTGAAGGCGATGTTGGTGACGAGCGAGGTCTTGCCCATGCCGGGGCGGCCGGCGAGCACGATCAAGTCGGAGGACTGCAGTCCGCCCATGCGGTTGTCGAGGTCGTGCAGCCCGGTGGCCGTTCCGGAGAGATGGCCGTCGCGCATGTAGGCGGCGCTGGCCATGTCGATGGCGGTCTTGACCGCGTCGGAGAAGCTCTCGAAGCCGCCGTCGTAGCGGCCGGTTTCGGCGAGCTCGAACAGGCGGCGCTCGGCGTCCTCGATCTGCTCGGCCGGCGACATGTCGACCGGCGCGTCATAGGCGACGTTGACCATGTCCTCGCCGACGGTGATCAGCGCGCGGCGGGTGGCGAGGTCGTAGATGGCGCGGCCGTAGTCGGCGGCGTTGATGACGGTGACGGCTTCGGCGGCGAGGCGGGCGAGATAATGGGCGACGGTCATGTCGCCGACCTTCTCTTCGGCCGGAAGGAAGGTCTTGATGGTGACGGGGTTCGCCATCTTGCCCATGCGGATGAGCTCGGACGAGACCTCGTAGATCTTGCGGTGCAGCGGCTCGTAGAAATGCGTCGGCTTGAGGAAGTCGGAGACGCGGTAGAAGGCGTCGTTGTTGACCAGGATCGCACCCAGCAGCGCCTGCTCGGCCTCGATGTTGTTCGGAGCCTCCCGGTAGAGCGGGGTTTCCGCCACTTCGAATTTGCGCGCTGCCTCGGCCAATGTCTTCCCCAATCCGTTTTTGAACACCTCCAGTATCAGAGCTGGCGGTGTGGTCCCCGCTTTGTGCGAGGGGTTCGCTCCATATCCACGCTGTTCACAGCAGCCAAGAAACATCGAGGACGAGGGTTGACGTACATTGCGCTGATTCTAGCTACGCCTGTAAGCCCTATCAAGAACATAAAGGGAACGATCGCATCGCGCAGTGCGAGTGCAATGACTGACATCCCGTACGTGCAAAAGGTGGCACCGACGAACTTCCAGCTTTAGTCGCAAACAGACAGGAACAAAAAGGGAATATCTGCGTGAGTTCTCAATTGGCCAAGAAAAGTCGAAAACTAACATTAGGTAGTTTGTATACAAAGGATGTTGATTTTCCTTGGAGGGTCGGTGATCCTTGCCTTCTCTGGAAGCATTTTCATCGCGATGCGGCACATGGCGATGCTTATGCCGAGGGGTTACCAGGGGCTGAAACGTGCGCTTTCGCGGGCCGGCCTCTCTTGCTTGAGGAGGCACTATGCGACCTTTCTGCCCGGCGCCGGCCCGAATCGGCTGGCTGGCATCCACCGCCATGGCCTTGTTGGCTTCGACGCAGGCAGGCTTCGCCGCCTGCGACCTGACGCCGACGGCCGGCAATAGCACCTATGTCTGCGATAGCGGCACGAGCCCCGGGCTGACCGACGCCGACGGCACCAACACGCTGACCATGCCGGCCGGCGGCACCGGCGCCATCACCGGCGATGTGGTTTTCGGCAACTTGGCCGACCGCGTCGAAGTGCATTCGGGCATGATCGACGGTGCGGTCAATCAATCCGGCGGCAGCGACGTCTTCATCATGACTGGCGGCGTGATCAACTCGCTGAACCAGGGCAGTGCCCTCGACACGGCGACCATCAGCGGCGGCCGCATCATCGGCGAATTCTTCGCCGGCGATTTCGTCACCATGACCGGCGGGCGCATCGGCAACGTCAATCTCGAACAAGCCAACAACGAGATGCGCATGTCGGGCGGTAGCATCGACACGACGATCACGGCGACGGCAGGCAACGATCTCGTCGAGATTTCCGGCACGGCGACGGTCGGTACGTCCATCGAACTGGGCAATGGCAACGACCGCGTGTTCGTCTCCGGAGGGACGATCGGCGGCGAAATCCTGATGTTCAATCCAACCACGTTGATACCGCAGAATCACGGCAACGACTTGGTCGAGGTGACTGGCGGTATCGTCGGTTTCGTCACCGGTGGCGGGGTCCGTTTCGGCCAGGGCAGCGACACGTTCCGCTGGCTCGGCGCCGGCCAGGTCCGCGGCAGCGTGCTGATGGGTGCGGGCAACGACACGGCGCTGCTGGCCGGCCTGAGCGAATCCAGTTTCGGCCCGGGCCAGGTCTTCGACGGCGGCAGCGACGTCGACGTCAACACCGGCCTGAGCGCGGACACGCTGACGTTCGAGAACACCAGTTCGACGACGGCTTCCCGCTACGTGAACTGGGAAACCGTAAACCTGACGCAAGGCTCCGAATTCACGCTCGACGGCGATTTCGTGCTCGGCGACGCGCTTTCGACCACCGGCAGCTTCAACATCGACGCGTCGAGTACGCTGTTCGCCGGCGCCGGGGCCACAGCCATACGCGCGTTCGTCCCCGGCAATGCCGCGACGCTGAGCAATGCCGGCACGGTCGACCTGACCAATGGCGGACCCGGCACGAGCGACACGCTGACGGTGGTCGGCGACTACCTCGGCGCCGGAGGCTTCCTGCGGCTCGACACGGTCGTGGCGGGCGACGGCGCGCCTTCCGACAGGCTGGTCATCGATGGCGGCGATGCATCGGGTACGACGGGCATCGTCATCGTCAACCAGGGCGGGACGGGCCAGCAGACGAACGCCGACGGCATCCTGGTCGTCCAGGCCATCAACGGTGCGACGACCGATGCGGGCGCCTTCAGCCTCGCGAGGCCCGTCGCCTACGGTGCCTACGAGTATCTCCTGTTCCGGGGAGATGCGGCAGGACTTGGCGAAAACTGGTACCTGCGCTCGGAAATCCTCGATCCGACCGACCCGACAGCACCAGGCGAACTCATCATCCGTCCGGAAACGGCGCTCTACTCGGTGATGCCGTCGATGGCGCGCGATGTGGCGCTGTCGACGCTGGGCACGTTCCACGAAAGGCGCGGCGAGCAGGGTTTCCTCGCCGGCGGCGGCGACCCGTCCGTGGCCTGGGGCCGCGTCTTCGGCAGCAGCGTGGACCAGAGCTGGGCCGGCACGGTGTCGCCGTCGCTCGACGGAACGACGTTCGGGCTGCAGGCCGGCCTCGACGTCATCCGTTCCGAAACGGATGCCGGGGCTCGCAATGTCGCCGGTGTCTTCCTCGGCTATGCCGGCCTGGATGGCGATGTGCGAGGCGCCGTGCAGGGCGAGGACGACCTGGCCGCCGGCAAGCTCGACCTCGACGCCTACAGCCTCGGCGGCTATTTCACCCATGTCGGGGCAAGCGGCTGGTATGTCGACGCCGTGCTGATGGGGACGTGGCTTGGGGGCGCTGCCAGAGCCGACCAGGGCATCAGCCTGGATGCCGATGGCAGGGTCATCACCGCCTCGCTGGAGGCCGGCGCACCCATCGCGCTCAACGACCGCTGGACCCTTGAGCCGCAGGCGCAGATCATCTGGCAGGACGTGGCGCTGGACGACGGCAACGACACGCTGTCAGCCATTTCGTTCGACGAGGGTCGCGGCGTGACCGGCCGGGTCGGGGCGCGGCTCGAAGGTGTGTTCGAAACGGACGCCGGCAAGCTGAAGCCTTACCTCAAGGCCAATCTCTGGCACGGCTTCGAAGGCGAGGACGTGACCTATTTCGACGGCGACGCCATTAGTGTCGAGACGGGTGGGACCAAGCTCGAACTCGGCGCTGGCATCACCCATGCCTTCACCGACAAGGTCAGCGCCTTTGCCGTTGCCGACTACACCTTCAATCTCGGCGGCGAGCGCAGCCGCGCCTTCGAGGGCAATCTGGGCCTGCAGGTGAAGTGGTAGGGATTCGGCGCCCGGTTTCGGCCAGGCGCCGATGACAGGCTACGCGCCGCGCGGCGCGAGCAGGATCACCGAGGCGCCGAAGATGCAGATGGCGGCGCCGATCGCGTCCCAGCGGTCGGGGCGCACGCCTTCGGCGATCCATAGCCAGCCGAGCGAAGCGACGATGTAGATGCCGCCATAGGCGGCATAGGCGCGGCCGGCCGCGTCCGACTCCACCAGTGCCAGCAGCCAGGCGAAGGCGACCAGCGCGACCAGTCCCGGCACGAGCCACAACGGCGACTTGTCGAGCCGCCACCAGGCCCAGAAGGAAAAGCAGCCGGCGATCTCGGCAAGCGCTGCGGCGATGTAGATGATATAGGTCATGTGGATAGGCCCGTGCGTGAAGACGGGCCTTTTTCCTATGGAAGAGGAGCCAGGTGCAAGGGCTACTCCTGGTCGGCCACCTTGCGCCTGCGCGGCGGCTTGGCCGCAGGCCCGGCCCGGCGATGCGCCATGTCGTGCATGGCCAGCGCCTTCTCGCACTTGCCGACATAGTCGCGCGTGACCGGCAGCGTGTCGTTGCGGTGCGCGAGCTGGATCTGGAAGACCATGAGGTCCTGCCAGCGGAACGAGGCCTCGGACGCCGCGAGGTAGAACTCCCACATCCGGCAGAAGCGCTCGTCGTAGATCGCCTTGGCCTTGTCGCGGTTGGCGAGGAAGCGCTCGCGCCAGTGCTTCAGCGTCTCGGCGTAGTGCAGGCGCAGAATCTCGACGTCGGTCACCATCAGGCCGGACTTCTCGATCGCGGGCAGGACCTCGGAGAGGGCGGGGATGTAGCCGCCGGGGAAGATGTACTTGCGGATGAAGGCGCTGGTGGCCGCGGGTGGGCCGGCGCGGCCGATCGAATGCAGCACCATCACGCCGTCGGGTTTCAGCCGTTTCGCCACGGCGTCGAAGAAGGTGCGGTAGTGGTTGACGCCGACATGCTCGAACATGCCCACCGAGACGATGCGGTCGAAGCGTTCGACGAGGTCGCGGTAGTCCTTGAGCTCGAAATGGACCTGGTTCTCGAGCCCTTCCGCCTGGGCGCGCTCGGTCGCGACCGCGTGCTGCTCGGTCGACAGCGTGACGCCCAGCACCTGTACGTCGAAGGACTTGGCGAGATAGATCCCGAGGCCGCCCCAGCCCGAACCGATGTCGAGCACCGACTGGCCGGGCCTGAGCCGCATCTTGGCTGCGATGTGCGCCTTCTTGGCGAGTTGCGCCTCCTCCAGCGTCATCTCCGGCTCGGCGAAGTAGGCGCAGGAATATTGCATGTCGCGATCGAGGAAGAGGCGGTAGATGTCTCCCGACAGGTCGTAGTGGCGCTCGACGTTGCGCCTGGAGCGCGCCGCCGTGTTGACCTGGTGGAAGCGGCGGAAGGCCACGCGCAGCCCTTCGATGGCGCGCGTCCAGGCCGCGTCGATGGTACCGTTGCCGAGATTCTGGAAGGCGATCCGCATCAGCCCAAGCACATCGCCTTTGACGATGTCCATCTCGCCGTCCATGAAACTTTCGGGCACCGCCAGCATGGGATCGAAGGTGATGGCGCGTTCCGCGCGCCGCGTCTTGATGAGCATGTGGACCGGTTCGCCGCTGCCGTCGCCGAAGCGGTGGGCGGTGCCGTCCGGACCGGTGACGGTCAGGTCGCCGACGCGCACGAGCCTTCCTAGGATACGCTGCAGCAACACGTTCATGGGCAGTGCTCGCGATCTGTCAGTCGTGTAGACCAATCCTGTTCAATCGCGGTCGCGTTGGCAAGTTCCACCTGGCACAAAAAAGCCCGGGCGTTTCCACCCGGGCTTGATCCAGAAATTCTGGAGAGGGAGAGGCTTAGGCCTCTTCTTCTTCCTCGGCGTTCGGATCGAAGAAGCTGTCCGGACGGGCGTTCTCGTTGATGTCGTCGCCGTAGATGGCCTCGGCGGTGGTCAGCGTCTCGCCCTTCGACTGGCGCTCGGCTTCGTCGGCCGTGCGGGCGATGTTGAGGGTGATGGTGACCTCGACCTCGGCGTGCAGCGCGATCGCCACGTTGGTCAGGCCGATGGTCTTGATCGGCTGGTTCAGCTCGACCTGGTTGCGGGCAACCGTGAAGCCTTCGGCGATCAGGATGTCGGCGATGTCGCGGGTCGAGACCGAACCGTAGAGCTGGCCGGTTTCGCCAGCCGAGCGGACGACCACGAAGCTCTTGCCGTCGAGCTTGTCGGCGACCTGCTGGGCTTCCGACTTGCGCTCGAGGTTGCGGGCTTCGAGCTGGGCGCGCTGGCCTTCGAACTTCTTCTTGTTGGCTTCGTTGGCGCGGAGCGCCTTGCCCTTGGGCAGGAGGTAGTTACGGGCAAAGCCGTCCTTGACCTTGACGGTGTCGCCCATCTGGCCGAGGCGGGAAATGCGTTCGAGGAGAATGACGTCCATTGTCCTTGTCCTTTCGTTGGCTGCAAAGGCAGCGAATTCGGTTCAACGGGCAAGGAAGCAATCGGGGCGCATGTAGCGCCGGTTTTCGCTGTCCTGCCTGTCGCGGCAGTTAGGACTTCCGCGGAAATCCAACCCGGGATTTGAGGCTCACCCGACCGCGCCCGTCGCGGCGGGAGTTTCCGGCCCGGGGCGGAAGCCGCCGGGCCGGAACGAATGTCACTTCACCACGTAGGGCAGCAGGCCGAGGAAGCGGGCGCGCTTGATCGCCTGGGCGAGTTCACGCTGCTTCTTCTGGCTGACGGCGGTGATGCGCGACGGCACGATCTTGCCGCGCTCGGAGATGTAGCGCTGCAGCAGACGCACGTCCTTGTAGTCGATCTTCGGAGCGTTGGCGCCGGAGAACGGGCAGGTCTTGCGACGGCGGTGGAACGGACGACGGGTCGGGATCTGATTGATGTCGACCATTATTCTGCACCCCCTTCAACACCTTCGCGCGGACGGCGCGGGCCACGATCGCCACCGCCATCGCGGTCGCCGAAGCTGCGCGGACCACGGTCGCCGCGGTCGCGGTCGCCGAAGCGCGGACGGTCGCCGAAGCCGCCGCGTTCACCACGCTCGGAGCGCTCTTCGCGCTTCTGCATCATGGCGGACACGCCTTCCTCATGCGCCTCGACCTTGACGGTCATGAAGCGCAGGATGTCTTCCGACAGGCCCTGCTGGCGCTCGACTTCCTTGACGGCAGCCGACGGCGCGGTGATGTCCATGAGCGTGTAGTACGCCTTGCGGTTCTTGTTGATGCGGTAGGTGAGGGACTTCAGTCCCCAGTTCTCAACCCGGCCAACCGACCCGCCGGCTGCAGTGATGATGCCCTTGTAGTGTTCGACAAGCGCATCGACCTGCTGCTGCGAGAGGTCCTGACGGGCAAGAAACACATGTTCGTAAAGAGCCATAGTTCTTTGCCTTTCTTCGTTTCCATCTTCCGGTCCCGGCGGCTAGAGCCTCTGCGACCTCCCTGACCCTTCGAGGGCCTTGCGGCCTCCTCAGGGGAAGAAAGGAGCACGACGAGACGGTCGAGAGCGGAGACACGGGAGGCGGAAGCGTTTTCGCTTCGCACGAAGGCTCTTGCAAACCTCCGGCCCTCCGTTCAGCCCCCAGCTGGGACCGGCAGATGGCGGGCGTCTACAGGCATAGAGCCCAAAAGGCAAGGGCAGCAGTGAATTTCTCGCCGAATCCGGCGCCTTTCGGTCGGATCGGGTTCAGCCGAACGCCTCGTCGTGCAGGAGCAGCGGCGAGTGGATGCGGTTGGCCACGACCTTGTCGATCGTTTCGGGGAAGAATTCCTTGGCGCCCCGGCGCTTGCCGAACATCATGTCGTACTGCAGCCAGCGGAAATCGCGGATCATCGGGTCGATTTCCTTCTCGCGCGACCAGTCGAACTGGGTCGCGCCGAGCCGCGGCAAGAGCACGTTGCGGTCGACGACGCGGAAACGCTCATGCACCCGGCCGAGGAAGCCCGTGTAGTAGGGATGGCTGATGCCGGCGGTCTCGAGCACATGCAGCGGCAGGAAGGCCGGGCTGATCGATCCGAGATCGCGCACCGGGCCAGTGCGGTTCGACCACACGACCAGCGGCGTCTCGTGCTGCACCAGCATGTCGTTTATCGGCGCCTTGCGCTTGGCCACCGGCTCTTTCATGAAGCCGGTCTCGACATAGACCGCCCCGAGCGGTGGCAGGTGGTCGCCGAAGAAGGCGATGACGGTCGGGCGCTTGCGCTTGGCCGCCCAGTCCATCAGGCGCTGCAGGCCGCGGTCGGCGTCCGAGGCGCCTTCGGTATAGGTCAGGGTCGAATCGCGCGTCCATTGCGACGTCGGCGCATCGACCTTGTGGGTCGCGTCGGCGTAGCGGTTGGGCTCGTAGGGGCCATGGCTCTGCAGGCTGACGGCGAAATAGAAGAACGGATGCTTGGTGGCATCGGCCTGGCGGATAATCTCCTCGGTCAGCGCCGCGTCCGAAGCCAGCGGCCCGCGCTTTGCGAGCGTCGGCATGTTTTCCTCGGACATGAAGCGGTCGAAGCCGAAGGCCTTGTAGACCGGGGCGCGATTCCAGAACCAGCCCGCGAATGGATGGATGGCGCGCGTCTCGTAGCCTTCGCTGCGCAGGAAGGTGGCGAGCGACGGTACCGGCGCGCGGACATATTGCTGGTAGGGGATGCTGCCGGTGGGCAGGAAGGCGTTGGAGAAGCCGGTCAGCGCCTCGAACTCGACATTGGCGGTCATGCCGCCGAATTCGGGCGAGAACACGTTGCCGGACTGCGCGGCGCGCACGCTGGGGATCGGGTCGGGCGTGATGGAGACGTTCGGCAGCCGGGTCGGGTCCCAGAAGGATTCGCTCATCACCACGATGATGTCGGGCTTCTCCTCGGGCAGCGAGGCGACCACGTCGGTGCGGGCGATCGCGTCGATCGCCTTGGCGGAATAGCCGTGCGGGGCGTTGACCTTGGCCATCGGCACGTTCAGCGCGAATGCGATGGCGAAGCCGTTGGAGTTGTAGTTCTCCTTCTGGTCCCACATCATCGGGATGATCTGCAGGCGGTCGCGCGTCCACGAGAACGTCGCGTAATCCATGATCGAGACGAAGAAGGCGAGTGCCGGAATGGCGATGGCCAGCCGCGAGATGCGCGCCCAGAAGGACAGCGCCGGCATGCGGCGGCGCCAGTAGTGCCAGGCGAACACCAGAAGCGAGATGCCGGCGACGATGCCGACGGCGATGCCGATGCCGGTCAGCGGCCGTTCGCGCACCAGGAGCGGCATCAACTCGACGATCTGCCGGGCATAGAGGAAATCGGTCGGGTAGAGCGGGTCGCCGAGATAGAGCGACTTCTGGTGGCCGATGAAGGCCAAGAGCAGAGCCAGCGGGGCGACGATCAGCAGGCCGTTGTGCGGCCGGCCGAGCAGGGCGTCGAGACCGACGAGCAGGAGGGCGAAGAGCGCGACAGTGGTCCAGCTCGGCTTGAAGGGCTGCTGGAAGAACTGCAGCGTGTCGACGAAGGAGCCGCGGGCGATGAGTTCGATGGCGAAAACCAGAACCGCCGAGACGGTGAGCGTCACCATCACCGAGCGCAGCACGCCCAGCGCATAGGTGCGCCGGCCGAGCGCTGTCTGCTCCGCGTCGTCAGCGCCCTTTACGGCTTTGTCGACCACACTTCCCAACTCGAACTTCCCCAGTTTCATGACGGCGCAAGATGCAGACGTCACCTGAACGTCACCTGAACGTCATCAAACTGTCATGCAGAAGCTAGGGCTTATGGCAAAATTGAGAAGCGTTGGCCAACAATTCGTGTTTCGGCTTAATCATGCGTGATTGTCGACCCGTTTCGACCCGAGGGCCGCTAAAGGCTTGACTTGACAGGGCGCATTGCGCCAGAGCCACAAATTCCGGAGCGGTGCGCGCCAAGATGCGCAACTGCGCTCCCAGAGATGTCTGTGCGTCGTCGATGCGCTAGAAGCCAGGAGACAGAGAATGGCCATCGCTTTTACTTTCCCGGGGCAGGGCAGCCAGGCCGTGGGCATGGGCAAGGAACTGGCCGATGCCTTCCCGGAAGCGCGCCGCGTCTTCGAGGAAGTGGACGACGCGCTCGGCGAGAAGCTGTCGAAGCTGATCTGGGAAGGCCCGGAGGAGACGCTGACGCTTACGGCCAACGCCCAGCCGGCGCTGATGGCAGTGTCGATTGCTGCCCTGCGCGCGCTCGAGGCGCGCGGCCTCTCGCTCAAGGACAAGGTTGCTTACGTCGCCGGCCACTCGCTCGGCGAATACTCTGCGCTCGCCGCGGCGGGCTTCGTGTCGGTGGCCGATGCGGCGCGTCTGCTGCGCATCCGCGGCGACGCCATGCAGGCGGCAGTGCCGGCCGGGCAGGGCGCCATGGCGGCGATCATCGGCCTCGAGCAGCCCGACGTCGATGCGGCCTGCGCCGAGGCGGCCGAGGGTTCGGTGTGCCAGATCGCCAACGACAATGGCGGCGGCCAGCTCGTCATCTCCGGCGAGAAGGCGGCGGTCGAGCGCGCCGCCAAGCTCTGCACCGACAAGGGCGCCAAGCGAGCGCTCATGCTGCAGGTCTCCGCCCCCTTCCATTCGGCACTGATGGCGCCGGCGGCCGAGCGCATGCGCGAGGCGCTTGGCGCGGTGAAGAAGAACGTGCCGGTGGTGCCGGTCGTGGCCAACGTCACGGTCCAGCCGATCACCGACCCGGAAGAGATCGCCCTCCGCCTCGTCGAGCAGGTCACCGGCCGTGTCCGCTGGCGCGAGACAGTGGAGTGGTTCGGCAACAACGGCGTCACCACCCTCTACGAAGTGGGCGCCGGCAAGGTGCTGTCGGGCCTCGCCCGCCGCATCAACAAGGAAATCGCGACGGCCGCGGTCAACAACCCGGCCGACGTCGACGCGGCGATTGCAGCGCTTGCCTGAAATCAATGACCCCACCCGTGTGAAGGGTGTGCTTACAAGGGGATTGGAAAAATGCTCGACCTGACCGGCCGCAAGGCACTCGTCACCGGCGCTTCTGGTGGCATCGGCGAGGAAATCGCCCGCATCCTGCACAAGCAGGGCGCCATCGTCGGCCTGCACGGCACACGCGTCGAGAAGCTCGAGGCGCTGGCCAGCGAGCTCGGCGAGCGGGTAAAGCTGTTCCCGGCCAACCTCGCCGACCGCGACGAGGTCAAGGCGCTGGGCCAGAAGGCCGAGGCCGAGCTCGAAGGCGTCGACATCCTGGTCAACAATGCCGGCATCACCAAGGACGGCCTGTTCGTGCGCATGTCGGACGCCGACTGGGACCAGGTCATCGAGATCAACCTGACGGCGATGTTCCGGCTTACCCGGGAACTGACGCATCCGATGATGCGCCGCCGCCATGGCCGCATCATCAACATCACCTCGGTGGTGGGCGTGACCGGCAACCCAGGCCAGACCAACTACTGTGCCTCCAAGGCCGGCATGATCGGCTTCTCCAAGTCGCTGGCGCAGGAGATCGCGACCCGCAACATCACCGTCAACTGCGTCGCGCCGGGCTTCATCGAATCGGCGATGACCGAAAAGCTCAACGACAAGCAGAAGGAGGCGATCATGGCCGCCATCCCTGCCAAGCGCATGGGCACCGGCAAGGAGGTCGCTTCGGCGGTCGCCTATCTCGCTTCCGACGAGGCCGCCTACGTCACCGGCCAGACGATCCATGTCAACGGCGGCATGGCGATGATCTGACGAGCTGGGCCCTTTTCAGGCCGTCATGCGGCCCGAAAGGGCGAAAGAAGCGGCGATAGGCCGGGAAAACCGGCCTTTTGGCCCTTGGATGCGGTAAAGATTTCGTGTAATGGCGCGCCGCATCAGGTGGCTGGACCGCTAGTCGGCCGCTGCCAGAGCGCTTTGGGAAAGCGTAGAATTGAACTTGATTAGCGGCATTCCGCCCGCTAACGAAGACCTGACAAACACCAGACTGAGGATGCCCACATGAGTGACACCGCAGAGCGCGTCAAGAAGATCGTTGTCGAACATCTTGGCGTCGACGCCGACAAGGTGACGGAAGCTGCAAGCTTCATCGACGACCTGGGCGCGGACAGCCTCGACACGGTCGAGCTCGTTATGGCGTTCGAAGAAGAGTTCGGCGTCGAGATCCCCGATGACGCGGCCGAGACCATCCTCACGGTCGGCGACGCCGTGAAGTACATCGACAAGGCTTCGGCCTAAGCGATTGCAGACTTGTCAGGGATGCCTGCGATGAGGCGTGTGGTCGTCACGGGCCTAGGCCTGCTTTCGCCGTTCGGCATGGGCTACGAGCACGGCTGGAAAGAGCTTCTTTCCGGCCGGAGCGCCGCGAGGCGCATCACGGAGTTCGAGGTCGAAGACCTCCCCTGCAAGATTGCCAACGTCATCCCGCGCGGTGACGGCAGCAACGGTACCTTCAATCCCGAAGCGTTCCTGGAACCCAAGGAACTGCGCAAGATCGGCGACTTCATCCTGTACGGGATCGCGGCTGCCGACGAGGCGTTGAAGGACTCGGGCTGGGCGCCCAAGACGCCGGAAGAGCAGAACGCGACCGGCGTCATGATCGGCTCGGGCATCGGCGGCATCGACGGCATAGCCGAGAATGCCCTGATCCTTCGGGAGCGCGGCCCGCGCCGCATCAGCCCCTTCTTCATTCCCGGCCAGATCATCAACCTGGTTTCCGGGCAGGTTTCGATCCGGCACGGCCTCAAGGGGCCGAACCATGCCGTGGTCACCGCCTGCTCGACCGGCGCGCACGCCATCGGCGATGCGGCCCGCCTGATCATGTTCGGCGACGCCGACGTCATGTTGGCCGGCGGCGCCGAGGCGCCCGTGACGCGTCTTTCGCTGGCCGGCTTCGCCGCCTGCAAGGCGCTTTCGACCGATCGCAACGACGAGCCCGAGAAGGCTTCGCGCCCCTATGACCGCGATCGCGACGGCTTCGTCATGGGCGAGGGTGCTGGCGTCGTGGTTCTCGAGGAACTCGAGCACGCCAAGGCGCGCGGCGCAAAGATCTACGCCGAGGTGGTCGGCTACGGCCTGACCGGCGATGCCCATCACATCACGGCTCCGGCAGAGGATGGCGACGGCGCGCTCCGCTGTATGACCGCCGCGCTCAAGCGCGCCAACCTCACGCCCGCCGACATCGACTACATCAACGCCCACGGCACCTCGACCATGGCCGACACGATCGAGCTTGGTGCTGTTGAGCGCCTGGTCGGCAATGCCGCGTCCAAGGTGTCGATGTCCTCGACCAAGTCGTCGATCGGCCATTTACTGGGTGCAGCGGGCGCGGCCGAGGCGATCTTCTCGATCCTGGCGATGCGCGACAATATCGCGCCTGCGACGATCAACCTGGACAATCCCGAGCGCGAGACGGCCATCGACCTGGTGCCGAACAAGCCGCGCTCCCGGCAGATCGACGTGGCGCTGTCGAACTCGTTCGGCTTCGGCGGCACCAACGCTTCGCTGGTCTTCCAGCGCTACAACGGCTGAGGCCTGTGGGAAGGCGGCCGGAGCGGCCCCCTTCGCCGTGATTTTTGCCATATTCCGCCCTAGTCTCCCGGCGGGGATTCGCAAGAGGGAGTGGCGAGGCAGATGAGCATGAATACGCCAGGCATGGGTGAGGGCGCGCCGCGCGCCGCGCCGTCAAGTCCGATCGTTCCGAAGACGGCCCAGGAAGCGCTGCGCCCGGAAACCGGCACGCCGCCACCGAGGCGCTCACGCGCCTCGCGCAGCCAGATCATCGTGTTCATGAACTTCGTGGTCTCGTCGGTCATGCTGCTGATCGTGGGGGCCGGCGCCGCGCTCTATTTCGGCAAGCAGGAATTCAGCGGCCAGGGACCTTCGACCGTGGCGACGACCTTCATGGTCAGGCCGAGCACGGGCGTGGCCGACATCGCCGACCAGCTCGAGCGCCGCGGCCTGATCAGCGACGCGCGCATCTTCCGGCTGGGCGTGCGCGCCTACGGCAACGACGGCGCCCTGAAGGCAGGCGAATACGAGATCCAGGCCGGCGCCTCGATGCGCGACATCATGGATCTCCTGAAGAGCGGCAAGTCGATGCTCTATTCGCTCACCATTCCCGAAGGGCTGACGGTCGAGCAGGCCTGGCAGCGCATCGCCGAGCAGGAGGCGCTGACGGGCGACATGCCTACGCAGATGCCGGAGGAGGGCACGCTCGCCGCCGACACCCAGCGCTTCACGCGCGGCGCATCGCGCGAGCAGATCGTCAAGAAGATGCTGGCCGACCAGAAGGAACTGGTGGAAAGCATCTGGGCCCGCCGCGCGCCCGACCTGCCCATCGCCGACGTCAACGAGTTCGTGACCCTGGCCTCGATCGTCGAAAAGGAAACCGCCCGCGGCGACGAGCGCTCGCGCGTTGCGGCCGTGTTCATCAACCGCCTCAACAAGGGCATGCGGCTGCAGTCGGATCCGACGATCATCTACGGCATCTTCGGCGGCAAGGGCAAACCGGCCGACCGCCCGATCTACCGCTCCGACATCGACAAGCCGACGCCCTACAACACCTATACGATCAAGGGCCTGCCGCCGACGCCGATCGCCAATCCCGGCCGCGCCTCGCTCGAGGCCGTCGCCAACCCGTCCAAGACGGACGATCTCTATTTCGTCGCCGACGGCACCGGCGGCCACGTCTTCGCCGCGACGCTCGAAGAGCACAACCAGAACGTCGCCCGCTGGCGGGCGTTCCAGCGCAACATCGTCGAGGACGAGAAGGCGGATGACGCGGCCAAGAAGGACGGCACCACGACCAATGCCGTCAAGAAGAACTAGGCCGCAGGCTGTGGGCGGGCTGTCGACATGATCCTGCAAAGCATGACGGGTTTCGCGCGCGCGGCGGCGGAGCATGATGGCACGGCCATCGCCTGGGAGGTGAAGTCGGTCAACGGCAAGAGCGCCGAGGTGCGCCTGCGGCTGCCGCAAGGCTACGAGCGGCTCGAGGCGGCGGTACGGCAAGCGGTCCAGAAGCGGTTCTCGCGCGGCAATTTCCAGGCCACGCTGACAGTTGGCCGGACCGGCGGCGCGATGGTCCAGCCGGTCATCAACGAGGCGTTCCTGCGCGACGTCGCCGAACTTGCCAATCGCCTGGTCGAGCAGTTTGGCGCAGCTCCTGCGACCGCCGATGGCCTGCTTGCGCTGCGCGGCGTCTTCGACGTGCCGGAAGCGGTCGAAACCGAGGAGGAGCGTGCGGCGATCGACGCGGCGATCCTTGCCTGTCTCGACGCGTCCCTGGCCGGTCTCGAACAGGCGCGCAGCAGCGAGGGCGAGGCCTTGCGGGCCCTGCTGTCAGGCCATGTCGCCGCCGTCGAAAAGCTCACGCTCAGGGCCGAGGCGGATCCGTCGCGCGAGCCTGCGGCGATCCGCCAGCGTCTCGCCGACCAGGTGCGGCTGCTGCTCGACGCCTCGTCGGCGCTCGACGAAGCACGGCTGAACATGGAGGCGGCTTTTCTTGCGACCAAGGCCGACATCCGGGAGGAGATCGACCGGCTGAAGACCCATGTCGCCTCGGCGCGCGGCCTGCTCGCCGGGGGCGGCGCAATCGGGCGCAAGCTCGATTTTCTGGCGCAGGAATTCAATCGCGAATCGAATACTCTATGTTCGAAGTCGAACGCCGCCGCGGTGACCGCCATCGGGCTGGAACTGAAGGCCGTGGTCGACCAGTTTCGCGAGCAGGTTCAGAATTTGGAGTAGCGCGCATGAGCGCAGAAAACCCCTCGAACGCCATCAGGCGGCGCGGCCTGATGCTCGTCCTGTCGTCGCCTTCGGGAGCGGGCAAGTCGACGATCGCGCGCAACCTGCTGGAGAGCGATCCCGGTCTCGAACTGTCGGTTAGCGTGACGACGCGCGCCCGCCGCGGTAGCGAGATCGACGGCATCCATTATCATTTCCGCTCGATGCGCGACTTCGAGCGGCTGCGCGATTCGGATGCGCTGCTGGAATGGGCCGAGGTGCACGGCAACTATTACGCCACCCCGCGCGAGCCGGCGGAACTGGCCATGGCGCAGGGGCGCGACATGCTGTTCGACATCGACTGGCAGGGCGCCGAACAGCTCAAGGAGAAGATGCGCGCCGACATCGTGTCGATCTTCATCCTGCCGCCGTCGATGACCGAGCTGAAGGCACGCCTGCGCCGCCGCGCCGAGGACCAGGATTCGGTGATCGAGACCAGGCTGCACAACGCCCGCGTCGAACTGGAGCACTGGCGCGACTACGACTACGTCGTCGTCAACGACGACCTCGACAAGGCCTTCGCCTCGGTCAAGGCGATCGTCACTGCCGAGCGGCTGCGCCGCGACCGCCGGCCGGGCCTGTTCGACTTCGTGTCCAAGCTGCTCGACGAGAAGGTCTGAGGCGGCGGCCGGCAGCGTCGGGTTGAGGTTGATTTCGTTCTGAGCCGGCCTTTTTACCCCCACCCCTCACCCTCCCCACAAGGGGAGGGAGGCTTGGCGGCAGGGTTGCCGAGCACGAATTCGACGAATTGGCCGCAGCGGCGGCGAAATCGTTCCCTCCCTTCAACGTAGAGGGATGGCTCCCGCCAGCGCGACGAATTCCTCGACACCGAGCGTTTCGGCCCGGCGCGTCGGATCTATGCCGACAGTTTCCAGGAGTTTTTCTCCGCCCAGGCTTTTCAGGCTCTGGCGCAGCATCTTGCGGCGTTGGCCGAAGGCGGCCTCGGTGACGCGGCCGAGCACGGTCACGTCCACCGGCAGCGGCTCGGCGCGGGGAACCAGATGCACGACCGAGGACGTGACCTTGGGCGGTGGCGTGAATGCCTGCGGCGGCACGTCGAAGGCGATGCGCGCCTCGGTGCGCCAGCCGGCCAGCACGCCGAGGCGGCCATAGGCCGAGCTAGCCGGCCTGGCGACGATGCGCTCGGCAACCTCGCGCTGGAACATCAGCGTCAGCGACTGGTAGAAGGGCGGCCAGGCCGGGACCGTGAGCCAGCGCACCAGAAGCTCGGTACCGATGTTGTAGGGCAGGTTGGCGACGATCTTCACCGGGCCCTCGGCGAGGGCGGCGAAATCGGTCTTCAGCGCGTCGCCCGACACCACGTCCAACCGGCCAGGATAGTGGGCGGCCACATCCGCGAGGGCAGCGAGGCAGCGCTCGTCGCGCTCGATGGCGACGACGCGCTTCGCGCCATGCATGAGCAGCGCCCGCGTCAGCCCGCCCGGTCCGGGGCCGACCTCGACGACCGTCACGCCCGAAAGGTCGCCGGCAGCGCGGGCAACCTTGCCGGTCAGGTTGAGGTCGAGCAGGAAGTTCTGGCCGAGCGACTTCTTGGCCTGGAGCCCGTGTCGCTCGATGACGTCCCTCAGGGGCGGCAGGCCGTCGATGCTGGTGACCGCACTCACGATGCCCGGGCCTCGACGTCGGCGAGCCGGCGCGCCAGCTTGAGCGCCGCAATCAGGCTGTCGGGCCGCGCCACGCCCTTGCCGGCGATGTCGAAAGCCGTGCCGTGGTCGGGCGAGGTGCGGATGAAGGGCAGGCCGAGCGTCACGTTGACCGTCTCGTCGAAGGCGAGCGCCTTGGCCGGGATCAGCGCCTGGTCGTGATACATGCAGATCGCCGCATCATAGCCGGCGCGGGCGCGGGCATGGAACATGGTGTCGGCGGGCAGGGGGCCGAACGCGCCGATGCCCTCGGCCTTCAGTGCGGCAATGGCGGGCCGTATGACATCCTCGTCCTCGCGTCCCATGGCGCCGCCCTCGCCGGCATGCGGGTTGAGGCCCGAGACGGCGATACGGGGGTAGGCGATGCCGAAGCGCTGCCTGAGGTCGCGAGCGGTGATGCGGGCCGTCTCGACGATCGCGTCGCGGGTTAGTGCCTTCGGCACTTCGGACAGTGCGATGTGGATGGTGACGGGCACCGCGCGCAGCTCGGGACCGGCCAGCATCATCACCGGCGTGACGTTGCGGCCGAGCTTCTGCGCGGCGAGATGGGCCAGGTATTCGGTGTGGCCGGGAAAGCGGAAACCGGCGTCGTAGAGCGGCTTCTTGGCGATCGGGCAGGTGACGACGGCGGCGGCGCGGCCTTCGAACGTGTCGGCAACGGCGCGATCGATGGCCTCGACGATACCTGTGGCGTTGCGGCTGTCCGGCTGCCCAGGGGCGTCGATGAGCTTTGCGGCCAGCGGGACGACCGGCAGGGTCGAAGCGAAGTGGCCAGCGGCGCCGGCTGGATCGGTTTCGGCGATCTTCAGCGCCAGGCCGAGCCTGGCCGCGCGTGCGGCCACGAGTGCCGGATCGGCAAGCAGGTAGAAAGCGGGAACATCGACATCGTTGCGCAGCCGCCATGCGGCGACTGCGATTTCGGGGCCGATGCCCGAGGGATCGCCAACGGTCAGCGCCAGTGGGGCGCCAGCGGCACCCACGGGCTAGCGGGTGACGATGCGGGCCTTGGCCCGCAGTTCGTCGAGATACTTCTTGCTGAGCTCGTCGGCCTTTTCGTTGCCTGCTCCGGCGCCCTCGGCCTGGAAGACCATCTGGGCGACCTTGTCGTCGGACACTTCACGGGCGCTGCAGACGCCGATGAACTCGACGCCGCGGTCGGTCTCGCGAACCGGGGTGGCGCCGCCGGCCTTGAGCTTCTTGATCTGGTCGGCCCATTCCGGCGGGAGCTGCGGCGCCAGCACGCGACCGAGATCGCGCACCGTCACGTCGAGCAGGCCCTTGGCGAATTCGCGGGTCTGCTCGCAGCCGTTGAAGCGGCCGCGCATCGCATCGGCCTCGCGCTTGCGCTTGCCGATCGAGCCGCGTTCGGAGGCGGGCACGACGAAGATCACCTGCTGCAGCATGTATTCGGTGGCCGACGGCTTGGCGCCGCCCTGTTGCAGCATGCGCCGCACGGCATCCTGCTCGCTGGTTCCGCCGCCGCCCTGTTCGGAGCGGAAGCGGGCGCCGAGCGCCTGGTTCCAGCCCATCTGGGTGCGGATGTATTCCTTGAAGTGACCTGCAGTCACGCCCGCCTGAGCCAGGATCTGGTTCATCTGCTCGGGCTTGAGCTTGTTGGAGCCGGCGAAGCGGGCGTAGGCGTCGTCGACCTGCTTGTCGGAGATGCGGATGCCGAGCCGCTTCATTTCCGTCTGCCGCAGCGTCTGCTCGACCATTTCCTGGCCGGCGTCGCCCTTGCGCTTCTGCAGCTTGAGGAAGGCGGCGCGGCGCTGGATGTCGTAGCTGGTAATCGGCACATCGTTGACGATGTACTTGATCTCGCTTGCCTGCGCCGGCGGCGCATAGGTGGCAACCGATAGCGACGTCGCCGCCACGAGCAGCGCGATGCCTGCCGAAAAGAGGTACTTCCGCATCGAAAAAAGTCCCGTTCAAACCCCAGAATCCGGGCTTCGCCCGGATGCATACTGCCCCGTCCATGGCCGCGTTATGCGGCAAAACGATGTCACGTTGCCCCTACAACCCTGAGACGTACGTCAGAAGGAGCTCGATTTCGACCCGAAATCGCCAAGCGTGCGGAACGAAATGTTGAAGCCGACGGTACGCTTGACGTCGTCTGGCTTGTTCAGCTCGCGGCTCTCCGCGTAGGTCATCATGTAGCTGAAGCATTCGTCGTCATAGGCGAAGCCGAAGCCGTTCTTGACCAGCACGTCGGACTTGAGGTCGTAGGTGCCCGAGCCGAACACCCGCCATTCCTCGTTGATGCGGGCGGTGGCGCCGAGCGTCACCTCATGCCGTTCCTGGGTAAAGCCGTAGAGCGGCTGCTCGTCGATGAAGGCGTATTTCGCAGAAACCGCAAACCTGTCGATGTCGAGCCCGGCCTTGACCTCGGCGCGGCGCACTTCGAGCGTCTGCTCGTCGAAGCGGCCGCTGACGGATGCCGCAAAGCCGTTCGGGCTGGCGATGCCGGCGAGCGCGACATAGTCCGACGTCTCGGTCTCGAGGCCCGAATAGGCGCCGGCATTGACGAGGTCCGGCGACGCGAACGAGTTGTCGCCGGCGAGCTGGTAGGACTGGCCGAACAGGGCGTTGGTGGTCCAGCCGTTGCCGTAGCTGCCCGAATAGCGGAAGCCGACGTTGGCGCGCGTGCCGCCCTCGATGCGGTCGTAGCCGGAGAACTTGTCGCGCTCGAACAGCGTGGCGGCATCGAAGACGAAGCTCTGGGCGTCCTCGTTGGGGATGCCGAGCCCGTTGATGTCGGATTCGCTCGGACGGGCGAAGACCTGCGCCATCGGCTCGAGCACATGGGTCGCGCTGGTGGACGAGAACAGCACCGGCCAGCGTAGCTCGAGGCCGAGTGTCGCCATGTAGCGGAAGAGCGACGATTGCACGTCAGCGGCGACATTGATGTCCGGATCGCCCGCCATGGTATTGATGGCGGCAACCGAGGCATTGGAGGCGTCGAGGTAGCTGCCGTCCGCGCGGAAGGCGAGCAGCGGCGTGACCAGCAGGCCGCCGTCGGTGACGATGGTGCGCTTCCATTCGACTTCGCCGCTGAGGCGCGCCGAAGTCCCTTCTATGCCGCGGACGGCGGGAGCGCTGGGCACCCAGTCGAGGTCAGAACGCTGGATGACGCGCGCGTTGACGTCGATCGACAATTCGCCGCCGGCCAGCGGCATGTCCGGGATGTAGGCATAGTCGAGCGACGGCAGCACCCAGGGCTGCTTGTCGGCGCGTGCATCCGGATCCGAATCGAGCGCGTCCTCCTGCACCTGGAAGCGCATGGCGCGCAGGTCGAAGTAGTTCCGGTCGTTGAGGCCGGTCAGGTAGACTTCGGAGCGGAACGTGCTGTCCGAGAAGCCGTCGATTTGATAGGTGCGCGAGAAATTCTTGTCGGACTGGACCATGACGTCCCAGCCAAACGCCCAGCGCGGGTTGAGGTCGAAGCGACCCTTGGTCCCGACCATGCCGCGCAGCTTGTTCTCGTCGCCCGCCGGGCCCGAATCCACCGTGTTGGCATCGAACTTGTCCGGGTTCATCTGGCTGATGCCGGCGATCTTCAGGCTGTACTGGCCGTTATTGAAGCGCTGGCGCCACTCGGCTTCGCCGAGGAAACCCTGCCTGGTGTAGCCGGTCCCGGTCACCGTCAGATCGTATGTCGGGGACAGGGCGAAATAATAGGGGACCGACAGGCTGACGCCGAGTTCGCTCTTGTAGCTGATGCTCGGGATGAGGAAGCCGCTCTTGCGCTTGACGGTGGGGTCGGCGATTTCGAAGGCCGGCAGGAAGGCGATGGGGAAGCCGAAGAACTCGAAATTGGAGTTCTCGAAGCGCACCGTCTTTTTCTGGCCGTTCCAGATGATCTTCTGCGCCTTGATGCGCCAGATCGGGGCCTTGTCGGGCTTTGCCTCGCAGGGTTCGCAGGCGGTGTAGACGCCGTTGCTGAACGTGGTGAGGTAGCCGTCTTCGCGCTTGGCGCTCTCGGCAGCGAAGTATGTCTTGTCGACGGTCTCCAGCCGCAGCGAATTGACGAACCCGTCGGCGAAATCGTCGGTGACGTCGATTTCCTGCGAGAAGATCTTGGTGCCGTCGGAATTGACGATCTGCACGTTGCCGCTGGCGATCAGCCGCGACGTCTTGCGGTCGTAGGTCACGCGCTGCGCGACGAGACGGTTGCCGGCATAGTCGATCTGCACGCCGCCGACCGCAGTGACGGTCTGGGCATCGTTATCGTAGACGAGCGTGTCCGCCTCAAGCAGCATCTTCGAGCCCTCGGGCACGTCGGGCGCGAGGTCGGCGACAGTCTGAGCAAAGACGGGAGTGGCGGGAAGCGCGCTTGCAAACAGGCAAGCAAGCGCAGTCGCGCCGAATAAACGTGCCCTATGGGCCGTCCTGCGGCTGGCCAGTGCGCCCCTCAACTAACCATCCTCCTTATTAAGCAGGAAAGTCACCCCGAAAAACATTGCTACGACAACCGGAAACCATGCCGCAATGTAAGTCGGCACGAATCCCGCATTGCCAAATGCTTTGACCAGAACCGAAACGACATAAAGCAGAAAGCCGGCGACTACGCCACCCAGAATCATCGTGGCCGACTGTCCCATCCTCGCAAATCTCATCGACACTGTTGCAGCGATGAGCGTCATTGCGACCAACAGGAAGGGCAGCGCCACCAGCGAGTGGAACTGCATGGCGAAGGCGTTGGCCCGCAAGCCGAAGGAACGCGCCACGTCGATCTTTGCCGGCAACTCGAAGAACGGGATCGTCTCGGGCCGCGCCAGCCTTTCCTGGACGAATTCCGGCTTCAGGTTGGTCCGCACCCTGTCGGTCGCCTGCGAGGTGAAGTTCTCGGCGCCGCGCATGCTGCGCACGCCGACGAGCTCCCAGTAGCCGTCGCGCAGGTAGGCGGTCTCGGCGTCCTTGCGCTCGATCATGTTGCCGTCGGTGTCGAAGATGAAGAACACGGCGTCGGAAAGCTGCAGGCCCTGGTTGAGCACGGCGCGGGCGCCGATGATGACGTCGGTCTTGCCGACCTTCTGGCGCAGCCATGGTGCGGAGAAGGCCGAGACCGAATTCGACTGGCGCGAACGCAGCTGCGATTCGATCGCCTCGGCGCGCGAGAAGCCGTGCGCGGCCAGCGGATTGAGGACGCCGACGGTGATGGCGCCGAAGATGAGGGCGCCGATGCAGAGCGGCAGCAGGAACTGCCAGGCCGAGATGCCGGCGGCGCGTGCCACCACCAGTTCGTAGCGGCGGTTGAGCGACACCAGCGTGGCCATCGCCCCGAACAGGCCGACGAAGGGCACCGTCTGCTGCATGATCATCGGCACGCGGAGTGCGGAGACGGTCAAGGCCAGGCCGAAGGAGTAGCCGGGCAGCCCGCCGATGTTGCTGGAGAATTCGGTGACGTCGATGATGAAGATCAGCGCGAATATGCCGACGAAGAACCACGTCGTGATCGCTGCATAACGGAAGAAGAAATAGCGACCGAGCGTCCAGCCCATCATGCCGCTCCCTGCTTGGGAGCGGTGCCGTAGCGTAGCGCCGTCAGACGGTCGCCGACCCGGCCCGCGGCCCCGGCGATCCAGTCGGCGGCTGCGACCGGCAGTTCCATCGTGCGATTGCGGCGGATGAACCAGATGGAGATGGCCGCGGCGGCAAGCGGAACGCCATAGACGAAGTAGCTCAGCCAGCGCATCGACTCGGCCTTGCTGTCGGCGAAGAAGCCGAGCCAGCGGAAGAAAAGCGCGATCACGATGGTGGTGATGAGCGGATGGATACGGGCGTCGCGGTGCGAGCGGGCGTCACCGGCAACCGCAAGCGCGATGAGCGCGAAGGCCATCGGATAGAGCCATTCGGTGAAGCGGCGGTCCAACTCGGCCTTGAACTGAAGCGGATCGCGCTGGAAGAACTTGTCGTTGGCCGGCGGGTCGAGAAGATAGGAGGTCGAGCGGTCCTTCGGCCGCATCACCACTTCGTTGGCGGCTGCCGTGAATTCGCTGAGATCGAAGGCATAGGAATCGAAACTGATCACCGAAACCTCGCCGCCCGGCGCCTTGCGGTGGATGACTCCGTCGTTCATGACAAGCATCTGCTTGCCGTCGCGTTCGATGAACGAGCCGTCCTTGGCGTAATAGACGAGGTCGACGTTCTTCTCGCGCGAATCCGCGACGAAGATGCCGCCGAGGCCACCATTGGGCAGGCGCTTGCCGACCTGGACGAAGAGGCCGTTGTCGACCTTGCGGAACGTGCCCTCCTGGATGATCAGTGAAAGCAGATCGGCGCGCGAGGTGGCGATGAGCTCGCGGTTGCGCTGCCGCGCCAAGGGGTCGGCGACATTGTCGACCACGAACGAGAATACGCTGGCGAATGCCGCAAGGATCAGGATCGGGCGGATGACGGTCAGCCGCGAGGCGCCTGCCGCGTTGATGACCACGAGTTCGGAATCGCCGTTCATGGTGCTGAGCGTCTGTGCAACCGCGATCACGAGGGCGAATGGCACGACGATCGGAATGACCGTCGGCAGGATCAGGGCGGCGACCTCGAAGAAGGTCAGCGCCGACTGGCCGCTGTCGGTGACGAGGTCGATTCGACCCAGCACCTGGGTGGTCCAGACGATCGCCAGCGTCCACGTCAGCGCCGCGATGAAGACCGCGAACGCGCGCCGCAGGATGTAGCGTTCAACAACCTTCATCGATGATCAGGATTCCGTGTTTCCGATGCGGCAGGCTGGCCGGGGGCTGCATGGCCTGCGAGTGGGTAAGGTATAGTCCAAGCGAGGCTGGCACAACCGGCCCCTTCCATGGCCGCCATCGTCCGACACCGTTGCCCCTGCCGCCCGAGTGTCGGCAGCAATGGCTAAGAAAGGCCCAATGGAGGTGGTTAACATAATGTTTCCGGCGGTATCGCGTCGGCGACTTTATCCGACTTCGCGGAGGGCAGGCTTGCCAAAGCGGCCAAAACGACGAAATGTCGCGCACCAGCGGAAATGGGTAACAATAAGCAGGACATCATGACTTCCAAGCCGTCGATCAGCTTCGCCAAGCCGGGAACGCCCACGAAGGGGAGCATATTCGTGTTTTCCGCCGAGGACGGAGGGCTGAGCGATTCGGCGCGGGCGTGCGATCCGGCAGGCAAGCTCGAGCGTGCCTTCCCGGTGGCCGATTTCTCGGGCAAGTTCGGCAGCTCGGTGGAGGTGCTGGCGCCCGAGGGAACCGCGGCCGACAGGCTCGTCGCGATCGGTGTCGGCAAGGTTGCGTCGCTCGACGAATACGCCTGGTTCAGGCTCGGCGGTACGATCGCTGCGCAGCTGCGCAAGTCGGCCGAGGCCGCCGTCGTCCTGGACATAGCGGGTATTGCGGCCGACGGCGCGGCTGCCGCACGCCTTGCGGCAGGCATCCTGCTCCGCAGCTACTCCTTCGACAAATACAAGACCAAGAAGGACAACGGCGGCGGCAACGGCAAGGCCGACGACCGGAAGGCGGCCAAGATCACCATCCATTGCACTGAGCCGGCTGCCGCCAGGAAGGCGTTCGCGGATGCCGAGGCCGTGGTCGGCGGCGTGGTGCTGGCGCGCGACCTTGTGAACGAGCCGGCAAACATCCTGGGACCGGTCGAGTTCGCGGCGCAGGCCAAGGAGCTCGAAAAGCTCGGCGTCAAGGTCGAGATCCTGACCGAGAAGGAGATGAAGAAGCTCGGCATGGGCGCGCTTCTGGGCGTCGCCCAGGGATCGGTGCGCCCGCCGCGCATGGCGATCATGCAGTGGAATGGCGGCAAGGCCAAGGACAAGCCCGTCGCCTTCGTCGGCAAGGGCGTCGTCTTCGATTCGGGCGGCGTGTCGATCAAGCCGGCGGCCGGCATGGAGGACATGAAGGGCGACATGGGCGGCGCCGCCGCCGTCACCGGCCTGATGCATGCGCTGGCCGCGCGCAAGGCCAGGGTCAACGCAGTCGGCATCATCGGCCTGGTCGAGAACATGGTCGACGGCAACGCGCAGCGGCCGGGCGACATCGTCACCTCGATGTCGGGCCAGACGATCGAGGTACTCAACACCGACGCCGAGGGCCGGCTCGTGCTCGCCGACGCACTCTGGTACTGCAACCAGCGCTTCGAGCCGAAATTCATGGTCAACCTGGCGACCCTCACCGGCGCCATCATGGTGGCGCTGGGCCAGCATCATGCCGGGCTCTTCTCCAACAACGATGAACTCGCCGGCCACCTGACCGCATCGGGGACGGCGACCCAGGAGAAGCTGTGGCGCATGCCGCTGAGCTCCGACTACGACAAGCTGATCGATTCCAAGAACGCCGACATGAAGAATATCGGCGGCCGCTACGGCGGATCGATCACCGCCGCGCAGTTCCTGCAGCGCTTCGTCAAGGAGACGCCGTGGGCGCATCTCGACATCGCCGGCACGGCGATGGGATCGCCGACCAACGAGATCAACCAGTCGTGGGGCTCCGGATTCGGTGTGCGGCTGCTCGACAGGCTGGTGCGCGACCACTACGAGGCGTAAGGCTGGACAGATCCGCCCCAGTGGCCACTTCATGTGGCGCGCTGGGCCAAATTTCTCGAAGCCTCAGGGGTGGCGCGAACTGAGCAATGGCCGAAGTCCTATTCTACCACCTGACGGAGTCCACGCTCGAAGACGCCCTGCCGGGGTTGCTCGAACGCAGCCTCCAGCGCGGCTGGAAGGCCGTGGTGCAGGCCGGGAGCGAGGAGCGGCGGGACGCGCTCGACGCCCATCTCTGGACCTTCCGCGACGATTCGTTCCTGGCCCACGGCAGCGACCGCGAGCCGTGGCCCGCCGAGCAGCCGATCGTGCTGACCGTTGGCGGGGAAAACCCGAACGCCGCGGAAATCCGCTTCCTGGTGGATGGCGCCTCGCCGCCGGACATCGGTACCTACCAGCGCGCGGTCTTCCTGTTCGACGGCCATGATGCGATGCAGCTCGAGGCGGCGCGCGGGCACTGGAAGACGATGAAGGCCGGAGGGCACACCGTGACCTACTGGCAGCAGACGCCCGACCGGCGTTGGGAACGCAAGGCCTGAACGGCGCGGCGGCTGAGCTTCCAGCACGCCGCACCGGCAGCAACGCTACTTCGCGGCGCTCATCTCGCCGCCGACTTCCTTCTTGAATGTCTCGAAGTCGACCTGCATGCCGTTGAGGACCGTGCTCCAGTGGCGCGTCAACGCCGCCATGGCCACCGCCTCCTGGATTTCCTCGTCGGTGGCGCCGGCCTGCCTGGCGCTCTGCGTGTCGGCCCAGATGCAATAGCTGCACGGGATCTGCGCGGCCACCGCCAGCGAGATCAGGGCCTTGGTCTTCGGCGGCAGGGCGGTCTTGTCGCTGAACTCGATGCTCTTGAGTTCCGACCATGCCCCCGGCAGGCCGGCCTTGGGGAACTGCCTGATGAAGCTCGGCACGCCGCCCATGGTCTTCTGGATGTCCTGGATCGCGGCGTCGTAGTCGTCGGCGTGGGCCGGCATGGGCGTCAATGCAAGGGTGGCCGAGCAGGCCGCGGCGCCGGCCAGGGCCGTCATCGTGTGGCGGAACGAGGCGAAGGCGGATGCATGGTATGCGAACATGACTTCCTCCTCTGGAACATGTTTGCCTTACGGTGTAAGGTATGCATATTGGTGAACCTTACACTGTAAGTTGTCAAGCAGGGCCATGGAGACGTCGATCAACAAAAGGCGAGCGCGCGGACGGCTGTCGCGCGATCTCATCGAAGCCGCGGCATTCGAGGTCATCGAGCGGGAAGGGCTCGTGGGCTTTTCGATGCGCAAGCTGGCGCAGGCGCTCAACTGCGAGGCAATGAGCATCTACCATCACTACCCGTCCCAGGCGCACCTGTTCGAGGCGCTGGTCGAGCGGCTCGTCGCCGACCTGGAGATCCCGCCGGCCGACCTGCCGTGGCGGCAGCGGGTGCGGATCGTGATGAGTGATTTTCGCGCCGCGGCCCGGGCCCATCCTGCCTTTGCGCCGTTCCTCGTGACCTATCGCATGAATTCGCCCGGATGCCTCGGATGGCTCGACGAGGTAATCGCCGTGTTCGAGGGCGGTGGCTTCGGGCAGGAGCGTGGGGCGCGCCTGTTCCGCGCCGCCGGCTATTATCTGATGGGGGCGATCCTCGATGAGAGCGCCGGCTATGCAAAGGGCCCGTCGGCGGTGACCACCGTGGACGACGAACGTCTGCGGGAGGATTATCCCAACGTCGCCGCGGCGGGGCGGTATTTCGCCGAGAGCGAATTCGACAAGACCTTCGACATGGGCCTCGACATGCTGCTCGATGCGATGGAACGCGACCTGCCGTCAAAGCCATGACGGCACTTTCCGCCGAACGGCAAAGGGCTTAGTAGGGGGCAAGCCTACCATTCCGCCGGCCGTCAGGGCGGCCGGCACCAGAGATTCAAACCATGCGGTTCCTGTTCATTCTTGTCCTGCTCGCGGGCGCCGGCCTCGGCATCGTCTACCCCTGGGCAGCCACCAATTTTTCCGGCCGCGAGATCGGCACCTTTCGCGCCTACGACCGGGGAGGGACGTTCCGCCCGATCGAGGTGGCGCTGGCGAGCACCGATGCCCCGGTGCGCGTGCTGGTCGACCTGACGACGCTGGCGCCGCCGGTCGTCACGCCGGCCCGGGCGGTGCTGACCATCACCGCCTCGACGCGCGGCGAGACTGTGCTGGCGCAGGCCCTGAACTTCTACGACACCACCCCGCGCGAACGCAGCCCGCAGCTGCCCGACCCGATCTTCCGCGACGATGCCGGCCTCATCCGCGACGTGCAGGCGGGCACCTATCGCTTCGTCGTCGGCCAGGGCGATGCCGAAAACGTCCAGATCAGGAGCGTCGACCTGATCTTGCGGGCCGGCGGCATCGAGGCAGACGGGCGCGCCCAGCCGGTCGGCTTCTCGCTGATGGCCGTAGGCTTCGTCGGCCTGGTGCTGTCGCTGCGGCGCGGCCGCGAGCGGCCGCAGAACCCGAACTCGCAGCCGCCGGCGCCGCGCTGGGGCAGGGGTGCAGACAAGACATGAACTACCGCCACGCCTATCATGCCGGGAACTTCGCCGACGTGGTCAAGCACGCGGTGCTGGCGCGGCTCGTCGAATATCTCAAGCGCAAGGACAAGGCCTTCCGCGTCATCGACACCCATGCCGGCATCGGGCTCTACGACCTCGGTTCGGAAGAGGCGCAGAAGACGGGCGAGTGGCACGACGGCATCGGCCGGCTGGTCGAGGCGAAGCTGCCTGTCGAGGCTGCCGACCTGCTCGCGCCCTATCTGGATGCCGTGCGTGCATCGAACCCGGCAGGCGGCATCGAAAGATATCCCGGTTCGCCGCTGATCGTCCGGCACCTGCTGCGCAAGCAGGACCGCTTGTCGGCGATCGAACTGCACCCGGCCGACGCCAGGACGCTCGCGGCGCTGTTCGAGGGCGATTTCCAGACGCGGGTGATCGAGCTCGACGGCTGGCTGGCGCTGGGCGCGCACCTGCCGCCGAAGGAAAAGCGCGGCCTGGTGCTAGTCGACCCGCCTTTCGAGAAGGAAGGCGAATTCGCCCGGCTGGCCGATGGCCTCGCGAGAGCGCATCGGCGCTGGCCGGGCGGCATGTTCGCGCTCTGGTATCCGATCAAGGATCGCAAGGCGGTGGCGGCTTTCCGCGCCGCGCTTGCCGACGCGGGCATCGCCAAGATCCTGGACGTCGCCTTCGAGATCCGCCCGCCGTCGCCGGAGCCGAGGTTCGACGGCACCGGCCTGGTGGTGGTCAATCCGCCTTACGCGCTGGAGGCCGAACTGCGCGTGCTTATGCCGGTGCTCGGCAAGATCCTCGTCCAGGACGGCACGGCCAGCTGGTCGGCCGAGTGGCTGGCGGGCGAAACGCCGGCTGCTTGACCGGAACACGGCGACGCCGCAAACTGCTCTACAGCAGTCTTGGAGAGGGAAGCCATGAGTCGCGTCGCCAGCACCATCCTTGCCGCAACCCTCGGTGCCGGAGCGGCCCTGCTCGGTACGGGCGCCGCCAGCGCCGCCGACCTTGCCGTCGGCGCGGACTATGGCGATCCGGGCATCTGCGGCAAAGCCTCGGTCCTCAACCGCATCACCGAGCGCTTCAGCTACCAGGTGCGGCACGTGCCGAACCTGCCGGACGTGGCCATCACCGACTTCCAGCGGGTGCATGAACATCGCTACCTGCCCGCCGACGAGGACCACCCGATCGCCCGCCGCTATTGCGGGGCGACGGTGGCGCTGTCGGACGGCGGCTCCCGCGACATCTGGTACCTGATCGAGGAAGGCATGGGCTTCGCCTCGATCGGCGACAATGTCGAATTCTGCGTCTCGGGCTTCGACCGCTGGTACGTCTACAACGGCCGCTGCCGCGTCCTGCGCTGAGGCTTGACGATCCCGATGAAGCTGGCGTTGCGCGGCCGGGTTGCCGCGCTTTCGGTCGCAGCCCTTCTTGCGCTGGCCGCCTGTGCGCCGTCCGAGCAGCAATCGGCCGATGCCGAGCCGCAGGCGGCCGCGAAAGCACCCGCGGCGGTGCCGCGCGGGGAGGGCTTCGACTTCTACGTGCTCGCGCTGTCCTGGTCGCCGAGCTATTGCGAGGCGGAGGGCGGCGAGGCTGACGGCCAGCAGTGCCGGTCGGGCCGGCCCTATGCCTTCGTCGTTCATGGCCTGTGGCCCCAGTTCGAGCGCGGCTATCCCGAATTCTGCCGGACGCGCGAGTCCGACGTCGCCAACGACAGGACCCGCACCCTCCTCGACCTGATGCCATCGGCCGGGCTCATCCGCCATCAGTGGCGCAAGCACGGAACGTGCACCGGGCTCGCCCAGGACGACTATTTCGAGGTGCTGCGGGCGGCACGGGAAAAGGTGGTGATCCCGGCCGAATTCAAGCGGCTGGAGGCCTATCGCACCCTGAAGCCTGGAGAGGCCGAACGTGCCTTCCTGCAGTCCAATCCGGGGATGGCCGCCGACGGCGTGGCCGTGACCTGTGACCGGCGCTACCTGCGCGAGGTGCGCATCTGCATGGACAAGGACCTCAGCTTCCGCGCCTGCCCGGAGCTGGAGCGAAGCGCCTGCAGCCGCGACAAGGTGGTGATGCCGCCGGTGCGCGGCGGTTGAATTTCCGCGCGACCCGCGTTGCCCGCGGCTCGGTTGCTGAATAAGGTCCACCGCCAAAAGGGGACCCTCTCATGCCGAAACTGTTCTATTCCTCCGCCTCGCCCTACAGCGCCAAGGTCCGCATGGCGGCCGCCCATGCCGGCATCGCCGTCGAGTCGGTCACGGTCGAGACCGGCCCGCAGCCGGCCATGCTCACCGACGCCAACCCGCTCGGCAAGATCCCTGTCTGGATCACCGACGAGGGCGACGGCATCTACGACAGCCGGGTGATCACGCAATATCTGAACCGGCTGTCCGGCCAGAAGCTGTTCCCGCGCAGTGCCGCAAAGCGGCTCGAGGCGGAACGGCTCGAAGCCATGGCCGACGGCATTTGCGATTGCCTGCTGGCGATCGTCTACGAGCGTCGGTCCCGGCCCGAGGAGATCGTCCATCAGCCGTGGATCGACAAGCAGTGGGCCAAGGTCACACGCGCGCTCGACCTGCTCAACGCCAATCCGCCGAAGCTGCCGAAATCCATCACCGTGGGTCAGATCGCGCTGCGCGCCGCCATCGGCTACATGCAGCTCAGATTTGCCGGCAAGTGGGAGAAGGGGCGGTCCAGGCTGACCCGCTGGGCGGCGCGCTTCGACGAGAGGTTCCCCGAACTCAAGGCGGTCATCCCGCAAGGCTGAGCCGGCACGGCCGGCGAGCGGCTTGCAGACGATGGGGCAACAAAAAAGCCGGGCGCGAGGCCCGGCTTCTTCGCTGTTGCCGATCTTGCGATCAGAACTTCATACCGACGCCGAACTGGATGCGATGATCCTTGCTCGACACTTCGGTCGAGGTGCCGCCGAGGTTGTAGTTGTCGCTGCCGAAGTCGGTGTAGCGATACTCGACGCGGCCGAAGACCGATTCCGTCAGCTTGACGTCGGTGCCGACGCCGGCGGTCCAGCCGAGCGCGGTGTTCGTGTCTTCGCCTGCGGCGTTGCTGACCTCGATACGCTTGCCGGCGCCGCCGGCCGTACCGTAGAGCAGGATGTCCGGCGAAACGGCATAGCCGAGGCGGGCGCGCAGCGAGCCTTCGAAGCCCGACTTGACGTTGATGTCGGCGTTGTCGCCTTCCACGCCGCTGTAGCCGATGTCGCCTTCGGCACCGATCACGAAGTTGTTCATCTCGTAGTTGTAGCCGACGAAGGCGCCGCCGAGGAAGCCGTCGGTGTCGACGTTGGTGCCGCCGACATCGGACTCACCGCTGAAGCCGTAGCCGAGGAACACACCGGCGTAGGGCCCGCCCCAGCTGGCGACCGGGGGCACTTCCATCGGAACGGAGGGTGCCGGCGGCTCCTGCATGACGACGTCGGCGGCGAAGGCGGGCATTGCCGCCAGGGCGACCAGGCCGAACGCCGCGGCAAGCGGGCGACCGTGCTTGAGAATGGCAGTCATTGTTTTACTCCTTAAGCCAACGAAACACTGGCTTTCTTTCAAATTGGCGCCCTAGACCCGTCCGGGGGGAGAAACGGCGTGGGCGCCGGACGGTTCCGAATGTCGTGCCGAAATGCGGCTGAACCGAACCTGAAGTGAGGTGATTGGGGGGCGCAAATGAGGCTGAAGCTTGACGTTGCTGGAATGCAACAACCCTTGTCAGTAGCCTTGGCGGCCTTTGGCTGCAGCCCGCTTGGTGCAACGGGTCGAGCGTTCTATATCTCGTTGGCAGGTCACGGTTCGCCGACCCGGCCGTGCGGTGGTGGGAAGCGACTTTGCCGCATTGTTGCCCCATCGTTGAACGGCTTTTTACCTAGGTTACCGGGGTGGCGTGGTGGCTTGCACTGGCCGAGGAATGCTCGAGAGGTCGATTGATGGCGAAGAAAGTTGGCAACGTGCTGGTGACGGGTGGGGCCAAGCGCATAGGCCGCGCCGTGGCCGAAGACCTTGCCGCGTACGGCTTCGGTGTCGTCATCCACTGCAACCGCTCATACGACGAGGCTGAACGGCTGGCGGCCAGCATCAAGGCGCGCGGCGGGCAGGCCGCCGTCGTCCAGGCCGACCTCACCGACATGGCCGCCGTCGACCGGCTGATCGCTGCGGCCGAAGCCGCGCTCGGACCGATTTCATTGCTCGTCAACAGCGCGTCCACCTTCGACAATGATTCGGTCACCGATTTTGGCTGGGATGCCTGGGACAGGCATTTTGCCCTGCACGTGAAGGCCCCGGCGCTGCTGGCCAGGAATTTCGCCGCGGCACTGCCCGCAGGCATGGAAGGCCTGATCGTCAACATCATCGACCAGCGGGTCCTGAAACCGACGCCGCAGTTCTTCTCCTATTCGCTGTCGAAGTCAGCGCTGTGGGCAGCGACCCGGACCATGGCGCAGGCGCTGGCGCCGCGCATCCGGGTGAACGCCATCGGTCCCGGGCCGACGCTGCCGAGCGCACGCCAGGACGAGACCGACTTCGCGGCCCAGCTCGACGGGCTGATCCTGAAGCATGGGCCCGAGCTTGCCGAGTTTGGCGCGACGATCCGCTATCTCTGGGAGGCGCGGTCGGTGACTGGCCAGATGATCGCCATCGACGGCGGCCAGCACCTTGCCTGGCAGACACCCGATGTGACAGGCATGCCCGAATGAGTGCACGCGAATCCGATACCGGCTCGAGCCCCCGCAAGGGTGGCAAGGCTGCCGAAGACATGCCCGACATCGACCTCGACGACGACGAGGCGGTGGAGGAGGAAGTTGCGCCTGCCGGGCCGGACCTGCCGTTCACGGCAATCGACTGGACGGTGCATGCCGGCGACGCCGACGGCCTGGTCGGGGCGGAGGTCATCCAGGCGCTGGTGAAGCGCCTGCCCAATGCGCCGGGCGTCTACCGGATGATGAACGCCGCGGGCGACGTGCTCTATGTCGGCAAGGCGCGCAGCCTGAAGAAGCGCGTCACCAACTATGCGCAGGGGCGGTTCCACACCAACCGCATCGGCAAGATGGTGCGCGAGACGGCGACGATGGAGTTCGTCGTCACCCGCACCGAGATCGAGGCGCTGCTGCTCGAGGCGAACCTCATCAAGCGGCTGAGGCCGCGCTTCAACGTGCTGATGCGCGACGACAAGTCGTTCCCCTACATCATGCTGACCAGCGACCACGCCTCGCCTGGCATCTACAAGCATCGCGGCGCGCGCTCGCGTAAGGGCGGCGATTATTTCGGCCCCTTCGCTTCGGCGCAGGCGGTGGGGCGGACGATCAATTCGCTGCAGCGCGCCTTCCTGCTGCGCAGCTGCACCGACAGCTTCTTCGACAACCGCACCCGGCCGTGCCTGCTGTTCCAGATCAAGCGCTGTGCCGGCCCGTGCACCGGCGAGATCTCGCCGGAGGGCTATGCCGAGCTGGTCAGCGAGGCCAAGGATTTCCTGTCAGGCCGCAGCCAGAAGGTGAAGACCGAGATCTCCGCCCAGATGCAGCAGGCGGCGGAAGACCTCGACTTCGAGCGCGCCGCCATCTACCGCGACCGCCTCGCGGCGCTGTCGCACGTGCAGAGCCACCAGGGCATCAATCCGCAGACGGTCGACGAGGCCGACGTCTTCGCCATCCACCAGGAAGGCGGCCAGACCTGCATCCAGGTGTTCTTCTTCCGCACCGGGCAGAACTGGGGCAACCGCGCCTACTTCCCCAAGGCGGACCCCGCCATCGAGGCCGCGGAGGTGCTGGGCTCGTTCCTGGCCCAGTTCTACGACGACAAGCCGTCGCCGCGCTCCATCCTGCTCTCCCAGGCGGTCGAGGAGCAGGAACTGCTGGGCGAGGCGCTGTCCACCCGGGCCGGCCACAAGGTGGCGATCGCTGTGCCGCAGCGGGGCGAGAAGAAGGACATCGTCGACCAGGCGGCGCAGAATGCCCGCGAGGCGCTGGGACGCAGGCTCGCCGAGACCTCGACCCAGGCGCGCCTGCTCGAGGGCTTCGCCCAGACCTTCGGTCTCGAAAAGCCTCCCGCACGCATCGAGGTCTACGACAACTCGCACATCATGGGCACCAACGCAGTCGGTGGCATGATCGTCGCGGGGCCGGAAGGCTTCGTGAAGAACCAGTACCGCAAGTTCAACATCCGCTCGACCGACATCACTCCCGGCGACGACTTCGGCATGATGCGCGAGGTGATGCAGCGGCGCTTCACGCGCCTGCTGAAGGATCATGGCGACGCGCAGGCGGACACCGACGACGATCCCGAGGCCAATGGTGCATTCCCGGCCTGGCCGGACGTCATCCTGATCGACGGCGGGCAGGGGCAGATGACGGCGGTGCGCGCGATGCTCGCCGAACTCGGCATCGAGGATCGGGTCGTGGCGATCGGCGTCGCCAAGGGCCAGGACCGCGAGGCCGGTCGCGAACGCTTCTTCGCCAAGGGCAAGGATTCGTTCTCGCTGCCGGTCCGCGACCCGGTGCTCTATTTCGTCCAGCGGCTGCGCGACGAGGCGCACCGCTTCGCCATCGGCTCGCACCGTGCCCGCCGCAAGAAGGAGATGGTCAAGAACCCGCTCGACGAGATCGGCGGCATCGGGCCGGCGCGCAAGCGCGCGCTGCTCCTGGCCTTCGGAACGGCCAAGGCGGTGAGCCGCGCGGCGGTCGAGGACCTGATGGCGGTCGAGGGGATATCGGAATCGATCGCACGCCTTGTTTACAACCATTTTCACGACAATTGATGGCCGCGATTGGCGTCGATCCGAGGCTGGACTATCTATAGCCAGTTGACCCCCGGCATAGCCTTCTGATTTCACTACGCAGACGAAAGAGCACAAGAGAAACCATGGCCCAGCGCGCATTCAATCTGCCCAACATGCTTACCTATGCGCGCATCGTGGCCGTGCCGCTGGTGGTGCTTTGCTTCTTCCTGGAAGGCCGCCTGCAATCGAGCGATTTTGCCCGCTGGAGCGCGCTGGGCATCTTCATCGCCGCCAGCGTGACCGACTATCTCGACGGCTACCTGGCGCGCGCCTGGAAGCAGACCTCGAACATCGGCAAGATGCTCGACCCCATCGCCGACAAGCTGCTGGTGGCGACATGCCTGCTGCTGCTCGCCGCAGACACCGACAATCGCGGCGGCATCGCCGGCTGGTCGCTGTGGGCGGCGATCATCATCCTCTGCCGCGAGATACTGGTTTCGGGCCTGCGCGAATATCTCGCAGCGCTCAAGGTCAGCGTGCCGGTGACCCAGCTGGCGAAGTGGAAGACGGCCATCCAGATGGTAGCGATCGCGTTCCTGCTGGCCGGTCCGGCCGGCGACAAGATCTTCCCGCTGACCACCCAGGTCGGCCTGACGCTGCTGTGGATCGCCGCCATCGTCACCCTGTATACCGGCTACGATTATTTCCGCGCCGGCCTCAAGCACATCATGGACGAATGAGGCGATGACCAAGCTCATCTATTTTGCCTGGGTGCGCGAGCGGATCGGCAAGGCCGAGGAGGACGTCGACCTGCCGGCCGAAGTGAGGACGGTGTCCGACCTCCTCCTGTGGCTCAAGTCGCGCGGCGAAGAGTTCGAGAGCGCGCTGCAGCATCCCGATGTGATCCGCGTGGCGATCAACCAGGAGCATGTCGACCATCGCGAGGCGGTGGCAGGCGCGCGCGAGATCGCGCTTTTCCCGCCGATGACGGGGGGCTGAGGCCGTGACTGCCGCGGTCGTGCCGGTGGTTCGCATCCAGGCGGCGGACTTCGACGTCGCCGCCGAGATCGCGCGGCTGACGCGGAGCCGGGCGGATGTCGGCGCGGTCGTCACCTTCACCGGCCTGTGCCGCGACGAGGCGGGCACGCTGGCGGCACTCGAACTCGAGCATTATCCCGGCATGGCGGAGGCCGAGATCGCCCGCATCGCCAGCGAGGCTGTCGCACGCTGGCCGCTCACCGGCATCACCGCAATCCATCGATTTGGCCGCATCGCGCCGGGCCAGAACATCGTGCTGGTGGTCGCGGCTTCCGCGCACCGGCACGCAGCGTTCGAGGCTGCGAGCTTCCTGATGGACTACCTCAAGTCGCGCGCGCCCTTCTGGAAGAAGGAGCATCGGGCAGACGGCAGCGAAGGGGCCTGGGTCAACGCCAAGGAAAGCGACGAGGCCGCCGCCGCCCGCTGGTCGAAAATTTGAATCGTCACCTCAGCGAAGTCATCGAACGACCTTAATTCATTGCACATTCGGTCGCCGGATCCCGATGCCTGAATGGAGAGGCCGGGGCAGCAGAGCAGATGGAGTGTTGGCCATGATGGGCAAGCTTGCAGAGTATTTCGTGTTCGGCGTCGCGCCGCTGCTGGTCGGGCTCCTGGCGATGCCGGCGCTGGCCACCGCCGAGGACAAGACGATCGGCGGCGAGGTGCTTTACCGCGAACGCATCGCCCTGCCGCCGCAGGCCATCCTGACCGTCCAACTGGTCGACGTGTCGCTGGCAGATGCGCCCGCAAAGGTCATCGGGCAGCAGAAGATCGATCCTGCCGGCCAGGTGCCGGTCAAGTTCGCCGTCAAGTTCGATGAAGCCGCCATCCGCGGCGGCATGAGCTACGCGCTCCAGGCCCGCATCACCGTCGACGACCGGCTCTGGTTCATCAACGACGTCCGCCACTCGGTCGACCCGCTGACGGCCGGGCCGCAGTCGATGCTGCTCAAGATGGTCAGCCAATCCGAACCGGCCGAGGAGGCCGGCATCTTCGAGCGCGACTGGGTCGCCGAGGACATCGACGGCGGCGGGGTGATCGACAAGGCCAAGTCGACGCTGCGCATCGGCAAGGACGGCGGGGTTTCGGGCCGCGGCGGCTGCAACGGTTATTTCGGCAGCGTCAAGATAGACGGCAACGGCATAACCTTCGGCCAGATCGGGGCGACGCAGATGGCCTGCGAGCAGGCGATGATGGACCAGGAGCACAAGTTCCACGACGCGCTGGGCCGTGTCGCCACCTACGCCATCGCCGACGGCAAGCTGGTCATGGCGGACAAGGACGGCAAGGCGATCCTCCGCTTTTCGGCCGGCGGCTGATTGAATCCGTTTCGCCGGAGTCTCAGCCAAGTCGTTGAAATTCCAGCCGCGGAGACGGCATTGCGGTAGCGACTTCCGATTGCCGGCCTGTAGCGCAAAAGAAAAAAGCCGGGGCGTTTGCCCCGGCTTTTCGATTCCGCGTCAGTGGCTCGAGGCCAGCGACGTTATGCCGTGGCTCAGCCGACGATTTCGGTGCCCGAGAACCAGTAGGTGATCTCTTCGGCAGCGGTCTCCGGGGCGTCCGAGCCGTGCACCGAGTTCTCGCCGATCGACAGCGCATGAACCTTGCGGATGGTGCCTTCGGCAGCGTTGGCCGGGTTGGTGGCGCCCATCACGTCACGGTTCTTGGTGATGGCGTTCTCGCCCTCGAGAACCTGGACGATCGTCGGGCCCGACGACATGAACTCGACCAACTCGCCGAAGAAGGGGCGTTCCTTGTGGACGGCGTAGAAGCCTTCGGCCTCGCGGCGGCTCATCCACACGCGCTTGGAAGCAACGACGCGCAGGCCGGCATCCTCGAGCATCTTGGTGATGGCGCCCGTCAGATTGCGCTTGGTTGCGTCCGGCTTGATCATCGAAAAGGTGCGTTCGATCGCCATGATAGGTCCTTGTTGTCTGGGGATTTGCAGTGTGGCGGGCTCTATACAGGCCGCCCGCCGCATTGCCAAGTGGCCTATGCCGCCGCAGCGACGCGCCGCCCCAGGCCGCCGTGCAGGTCTAGGCATCGCTCGAACCAGCCGGCAACGAGGTCCCCCTGTTCGAGCAGCTGGAACGGCGAGGCGACGCGGGCCCACTGCAGCGCGCCGAACACGATATAGTCGGCAAAGAGCGGAGCATCGCCGCCGATCCAGGGCTGATAGGCGAGCATGCCGCGCAGCGGCTCCAGCGACGCGCGGAAGGCCGCGAGGCCGGCTTCGCGGCCGGCCGTCACCTCCTCGAGCGTCTTGCCGAAGCGCGCCTCGCGGCTTGCGCGGAAATAGGCGGCGTTCGGTTCGTCCTGCATGGCGTGGAGCGCGGTTAGCGCGGCGACGGCGAGATAGGGATGCAGGGTCAGCTGCGACCAGCGTTCGATGAAGCGCGCATGGGCCTTGCCACCCGAGCCGCCGAACAGCGTCGCCCGGTCCGGGTAGGCCGCTTCGAGATGGAGCGCGATGGCAAAGGAGTCTGCGATCGTCTTTTCGCCGTCGCGGATGACCGGGATGGTCTTGGAGGCGCCTTCCTCGATGCGCGGCACGTCCAGGAAGCGCGTCGGCACGCTGCGGTGGTCGAGGCCCTTGTGCGCCAGCGCCATCGCCACTTTCCAGCAATGCGGGCTGAACGGGCGCGAGCTGTCGCGGCCCACGAGGTCGTAGAAGACAATAGTCATTGGCGCGGCTTTCCGATGGACTTAGGAAGGACTGGAAGGTTTCGAAGCACCGAAGGAAGTTCGATGAAACAGCATTTCATGATGATGGCCGCCTATAATCAATGGGCCAACGAGAGGATTTACGAGGCCGCCGCCGATCTCAGCGAAGAGGAATTCGGCCGCGATACCGGCGCCTTCTTCAAGTCGATGCGGGGGACGCTCAACCACCTGCTGGTCGCCGACCGCATCTGGATGAAGCGCTTCAGCGGCGAAGGCGATGCACCGGCTGCGCTCGACATCGTGCTCCACGCCGATTTCGCCAGGCTCCGGGCGGCCCGCCAGACAGAGGACAAGCGCATCCTGGAATGGGTCAACGGCTTGAGCGAAAAGGCCTTTGCCGGCCGCTTCACCTACATGACGGTGACCGACATGCGGACCATCTCACAAAGGCTGGCGCCTGCGCTCGATCATTTCTTCAACCATCAAACACATCACCGCGGCCAGGCGCACATGGTGCTCACAGTGTTGGGTCGACCGTCAATTATCCTCGACTTGGTTTATTTCCAGAGGACGGAAGACGGTCGTGCATTTGCCTAAGATGATAAAATTTTATGCTTTAATAGAAAATTGTGAAAAGGATTCATGTGTTTACTTTGTTTAGTGGCGCGCATTGACTCTCTGTATAGAAAGCACAGAGTGAAGCAATTGGGCGAAACTGTTTGCCCGATTGAAGCGTTGCTGGTTGGGCGACTGGTCTTTTTTTGAAAGGCCGGATCGCTGGGGTTTGGTAACCACAGGGAGACATCCATGACTGGCATTTCGAAGGCAATAGCAACGGCATTGGCGGGGGGCTTGGTATTCGCCGCGCTCAGCGTGCCGGTCAGCGCGATCGAAATCGGTGACCGCAGCGGTGGGCTGGGCGTATCGGTCGACTCCGGAGGTGTCGGTGGGTCCATAGGCGGTTCCGGCGGGGTCAACGCCGACATCGGGCTCGGCGGCAGTGGCTCAAGCACCAAGGCGACCGTAGGCGGCAGCAACGGGGCGAGCGTCGATATCGGGCTCGGCGGCGGCGGCGTAGGCACCAAGGCGACCGTGGGCGGCAGCGGCGGTCTCACCGCGGGTGTCGGCGTCAATCTCGGCGGCAGCGGGCTCGGCGGCGTCAGCACCTCGCTCGGCCTCGGCGGCAACACGATTGCGGATATCGACATCGGCATCGGCGGGCCTGCCGGTCCCGGCGGGCCTGGTGGCCCCGGCGGACCGGGCGGACCGGGCGGACCGGGAGGTCCCGGCATCAATCCGGGCGTGGTCAACGGCATGTCGCAGGCCCAGGTCGCCACCTACGTCAAGCGCTGCAAGATGGTGCTTTCGAACCCGATGGCCTTCGAGAGCGACCTGCGCGAACTCTGCAAGCTGCTGCGCACGGCCAGCCGCTGAGCGTCTACGCGACGGACAGGAATTCGGAACGGCCCGCGTTGCGGGCCGTTTCGGTCTTTGGCTTCGGCGCTGCGCCGGTCAGTCTCAGCGGACGATCGTGACGGGGCAGTGGGCGGTCGACACCACCTCCGTTGCGACCGAGCCTAGGAAGAGCCGCTCCAACTCGTTCGTCACTCCGGTTCCCATGACGATGTGGTCGAACTCCTTCTCCTTGGCATAGGAGGCGATCGCCGAGGATACCCGGTTGCCGGTCACGACGACGCTGCCGAAATCGGTCAGCCCCTGGCTCGTGGCGATCTTCTGGCCGTGGGCCAGTTGCTCCTTGATCTGGGCGTTCACCGCCGAGATCAGCGTCTCGTCCCAGAACCAGGTCTTGGCTATGCGGTCCGGCGGCACGGTGTTGACATGGACGAAGGTGAGCTTGGCGCCGGTCGCCTTGGCGAGCTCGACCGCGCAAGCTGCGGCACGGTCTGAAGCGTGTGAACCATCGACCGCGCAGAGGATTTTCCTAGGCATGACTTCCCCTATGATTGGATCTTGGTTAGTCCAGTATCGACATTCACAACGGTAAATTTAATTTCTTATGGATAAAATACTGCGAATTGGGATCGGTGTGTGGCGGATTGTCGCATGGCGGGATACGCGTTCCCTCTCCGTGGTCGCCGACCAGTAGTGGCGTTTTGGGAGCCGGGTGGCGACGCCGATCCTTGTCATGAGGATGTCTGGATCATCGCTTCGTCGGGGCGAGGCGCCTTGCCTTTCACCGCGGCCCCGACCAGAACGGCGAACATGCGGCGGACCATCGCCGTCCTTCCCATCTGCGAGGAAATTTCGTTGCGCGCTCAAGGCGAAAAGCTTGGCCAGACGATCGTGCTGCTGCTCATCGCGGGGGCGGGCGCGCTCGCCATCGCCCGCGGCATGACGCTGACCTTCCTTGCGATCCGCCTGCAGCGGGATTTTGGCCTCGGCCCGGCAACCATCGGCATGCTGATCGGCGCCGGTCCGCTTCTCGGGGCCTGCGCCAGCCCGTTTGCCGGAACGCTGTCCGATCGGATCGGCCGCCGCATCGTACTGACGGTCGCGCTGGCTTTCGCTGGCCTCGGCCTGATCGGCCTGGGGCTGGCACAGTCGGTCGCGGCCTTTGCGCTCGCCCACATAGTCTCTTCCGTCGCCGCTGCGGTCTACGAACCGGTGGCGCGTGCGCTGATGAGCGACGCCGCTCCCGAGCGGCTCAGGCTGCGGATGTTCTCGTGGCGCTACCTGGTCATCAATGCCGGCTGGGCGGTGGGGCCGATGATCGGCATCGCCATAGGCGCGAACTCGGCGGCGCCGTTCATCATCGCCGGCGTCGTGCATTTCGCCTTTTCGGCCGCGATTTTTGCCATCGTGCCGGCCGTTCTCTTGGGTAGCGCCGGCGCCAGGGCCGCGTCGCAGCTACCGGGCCTGCGCCGCCTGGGCGCTGCCCTGCGCGACCGCCGGCTGGTCTTCTACCTCGGCGGCGGCATATTGCTGCTCGCCGTCTACGGGCAATGGTCGGTGACGCTGTCGCAATACGTCACCGCCAACCTGGAGGACGGGGTGAAGGTCTTCGCCTGGCTGGTGACCACCAATGCCACGGTCGTGGTGCTGGCCACCGCACCAGCACGGATATTGATCGAGAAGATCGGGCCGATGAAGGCGATGGTCGCGGGCTGCCTGCTGTTCCTTGGCGGCGAGGTCGGCTTTGCCTTCGCCACCAGCGCGACGATGCTGATCGGTTTCATGGTGCTGTTCACCGTGGGCGAGGTGCTGGTCGTTCCGGCCGAATACGTGCTGGTCGACAAGATCGCCAGCGACGACAACCGCGGTGCCTATTTCGGCGCGCATTCGCTGGCCTCCGTCGGCAACTTCCTCGGACCGTTGTTGGGCGGGCTGGCGCTCGGCGCCTTCGGCGGGCAGGGCATGTTCATGCTCTTTGCCGTGCTTGCGGCGGGCAGCGCCGTACTGTTCGCTCTGGGCCATGCCTCGCCGCCGCCCGCAGCGCTGGACGGTCGCGCCGCAGGCCACGGCGGCGAAGTGGCCGAAGGCGCCATGCACCGCATGGGCAGACCGGTTTTCGCCTAGGCCACCGGCGCCTGCTTCGATTTTCGACGGTACGTTGCGCACCGTGCGTGCGCGCGCACTTGCCATCGTCACAACACTTCGTCAGAAACCCTCTCGTCATGCTTATCATCAACGATCTCTCCCTCCGCATTGCCGGACGTCTGCTGCTCGACCATGCATCGCTGACCCTGCCCGCCGGCACGAAGGCGGGTCTCGTCGGCCGCAACGGCACGGGCAAGACCACGCTGTTCAAGGCGATCACAGGCGACTTCAGTTCCGAAAGCGGCAGCATCAGCCTGCCCAAGAACACCCGCATCGGCCAGGTGGCGCAGGAGGCGCCGGGCACCGAGGAGCCACTGATCGACATCGTGCTGAAGGCTGACGTCGAACGCACCGCGCTGCTAGCTGAGGAACAGACGGCCACCGACCCGCATCGCATCGCCGAGATCCACATCCGTCTCGCCGACATCGACGCCCATTCGGCCGAGTCCCGCGCGGCGACGATCCTCGCCGGCCTCGGCTTCGACGATGAGGCGCAGAAGCGGCCCGCTTCGTCCTTTTCGGGCGGCTGGCGCATGCGCGTGGCACTCGCGGCCGTGCTGTTCTCCGAACCCGACCTTCTGCTGCTCGACGAGCCGACCAACTATCTCGATCTCGAAGGCACGCTGTGGCTCGAGAACTACGTGTCGAAATACCCGCACACCGTTCTTTTGATCAGCCACGATCGCGACCTGCTCAACCGCGCCGTCAACTCGATCGTCCATCTCGATCAGAAGAAGATGACCTTCTGGCGCGGCGGCTACGACCAGTTCGAGCGCCAGATCGCCGAGCAGCGCGAGTTGCAGGAGAAGGGCCGAGTCAAGCAGGAGGCGGCACGCAAGCACCTGCAGTCCTTCGTCGACCGTTTCCGCGCCAAGGCCTCCAAGGCGCGCCAGGCGCAGTCGCGCATCAAGGCGCTGGAGAAGATGAAGCCGATCGCGGCGCTGATCGAGGACAATGTCCGCCCGTTCAGCTTCCCCGAACCGGTGAAGACGGTCGCCTCGCCGATCGTCGCGCTCGATCGCGTCAATGTCGGCTACCAGGCCGACAAGCCGATCCTCAAGAAGATGACGCTGCGCATCGACGCCGACGACCGCATCGCATTGCTCGGTGCCAACGGCAATGGCAAGTCGACCTTCGCCAAGCTGCTGGCCGGACGCCTTCAGGCCGAGACGGGATCGGTGACGGTCGCGCCGGGCCTCAAGGTGGCGATCTTCGCCCAGCATCAGCTCGACGATCTGAGGCCGGAGGAGAATGCCTATGAGCATGTGCGCCGGCTGATGCCGGATGCGCCCGAATCGAAGGTGAGGGCGCGTGTTGCCCAGTTCGGCCTGCCCACCGAGAAGATGAACACCGCCGCCAAGGACCTTTCCGGCGGCGAGAAGGCGCGGCTGCTGATGGGGCTTTCCGCCTTTGACGGGCCGAACCTGTTCATCCTCGACGAGCCGACCAACCACCTGGATATCGACAGCCGCGAAGCGCTGATCATGGCGCTCAACGACTTCCCGGGCGCCGTGATCCTGATCAGCCACGACCGCCACCTCCTGGAAGCGACGGCCGACCGGCTGTGGCTGGTCAAGGACGGTTCGGTCAATCCGTATGACGGCGACCTCGAGGACTACAAGACGCTGGTGACCGGCGTGTCCGGCGACCGGCGCGACAAGCGCGAGGCCGACAAGGCCTCCAAGGCGGACAAGCGCCGCGAGGCGGCGGCACGGCGCGCGGCGCTGGAGCCGCTGGCCAAGGAAATCCGCGCCACCGAGGCGCTGATGGACCGCATCCGCAAGCGCATCGACCTCATCGAGGACCAACTGGCCGATCCGAAGCTCTACGAGAAGGACCCGACGACCGCGACCCAGCTCGCCAAGGAGCGCTCGCAGCTTGGCGCCCAGCTTGGCCAGAACGAGGACAAATGGCTGACGATGTCGGCGGAGTACGAGGAAGGGGTCGCGGAGTAAACTGCTGCACCGTTGCGCTGCCCCTCATCCCCCTGCCGGGACCTTCTCCCCGCGAACGGGGAGAAGGGGCAAGCGGCGACGTAGCGGCCAGCCTCCTTCTCCCCGTCCCTATACGGGGAGAAGGTCCCGGCAGGGGGATGAGGGGCAGCGCAACCTCTCGAATTGGCCCTACACGGCAATCCGACATCAGGGTAAAAGGGCGCCATGAACCAGCACGCCAAGATCAGGATCGGTCATTCGGCCTGTCCGCACGACTGCCCGTCGACCTGCGCGCTCGATGTCGAGCTCATCGACGACAAGCGCATCGGCCGCGTCCATGGTTCCAAGGACAATAGCTACACGGCCGGCGTGATCTGCGCCAAGGTCGCGCGCTATGCCGATCGCGTCCATCATCCCGACCGCCTGCTGAAGCCGCTGGTCCGGTCCGGCGCCAAGGGCGAGGGGCAGTGGAAGGAAGCGAGCTGGGAGGCGGCGCTCGACCTGGTGGCGGAGAAGTTCATCGCCGCCGAGGCGAAGTATGGCTCGGAGACCGTCTGGCCCTATTTCTACGCCGGCACGATGGGGCTGGTGCAGCGCGACGGCATCGAGCGGCTGCGCCACGCCAAGAAATATTCCGGCTTCTTCGGCTCGATCTGCACCAACCTCGCCTGGACCGGCTATGTCATGGGTACGGGCGCGCTGCGCGGTTCCGATCCGCGCGAGATCGGCAAGTCCGACTGCGTCGTGATCTGGGGCACCAATGCGGTGGTCACCCAAGTCAACGTCATGACCCACGCGGTGAAAGCCCGCAAGGAACGCGGCAGCAAGATCGTCGTCATCGACATCTATGAGACCGCGACGATGAAGCAGGCCGACATGGCGCTGGTGCTGAAGCCCGGCACCGACGGGGCGCTCGCCTGCGCGGTGATGCACGTGCTGTTCAAGGAAGGGTTTGCCGACCGGCCCTATCTGGAGAAATACACCGACGATCCGAAGGGGCTGGAAGCGCATCTGCGCGACAAGACGCCCGAATGGGCGGCTCAGATCACCGGCCTGTCGGTCGAGGAGATCGAGGCCTTCGCCCGGCTCGTCGGCACGACCAAGAAGACGTTCTTCCGCCTCGGCTACGGCTTTTCGCGCCAGCGCAACGGCTCGGTCAACATGCATGCGGCGCTGTGCATCCCTGCGGTCACAGGCGCCTGGCAATATGAGGGTGGCGGCGCCTTCCATTCCAATTCGGGCATCTACAAGCTCAACGGCGAGCTTCTGGAGGGCACGAAGTTCCGCGATCCCAACATCCGCTATCTCGACCACTCGCGCATCGGTCCGGTGCTGACCAACGCCGAGGACGCGCTCTATGGCGGTCCGCCGGTGACGGCGCTGCTGGTCCAGAACACCAATCCGGCGAACGTCGCGCCCGAGCAGCGGCTGGTGGTGAAGGGCTTCATGCGCGACGACCTGTTCGCTTGTGTGCACGAGCAGTTCATGACCGATACGGCCAAGCTCGCCGACGTGGTGCTGCCGGCGACGATGTTCCTCGAGCATGACGACGTCTACAAGGGCGGCGGCAACCAGCACATCACGCTGGGACCGAAGCTGATCGATCCGCCGGAGGGGCCGCGCACCAACCACTATGTCATCGAGGAACTGGCAAAGCGGTTGGGTGTCTCGCACATGCCGGGCTTCGGCCTGACCGAGCGCCAGCATATCGACCACATGCTGGAGAAGCGCGGCCTCGGCAATTTCGACAGCCTGCAGGAGAGCCGCTGGGTCGACATGCAGCCGGCGTTCGAGGATGCGCATTTCCTCAAGGGCTTCGGCCATCCCGACGGCAAGTTCCGATTCAAGCCGCAGTGGAACGGCGGTACTGCCCCCAACAAGCCGCCGAAGAGCATGGGCATCTTCGGACCCTACCAGCAGCTGCCCGAATTCCCCGACCATGTCGACCTGATCGAGGTGGCGGACGCCGAGCATCCGTTCCGGCTGGCGACCTCGCCGGCGCGCAACTTCCTCAACTCGACCTTCGCCGAGACGCCGGTGTCGCGCGAGAAGGAGGGGCGGCCCGAGCTGCTGATCCATCCCGACGACGCCGCGGCCATGGGCGTCGCCACGGGCGACCGCGTCGAGCTCGGCAACAAGCGCGGCGAAGTGGTGCTGCACGCAAGGCTGTTCGACAAGATCAAGCGCGGCGTGGTCATCGCCGAGGGCATCTGGCCGAACTCGGATCACGAGCGCGGCGAGGGCATCAACGTGCTGACCGGCGCCGATGCGCCCGCGCCCTATGGCGGTGCTGCCGTTCACGACAACAAGGTTTGGGTGCGCGCGGCCGCATAGGCACGGCGCCAGAGGGAAGCGACATATGAGCGGCGACCATCAGCATGTCGACATGGAAAGCACGCCGGTGCCGCGGCTCTGGATCGCCCTCGGCCTGGCCGGCTCCTTCATGGTCGCCGAGGTCGTCGGAGGCGTGCTCACCGGCAGCCTGGCGCTGATCTCCGACGCCGCGCACATGCTGACCGACGCCATGGCGCTGGCGATCGCGCTGCTGGCGATCCGTGTCGGGCGCCGCCCGGCCGACATCCTGCGCACCTACGGCTACGCCCGTTTCGAGATCCTGGCCGCGGCGTTCAACGCGCTGCTGCTGCTCGGCGTCGCCTTCTACATCCTCTACGAAGCCTACAAGCGCTTGTACGAGCCGGCCGAGATCGCCTCGCTCGGCATGCTGGCGATTGCCGTAGTCGGCCTGATGGTCAACCTCGTGGCGATGCGCATCCTCACCGGGCACAAGGACAAGAGCCTCAACGTCAAGGGCGCCTATCTGGAGGTCTGGGCCGACATGCTCGGCTCGATCGGCGTCATCGCCGGCGCCGGGCTGATCTGGCTCACGGGCTGGGAGTGGGTCGATTCCGTGGTCGCCGTCGGCATCGGCTTCATGGTCTTCCCGCGCACCTGGGTCCTGCTCAAGGAATGCGTAAACATCCTGCTCGAGGGTGTTCCCCCCGGGATGAGCCTGGCCGAGGTCGAACAGACCATCGTTGCCGTGCCAGGGGTCGCGTCGGTGCACGACCTGCACCTCTGGGCGATCACCCAGAGCAAGGCCTCGCTCAGCGCCCATGCCGTGCTGGCCGAGGGCGCCGACGCCGAGACGGTGCGCCGGGCGATCGAAGCGCAGCTGCAGCAGAAGTTCGACCTGCACCACACGACGCTGCAATTGGAACGCGAGAACTGCGCGCCGATGGAAACCATCCACTGAGCGGCCTTTGCGACATCCTGTCTCGCCGGCATTTTTCCTCTTTAACCTCTAGCGGCTGGAGGAATTAGTCTTCCGACAGCTTTGGGAAAGGCCCGAAGCGGCTGCTGTTGAGGAGGCAATCCGATGGGATGGCACGGCAAGTCCGGGCATCGCGACAATCACGGCCGAACCAGGCGCCATGGCACGGGCGACGGGCATGGCGCACGTGACGGCTTGCTTGGCGCGCTCGGCATCGACAAGACCCGCATGACGTCGGAACCGGGCCACAAGCCGGAACGGGAAAAGCCGGCGAAAGTCGAATGGGGCAGGGCCGACCCTCGGCGACATGCATCCCATGACGAGCAGCGCGCCGTGACCAGAATGCCGAGAATGGGCACCGCCATGGTGCTGGTGATGCTGGCCGTGTGGACGCTGCTTGCCTGGGCGGGATACAGCCTCGTCGACGGGCTGGGGGCCTGGCTGGCGGGCAATGCGGGCGCCGTCATCCAGGGTGGCAAGGACGCCGCCGCCGCCGGCGGATTGGACCAGAACGTCGTCGGCATGCTCAACGTCGATCAGGCGTCGAGTTTCGTCGCGCAGGTCGCAGCGCTCGCCCAGATTATCGCCAAGCCGTTGATCGTCCTGGCCTGGTTCCTGGGCGCCCTGGCCATAATTGCCATGCCGATGGTGCTGAGGCTGCTTGCCGGCAGGTTCGGCGGCCACCGGCGCTAGCCGACATCCTTCGGCCTGAGCATATGTGTCAGGGTCGCGCTGCCGGGGCCAAGCGAATCCCAGCCACCGGACAATTCGAGCCGGGCAAGCGCGCCGGTCGGGAATTTTTCCCTGACCAGCCGCAGGGCGGTTTCGGCCGAGTCAGGGCCGGCGAGCATGCGGACGAAGGATTCGAGGCCTGGATTGTGGCCGAGAACCAGGAGCGTGCCGACGCTGTGCGGTACAGACTGGACCTCGGCCAGGATTTCGGCGGCGGAGGCCTCGTAGAGTTCCTGCGGATAGGTAACCGGCGGCAGCGGCTGCGGCCAGGATGCGGTGGCCAGCCGCCAGGTCTCGCGGGTGCGCAGGGAAGGGGAGACGAGGGCGAACTCAGGCAGCCAGCCGCGCCTTGCGATCTCCGCGCCCATCAATGGCGCCGTCTTTGCGCCGCGCGGCGCCAGCGGCCGGTCGAAATCGGCGAGCGAGGCATCGTCCCAGCTCGACTTCGCATGGCGCAGGACAAGCAGTTGCCGTTTCCCCGCCATGCCTGCCTCCACTACGGCGTGATGCGCGCCAGCTGTTCCAGGTCGACCTCGTCGCGCGCCGGCGTCGGCGCTGCGATGTGGTCCTGGCTGGTGGCGTCGGTGAAGCCCGAGAAGGCGGAACGGCTGCCTTCCATGCGGACCTTGCCTTCGGCGAACAGCTTGAGCGCCAGCGGATAGAGCCGGTGCTCGGCCTTGAGCACGCGCGCCGAAAGCGTGGCCTCGTCGTCGTCGATCAGCACCGGCACCGCCGCCTGGGCGATGATCGGGCCGTCGTCCATGGCGGGCGTGACGAAATGCACGGTGCAGCCATGCACGCGGATGCCGGCATCCAGCGCACGCTGGTGGGTGTCGAGGCCCCTGAAGGAGGGCAGCAGCGCGGGATGGATGTTGATCATCCGGCCCTGCCACCTCTCGACGAAACCCGTCGTCAGCAGCCGCATGTAGCCGGCAAGCGCCACGATCTCGGCGCCGAAGGTGGCGAGTGCCGAGTCGATGGCGGCGTCATGCGCATCCTTGCTGGCATGGTCGGCGCGGGTCACGACCTTGGTCGCGATGCCGCGGCTGGCGGCAATGCCGAGGCCCTTGGCGTCGGCCTGGTCGGAGATGACGCCGACGATCTCGGCCGGGAAGGCCGGATCGGCGGCTGCGTCGATGAGCGCGGCCATGTTGGAGCCGCGGCCGGAAATGAGGATGACGGTGCGCTTGCGGTGCATGCTCATAGCGCCAGCGACCCGCGATAGATGACACCGGTGTCGCGGCGCGGCACGATGCGGCCGATGGGCGCGACCGTCTCGCCGGCTTCCTGCAGGACGGCGGCGACCTGCGCGGCCTGGCCGGCGGCGACGACCGCGATCATGCCGATGCCGCAGTTGAAGGTGCGCATCATTTCCTCCGGCGCGACCCCGCCGGTCTTGGCAAGCCAGGAGAAGACCGCGGGCACTTCGATGGCCGACAGGTCCAGCTCGGCCGAGAATTCCTTGGGCAGCACCCTGGGGATGTTTTCGGGGAAGCCGCCGCCGGTGATGTGGGCGAGCGCCTTGATGCCATGGGTTTCGCGAACCGCCTTGAGCAGCGACTTGACGTAGATGCGGGTCGGCTCGAGCAGGGCTTCCGCCAGCGCCGGACCGTCGGCGAAGGGCGCGCGGTCGGCCCAGCCGAGGCCGGACTTTTCGACGATGCGGCGGACGAGCGAGTAGCCGTTGGAATGGACGCCGGACGAGGCGAGCCCGAGCAGCACGTCGCCCTCGACGACGTCGTCGGTGGGCAGCAGCTGTCCGCGCTCGGCGGCGCCGACTGCAAAGCCGGCGAGGTCGTAGTCGTTGCCATGGTACATGCCCGGCATCTCGGCGGTCTCGCCGCCGATCAGCGCGCAGCCGGCCTGCCGGCAGCCCTCGGCGATGCCGGAGACGATGTCGGCACCCTGGTTGGGATCGAGCTTGCCGGTGGCGAAGTAGTCGAGGAACAGCAGCGGCTCGGCGCCCTGGACGACGATGTCGTTGACGCACATGGCGACTAGGTCGATGCCGATGGTGTCGTGCTTGCCCGCGTCGATGGCGATCTTGAGCTTGGTGCCGACGCCGTCGTTGGCCGCGACCAGGATCGGGTCGATGAAGCCGGCGGCCCTGAGGTCGAACAGCCCGCCGAAGCCGCCGATCTCGCTGTCGGCACCCGGCCGGCGCGTCGAGCGCACCAGCGGCTTGATCTTTTCGACCATCAGGTTGCCCGCGTCGATGTCGACGCCCGCCTGCGCGTAGGTGAGACCGTTCTTGCCTTCGCTCATCGTCAAATCCTGGTGCCGTGCGCCTTTTGCGCGCTATTCGCATGAACGGACCCTTCCCGCAAGCGACAGTGGCCATATGCGACGGCTGGCGGCGGCCAAAGCCGTGGACAGCCTCGCCGTGCGCCTTGTCCCTTGCGGCGATCGGAAGTCTCTCCCATGTTTCGCTGAAACACAAAGGCGGGATGAAGCAGTGACTGTTCCGAACCTGATCACGATAGGCAGGCTGGTGCTCGTGCCCTGCGTGATCTACGCCATGCTGACGGGGAGCTGGGATTGGGCCTTCGCCGGCTTCGTCGTCGCCGGCGTGTCCGATGCCGTCGACGGCTTCATCGCCCGCCACTTCAACCAGTATTCCAAGCTCGGCGCCTATCTCGACCCGATGGCCGACAAGCTGCTGCTGGTCAGCGTCTTCGTCGTTCTCGGCATCATGGGCCACCTGCCGCTGTGGCTGGTCGTGCTGGCCGTCTCGCGCGACGCGCTGATCGTCTGCGCGGTGCTCTTGTCGACGGTCATGGGCAATCCGGTGGTGGTGAAACCGTTGATGGTTTCCAAGATCAACACCGCCGTCCAGATCGTGCTTGCGGCGCTGGTGCTGGCCGAATTGTCGTTTGGTTTCGGCTTCGGCCCGCTTCGCCCGGCGTTGATAACGGTCTCTGGCCTCTTGACCGTCGCTTCGGCGGCGGCCTATCTCGTTGCCTGGCTGAGACATATGAGCGGCTATGGCGAAGGCGAAACTCCCGATCGATAACGAGGCGCTGGAAGCCGCCGCCGCGGCGGCCTTCCGCAAACAGATCCGCTTTTGGCTGATATCGGCCGTTCTGTTTGTCGGTTTCCTCTATTTGTTCAGCAACATCCTGCTGCCCTTCGTGGCCGGCATGGCGCTCGCCTATTTCCTCGACCCGGTGGCCGACCGCCTGCAGCGGCTCGGCCTGTCGCGCCTGATGGCGACGGTGGTCATCCTCGTCTGTTTCCTGGTCTTCCTCGTTCTGGCGCTGGTGATCATCGTTCCGGTGCTGGCGTCGCAAATGGCCGATTTCGCCGCCAAGGTGCCGGGCTATATCGAGAAGCTCCAGCAGTTGGTGACCAACTTCAATCCCGAGTGGCTCGAGCAGCGCTTCGGCGTCGACGCGGCCGGGTTGCGCGAGGGGCTCAATTCGCTGCTCACGACCGGCTTCGGGTTCCTGACCACCATCTTCCAGTCGATCTGGAGTTCGGGCGTGGCGCTGTTTTCCATTGCCAGCCTTTTCGTGGTCACGCCGGTCGTGGCATTCTACGTGCTGCTCGACTGGGACCGCATGGTTGCCGTGGTGGACAGCTGGATCCCGCGCGACCACGTCGACACCGTCAGGCAGATCGCCCGCGACATCAACACGGCCGTTGCCGGCTTCGTCCGAGGGCAGGGCACGCTCTGCCTCGTTCTCGGCATCATGTATGCGGTGGGGCTGACGCTGACGGGCTTGAACTTCGGCGTCCTCATCGGCCTGTTCGCAGGCTTGATCAGCTTCATCCCCTATGTCGGTTCGCTGACTGGCCTGGTACTTTCGCTCGGCGTCGCCGTCGTCCAGTTCTGGCCCGACTGGACCATGGTCCTGGCCGTGGCGGCGGTGTTCTTCGTCGGCCAGTTCATCGAAGGCAACATCCTGCAGCCGCGTCTCGTCGGCAAGAGCGTCGGTCTCCACCCGGTCTGGCTGATGTTCGCCCTCGTCGCCTTCGGTGCCATGTTCGGGTTCGTCGGCCTGCTGGTTGCCGTTCCCTCGGCGGCGGCGGTGGCCGTGCTGGTGCGCTTCGCCATCTCGCGCTACCTCGATTCGCCACTCTATCATGGCCATGCGACGCACGCTCCGGCGGCGAAGCCGGGCGACGCCGGCCCGGAAAAATGAACGTGTCGCGCGAGCCTCCAAAACCGCGCCAGCTGCCGCTCGACCTCGGACATCTGCCCGGCCTGTCGCGCGACGACCTCGTGGTCTCGAGCGCCAACCTGCAGGCGGTCGGCATGATCGATCGCTGGCCCGACTGGCCCGCGCCCGTGGTGCTGCTGGCGGGTCCCGCCGGTTCGGGCAAGTCCCATCTTGCTGCCATCTGGCGCGAGCATTCGGACGCGATGCAGCTCGACGCGTCCGATATCGTGGCCCATGTCGGCGCAATCGGCGCATCGCCGGTGCTGATCGACGATGCGGATCAGGGCAGACTCGACCAGGAGGGCCTGTTCCACCTCATCAACGCGATCCGAGGGGCGCACTCGCATCTGCTCATCACCGCGCGCAGCTTTCCTTCGGCCTGGGGCGTGTCGCTGCCCGACCTCGCCTCGCGGCTCAAGGCTGCCGCGACGGTGGAGATCGAGGAGCCGGACGACCTCCTGCTCGCCGGCGTCATCACCAAGCTGTTCGCCGACCGTCAGGTCGATGTCGAGCCGCATGTGGTGCAGTTCCTCGTCCGCCGCATCGAGCGTTCGCTGTCGACCGCGATCCGGGTGGTGGAGAAGCTCGACCGTGCGGCGCTGGAGCACAAGTCGCGCATCACGCGCGCGCTGGCTGCCGAGATGATCGGCGCCCTTGACAGCGGACAGGGCGAACTGGACGTCTGAGCGCGGGGCGCGGGCGTCAGCCCAGCCGCGCATAGGCCGCCTTGGCGGCAAGCAGCACCGCCAGAATGGTTGCGTTGGAGACGAGCCCGACCAGGATCGGCGCTGCCGTGCCCTCGCTGGCGCCCGCGCCGATGCTGTAGGGGATCAGCACGGCCACGAACACGATGCCGAGCGCGATGGGGATCCAGCGGTTGATCTGCCTTGAGGTGTTTGCCGCCGTCAACACGAGGGCGATCAGCAGGCCGATGCGGAACGGATCGACGAGTTGGCTGAGATAGATGTCGAGATACGGCATGGCGGTCGTCCTCCTCGCAGCAGATGTGCAGGTTCCCGGCTAAACTGTCGAGTCGGTGCCCGGCGCTCAGTCGCCGGCATCCGCGGCGCTCGGCAGCGTCACGCTCAAGAGCAGGCGCACCAGGGCGGATTGCTTGGAAACGCCGGATTTGGCGAAGATCGAACGCAGGTGAGAGCGCACGGTTTCGCGTGCGACCCCGAATTCCCGGCTGATCGTGTCGATCGAGCGGCCTGCAGCCAAAGCCGAGGCGATTCGCGCCTCGCTGGGCGTAAGGTCGAACGTCGCCTGCAGGATGCCGGGCGGCGGAGCCACCGGGGCGGCCAGCGGGGTGACCACCAGGATGCTGTGGATTTGACTGAACAGGTCGTGCACGGCGCCCCGCACCGGCAGCAGATGCACGACGCCGGTCGGACGGCCGGTGCCGTCGGCGACCGGGAAAGACTGGGCGATGCCTTGTCTCGCTCCGAATGCCAGAGCCGAGAGCGCCCCGGCCAGCAGGCTGTCGGCCTTGCGGTCGACAATCTGGATGCGTCCGGTCCCGTCCCGGATGGTGCTCGGGATCAGGCCCTCCATGAGGCGGTTGCAGGCGACCATCTGGCCGTTCGCGCCGAGCACCGCGGCGGGCAGTCCGAGCGCTTCGAGCGCGCCTGCGCCGGCCTGTGCCTTGTCGAGGCCGATGCGGGTGCAGACGACTGCTGCGCGAACGATATGCGGGCGCAGGCGGTCGAGGGCCTCGACATGGGCGCGCTCGAAGGGGCCGCGCGCCGTCGACCTTTCGACGCTGAAGGCGAGCAGGTCGCCGGTCGGCAGCGGGATGAGGGTGCCGGCCGCCCAACCCAGGTCGCGAGGATGAAGGAAGTCCCGGTATATGGGCTCGGTCGCCAGTTCGGACACGCTGTAGAGGTCCAGGTCGGTGAGGAAGCCGGGATGGGCAAGCGCCTCGGCGCGCGTCGTGCGCGTGTTGATGGTCACCCAGCCGTCGCGCATGAACTCCTCGAGATCGGCGGCGATCGCTTCCGATCCGACATGGGCGGCGGCACGGCGGGTGAGCGTGAACAGGCAGCCGCCCTTGCCGTCGACGGCCTGGGACAGGTCCGCCAGCAACTCCGGCCATTTTTCAGGAGCGAAGGACGCTTCGTAGATCTGATCGATGAACTGTTCGGACAGATCCGCCAATTTTCGTCGCTCCCCCGAGCTGGTCCGCGTCGAAATCGTCTTGCAACGATGTCGATGCGGTTTGTCGGGCCGGAACATGCGCAAGAATGATCTCTTGCACTCCAATGCCCAGCCGCGCCCCAATAGATCGATAGCACTTGGCTACTTTAGATCAAGATCATCTTTGGACGCATGGAGACGGGTCAGCCGCGCGAGGGCGGCGGAGAACTGGCAAATACTTGGCATATCTTGGATGCGGTGGTCGGAGTGGCAGGATTCGAACCTGCGACCCCCTGATCCCAAATCAGGTGCGCTACCAGGCTGCGCTACACTCCGGACCGATTTGCGCTGCAGTGCGTAGTGACTTCCGATCGACATGGCAAGGGCAAAAAGGAGACGACGGGCTTTCGCCTTGCGGCGGCGGCCAATGCAAAGTAATGACGGCAGCATCTGGAAGTCCGCGCCGCCGGCGTGGACCCGTTAGTGAGGTAGGCATGTCCGCGCGAATCTACAGCCCCGCCAAGACCGCCATGCAGTCTGGCAAGGCCAAGACCGGGAATTGGATACTCGAATTCGACGCCGAGAAGCCGAAGAAGATCGATCCGCTCATGGGATACACCACCTCCGGCGACATGAAGAGCCAGATCCGGCTGACCTTCGAGACCCGCGAGGAGGCGATCGCCTACGCCGAGAAGGAAGGACTGGATTTCCGGGTGCAGGAGCCGAAGGAGTCCAAGCGCCGGCAGATTTCCTATTCCGACAATTTCCGCTATGACCGCAGGACGCCCTGGACCCACTGACGGCCTGCCAAGCACTTGTCGGCCTTCCTGAGGCCGGCCAGCGGTCCCGTAGCTCAGCTGGATAGAGCACCGGCCTTCTAAGCCGATGGTCACAGGTTCGAATCCTGTCGGGATCGCCATTACCTTTCGGCTCGCACCACAGGCGGGCGGCACGCGTAGGCCGCGCAATTGCCGAAGCAAGGGATTGGCACTACCGCCTCGCTTTGACCCTCGGGTGTCTGGGCCGATCCGTGCAGGAGACAAGGCCCCCTGGGCTAGGGTTCATAGCCCAATCTGTCGAAATCGTTCCGATATAGGTCGAGAATCAGGCCGCGCGTTCGGGGCGTCAGGTACTCGTCCACGGTGCGCCGCACAGAGGCGTTGCGACGCGACATTGTCGGGCGACCCGGCAGGGCCAGTTCGGTCCAAATCGCCTCGATGTCTGCTTCCAGAGATTCGTACCGGAGAATTCGATCGACAATTATCGCTCCTCCGCCGTCGACCAGGAAATCGATCTGGCGTAGGCGTCTCCCGGCGGGCTTTCCCGCCAGGTATTTGAGGTATTGTTCGAAGTTCATTTCTTTTACCAACTTATGTTGGTGATGCTCATCATGCTGGTTGATGAACTGGTAGTACGAAATGGCTCGGTCATACGGGTGTCTGACGACAGCAAACGATGTCAGTTTGGAATAGCAATCCTCTCCAAGCTTGCGGCGGGCCCATTCCGCCGTCGCATGCTGCGGCGGGTTAAAGAACGTTTGATTTTCTCGGACGGGCAATTTGGAAAGTACGCGGCGCAAGAGGGTCCGCTTCGGACGATTTGAGTAAGGACGAAATGTATCCTTAACTGACAAACCCGCCGTCTTTGGTATGTGAACGAACAAGAAATTGAATTGATTGGAGATCAGCACGCATCGGCCCCGCCAGTCCTAGAGCGTCGATCTACCACTACGTTCTCATCCGAGCAATCACGCGCAATTTTGGCGAGGTAGGGCGGGTCAGCCAGTTCGTGGGGCAAGACGGCAATGCTGTCGACACCATTCGACACGGCTGCTCGTTCCACCCTGAGCTCACGGCGTCGGCTGAAGGCTGGTTCAGGCCCGCACAGGATGAGCATCGTCGATGCAACTAGCTCTCCCGTCAGGCGTTGGACGAGCGGAGACCGTCATGAGCGAGTTCGATCCCATCGCCCCCACTCGTCCTCGCTTGCGATCGCGATGATGCTCACGGCGTCGCTTCACTAGACCAGCTAGGTCCGGAAGACCCGCGACCGCGGTCACGCCACCGCGTTTGCCGCGGCAAGGCCGGCGGTGATGTCGGCCTTGAGGTCCTCGACATCCTCGAGCCCGATCTGCAGGCGAATGATCGGCCCGTCATAGGGGCCCTTGGCGATCCTGCGGTCGGTGAGGTTCACCGGCACGGCGAGGCTTTCGAAACCGCCCCAGGAATAGCCCAGTCCGAAGATCTCCAGCGCGTCGAGGAAGGCATGCGCCTTCTCGTTGCCGCCCCCGGCGAGCACGACCGAGAAGATGCCGCTCGAGCCAGCGAAGTCGCGTTTCCACATCGCGTGGTCGGCATGGCTTTCGAGGCCCGGGTGCAGCACCTGGGCGACACCGGGCTGGCCCTCGAGCCAGCGCGCGATCTCCAAGGCGCTCTTTTCATGATGCGAGAGCCTCACGCCCATGGTGCGCAGGCCGCGCAGGACCTGGTAGACGTCGTCGGGGCCGGCGCAGCAGCCGAGCGTGAAGAAGGCCTCGCGCAGCGTGGGCCAGCAGGCGGCGTTGGCTGAAACCGTGCCGCTCAGAACGTCCGAATGGCCGGCCGGATACTTCGTCGCGGCATGGATGGTGACATCGACGCCGAAGTCGAGCGCCTTGAAATAGAGCGGGGTAGCCCAGGTGTTGTCCATCATGACGATGGCGCCGGTGGCATGCGCCGCCCTGGCGATGGCCGGGATGTCCTGGATCTCGAAGGTGTTGGAGGCCGGCGATTCGGTGAAGACGACCCTGGTGTTGGGCTTGATGAGCGCGGCGATGCCGGCGCCGATGCGCGGTTCGTAATATTCGACCTCGACGCCGAGCCGCTCGAGCATCGTGTCTGCGAAATGCCGGGTCGGGTGGTAGACCGAATCGGTGATCAGTATGTGGTCGCCCGCCGATAGGAAGCCGAGCAGGGGAATGGTGACCGCCGCAAGCCCCGAGGGCACGGCGATGGTGCCGGCCGAGCCTTCCAGTTCGTCTATGGCCTGGCAGAGCGCGTCCGTCGTCGGGGTTCCGCGGGTCCCATATGTGTATTTTTGGGCACGCGCGGCCATTGTCGCGGCGTTCGGATAGAGCACAGTCGACGCATGCACGACTGGCGGATTGACAAAGCCATGGAAGCTGTGCGGATCGTGGCCGGAATGCGCGAGACGCGTGTTGATGCCCTTGGTCCTGCCGTTGTCCTGAGTCATGAAGCCGCATCCTTTCAGCGAAGACGCCAGCCATAGTGCGCCGGCCGATCCGGCGCAACCGCAGAAGGCGGCTGTTCGGATGGGCCAGATCTGGCCCGCCGGCCGCTTGCGCCGGCTGGGGAGGACGGTGTCGTTCTCCTGGCGCCGGCTCTGGCGGAAACCGGTGGGCACGCCGCTGCCCGTATGGCCGGCCGCGCTCACGATGGTCGTGGTGGCCGGCGCAATTGCCGTCGCCCTGCTGTTTCCGATCGACGCGATGGCCATCGACTTCATGCTCGGGCACCGCAATGCGCTGACCGCCTGGCTGGCGTGGCTGAGCGACGTCGGACTGTCGCAATGGTATCTCGTGCCGGCGCTGGCCATCTACCTGGCCGCGGCGACCGCCGACTGGCAGAATGCCGGCTATCGGCTGAAAGCGCGCCTGACGCTGCTTTTCGGTCAAGCCGCCTTCATGTTCGCTGCGGTCGCGATCAGCGGGATCGCGGTCAACCTGGTGAAGATCGCGTTCGGACGCGCCCGGCCGTCGATGTTCGGCGAACTGGGCGCCTATCACTTCTCTCCGCTCGTCGTAAGCAAGTATTTCTCGAGCTTCCCGTCGGGCCATGCCACGACGCTGGGCGCTGCCGCCGCGGTGCTCGCCATCTGGTTTCCGCGCCACTGGCTGCCGATCACGGTCGCCGGTCTGGGGTTTGCGATGCTGAGGGTGGTGGCGAGGGCGCACTATCCTTCCGATGTCGCGGCCGGCTTCCTCTTCGGCTGGGTCGTCGTCGCCCTCATGGCGCGCATGCTGGCCGCGCGGCGGATGGGGTTCCGTCCGCGCGAGGGCAAGATCTTGCCGGAGGCGATCGGCATGCGGCGCTCCAGGCCGGATCGCGGCTGACGTAAGGGCAGGGCGCCGCCTGTGTTATACTGGCCCCGAAAGGGTGTTCTGCGGCCTGTGGGAGGTAACCTTCTAGTAGGTCTTTCGTACTTGACCTTACAAGAATAATCGCCTTCGATGGCATTCGTGAACCGGACTGCAGCAACGCGCTCCGCAGGGATGCGCATCCGGAAATGGGCCGGAAGGGGATGCTGAGTTCACATATCAAAAAAACAGGCTTGAGCCTGGAAAACAGAAAAGGGTTCGTGGGTCATGAAATACACAGCATCAGGCATTCTTGGGGCTGCCGCTCTTGGCCTCATGACGGCGACCGCCTCTGCGGGCACGCTCGAGGACGTCAAGGCCAAGGGGTTCGTGCAATGCGGCGTGAGCACCGGCCTGGCCGGGTTCTCGGCACCGAACGACAAGGGCGACTGGACCGGTCTGGACGCCGATTTCTGCCGCGCCGTGGCCGCCGCGGTCTTCGGTGACGGGAGCAAGGTGAAGTTCACGCCGCTGTCGGCCAAGGAGCGCTTCACCGCCCTGCAGTCCGGCGAGATCGACCTTCTGTCGCGCAACACCACCTGGACGATCAACCGCGACACCGCGCTTGGGCTGAATTTCGTCGGCGTCACTTATTTTGACGGCCAGGGCTTCATGATCAACGCCAAGAAGCTGCCGGGCGTGAATTCCGCCCTTCAGCTTTCGGGCGCCGCCGTCTGCGTGCAGACGGGCACCACGACCGAACTCAATCTCGCCGACTACTTCAAGGCGAACAAGATGGAGTACAACCCGGTCGTCTTCGAGAAGCTCGAGGAAGTCAACGCCGCCTACGACGCCGGCCGCTGCGACGTCTATACCACCGACCAGTCCGGCCTCTATGGCATCCGCCTGACGTTGGGCTCGCCGGACGATCACGTCGTGCTGCCCGAGATCATTTCCAAGGAGCCGCTCGGCCCGGCCGTGCGCCAGGGCGACGACAAGTGGTACCACATCGTCAAGTGGACCTACTTCGCGCTGCTGACGGCCGAGGAGCTGGGCATCACCCAGGCCAATGTCGAGGAGATGAAGACGTCGGGCAATCCCGAGATCAAGCGCGTGCTGGGCACCGAGGCCGACACCAAGATCGGCACCGACCTCGGCCTGGCCAACGACTGGGTCGTCAACATCGTCAAGGCCGTGGGCAATTACGGCGAAGTCTTCGAACGCAACGTCGGCCAGGGCAGCCCGCTGAAGATCGCCCGTGGCATCAATGCGCTCTGGACCAAGGGCGGACTGCAGTACGCACCGCCGATCCGCTGATCCGAAGTCTGGTCCGAGAGGCGGCATGACCGCCTCTCGGGACTCTGTCAGAGGGACTTCCGATGGCTACGCAGGACATTTCCCATGACGTAGGGAGCGGCCGCGCGTCGCTCCTCTACGACCCGAAGGTGCGTGGCATCTTCTTCCAGGTACTCGTCGTCGCCGTGCTTGTGGCGCTCGTCTGGTGGATCGTCGGCAACACCGCCGAAAATCTCAGGCGCGCCAACATCGCGTCCGGCTATGGCTTCCTCAACGGTCGTGCCGGCTTCGACGTCAGCGATACGCTGATCGCCTTCGATTCGGATTCGACCTACAAGCGGGCGCTGCTGGTCGGCCTGCTGAACACCGTCGTCGTGGCGCTGGCGGGCGTCGTGACGGCGTCGATCCTCGGCTTCCTCATCGGCATCGGACGGCTGGCCAACAACTGGCTGATCCGCAAGATCTGCACCGTCTACGTCGAGCTTTTCCGCAACATCCCGCCGCTGCTGGTGATCTTCTTCTGGTATTTCGGCGTGCTGTCGGTGCTGCCGCTGCCGCGGGACAGCATCGAACTGCCCTTCGGCTCCTATCTCAACAGCCGCGGTTTCTATTTCCCGAAACTGGTATGGGGTGAGGGGAGCTGGCTGATTCCGGTTGCATTTCTGCTCGGCATTGCCATGTCGGTCTTCGTGGCCCGCGCCGCCAGGCAAAGGCAGATGGCGACCGGCCAGGCATTCCCGGTGCTGTGGACCTCGATCGCCCTGATCGTTGGCCTGCCGCTGCTGGCGCTGCTCGTCATGGGAGCTCCGTTGAGCTTCGATTTCCCGCAGAAGTCGACCTTCAACCTGACGGGCGGCCTGCAGGTGAAGCCCGAGTTCCTGTCGCTCTATCTGGCCTTGTCCTTCTATACGGCGGCCTTCATCGCCGAGATCGTGCGGGCAGGCATCAGGGGCGTGAGCAAGGGCCAGAGCGAGGCGTCGGCCGCGCTTGGGCTGAGGTCGGGGCAGGCGCTCAGGCTGGTCGTGGTGCCGCAGGCCCTGCGCATCATCATCCCGCCGCTGACCAGCCAGTATCTGAACCTGACCAAGAACTCGTCGCTGGCGATCGCCATCGGCTATCCGGACCTGGTCGCGATTGGGGGAACGGTGCTCAACCAGACCGGGCAGGCGATCGAGATCGTGGTGATCTGGATGGTCGTCTACCTCGGGCTCAGCCTGATCACCTCCGCGTTCATGAACTGGTTCAACGCCAAGATGGCGCTGGTGGAAAGGTAGGCGGACATGTCGCAAACCGACTTGAGCTACGTCCGCACCGAAATGGCGCTGCCGCAGCCCGCACCCCCGCGGGAGCGCGGGCCGGTCGCCTGGATTCGCAAGAACCTCTTTGCCAATCCGTTCGATTCGGTCCTCACGATCCTCGGCATGCTGCTGGTCGTCGCCATCGTGCCGCCGCTGGTCGACTGGGCGCTGATCCAGGCGCAATGGACGGGCACCGACCGCACCTTCTGCGCGACGGTGGTGCAGGGCGGCATCCACCCCGAAGGGTGGTCCGGCGCCTGCTGGGCCTTCGTGACGGCCAAGTTCGGCCAGTTCATGTTCGGCCGCTACCCGATCGATGAACGCTGGCGCGTCATCCTCGTGGCGATCATGTTCGTGGGCCTGCTCGTGCCGCTGCTGATCCCTCGGGTGCCGCGCAAGGGCCTGAACGCGATCCTGCTGTTCCTCGTCTTCCCGGTGGTAGCCTTCTTTCTGCTGGTGGGGGGCGTGTTCGGCCTTGCGCATGTCGAGACCCCGCTGTGGGGCGGCCTGCTGGTGACGCTCAGCCTGTCCTTCGTCGGCATCGTCGTGTCGCTGCCGCTCGGCATCCTGCTGGCGCTCGGCAGGCGCTCGAAGATGCCGGTGGTGAAGATGCTGTGCGTGATCTTCATCGAGACGGTGCGCGGCGTGCCGCTGATCACGGTGCTGTTCATGGCGAGCGTGATGCTGCCGCTGTTCCTGCCGGCGGGCGTGACCTTCGACAAGTTCCTGCGCGCGCTGATCGGCGTGTCGCTGTTCGCCTCGGCCTACATGGCGGAGGTGGTGCGCGGCGGCCTGCAGGCGATCCCAAAGGGCCAGTACGAGGGCGCCGACTCGCTCGGCCTCAGCTATTGGCAGAAGATGGGGCTGATCGTGCTGCCGCAGGCGTTGAAGCTGGTCATTCCCGGCATCGTCAACACCTTCATCGGCATGTTCAAGGACACCAGCCTCGTCTACATCATCTCGATGTTCGACCTGCTCGGCGTCGTGCGCCAGAACTTCTCGGACGCGGCTTGGGCGTCGCCGCAGACGCCGGCCTCGGGCCTGGTCTTCGCCGCGCTCGTGTTCTGGATTTTCTGCTTCGGCATGTCGCGCTATTCTATCTACATGGAGCACCGGCTCGACACCGGTCACAAGCGTTAAGGCAATGAAAGGGGTACCGGCCTATGGCCACTGAAAACGCAGTCAGCGCCGAGGAGCTGAGGGTCGACGTCAAGAAGATGCACGTGTCGGACACCGATGTCGCCATCGACATCGTCGGCATGCACAAATGGTACGGCGAGTTCAACGTGCTCAAGGACATCAACCTGAAGGTGATGCGCGGCGAGCGCATCGTCATCTGCGGCCCGTCCGGCTCGGGCAAGTCGACGATGATCCGCTGCATCAACCGGCTGGAGGAGCACCAGAAGGGCAAGATCATCGTCGACGGCAAGGAACTGACCAACGATCTTAAGAAGATCGACGAGGTGCGCCGCGAGGTCGGCATGGTGTTCCAGCACTTTAACCTGTTCCCGCACCTGACCATCCTGGAGAACTGCACGCTGGCTCCGATCTGGGTGCGCAAGACGCCGAAGAAGCAGGCCGAAGAGCAGGCGATGCACTTCCTGCGCCGGGTCAAGATCCCCGAGCAGGCCAACAAATATCCGGGCCAGCTGTCGGGCGGCCAGCAACAGCGCGTGGCGATCGCGCGGTCGCTGTGCATGAACCCGCGCATCATGCTGTTCGACGAGCCGACTTCGGCGCTCGACCCGGAGATGATCAAGGAGGTGCTGGAGACCATGGTCGGCCTCGCCGAAGAGGGGATGACGATGCTGTGCGTGACCCATGAGATGGGCTTTGCGCGCAAGGTCGCCAACCGGGTGATCTTCATGGACCAGGGCCAGATCGTCGAGGAGAACACCCCGGCCGAGTTCTTCGACCATCCCCGCCACGAGCGCACCAAGCTGTTCCTCAGCCAGATCCTGCACTAGCAAACCGCACCGCTGGTTCGAGAGCCCGGCCATATTTCGGCCGGGCTCTTTTGTTGTGGTTGCCGCGACCTGCGGGAGGGTGCCGATGGGTATGAGGGCGGGAAGGGGCGTTCGGCTTCTCGGCTGGGCGGTGCTGGTGGTGGTTCTGGTGCTCGCCCTCGGCACGCTGATACCGCGGCCACTGATCGGCGACGCGCCGGCAGCGGCCGGGGAACGGCACCTTTTGGTGCTGACCAATCCGATCCATACCGACATCGCTGTGCCCATCGACGAAGCCGTGCTGCAAAAATTCGGCTTTCTGGTCGATGCGGGCATGCCTGCGGACGCTCCCGGCGCGCGCTATCTGGTGTTTGGCTGGGGCAGCCGGGCGTTCTACCTCGAAACCCCGACCTGGGCGGAACTCAAGCCGGGCCCGCTGCTCAAGGCGCTCACCCTCGATCGCTCCGCCTTGCATGTCGACGTGATGGGCGAGATCGGCATGGCTCACCCGGCGGTTTCGCGCTTCGAGGTCGGTAAAGCCGAGTTCGACGCGATGCTCGACTTCATCGCCGCGAGCTTCCGGCGTGACGATAGAGGCGTCCAGCGGATCGCGGGCGCGGGATATGGCGACACCGATGCATTCTTCGAGGCGAACGGCTACTTCACGGCCCTTGCCGGCTGCAACACCTGGGCGGCGGCCGCCTTGCGGAAGGCCGGCCTGACGACGGGCTGGTGGAACCCGCTGCCGGTCACGCTCGGCTGGTCGCTCGGTCTCTACAATTCCGCTTCGGACCAGCCGGGCGGCGTCCAGCCGTAGAGCCAGTCCATGTCGGCGGCGAGGCTGTCGGCGGACTTGATGCCGAGGAAAAGATTGCGCGCCAGGGCGACCGGACCCGAGGCATGCCAGGCCATGTGGTTCAGCCGGCCGCGCCGCGCTACGCTGGCGATGCGGGCCTTGCGCGCCGCCTCCCACTGCGACAGCCCGTGCGCGTATCGTGCCGAGGCCACGACGTCGGCCAGCGTGTAGGCATCCTCGATCGCCATGGCGGCGCCCTGGGCGGCGAAGGGCGTCATGGCGTGCGCCGCGTCGCCGATCAGCACGATGCGGTCGGAGGCGGTCCATGGCCTGGCACTGTCGACCGTGTGCAGCGGCCACACCGTCCACGGCCCGGCCTGGTCGAGCAACGCGGTGAGCGCAGGCGCGCTGCCCCGCGAGGCGCGCTTCAGCGCGTCGGCGTCCGTCTCGCCCGACCATTGTTCGGCGATCGCCGCGCCGGGTGTGAAGGCGACGAGGTTGATCGCGGTTCCGGCGCGGATCGGATAGGCGACCATATGAAAGCCGCGATGGAGGAAGGTCGTGACCGCCTGCATCGAGCCGAGCGACGTGAAGCTGCGACCGGTCTCGCCGTCGGCGGCGATGGTCGTGCGCCATGCCAGCTCGCCGGCGAAGCGGCTCCGTTCGTGCGGGCCGACAAGGCGGCGGCTGTGTGACCAGACCCCATCCGCCGCCACGAGCATCTCGGCCTCAAGCGACACGGCATTGCCGTCGTGCTCGACGCCGACCTCGACGGCCTGTGCATCAACAGTGGCTCCCGTGACCGTTGCGCCGGTGCTGATCTCGATCAGGGGATTTTGCCGGGCGGCCGCGAGCAGGGCGTGCTGCAGGTCGGCGCGGTGGGCAACGAGATAGGGCGATTGCCACCTCAGCTCGGCGGACGCGCCGAGCGGAACCCGGGCAAGCTCTTTGAGTGACGCGGCATCGCGAAGGACGATCGCCTCCGGCCGCACGGTCGACGGCCGCACGAGGTCGAGCACGCCGAGGCGGCCGAGGATGCGGGTTGCGTTGGGGGACAGTTGCAGGCCGGCGCCGACTTCCTCGAGCGCCGCTGCGCGTTCGAGGACGCGGACGCCAAGGCCTTTCCTGGCGAAGGCGAGCGCGGCAGTGAGGCCGGCGACGCCCGCGCCGGCGATGACGACCTGCCGCGATCTCATGGCGACCGGGTCAGGCGGCGCGGTCGGCCACGTAGAGGCAGCCGGCGGGCAGGGTTTCGGTGGCCTTCAGCTTCGCCGAGTAGCGATAGAGCGTCGAGCAGTAGGGGCAGACCTTCTCGGAGTCCGCGCCCATGTCGAGGTAGACATGCGGATGGTCGAAGGGCGGGTTGGCGCCGACGCACATGAACTCCTTCACGCCGATCTCGATCACGGCATGCCCAGCGTCGTTCTGGAAGTGGGGAATGGAGCCGCCGGCCATCATGTTCTCCGTCTGAGAAACCTTCTCCGAGAGCGTTTGTATCATTAGGGACGGGTTTGCAAGATGCTGAAATGAAACTGTCGCAATTGCCTGTCAGAGGATAATCTGAGCCGGATAAGCGGCGAGCGCGGCAGTGGGGAAGGGTTGTCCATGAATCAATTGAGGCCGGTGCATACCGATTTCGTGAACGACAAGTCGCCGACGGGGGCGGTCGACGGCAATCCCGACCGCTTCGTCAACCGCGAATTCTCCTGGCTGCAGTTCAACCGGCGCGTGCTCGAGCAGTCGCAGAACCCGAACCATCCGCTGCTCGAACGCGTCCGCTTCCTGTCGATCTCGGCCGGCAATCTCGATGAGTTCTTCATGGTGCGCGTCGCGGGTCTCGCGGGCCAGGTTCGCGAGGGCATCGCGATCCGCAGCCCCGACGGACGCACCCCGCAGCAGCAGCTCGACCAGTTGCTGCACGAGGTCGAACGGCTGCAGGAGGACCAGCAGAAGAGCCTGTCGAGCCTCATGGAACTGCTCAAGCTCGAGGGCATCGAGAGCATTTCGGCGGCAGCCCTCGCCAAGGACGAGAAGAAGTGGCTCGAAGAGCACTTCATGGAGCAGATCTTTCCGGTACTGACGCCGCTGTCGATCGACCCGGCGCACCCGTTCCCCTTCATCCCCAATCTCGGCTTCTCGATCGCGCTGCAGCTCCGCCACCGCAAGAACGGCGAGGAGATGACCGCCCTGCTGCGCCTGCCAGTGGCGCTCAAGCGCTACATCCGCCTGCCCGATCGCAAGCGCTCGGTGCGCTTCATCCCGATCGAGGAGACGGTCAACCTGTTCATCGGCAAGCTGTTCCCGGGCTACGAGGTCAAGGGTTCCGGCACGTTCCAGATCATCCGAGACAGCGATATCGAGGTCGAGGAAGAATCGGAGGACCTCGTGCGGCTGTTCGAGACCGCGCTGAAGCGGCGCCGCCGCGGCTCGGTGATCCGCATCGAGTTCGACAGCCAGATGCCGGCCGAGCTGCGCGAGTTCGTCGCCGGCGAGCTTGGGGTCTCGGCGAGCCGGGTCAGCGTGCTGAGCGGGCCGCTGGCCATCAACCAGATATCCGAGATCGTGGCGGTCGCGCGCGACGACCTGAAGTTCCCGCCCTTCAATCCGCGCTTCCCCGAGCGCATTCGCGACCACCGCGGCGACTGCTTCGCGGCGATCCGCGAGAAGGATTTCGTCGTCCACCACCCTTACGAATCCTTCGATGTGGTGGTGCAGTTCCTGCGCCAGGCGGCGATGGACCCAGAGGTGGTGGCGATCAAGCAGACGCTCTACCGCACCTCGAACGACAGCCCGATCGTCCGTGCGCTCATCGACGCGGCCGAGGCCGGCAAGTCGGTGACGGCCCTGGTCGAGCTCAAGGCGCGCTTCGACGAGGAGGCCAACATCCGCTGGGCGCGCGACCTCGAGCGCGCCGGCGTGCAGGTGGTCTTCGGCTTCCTGGAGCTCAAGACCCACGCCAAGATGTCGCTGGTGGTGCGCCGCGAGGACGGCCGCCTGCGCAACTACGTGCATCTCGGTACCGGCAACTACCACCCGATCACCGCCCGCATCTATACCGACCTGTCCTTCTTCACCACCGACTCGGCGATCGCCCGGGACGTGGCCCAGATCTTCAACTTCATCACCGGCTACGCCGAGCCGGCCGATGAAATGTGCATCGCGCTGTCGCCCTATACGCTGAGGAGCCGCATCCTCAAGCACATCGCCGACGAGGTCGAGCATGCCCGAGCCGGCAAGCCGGCGCAGATCTGGATGAAGATGAATGCGCTCGTCGATCCGATCATCATCGATGCGCTCTATGAGGCCAGCCGAGCCGGTGTCGAGATCGACCTGGTGGTGCGCGGCATCTGCTGCCTCAGGCCGCAGGTTCCGGGCCTGTCCGAGAACATCCGCGTCAAGTCGATCGTCGGCCGGTTCCTTGAGCACAGCCGCATCTATTGCTTCGGCAATGGTCACGGCCTGCCTTCGGACGAGGCGATCGTCTACATCAGTTCGGCCGACCTGATGCCGCGCAACCTCGACCGACGGGTCGAATGCATGGTGCCGATTGCCATGCACTCGACGGTGCATGAACAGGTGCTCGGTCAGGTCATGCTGGGAAACATCATGGACAACCAGCAAAGTTTCGAAGTATTGGCGGATGGTACCTCTCGCCGGGTGACGCTGGACGAGGGCGAAGAGCCGTTCAATGCGCAGGAATATTTCATGACCAATCCGAGCCTTTCCGGACGGGGTGACGCGCTGAAGTCTCATGCGCCCAAGCGCATCGCGCAGTTCAAGCGCCGCAAGAAGGCGGAGGCGGCGGCCGGCTGATGGCGGAGCTCTCGCAGGGCCGGCTCAAGGATCGCCGACCGCTGTCGATCATCGATATCGGCTCGAACTCCATTCGTCTCGTCGTCTATGAAGGGTTGGCACGCTCGCCGACGCTGCTGTTCAACGAAAAGATGCTGGCCGGCCTCGGCCGCGGCATCGTCTCCACCGGCAAGCTCGACCCCGAGGGCGTGACCCGCTCGATGGAGGAGTTCCGCCGTTTTCGCGCGCTGTCCGAGCAGGCAGGCGCAGACAGGATGTATGTGCTGGCGACCGCCGCCGCCCGCGAGGCGGTGAACGGTGCCGACTTCATCCATCGCGCCGAGGAAGTGCTGGGGACCGAGATCCGGGTGCTGACCGGTCGCGAGGAGGCCTATTTCTCGGCGCTCGGCGTGATCTCCGGCTTCCATCCGGCTGACGGCATCGCCGGGGACCTGGGCGGCGGCAGCCTCGAACTCGTCGACGTCAGGGGCGAGGCCATCGGCGACGGCATCACCCTGCCGCTGGGCGGCCTCAGGCTGCAGGACATGTCGAAGGGGTCGCTGGCGCAGGCCGCCAGGATCGCCCGCACCGAGCTTGCCCGCGCGAAGCTGCTCAACGGTGGCCGCGGCAGAACCTTCTATGCCGTCGGCGGCACCTGGCGAAACCTCGCCCGCCTGCACATGAACACCACCGGCTATCCGCTGGAAGTGATGCACCATTACAGGATGGACCCGGCGAGCCTGGTGCCGTTCCTGCGCCAGGTGGCACGCGGCGACGTCGAGAAGATCAAGGGCATCGAGGGCGTGTCGAAGAACCGTCGTGCGCTTCTGCCTTACGGCGCGGCCGTGCTCAACGAGATCGTCTCCGTCATGGAGCCGGCCAATGTGGTGGTTTCGGCACTCGGCGTGCGCGAGGGCTTCCTCTATTCGCTGCTGGACGACGACGAGCGGCGCTCCGACCCGCTGATCTCCGCCGCCGAGGAACTGGCGCTGCTGCGCGCGCGCTCGGTGCGTCACGCGCACGAATTGACCGAGTGGACGCGCAAGTCCTTCGTCGCCTTCGGCCTGGACGAGACCGACGAGGAGGCGCGATACCGTCACGCCGCCTGCCTGCTTGCCGACATCGGCTGGCGTGCGCACCCGGAATACCGCGGGCGGCAATCGCTGAACATCATCGCCCACGCCTCGTTCATCGGCGTCGACCATCCGGGGCGTGCCTTCCTCGCCCTCGCCAACCTGTTTCGCCACGATGGCGTCTTCAACGAGAGCTTCGCCCCGGAGCTCAAGGAACTGGCGACGCCGCGCTACCTCGAGCGGGCACGCGTCCTTGGTGCGATGATGCGCGTGGTCTATCTGCTTACCGCGTCAATGCCGGGCGTCATGCCCAAGCTGCGCTGGGAGGAAAGGGGCAACGGCGTTCTGGCCCTGATCATCCCCGCGGCCTTCGGCCAGCTCTATGGCGAACGGCCGGCCGGGCGGCTGGCGCAACTGGCCAAGGTGACCGGGCGCAAGCTGGTGCTGGCCGTCGAGGACGGCCCGAGCGTCGCGGTGAAATAGCCGTTCAGGCGCGGTCGACGGAAAGGGCTCCGGCCCCGGCCACCGACAGCGCCAGCAGGCCGCCGGCGGTGGCGATGTCCTTCATCAACGCCTGCGAATGCATGAAGGCGAGCACCGGATCGTCGCCGCCCTGACCGAAATGACCTATGAAGCCCGCGGCGAAGGCGAACGCTGCCAGCAAAAGGGCTGCGGCGCGCGTCTGGTAACCGACGAGCACGAGCGCGCCGCCTGCCAGCTCGAACAGGCCGACCCCCCACGCAACGAGCGTCGGCAGTGGGAAGCCGAGACCGGCGAAGTAGCCCGAGGATCCCGCGATGTTGGAAAGGGTGGAGACGCCTGCCGGGACGAACATCGCGGCGATCAAGGCACGCGCGGCGAGCAGCAGCAGGTTCTTGTACATCTGCGCAGTTCCCATTCTGCCGGGAGGATGCGCCTGCCGGCCGGCAAAGTCACCTATGTGCTGTCCCTTGCCGCGGAGGGTAAAAAAAAGCCCGGGACGAGCCCGGGCCATTCTGTGGGAGGATATCCGGAAACGTCAGCTCCGACGGGCGTCGACCGCCAGGGCGCCGGCACCGGCGGCGGCGAGAACGAAGAGGCCGCCGGCAATTGCCAGGTTCTTCTGCAGGAACATCATCTGGACCTGGTCGGCGAGATCGGTGTGGGCGACGGCGGAGGCGGCGAGGGTGAAGAGAGCGAGCACGATCGCGGCGATGCGCGTCTGGTAGCCAACCAGGATCGCAAGACCGGCCACCACCTCGACCACGCCGACGACCACCGTGGTCACGGTCGGGAGGGGCAGGCCGAGACTGCCGAACCAGCCGGCCGTACCGGCGATCGCGGTGAGCTTGGCATAACCGGCGAGGACGAAGATGATCGACAGCAGCACGCGGCCGGCAAGGATGACCGCCGACGAGTTGGCGACGAGGCCGGACTTTTCAGAAGCGATGGAAACGTTCGACATGGGGGAGGGCTCCGTGGGAAATTCGATGGCCCACATGTAGCGAAATCGAACTGTTCACCAAAGGTCCGAATTCGTCGACAGATCGTTCACAGATGGAATGGTTTTCCCCGCCGGACGGCTCCGGCGAATCGTCTCGAGCGCATGGCGCAGCGGGCTGGCCGCTGCGCCGTAGTTTATCGGTCAACCCGGACGGGTCATGTCCTCGGGGCGGACGATGCGGTCATAGTCCTCGGCGCTGACGAGGCCGGTGGCAAGGGCTTCCTCGCGCAGCGTGGTGCCGTTCTTGTGAGCGGTCTTGGCGATCTTGGCGGCGTTGTCGTAGCCGATGGTCGGCGCCAGCGCGGTGACCAGCATCAGCGAACGGTCGAGGGCGGCCTTGATGTTGTCCTCGCGCGCCTCGATGCCGACCACGCAATTGTCGGTGAAGGAGACCGCCGCATCGGCGATCAGCTGCACCGACTGCAGGAAGTTGTAGGCCATCACCGGATTGTAGACGTTGAGCTCGAAATGGCCCTGGCTGCCGGCGAAGGTGAGTGCTGCGTTGTTGCCGAACACCTGCACGCAGACCTGGGTCAGCGCTTCGCACTGGGTCGGGTTGACCTTGCCCGGCATGATCGACGAGCCGGGTTCGTTTTCCGGCAGGGCCAGCTCGCCAAGGCCTGAACGCGGGCCCGAACCGAGGAAGCGGATGTCGTTGGCGATCTTGAACAGCGCGGCAGCCGCCGCGTTGATCGCGCCATGGCTGAACACCATCGAGTCGTGCGCGGCCAGCGCCTCGAACTTGTTGGGCGCGGTGACGAAGGGCAGGCCGGTGATGGCGGCGATCTGCTCGGCCACCTTCTCGGCGAAGCCTATCGGCGCGTTGAGGCCGGTGCCGACGGCGGTGCCGCCCTGGGCGAGCTCGCACAGGCCCGGCAGGGTCAGCTCGATGCGCTTGATCGACGAGGCGACCTGCGCGGCATAGCCGCCGAATTCCTGGCCGAGGGTGAGCGGCGTCGCGTCCTGGGTGTGGGTGCGGCCGATCTTGATGATGTGGTCGAATTCGCGCGCCTTCTTGTCGAGGGCGGCGTGCAGGTGCTTCAGCGCCGGCAAGAGGTCGTGGACGATGCGCTCGGCGCAGGCGATGTGCATGGCCGTCGGATAGGTGTCGTTCGACGACTGGCTCATGTTGACGTGGTCGTTGGGATGGACCGGCTTCTTGGAGCCCATCTCGCCGCCCAGCATCTCGATGGCGCGGTTCGAGATCACCTCGTTGGCGTTCATGTTCGACTGCGTGCCCGAGCCGGTCTGCCACACCACCAGCGGGAAGTGGTCGTCGAGCTTGCCGTCGATGACTTCCTGGGCCGCGGCGACGATGGTGTTGCCCACCTTCGGGTCGAGACGGCCGAGCGCCATGTTGGCTTCGGCTGCGGCGCGCTTGACGATGCCGAGCGCCCGGACGACCGACAGCGGCTGCTTTTCCCAGCCGATCTTGAAGTTGCCCAGCGAACGCTGCGCCTGCGCACCCCAGTAGCGGTCCGCCGCCACTTCGATCGGTCCGAAGGTGTCGGTCTCGGTTCTGGTCTTCTGGGCTGTCACGATCTGTCTCCGGGAAAATGACGTTGCGGGCAACGGCCTATCGCGTTGCACACTGGGCATCAAGCGGAGAATGGGCCGGTCGCAAAACCTAATCGGTTCAGGCGCAGCACCCATGGCAAGGGCCCCAAAACAGAACGCCTCCCGCACCTTTGGAGAGTGCTGGAGGCGTCCTATGTGTCCTTCGGTTTTCCTTCAGGATTGCTCCATCCGGACGTACCTCGAACAGGGCAAAAACGTCGATGAGCGGAAAAGGTTCCGCCTCGTCGCAAATTTTTTCGGGAAAGTTGGCGGAACGAAAAAGGGGCCGGGGCCTTACGCCACTCCCGGCACTTCGGAGAGGTCGTAGTAGACCTTGAGACCGCGCTCCACGGCCAGGCGCACGTCCTCGTCGGCGCCCTTCGACGCGCCGGGCAGGCGCAGGACAGCATCGCAATGGCGCAACAGCCGGTCGGCGACCGGGTAGGCGAATTCATCATACAGCGGATCGCCGGCACCCTTCGAGCCGACCTGGCGACCGAGCGGAAGCGCCACCCATTCGCCGATCATCGGGATGTGGCCAGCCCGAAAGAGCGGAACGGCGACGCTTTCGAGGCGGCTCAGATTTTCCGCCATCCTGATAGGGTCGTCGCCGGTGCCGGAGCGGTAGGGGCCGGCGATCAAGATGAGCATCGGTTTGGAAACGGCGTTCATGATAGCTCCTGAAATTACACGAATCTGCACGAAAATTAGTATATCGTCGTGCGATTTCATGCAATATCGTGTGATATTGCCGAACGACGGATTCCTCGGAAGTGCTCACAAGCCAACGCAAGCGTTTGATCCTCGACCTCCTGGACAGAGACGGGCAGGTCATAGCCAAGCGTCTCAGCCATGAACTGGAGCTGTCGGAAGACACGATCAGGCGCGATCTCAGGGAACTTGCGGCGGAGGGGTTGCTGTTGCGCGTGCATGGCGGCGCGATGCCGGTATCGCCAACGGCGGTCCCGATCGCTGAACGCCGGACCATGGCGATGGACGCCAAGTCGGCCCTCGGCAAGGCTGGCGCTGCGATGATCGGGGATGGCATGACGGTGGTGTTCGACGGCGGCACGTCGAACCTGGAGATCATCCGGCACCTGCCGGCCCAGGCGCGCTTCACGGCAATCACCCACAGCCCGACCATCGCCGTGGCGCTGGAGGACAAGCCACATGTCGACGTCGTCATCATCGGCGGAAAGCTCTTCCGTCACTCGATGGTGGCGGTCGGAGCACTAGCGGCCGAAGCGATTTCGCGGATCCGCGCCGATCTGTTTTTCCTCGGGGTCACGGGCGTGCATGCGACCCAGGGGCTGACCACGGGGGACATGGAGGAGGCAGCGATCAAGCGGCAACTGATGTCGTGCACCGCCGAAACGGCGGTGCTTGCGACCAGCGACAAGCTGGGCGCCGTGTCGCCATTCCAGGTCGGCGTGCTCGGCGACCTGACGACGCTGATAGTCGAGGGAAACGTTGTCGACGAGCGTATCGCGGCCTTCGTTGACGGTGGCGTTTCGGTCCTGCGCGCCGGGTAAGGCTCGGACACGCTAGCTCCAAACAGAAAAGGGCGCCCGAAGGCGCCCTTTCCGTAAGCTTCTGGAAGCTGGACTTAGAAGTCCATGCCACCCATGCCGCCCATGCCGCCGCCGGGCATAGCCGGCATCGGGGAGTCCTTCTTCGGAGCCTCGGCGATCATGGCCTCGGTGGTGACCAGCAGGCCGGCGACCGAAGCGGCGTCCTGCAGGGCCGTGCGGACGACCTTGACCGGATCGACGATGCCCATGGCGATCATGTCGCCGAACTCGCCGGTCTGGGCGTTGTAGCCGAAGGTGACGCTCTTGTTCTCGAGGATCTTGCCGGCGACGATCGACGCTTCAGCGCCGGCGTTGGCAGCGATCTGGCGAACCGGAGCCTGAAGGGCGCGGCGGACGATGTTGATGCCGGCTTCCTGGTCTGGGTTCTCGCCCTTGGCCTTGATGACCGAAGACGAACGCAGCAGAGCCGTGCCGCCGCCCGGGACGATGCCTTCTTCAACGGCAGCGCGGGTCGCGTTCAGGGCGTCGTCGACGCGGTCCTTCTTTTCCTTGACCTCGATCTCGGTCGCGCCGCCGACGCGGATGACGGCAACGCCGCCAGCCAGCTTGGCGAGACGCTCCTGGAGCTTCTCCTTGTCGTAGTCCGAAGTGGTCTCTTCGATCTGCTGCTTGATCTGGGCGACGCGGCCCTGGATCTCGGCCTTCTTGCCGGCGCCGTCGACGATGGTGGTGTTCTCCTTGGAGATCGACACCTTCTTGGCGCGGCCGAGCATGTTGAGGCCGACGTTCTCGAGCTTGATGCCGAGGTCTTCGGAGATGACCTGGCCACCGGTCAGGATGGCGATGTCTTCCAGCATGGCCTTGCGGCGATCGCCGAAGCCCGGAGCCTTGACGGCAGCGATCTTCAGGCCGCCACGCAGCTTGTTGACGACGAGCGTGGCCAGGGCCTCGCCTTCGACGTCTTCCGAGATGATGAGCAGCGGCTTCGAGGTCTGCACGACGGCCTCGAGGACCGGCAGCATGGCCTGGAGGTTCGACAGCTTCTTCTCGTGGAGCAGGATGTAGGCGTCCTCGAGGTCAGCAACCATCTTGTCGGGGTTGGTAACGAAGTAGGGCGACAGGTAGCCGCGGTCGAACTGCATGCCTTCGACGACTTCGAGTTCGGTCTCGGCGGTCTTGGCTTCCTCGACGGTGATGACGCCTTCGTTGCCGACCTTCTGCATGGCCTCGGCGATCATCTCGCCGATGGCCTTTTCGCCGTTGGCCGAAATGGTGCCGACCTGGGCGACTTCTTCCGAGGTCTTGATCTTCTTGGCCTTCTTGACGAGGTCGGTGACGACTTCGGCGACGGCCAGGTCGATGCCGCGCTTGAGGTCCATCGGGTTCATGCCGGCTGCAACAGCCTTGGCGCCTTCCTGGACGATGGCCTGGGCGAGAACGGTGGCGGTGGTGGTGCCGTCACCGGCGATGTCGTTGGTCTTCGAAGCGACTTCGCGGACCATCTGGGCGCCCATGTTCTCGAACTTGTCGGCCAGTTCGATCTCCTTGGCGACGGTGACGCCGTCCTTGGTGATGCGCGGGGCGCCGAACGACTTGTCGATCACGACGTTGCGGCCCTTCGGGCCGAGGGTCACCTTCACCGCGTCGGCGAGGATGTTGACACCGGCAAGCATGCGCTCACGGGCGTCGCGGGAGAATTTTACTTCCTTGGCAGCCATGTTTAGCTCCTGGTTGGGTTCCCTTTGGCAAGGGCCCGAATTTCAGATTGGATGGGTCGGCTGGATCAGCCGATGATGCCCATGATGTCGGATTCCTTCATGATCAGAAGGTCTTCGCCATTGAGCTTCACTTCGGTGCCGGACCACTTGCCGAACAGGACGCGGTCGCCTGCCTTGACGTCCAGCGGGACCAGCTTGCCGCTCTCGTCGCGAGCGCCCGAGCCCACGGCGATCACTTCGCCTTCCTGCGGCTTTTCCTTGGCGGTGTCGGGGATGATGATACCACCCTTGGTCTTCTCTTCGGATTCGACCCTGCGAACGACCACGCGGTCATGAAGCGGGCGGAACTTCGACTTTGCCATTTGAACTTCCTCGGTGAAAAGGTGAGAGAATGCCTCCGTCCGGCGCAACCGGACCCCGTTAGCACTCGCTATTGGTGAGTGCTAGCGTGGCGGTGAGATAGTCTTTCGCCATTTGCGAGTCAAGGGAACGGCAGTCGCGCGGCGAGATGATTCTTTGGGTATTATGCCCTGGCGGCCGCCCTTGCCGCGGCGACCGCTTTGCGGAAGTCGTCGGCCGTCATTCCGCGTTTATAGAGGGCGGTGCCGATGAGGAAGCCCGGAGTTCCCGGCAACTCAAAGGCCTTGGCCTGGGCTTCGGTGCGCGACAGGATGCCGACGAAGCTGTCTCCCCTGGTTGCGATTTCCTGCCGGGCCAGTTCCATGTCGACCCCGACTTCCTGCAGCAACTGCGCCGTGCGCTTGAACGACAGGCGCTCGCGGTTGGTCATCAGGGTGTGGAAGGCTTCGGCGTAGCGGCCCTGGCTGTTCGCGGCGAGCGTGAGGAGGGCCGCGTTGCGCGATACCTGTCCGAAGATAGGCCAGTCGCGCATGACGACGCGAATATCCGGGTCTTCGGCCATCACCTTCATCATCTCGATGTAGCTGAGCTTGCAGTACGGGCACTGATAGTCCGTGTACTCGACGATCGTGACGTCGCCCTCGGGATTGCCGAGGACGGGAATTTCGGGATCGAAGGCGACTTCTTCCACGGACGGCAACTGCCCGGCCATCAGGCGCGTGGGCAGCACCAGGCCGATCGCCGCCATGCCACCGAGTATTGCCCGTCTGTTGATGATTGGCGCCTGCATTCCTGGCTCCTGCGGCTGGCCCGCCTGCGAAAAGGATCGTGGAGGAGGATTAACGGCATCTTAATCACGTCCACAGGGGGCAACCTGTCGCACAGGGTTCACAAAACGGTGTGTCGGAGTTCAATCGGTGCTTGAAAGATAAGCATGCTTATAATATATGGCGCTCATGAAAACGGACGGCATCGAAAGATTGGGTTTCCTCATTCACGACGCGGCGCGCCTGATGCGGCGCTGCTTCGAGCAGCGCGGCAGCGAATACGGCCTGTCGGCGGCGCAGTGGCGCTTGCTTGTCAGGTTGGTCAAGGAGGAGGGGGTGGCGCAGGCTCGCCTCGCCGAACTCCTCGAGATCGAGCCGATCAGCGTGTCGCGCCTGCTGGACCGAATGGAGGAGGGCGGCTGGATCGAGCGCCGGCAGGCAACGGCCGATAGGCGGGTACGCATGATCTTCCCGACCGACAAGGCGCGCGATGCCTTTGCCAAGGTGAAGGCGGTTGCCGGCGAGGTGTACGAGCTCGCGCTGGCAGGGCTTTCCCAGGAAGAGCGACTGGCAATGGTCCACGGCCTGCGCACGGTCGTCGACAACCTGGCTGCCCACGAAGCCGGCGAAGCGAATTGCACGAGAGAGGCGAAGAAATGAACGCGGTGGCAAAAGTGAACGAGAACAGCCAGAAGACGGAACTCGAAAGCCCGGCGAGCCAGCCGCAGCCTGCGGCACCCGCGCGCCGCAATCGCGGCCGCTTCCTCGCCATGGCGGCGCTGCCCTTGGCGCTTGTCGCCGCCGGCGGGTACTACTGGGTGACCGGCGGGCGCTACCAGGAGACCGAGAACGCCAACCTGCGCCAGGCCAAGGTGAGCATTGCTTCTGAGGCCGCCGGGCGCATCGTCAAGGTCGGCGTGGCGGACAATGCGTCGGTCAAGGCCGGCGACATCCTCTTCGAGGTCGATCCGGAGCCGTACCGGATCGCGCTCGCCCAGGCCGATGCGGCCCTTGCCGCGGCACGGCTCAACGTCGAGCAGCTGCGGGCCGCCTACAGCCAGGCGACGGCGCAGGAGCGCGTCGCCGCCAGCGCGCTCGACTACGCCCAGTCACAGTTCGACCGCAGCAACGATCTCGTCCGCAAGGGAGTTAACGCCCAATCCGCGCTCGACGAGGCGCGCATGGACCTCGACAAGGCCAAGGAGCAGCACGGCGCCGCCCTCCAGGGCATCGTCAGCGCCAAGGCGGCGTTGGGCGGCAACCCGGATATTCCAACCGAACAGCACCCGACCGTGCTGTCGGCGCAGGCGGCGCGCGACAAGGCCGCGTTCAGCCTGGCGCAGACAACGGTGCGTGCGCCGGCCGACGGCACGGTCTCCCAGGCCGCCTCCTTCAAGGTCGGCCAGTTCGTCGGCACCGGCACGCCCGTGTTCAGCCTGGTCGAGACCGCCGACACCTGGGTGGAGGCGAACTTCAAGGAAACGCAGCTCACCAACATGAAGCCCGGCCAGCAGGCCGAGATCGTGCTCGACACCTATCCCGACCGGACCTTCCGCGGCACGGTCGCGGCGATCGGCGCCGGCACGGGCGCGGAGTTCTCGCTGCTGCCGGCGCAGAACGCCACCGGCAACTGGGTCAAGGTCACGCAGCGCATTCCCGTCCGCATCAAGCTCGACGACGCCGCCTCAAGGCCGGCGCTGCGCACCGGCATGAGCGCGACGGTGTCGATCGACACGGGCGAGTCGCGCGGCTTCGGTTCGATCTTCGGGCACGCCGTGGCGGCCGAATAGCGCCGAGCGCGCCGGAAACGAACGGACCCGCCTGCCGCGTCGAGCGGCTGGGCGGGAAGAATGGTAGGGTGAGGTCGCCGCATGGCGGCCCGCAGTCTTGTCGCCCAGGGCCGCTTGCATGAGCCAGACAGCCGAAAAGTCCTTCACAGAGGTGCCGCATCGCGGCCTGATCACGATCGCCATCATGCTGGCGACCGTGATGCAGGTGCTCGACACCACCATCGCCAACGTCGCCTTGCCGTCGATGGTCGGCGACCTCGGCGCCTCCCAGGACACGATCAACTGGGTGCTGACCTCCTATATCGTGGCCGCGGCCATCATCACGCCGCTGACCGGCTGGCTGGCCGACAGGTTCGGCGCCAAGCAGCTCTTCCTTGCTTCGGTGGTCGGCTTCACGATCACGTCCATGCTCTGCGGCGCTGCCTGGAACCTGGAATCGATGGTGCTGTTCCGCGTGCTGCAGGGCGTGTTCGGCGCGGCCATCGTGCCGCTCAGCCAGACCTTCCTGCTCAACATCAACCCCAGGGAACGCCACGGCCAGGCCATGGCGATGTGGGGCGCCGGCATCATGGTCGGTCCGATCATCGGCCCGACGCTGGGCGGATGGCTCACCGAGAGCTTCAACTGGCGCTGGGTGTTCTTCATCAACCTGCCGGTCGGCATCGCCGCGTTTCTCGGCCTGGCAGCCTACCTGCCGGCGGTGGCCAAACGCCTGCGCGGCTTCGACTTCTTCGGCTTTGCGATGCTGTCGCTCGGCGTCGGTGCATTGCAGCTGATGCTCGACCGCGGCGGCGAGGTCGACTGGTTCTCCGCCGCCGAGATCTGGATCGAACTCGGCCTGTCGATCACGGGGTTCTGGATCTTCGCCGTCCACATGATGACGTCGGACAGGACATTCATCGAGCCGAAAATCTTCACCGACCGCAATTTCGTGACCGGGCTGGTCTTCATCTTCGTGATCGGCGTGATCCTGTTGGCGAGCCTCGCGCTGCTGCCGCCGATGCTGTCGCGCATCTACGGTTATCCGACCATCACCACGGGCATCGTGATGGCGCCGCGCGGCGTCGGCACCATGATCTCGATGCTTTTGGTCGGGCGCCTGATACGGGCCGTCGACGCCCGCATCCTGGTGGTCACGGGGCTCGTCTTCACCGCGGCCTCGCTCTACTACATGACCGGCTTCACGCCGCAGATGGACAGCTTCCTGATCGTCTCGACGGGCATCCTGCAGGGTCTCGGCCTCGGCCTCGTGTTCGTGCCGCTGTCCACGGTCGCGTTCGCCACGCTCGCGCCGCAGTACCGCACGGACGCGGCGAGCCTGTTCAGCCTGGTGCGCAACATCGGCTCGTCGATCGGCATTTCGATCGTCTCGGTGGTGCTGTCGCGCAATATCCAGATCAACCACTCGGAACTCGCCGCGAACATCACCCCGTTCAACCCCAACTTGGCGGCGCTTTCGCCCGCGGCGGCCGGCGGCAATGCCCAGGCGCTGTCGCAGATCGACGGGCTGGTCAACATCCAGGCGCTGATGATCTCCTATGTCGACGACTTCAAGCTGATGATGATCGTCACGCTGTGCGCCATTCCGCTGGCGCTGCTGCTGCGCAAGCCCAAGGCGCAGGCGACGGGCGGCGCGCCGGCCGCGCATATGGATTGACGCCTGCGGGCGACAGCGTCGAAGCAAAGAAGGCGCCCGCGGTGACGGGCGCCTTCGTCGTTTGGGGACCGGCGATCAGCTGACGATGCGCAGGTTGGACAACTCGTCGGCGATCTTCTTGAAGGTGTCGGCCAAATCGCCGGAAGTGGTGTTGAAGAACAGCTTGACCGGCTTTCCGGCTGCATCGCGCCGTGTGCGCGATTCCGAAGCGCAGGCCGTGAGGCCGTCGATCTGCGATTGCGTCGCCTTCTTCTCGGCCGCGGTTCCAACCGTGGCGTCGAGATCGAGGGCGACAGTCATGATCAAAATGCCGCCGTCCTTGGCGTTGGTGCAGGTCGCCGCCATGTGGTTGTTCATGGCAAGCGTGTAGTTGTCGGTGGTGTGCGAGGTCTTGTTGAAGCCGGAGGGTTGGCCCATGAACAGGCGAGTATCGCTTGCGCCTGATGGCTTGTGGCCGGCATAGCCATAGGCCGAGTAGCTCGACTTCACACTCGCCCAGTCCGTGACCCCGAAATAGCTCTGGGGATAGTATGTGTTGGCACCATCGGTCAGGATGATGACGATCTTGTCGTTGCCCCTCTCGCTGTCGGGCCTTCCGCCGGTGAAAGGCGGAGCGCTGGACAGCACGCGCCATCCCCAGGCGAGGCCTTCCGGCACATTCGTGGCACCGTCCGCGATCATGGCCGTGATGGAGGATTTTACCGTAGCAAGGCCTGTGTCCTTGGATACGTCTGTCAGGGGCGTGATCGGCTGCGTGCTGCAGCTGTAGTGAGGGCCTGTGTCGGCGGGGGCGGTCGCGCCGTATGGCTGAATGTTCGTGTAGTACTTCCTGACGTCGCGGAGCCGCGCCGATGCGTTCGCCGTGGTGAACGAACTGAAGGAACTGCTGTCGGTCAGCCAGTTGTTGAGCGCCGTATAGTCCGAGCCGTTGCTCCTGGTCTTGTCCCACTCGTCGGGAGCGAACATCGGCACGAAATATGTCTCGGGCTTGGACGAAGTTGGTGCCGTGTCGAGTTCGTTGTAGGGAGCCGGCCGTGCCTCGACGCAGCCGCGCCAGCTTGTATAGGCCTTGGTTTGCGTCTTGCCGTTATTGGCGTAGACCAGCATGTCCCGGTAGAGGGAGAAGCGGGTGAAGGTCTCGTTTTCCTGGCTCCCCCAACCTTTGCCGATTTTCTTGATGGCACCGCCGGAACTCTTGATTTCCTTGTTGGTGCCGATGGTAATGGGCAGATCGAAGTTCTCATAATGGACTGGGGATAGCCCTGCGAGATCCATCCATGGTTCGTTGGCATTGTTGGCGCCGATGTTGACCGACGCAGCAAAGGGTACGAGGGCGAACTGAACCGGTCGCTCGATCTGCTTCATCTGCCCAGCCTGCTTGGACATATTGTCCACGAGTTGCGTGGCCGCCTGCTTGAGCAGCGTCATGCGCTTTTGGCCGGTGCCGGTGCCGGTAAAGTCCATCGAACCCGAATTATCGAGCACGAGAGCCACTTCCAGCGTGTTCTTGAGGCGTATCTCGGACATCGCGTCGAAGTCGAGCCGGTAGGAAGCGCTGGTCTTGCCGAGCAGGGTCGCCACGACCGGCAGGAAATAGGGATCGTATTTGAGCTTCGCCTCGAGCTTCAGCGTGCCGCCGCCGGTGGGGCTGTTCGGCAAGGTCACGATCAGCGTGGCCTTGGCCGGATCGACCTGCCGAAGATTGGCCCGGAAGAAGTCGAGCGCATAGGTCTTGAGCTGATCGTCGGTAGCGCCTTCGACCAGGCGCCGCGCCGTTGCGATGCCGGCGGCGTCCAGCGCGTTGCGGGTGGCCTCGCGCTGTCGCGACATTTCCGCATAGTCGATCGCCAGGGCCAGCGCGCCCATGATCGGCACCATCGCGGCAACCGTCAGGATGGCATAGCTGCCGCGTCTGTCATTCCAGAATCTGCGGATCATCACTGGTGTCCCCAAGCTCAACCCAGGGATGATTTCACAAAAACCTTAAAATTACGGTTTGCAGGTTGAGGTGAAAATCCAGGGCATGCTTGAAATTGCGTTAACCAGGAGGATCGATGAACGGGTTGCCGGCGCGACAGTCCAAGGCAGGCCGCAACCGCCTTTTTGGCGAAAGCTGATGACAGGCAGGGCCGGTTCGGATAATTCCGGGCAGCTTGGCCAGCCGGCCAGACTCTCCCTGCGGGATCGATCGAAGGACTTGCCATGGCGGGTTTGCCGCAATCAATCGCGTCGCTGGAAGCGCTCACGGACCGCTACTCGGCATTGCTGTGCGACGTCTGGGGCGTCATCCACAACGGCGTCAGCGCTTTTCCCGCAGCCGTAGCGGCGCTGCGCGCGGCCCGGGAGAAGGGCGTGGCGGTCGTGCTCATCACCAACGCTCCGCGTCCGCGCGACGGCGTCATCGCCCAGCTCGCCGGCCTCGGCGTTCCGGACACGACCTGGGACCGCGTCGTCACCTCCGGCGACGTGACGCGCGAGCTGATCCGCACGGGCCCGCGCCGTGTCTTCCACATCGGTCCGGAGCGCGACTATTCGATCTACGACGGCCTCGACATCGACCTCGTCGAGGAGTTCGAGGCTTCGTCCGTGGTGTGCACCGGGCTGTTCGACGACGAGATCGAGACGCCCGACGACTATTCCGAGATGCTGCGGCGCCTGCGCGCCCGCGACCTGCCGTTCATCTGCGCCAATCCCGATATCGTGGTGGAGCGCGGCCATCAGCTGATCTGGTGCGCTGGCGCGCTTGCCCGCGACTACGGCCAGCTCGGCGGACGTACCCTGGTTTCAGGCAAACCGCACCGGCCGATCTACGAGGCGGCGCTGCAAGCTGCCGGCGAGGTTCTCGGTCGCGAAATCGCCAAGTCCGAAGCGCTGGCCATCGGCGACGGCATGCTGACCGACGTCAAGGGCGCCGCCGACAACGGCATCGACGTGCTCTATGTCTCGGGCGGGATCCATGCGCGCGACTATGGCGAGCCGCACGATCCCGATCCGGCGCGGCTGGCGGCCTTCCTCGACAAGCACGGCTACGCGCCGGTCGCCACCATTCCGAGGCTTCGGTAAGGCAAAAAGATGGACCACGGCTTTGTCCGCATTTCCGGGGAGGACGCAGTTCCGGCGCGGCTGCGCGGCGGTGTCGTCGCCATCGGCAATTTCGACGGCATCCATCGTGGCCACCAGGCTGTGCTCGAAAGGGCGCTGGAGGAGGCGCGGCGTCGCCAGGTGCCGGCGCTCGTCCTGACGTTCGAGCCGCATCCGCGCAAGGTGTTCCGGCCCGACGTTCCGCTCTTCGTATTGACGCCCCCGCACGTGAAGGCGCGCCTCATCGAGGCTCTCGGCTTCGATGCCGTCATCGAGCGCCCGTTCACGCGCGAGTTCTCGGGCCTGTCGGCCGAGGAGTTCGTCACCGCCATCCTCCAGGACCAGCTCGGCATCAGTCACGCCGTGACCGGTTTCGACTTCCATTTCGGCAAGAACCGGCAGGGCGGCCCGGCATTCCTGATGGCGTCGGGCGAGCGCCATGGCTTCGGCGTGACCCTGGTCGATCCGTTTCGCGACGAGGGTGCCGAGATCATCTCGTCGAGCCGCATCCGCGAACTCTTGTCGGAGGGCGATGCCGCCGAGGCGGCCGGGCTGCTCGGCTATCGTTTCACCGTCGAAGCCGAGGTGGTCGGCGGCGCCCGGCTGGGCCGGACGTTGGGCTTTCCCACCGCCAACATGCGCCTTTCGCCCGACTTCGCCTTGAAGGAGGGCATCTATGCCGTCCGTTTCCGCCGTAGCGACGGAACGCTCCACGATGGCGTCGCCAGCTTCGGCCGGCGTCCGACCGTGGATGACAGCGGTGCGCCGCTGCTCGAGACATTCGTGTTCGACTTCTCCGGCGATCTCTATGGCGAGGTCGCCTCGGTGTCGTTCTTCGGCTACCTGCGCGGCGAGTTCAAGTTCGAAGGGCTCGAGCCGCTGGTCGCCCAGATGAAACGCGACGAGATGGAGGCGAGGGCGCTGCTCTCGGGCGTGCGTCCTCATTCCCAACTCGACCGGGCGATCGCTTTTTAGCTGACTCGCCTCAGGCCGAGGCCGAAGGCGATGTAGGTCGCGCCCTGGAAGATCAGGTCGATTGCCAGGAACGTGCCGAGCACCACCAGGCTGCTGACCGGCCAGCCGGCGGCGATGATCAGGCCCGCGAGCACGGTCACGACGCCGGCGGCGACGATCCATCCCCAGCTGTTCAGCACCGAACGCCCCTTGATGCCCATCCAGATGCGCATGACGCCTGAAGCTACCAGGCTTGCCGCCAGGAACAGGGTCAGGATGGCCGAGGCGAGCAGCGGGTTGATGAAGGCGAGGTAGCCCGCCACGATGTAGAGCGCGCCGCCGAGCAGCCAGAGGAAGAAGCTGCCCCAGCCCTTGACGCCGAAGGCGTGGGCGATCTCGAAAACGCCGGCCACGATCATCAGTGTGCCCACGAAGTAGACCGAAGCCACGGTAGCGACGAGCAGGTTGGCCGCTGCGACGACGCCCAGCACGAGCAAGGCGACCCCAAGTGCGACGAACCAGCCCCACTTGGAGCGAAATTCGCCGACGTCCGCCGGTTGGTCCGAAAGAGCCATGTTCCAGTCTCCCTAGGTTGCGGGCGTGCACAGCGACGTCACCGCCCCCCGCCCGAAATTATGCCTGGATGCCCGAATCGGTCCAGCCTCCGATAGTGCGGGCCGCGAAATAAACCTTTGTGACGGCTGGAAAGTTTAATTCAAATTTTACGCTGTTGGCTTCACACCGATCCTGCCCTAGCGATTAGGTTGTTGGTGTACGCGAGGTTGTAATGGCATCTTTCGGCCGGTTCTCTGGAGTGGCCATGACCCTTGCCGCGGTCGCAGCTTCTGCGCCGGCAAGCGCCGGCGAAGGCGTCTTCGGCTGGATTTCCGGCGACTGGTACCTCACCCTCGGCGCCACCGGCATGGTTGCCCCGAGCTTCGAAGGGTCGAAGAAATACATGCTGAGCGCGGTGCCGATCATCTCGCTCGGCAAGGCCGGCAACGACACCCGCTTCTCCTCGCGCAACGACAACATCTCGCTCGCGCTCATCGACGACGGCGAGGTGCGCGCCGGTGTGGCCGGCAAGATCCTGTTCGGGCGCGATGCCGAGGACGAGCTCGACGGGCTGCACGACGTCCGCTGGGGCGGCGAAGTGGGCGCCTTCTTCGAGTTCTATCCGACGGACTGGATGCGCGCCCGCGTCGAGGTGCGGCAGGGAATCCGCGCCCATAGCGGCGTGGTCGGCGATGTGGCCGTAGACGCCTTCTACGACGTCACGCCAGAAGTCCGGATTTCAGGCGGGCCGCGCGTTTCGTTCGCGACGGAAGACTATTTTGACACCTATTACGGCGTGAACGCTCAGGAAGCCATCGATTCGGGCCTGAACGCCTACAATCCCGGCGGCGGCTTCAAGTCGGCAGGCGTCGGCGGCGCCGTCACCTGGAAGGCGACCGACAACATCACCGCGAGCCTGTTCGGCGAATATTCGCGGCTGATGGGTCCGGCGGCCGATTCCTCGATCGTCAGGGAGCGAGGCTCGCGCGACCAGCTGACGATCGGCGTGTCGACCAGCTACCGGTTCGACTGGTCGATGTGAGGTCAACCCAACAGGCGAGCATCGAATGGATGGGTTGTTACGCCGGCCACCCGGATTCCATGCTGATCCAGAAGCATCGGATTGAGCAGATAGTTCCTTGCGAATGGAACCACCACGGTGGGCACCTCCAGAACAGGGGTGTTCCCGGCAGCTATGAAGTTTGTTCCGATTTGGCGCGTCTCATTCAGGTCGTCTTGCCAATTTGACGACAAGGTGGGGACTGCAGGCTTTGCCTTGTCCGGCACCTCGATCTCGAGCAACTGATAGGTCAAGGGCAAATCTTCGGCATCGACGTGGACCAATATTTCGACGAGTGCCGTGGCGGGATGGTCGGCGCAATAGACCATAGGCGTGCCGAGGAAATTCCAGCGCCCGGCGCTGAACTTGCCGCCTTGCCCCGAGAGGTCGGCGTAGTTGGCAATTCGCCATAGCCGCATGGCTATGCGTAGACGCCATAGTCGATGCGATGGAGCTCCTGCTCGACGAGGAAGGCGCCGGTCTCAGATTCCAGCAGGCTGATGGGTGTGTCGTTGAGCACCCTGCTGTGCTTGCGCAGCCACCGCTGCGCCTTGTCGTGATCGCCAAAAACGCGATCGGCCATCTGTGCGATGCGCTCAAGTCGCAATGCCCGGTCGGATTCGGCGCCGCTCAGCTTTTCCTTTTGCTCTTTCCTTCGAGCCAGGGTTCGCCGGGGGCTTACGATCTTGTAGATTTCCTCAAGGCTGAAGCCGCTCCGGCGCAATTCCTCCACCTTTGCGACTTCGACCAGGAATTGGCCTGTGGCGCTGTCGCGCATCACAACGTCCGGCTGTGCAGGTCCGGCCTTGCCGGCCGATGCCGATCTCTGAGGTTGGCTCTTAAAGTGCATGGCGGACATGATGATTGCCTTGAGATGCCAGTTGCGCTTCAATGTAGGCGCATGTGGCACAATGCGCAACAAATGGACTGGCTCTCACCCTTTTCAAGTGCCGGCGCCTCCGCTAAAAGCGCGGCCATGAGAATTTTCGCGCCCGTACTGGCTATTGCCATACGAATTACGGGCCCGGCCTTCCGGGCGGTCTGAGGCTGTCCGAAAGTCCGGGACTTTTGCGTGCGCGCCATGTGGCGTTTTTTCAGATCATGACAGTTTGAGCCTGTGGCAGATTTGCCGGGCTAGGCGATGGCAAGACAGATGACCGATACGTCCGAGAAGATCGACTATTCCAAGACCCTCTACCTGCCGCAGACGGAGTTTCCGATGCGCGCCGGCCTGCCCGAGAAGGAGCCGGTGACGGTTGCCCGCTGGCAGAAGATGGACCTCTACAGGCGCCTGCGCGCAAGTGCCGCCGGCCGTGAGAAGTATGTGCTGCATGACGGTCCGCCCTACGCCAACGGCAACATCCATATCGGCCACGCGCTGAACAAGATCCTCAAGGACGTCATCACCCGCTCGTTCCAGATGCGCGGCTACGATTCCAACTACGTGCCGGGCTGGGACTGCCACGGCCTGCCGATCGAATGGAAGATCGAGGAGAAGTATCGCGCCGCCGGCAAGAACAAGGACGAGGTCGAGATCAACGAGTTCCGCAAGGAATGCCGTGAGTTCGCCGCCGGCTGGATCAAGGTCCAGGCCGAGGAGTTCCAGCGTCTCGGCGTCGTGGGCGACTTCGACAATCCCTACACGACGATGAATTTCCGCGCCGAGGCCCGCATCGCCGGCGAGCTGCTGAAGTTTGCCATGTCGGGCCAGCTCTACCGCGGCTCGAAGCCGGTGATGTGGTCGGTGGTCGAGCGCACCGCACTCGCCGAGGCCGAGGTCGAGTACCAGGACTACGAGAGCGACACGATCTGGGTGAAGTTCCCGGTCGAAGCCGGTTCGGAAGCGCTAGCCGGCGCCCACGTCGTCATCTGGACGACAACGCCGTGGACCATCCCCGGCAACCGCGCGGTGGCCTATTCGACGCGCGTCTCCTACGGCCTCTATGAAGTGACGGCGGCCGAGAACGACTTCGGTCCTCAGCCCGGCGAGAAGCTGATCTTCGCCGACGCGCTGGCGGAGGAAGCCGCCGCCAAGGCCAAGGTCACCTTGAATCGGATCCGCAGCATCGCAGCCGAAGAGCTCGGAAAGCTTGTGCTTTCGCATCCGCTCGAAGGTCTCGGCGGCGGCTACGAGTTCCCCGTGCCGATGCTGGCAGGCGAACATGTCACCGATGATGCCGGCACCGGCTTCGTGCACACCGCGCCCAGCCACGGCCGCGAGGACTTCGACGCCTGGATGGACGCCGCGGCCGAGCTCGAAAAGCGCGGCATCGAAACGCGCCTGCCGTTCACCGTCGACGACGCCGGCTTCTTCACCAAGGACGCGCCGGGCTTCGGCCCGGATCGCGAGGGTGGTGCTGCGCGCGTCATCGACGATCACGGCAAGAAGGGCGACGCCAACAAGGCCGTCATCGAAGAGCTGATCAGGCACGGCATGCTGTTCGCCCGCGGCCGGCTGAAGCATAGCTATCCGCACAGCTGGCGCTCGAAGAAGCCGGTGATCTTCCGCAACACGCCGCAGTGGTTCGTCTACATGGATAGGCAGCTCGGCGATGGCACGACGCTGCGCAGCCGCGCGCTCAAGGCGATCGACGACACCCGTTTCGTGCCCGCCGCCGGCCAGACCCGCCTGCGCTCGATGATCGAGGAGCGTCCGGACTGGGTGCTGTCGCGCCAGCGCGCCTGGGGCGTGCCGATCGCCATCTTCGCCGACGCCGACGGCAACGTGCTGAAGGACGAGGCAGTCAACGCCCGCATCGTCGAGGCCTTCGAGAAGGAGGGCGCCGACGCCTGGTTCGCCGCGGGAGCGCGGGAGCGTTTCCTCGGCACTCGCGCGAACGAGCCCTGGACGCAGGTGATGGACATCCTCGACGTCTGGTTCGATTCGGGCTCGACGCATGCATTCACGCTCGAGGATCGCCCCGACCTCAAGTGGCCGGCCGACGTCTATCTCGAAGGTTCGGACCAGCATCGCGGCTGGTTCCACTCGTCGCTGCTGGAAAGCTGCGGCACGCGCGGCCGCGCGCCCTACGACACCGTCGTCACCCATGGCTTCACCATGGATGAGGACGGCCGCAAGATGTCGAAGTCGCTCGGCAACACGGTCGTGCCGCAGGACGTCATGAAGCAGTCGGGCGCCGACATCCTGCGCCTCTGGGTCATGACCACCGACTATTGGGAAGACCAGCGCCTCGGCAAGAACGTGCTGCAGACCAACATCGACGCCTACCGCAAGCTCCGCAACACGATCCGCTGGATGCTCGGCACCCTTGCCCATGACGAGGGCGAGGAAGTGGCGCTCGCCGACATGCCCGAGCTCGAGCGGCTGATGCTGCACCGCCTCGGCGAGCTCGACGAGCTGGTACGCAAGGGCTACGACGAATTCGAGTTCAAGCGGATAACGCGCGCGCTGATCGACTTCATGGTCGTCGAGCTTTCGGCCTTCTATTTCGACATCCGGAAGGATGCGCTGTACTGCGACGCGCCGTCGAGCATCCGCCGCAAGGCGTCGGTGAAGGTGGTGCGTCATCTGTTCGACTGCCTTGTGAAGTGGATGGCACCGATGCTGCCCTTCACCATGGAAGAGGCCTGGCTCGACCGCCATCCCGGGGCCGAATCGGTGCATCTGGAGCAGTTCCCCGAAGTGCCGGCAGCGTGGCGCGACGAGGCGCTCGCCGAAAAATGGCGCCAGCTTCGCCAGGTGCGGCGCGTCGTCACCGGCGCGCTGGAGATCGAGCGGGCGAAGAAGACCATCGGCTCGTCGCTGGAGGCGGTGCCGGTCGTCTATCTCGACAACGAGGCGCTGGAGGCATCGCTCGCCGGCGTCGACCTGGCCGAGATCGCCATCACCAGCGACCTCGTCGTCAGCCACGACAAGGCTCCGGCCGATGCCTTCGTGCTCGACGACGTGGCCGGCGTTGCCGTCGTCATCGGCAAGGCGGAGGACCGCGGCCTGGTGAAATGCGCCCGCTCGTGGCGCTATACCGGCGACGTCGGTTCGGATGCGGCATTCGCCGATGTCTCAGCCCGCGACGCGGCGGCGCTGCACGAGTTGCGGAAGCTCGGCCGCCTCTAGACAGTGCGTGATCCGAAGATCGAAATCGATCCTTGGCTGCTACGGCGTCCATCGCGCGTCCCGAAGGATGTGCGGCACTGTAGCAGGTGACCGAAATGCAACGCCCGGCGGACGGCAGTCTTCCGGTCGTTGCCCTGGACGACCCGTTAAGGTAAAAGCGCGGCTTCGGCAGACAAATTGTCGCCGGATTTCCGTCGCAGACGGATGGGGGCCCGGTTTTACCGGCATCTAGCGAGAGGCGTTCGAGTGAAGATCTTTGGCATGACGGACCGCATCAGCGCGCGCGCAACGACGTTTGCGACGCTCGCGGTTTCCGCCGTCGCATTGTCGGGCTGCATGAGCGCGCCGACCTATGGCACCGACAAGTCGTCGACCGAGCAGCTTGCCACCGACCTGACCAACATCATGTCGCTCAAGCCGAAGACCAACAGCATCGACTACAAGCCGCGGCCCGAGCTGGTGAAGCCGAAGGCCGGCCAGGCGGGCACCTTGCCGGCGCCGCAGGACAATATCGTCACGACCGCGAGCGCCGACTGGCCCGAGTCGCCGGAGGCGCGCCGGGCGCGCATCCGCGACAACGCGACCAAGAACCGCGACAATCCCAATTTCGAGCCGGAAGTCGTCAACGACATGTCGTCGCTGTCGGGCCCCGACCTGAGCAAGCTGACGCCGGCGCAGCGCAAGGCCGAGATCGAGCGCCGCCTGCGCGAAAACAAGCAGGGCAGCGCCACCACGCGCAAGTATCTGAGCGAGCCGCCGCTGGCCTATCGCCAGGCAGCGACGACGGCCGCGCAGGACGAGCTCGGCGAGGACGAGATCAAGAAGGAACGCCGCAAGAAGAAGCTCGCCCAGAAGGGCAGCAGCTGGTGGCCGTTCTGATCCAGGCCTGATGGCATGACTGACCGGACGCCCTGACTGGTTCAGGGCGTTTTCGTTTTCAGGGGCAGGCAGGCGCTCTAGAGGTCGCGGCGATCCTTGAAGAAGTCTTTGAGAATTTCTGCGGCGCGCGTTTCGCCAATGCCGGCATAGACGTCGGGCGCGTGATGGCAGGTAGGCGAGGCATAGAAGCGAACGCCGCTGACCACCGCGCCGCCCTTGTCGTCGGCCGCTCCGAAATAGAGCCGGCGCAGGCGGGCAAACGAGATGGCGGCCGCGCACATGGTGCAGGGCTCCAGCGTGACGTAGAGGTCGTGTCCGGTGAGCCGCTCCGAGCCGAGCTTGTCGGAGGCCTCGCGGATCGCCAGGATCTCGGCATGGGCCGTGGCATCGTTGAGTTCGCGGGTGCGGTTGCCGGCGCGAGCGACAACTTTGCCGCCGTGGACCACGATGGCACCGATCGGTACCTCGCCGCGCGCGGCTGCCGCTTCGGCCTCCTCGAAGGCAAGTGCCATGAAATCCGGCCGCTTCACGCCGCCACCATCCGGATATTCCCCTCGCTAACCCTAACTCTTCCTGTTATCTAGCCGCCGAAAAGGGCAAAGGCCACATGGACGACGATCGAAAAAAATTCCCGCGCAAGGGCGGCAAACCAGGTGGCGCGGGCAATCGCGACACTGGACCTAGGAAATTCGGCAAGCCGCGCGGCGAGGGAGGCAGCAAGCCCTTCGCCAAGAAGCCGTTTGTGAAGCGTGACGAAGGTGCGGAGGGCGGCGAACGCCCCAAGCGCGATTTCCGTCCGCGCGACGGCGAGGCGCGCCCGGAGCGGTCATCGGCAACGTTCCGCAAGGGCCCGCGTCCCGAAGGCAAGCCCTATGAGAAGCGCGAAGGCGGCCGCTCCTTTGGCGGCGACAAGCCGTATCGCTCGCGCTCTGCCGAAGGTGGCGAGCGTCGCGAATTCCGTCCGCGTGACGGCGAGGCTCGCGCCGAGGGCGGGGACCGTCCGTTTCGCAAGGGCCCGCGTCCCGAAGGCAAGCCCTATGAGAAGCGCGAAGGCGGCCGCTCCTTTGGCGGCGACAAGCCGTATCGCTCGCGCTCTGCCGAAGGTGGCGAGCGTCGCGAATTCCGTCCGCGTGACGGCGAGGCTCGCGCCGAGGGCGGGGACCGTCCGTTCCGCAAGGGCCCGCGTCCCGAAGGCAAGCCTTACGAGAAGCGCGAAGGCGGCCGCTCCTTTGCCGGCGACAAGTCCTACCGCCCGCGTCCAGCCGAAGGCGGCGAGCGTCCGCATCGCGAATTCCGCCCGCGCGACGGCGAGGCCGGTGCAGGCGGCGAGCGGCCGTTCCGCAAGGGGCCGCGTCCAGAGGGCAAGCCGTTCGAGAAGCGCGAAGGCGAGGCGAGGGCGTTCCGTCCGAGGCCGGATGGCGACCGCCGGCCTAAAACAGATGGTTTCAAGCCGCGTTCGCGCAGCACCGAGGAGAATTCGGAGCCGGGCGAGCGCATCGCCAAGCGCCTGGCGCGCGCCGGCATCGCCTCGCGCCGCGACGCCGAGGAACTGATCGCGGCGGGCCGCGTCAGGGTGAACGGACAGGTGCTGACCTCGCCTGCATTCAACGTCATGCCCGATGACGTCATCCATCTCGACGGCACCGAAATCCCGCCGATCGAGCGCACCCGGCTGTTCCTGTTCCACAAGCCGGCCGGGGTCGTGACCACCAACCGCGATCCGGAAGGCCGCAAGACCGTCTTCGACGTGCTGCCGGCCGAGCTGCCGCGGCTGATGACCATCGGCCGCCTCGACATCAACACCGAAGGCCTGCTGCTGCTCACCAATGACGGTGGCCTGGCGCGCGTGCTCGAACTGCCGGCTACCGGCTGGCTGCGGCGCTATCGCGTCCGCGTCCACGGCAAGGTCGAGCAGAAGCAGCTCGACGACCTCAAGGACGGCATCGCCGTCGACGGCGTGTTCTACGGCTCGGTCGAGGCGACGCTCGATCGCGAGCAGGGCACCAACGCCTGGATCACCATCGGCCTGCGCGAAGGCAAGAACCGCGAGGTCAAGAACATCCTCGGCGCGCTCGGCCTCGAGGTGAACCGCCTGATCCGCATCTCCTATGGCCCGTTCCAGCTCGGCGAGCTGCCTGAAGGCCACGTCCAGGAGATCAAGGGCAAGATGCTGCGCGACCAGCTGGGCGAGCGGCTGGTCGAGGAATCCGGTGCCAATTTCGACGCCGACATCGTCAAGCCCTTCTCCAACAAGCCGACGGCCCGCCGCGAGGAGCGGCGCGACGACGACGCGCCGCGTGCCCCGCGGCCCGCGCGCCTCGACATCGGCGAGGGCGGCCTGATCAAGAATCGCAAGCGCGATCGCGAGCGTCACCGTGAGGACGTCCTGGGTCGCCTGTCGACCGAGCGCCCGCGCTTCGGCGACAAGCCCAAGGTCGGCGACAAGCCGCGGTTCGGCGACAAGCCCGGTTTCGGCGACAAGCCCGGTTTCGGTGATCGTCCGAAGTTCGGCGGCAAGAAGGGTGACGAGCGCGAGAAGAAGCCGTTCGAGACGCCGGGCAGCCGCAAGTCCAATGTCTGGATGGCGCCGGGCGCTCGCCCGCAGGGCGCGGCAAGCAAGGGTGGCAAGCCCGGCTTCGACAAGCCGCGTGGCGACAGGCCGGCAGGCGGCGCACCGCGCGGCGGCAAGCCAGGCGGTCCGCGCAAGGGTCGCGGCTGATGCGGGTGGTCGGCGGCGAATTGCGCGGCCGGGCGCTGGCCACGCCGCGCGATCACGCCATCCGGCCGACGACCGACCGCACGCGCGAGGCCGTCTTCAACGTGCTCGCCCACCGCTTCGGCGACAGGCTCGAGGGCGCGCGCGTGCTCGACCTCTTCGCCGGTACCGGCGCGCTCGGCATCGAGGCGTTGTCGCGCGGGGCGTCTTATTGCGTCTTCATCGAGGAATCGGCCGAGGGCCGCGGCCTCATCCGCACCAATGTCGAGAGCTTCGGCCTGACCGGCCGCACCAAGATCTTCCGCCGCGACGCGACCGGCCTCGGCGAGGCCGGTACCATGGGGCCGTTCGGCCTCGTCTTCGCTGACCCGCCCTACGGCAAGGGGCTCGGCGAACGCGCCCTGCGCTCGGCCCGTGCCGGCGGCTGGCTCGCGGCGGGCACGCTTTGCGTGGTCGAGGAAAGCGCTACGGCTTCGTTCGACCCCGGTTCGGGCTTCTCGGTCCTGGACGAGCGGTCCTATGGCGAGACGGTGATCCGCTTCATGGCGGCCGAGTAGCGCCCGACTTCAGCCGTTTTCGGTCGCGAAGATTACCAACAATTCACTTCCCGCCGCTTTGCGCCGCCGCATATAACGCAGGCGCGTCCACTTTCAGAGGCTGTCGATGGGCTTGGAACTAATTCGGGCGAAAGGCTTGCCGCAGGCATTGCTCGCCCTGGCATTCGGCTTGATCGGTGCCGGCGCGCTCCACGCGGCGCCGAGCGACGGCACCGTGTCGAGCTTCAACCTTGAAAACGGCATGCAGGTGGTCGTGATTCCCGATCATCGCGCGCCCATCGTCACCCACATGGTCTGGTACAAGGTAGGCAGCGCCGACCAGCCACCGGGCAAGTCGGGCATCGCCCATTTCTTCGAACACCTGATGTTCAAGGGCACCGCCGAGCACAAGGCCGGCGAGTTCAGCCAGAAGGTGGCGGAGATCGGCGGCAGCGAGAACGCCTTCACCACCTACGACTACACCGCCTATCACCAGACGGTGGCGCCCGGCGCACTCGAGACCATGATGAGCTTCGAGGCCGACCGGATGCGCAACCTGGTGCTGACTGATGCGGTGATCGGACCCGAACGCGACGTCATCCTCGAGGAGCGGCGCTCGCGCATCGAGAACAATCCGGGCGCACTCCTCAACGAGGAGGTCGATGCCACCCTGTTCCAGAACGAGCCGTACCGCATCCCGGTGATCGGCTGGATGAACGAGATCGAAAAGCTCAACCGGGTCGACGCCACCGCCTTTTACGACCGGTATTATGCGCCCAACAACGCCATCCTCGTTGTGGCCGGCGACGTCGAGCCCGACAGGGTCCGGGAACTGGCGCAGAAAACCTATGGCAAGGTCGCGCGCGGCCCCGATCTGCCGCCGCGGTCGCGCCCCGAGGAGCCCGAGCAGAACACCAAGCGCACGGTCGAGATGACGGATGCGCGCGTCAGCGTCCCGAGCTTCTCGAAGTCATGGGTGGTGCCATCCTACCAGACCGCCAAGCCCGGCGAGGCCGAAGCCCTCGACCTGCTTTCGGAGATCCTCGGCGGCGGCAGCCGCAGCCGGCTCTATCAGCAGCTCGTGGTGAAGCAGGGAATCGCATCGTCGGCCGGCGCGTTTTTCGAAGGCACGATGGTCGACGACACCAGCTTCGCGGTCTACGGCGCGCCGCGCGGCGAGGCCGGCCTGCAGCAGGTGGAGGACGCCGTCGACGTCGAAATCCGCCGCATCATCAAGGACGGCGTCACCGCAGACGAGCTGGAAAAGGCCAAGAACCGCTTCGTCCGCAGCATGATCTTCGCGCGCGACAACCAGGCGAGCATGGCAAACATCTACGGCAGCACGCTGGCGACGGGCGGCACGGTGGCGGATGTCGAGCAATGGCCGGACAAGATCCGCGCCGTGACCGCCGAAGAGATCAAGGCGGTGGCGGCCAAGTACCTCAATCCCGATCGTTCGGTTGCCGGCTATCTGCTGCCGGCCAAGTCTGACGGGGAGTGACGCGATGAACGGTCCTATGACGATGCGCATTAGATTGGGCACTTCCCTGACCACGCTGCTGCTCGCGCTGGTGTTCCTGGTGCTGCCGGCCGTGGTCGCGGCCCGCGCCGAGGTGAAGATCCAGGAGGTCAAGTCGGAGAAGGGGATCACCGCCTGGCTGGTCGAGGACTATTCGGTGCCGATCATCGCCGTCCGGTTCGCCTTCGAGGGCGGAAGTTCGCAGGATCCCGACGGCAAGGAGGGGCTCGCCAACCTGATGACCGGGCTCTTCGACGAGGGCGCAGGCGACCTCGACAGCGAGGCGTTCCAGAGCCGCCTTGACGATGCCGGCGCCGAAATGGGGTTCAGCGAAAGCAACGACGACCTCGGCGGCTCGATGCGCATGCTCTCCGACCAGCAGGACGAGGCCTTCGAGCTGCTCAGGCTTGCTGTCGAGAGCCCCCGCTTCGACCAGGCGCCGATCGACCGCATCCGCTCCCAGATCGTTGCCGGCATCGTCGCCAATGCGCGCGATCCCGAAACCGAGGCGTCGCGCAAATGGGCCGAGGCGATCTATGGCACCCATCCCTATGCCCGGCCCGACCAGGGCACGGAAAAGTCGCTGGCCACGATCACCGCCGACGACCTGCGCGCCTTCCACAAGGCAGTCTTCGCGCGCGACCAGCTGAAGATCGCGGTCGTCGGTGCGATCGACGCCGAAAGCCTGAAGAAGAGGTTGGACCAAGTCTTCGGCAACCTCCCCGAGAAGGCGCAGATCCGCAAGGTCGAGCCCGTCGAACCCAAGCTTGGACAGACCCTGCAGGTCGAATATCCGCTGCCCCAGACCTCGCTGCAGCTCGTCTATCCCGGCGTGCCGCGCGATGCGCCGGACTTCCTGGCCGCCGCGCTGATGGAGCAGATCCTCGGAGGAGGCAGCTTCTCGTCGCGGCTCTTCGACGAGGTGCGCGAGAAGCGGGGCCTAGCCTACAGCGTGACGTCCATGCTGATCAACCAGGAGCATTCATCGTCGCTGGTCATCAGCACGGCGACGCGTTCGGACCGCGCCGCCGAAACGCTGGCGGTGGTCCGCGACGTGGTGCGCAAGATGGCCGAGGAGGGGCCGACGGCGGCGGAGCTGGAGGCGGCGAAGAAATACATGCTGGGCGCCTACGCCATCAACAATCTCGATTCGTCGGGGGCGATCGCGAGCACCCTGGTCAACATCCAGACCGACGACCTGGGCATCGACTACATCCAGCGGCGGGTGGATCTCATCGGCGCGGTGACGTTGGACGAGGTGAAGGCCGTGGCGCGCAAGCTGCTGTCGGCCGAGCCGGCTGTGATGATCCTCGGTCCGAAGATGGACGGAGGCAAGGGATGAGCACGAGCTTCGCACTCGCTCTCGGCGGCGGCGGCGCGCGCGGGCTGGCCCACATCCACGTCATCGAGGCGCTGGACGAACTGGGCATCAAGCCGGTCGCCATTGCCGGCTCCTCGATCGGCGCCATCATGGGCGCCGGCATGGCCGCGGGCCTGAGCGGCAGCGAAATCCGCGAATATTCGCGCTCCGTGCTCGGACGGCCGGGCGAGGTGGCGAGCCGGATGTGGAAGGCACGCCCTGGCACGCTTTCCGAAATGGTCGAGAGCGGCATCAGGGTCAGCCAGTTCAACATCGAGCGCATCCTCAAGGTTTTCCTGCCCGAGGCGGTGCCTGCCACCTTCGAGGAGCTCAAGGTGCCGCTCAAGGTGACCGCGACCGACTATTACGGCCATTGCCAGTCGGTCTTCGAGGAGGGCGACCTGCTGTCGGCGCTGGCCGCCTCGGCGGCGATCCCGGCGGTGTTCAGGCCGGTGACCCGCGGCAACACGCTCTACATCGACGGCGGCATCTACAATCCCGTGCCCTTCGACCTGCTGGACGGCCTCGCCGACTTCACCATCGCCATCGATGTCGTCGGGGCACCCGTGGAGAACGACGGCAAGCGGCCGAACTCCATCGACCTGATGTTCGGCGCGACCCAGCTGATGATGCAGTCGATCACCGCCGGCAAGCTCGGCCAGAGCCAGCCCGACATCTTCCTGCGGCCGCCGGTGTCGCGTTTCCGTGCGCTCGATTTCCTCAAGATCGACCAGGTGCTGGCGGAAACGGCCGCACTCAAGGAAGAACTGAAGCAGGCGATCGACGAAATCCTCCAGTAGCTCGGGGGAACCGCCGAATTACTGCAGGGTCGATGCCTTGCCGGTGGAGAAGGGCGACTGCGCCGCCGGCGGCGGGGCAGGCGGGGTCTCCTCCTTGTGCAGGGGTTCGCTGGCGATCGCCTTGACCACCCGGAAGCACACCAGCATCGACACGACGCCGAACACCACGGCGCCCAGCCCCCAGCCGGCGATGACGCCGGTCGCGCCCCAGTAATGCGCACCCACCCAGACGAAGGGGATGACGCCGAGCGTCGAACGGCCCCAGTTGAAGACGGTCGAATAGGCCGGGTAGCCGAGGTTGTTGAAGGCGGGGCTGGAGACGAAGATCGCGCCGTTGAACAGGAAGCTGCCCGCCGCATAGAGGCAGAAGAAGACGATGAGGTCGCGGGCGATCCCGTCGGCGCCGAAGATGCCGGCGATGGGGTTGGCGAAAATCGCGAGCAGCGCCCACACCGCCAGCACATAGACGATGGTGAACAGCAGGCTGTCGCGCATGGTCGATGTCAGGCGGTCGAACTTGCGGGCGCCGTAGTTCTGTCCGAGGATCGGACCTACGGCGCCGGACAGCGCGAAGATGACGCCGAAGGCGACGGGCACCAGGCGGCCGATGATCGCCCAGCCGGCCACGGCCTGGTCGCCGAAGGCGGCGATCTCGACGGTGACATAGGCATTGCCCACCGGCGTGGCGATCTGGGTGAGCATCGCCGGGATGCCGATGGCGAAGAATGGCGCCACGGCCTCGCGCAACTCCCTCATGTCAGGAATCCTGATCAGCTTGTGCACAGCATGGGCGCCGTGGATGCCGATGGCTAGCATGACGCAGCGCGACAGGACGGTGGCGATTGCCGCGCCGTCGAGCCCCAGCCCGAAGCCGAAGATGAACAGCGGATCGAAGATGGCGGCGGCAACGCCGCTCCCGAGCGTCACGTACATGGCCCGCCGGGCGTCACCCACGCCGCGGAGAATGCCGGTCGTGCACATGCCCAGCGCCAGGATCGGGAAGGAGGGCAGGACGATGAGCATGAAACGAGCCGACAGTTCGAGCGTCTGGCCTGTTGCGCCGAGCAGGACCAGCAGCGGCCGCAGGAAGGGCAGCGTCGCGACCGTGACGAGCAGTGTTACGAGCCCCATGAACACCATCGAGGCCCCGCCCATGCGCGCGGCCTCCTCGCGTGCGCCGCGACCGAGGCAGCGGGCGACCAGCGCCCCGCAGGCGATGGTGAAGCCGATCGAAATGGAAACGGTGAAGAACAGCAGCGTCGAGGCAAAGCCGATCGCGGCTGCCAGCTCTTCCACGCCGAGGAGAGAGATGTAGAACAGGTTGAGCGCGTCGACGATGAAGATGGCGACGAGACCGACCGAGCCCGTGGCGGTCATCACGATGACGTGACGCATCGTCGAGCCGGTTGTGAATTTTGCGGGCAGCGCTGCCTGGCTTGGACTGGACATATGGACCCGGGAAGGCTTTGGCGGCGGACGGCCTGGGGCATCCGCTTCGGTTTTGGTCGAGGCCGTTGAGTAGGGTTGGACTCGGTTTGACCATGTACCCACCCATTGCACAAGCCGGTAGGGGACAATAGATGGAGGAAAGGGCCGCGACCGGCCGCAAGCAATCGGAACACGCCAAATGAACGATACCAACGATGCCGCGAAACTGGCTGACCGGGTCGCGAGCCTGGTGGAGGCCGCCAGGAAGGCCGGTGCGGATGCCGCCGATGCCGTCGCCGTGCGCGGGCGTTCGACCAGCGTTTCGGTGCGCCTGGGCAAGGTCGAGGCGACCGAGGCTTCGGAGAGCGAGGACGTCTCGCTCCGCGTCTTTGTCGGGCGCCGCGTCGCCAGCGTTTCGGCGACCGCCGCGTCCGACGCGAAGGCCCTGGCCGAGCGCGCCGTAGCGATGGCCAGGGTTTCGCCCGAGGATCCTTTCCAGGGGCTGGCCGATGCTTCGCTGCTCTCCGCGGCCCCAAGCGACCTCGACCTCTTCGACGCAACCGTCGTTTCGGCCGAGCGCCTCAAGGAGGATGCGCTGGCGGCGGAAAGTGCCGCACTCGCCGTCAAGGGCGTGACCAATTCGTCCGGCGCCGGTGCCAGCGCCGGGCTCGGCGGTCTGGTACTTGCGACGTCCCACGGTTTCCTCGGACACTATGTCGGGTCGCGTTTCTCTCGCTCGGCCAGCGTCATCGCCGGAGTGGGCACGGCGATGGAGCGCGACTACGAATACTCCTCGCGCCTGCATTTCGCCGACCTCGACCCGTCTGACGAGATCGGCCGCAAGGCCGGCGAGCGCGTGGTCAAGCGGCTGAACGCCCGCAAGGCGCAGACCGGTCCCGTCGACGTCGTCTTCGACCCGCGCGTTGCGCGTGGCATCGCCGGCCATCTTGCCGGGGCGATCAACGGCGCTTCGGTCGCCCGCAAGACGAGTTTCCTGCGCGACATGATGGGCAAGCAGGTGGCCTCGGCCGCGATCACCGCAATCGACGAACCGCTCAAGCGCCGCGGCCAGGCGTCGCGGCCCTTCGACGGCGAGGGCGTCGAGGGCGCCACGCTGAAGATGGTCGAGAACGGCGTGCTCAACCACTGGTTCCTGTCGACCTCGGCCGCACGGGAACTGGGCCTTGCGACCAACGGCCGTGGCGTGCGCGGCGGCTCGTCGGTATCGCCGTCGTCGACGAATTTTTCGATCGAGCCGGGTGACAAGTCGCCGGAAGACCTGATCCGGTCCCTCAAGAGCGGCTTCTACGTCACCGAGGTCTTCGGCCAGGGCGTCGACATGATCACCGGCGAATACAGCCGCGGCGCGTCGGGGTTCTGGATCGAGAACGGCGAAATCGCCTGGCCGGTCTCGGAGGTGACGATCGCGTCGAACCTCAAGGACATGTTCCTGCGCATGGTGCCGGCGAACGATCTCGACCGCAACTACGGCACGGCCGCGCCGACCCTGCTGATCGAAGGCATGACCCTTGCCGGAAGCTGACGTCGCAGCACAAGCCGGCATGCTGGCCGATCTCGAACTGTTGCGCATAGCGGCGGCCGAGGCCGGACGCATCGCCATGGGCTACTTCCGCCGCAACCCCGAGGTCTGGCTCAAGGGCGGCAACTCGCCGGTGAGCGAGGCCGACTATGCCGCCGATCGCTACCTTCGCGAGACGCTGATGGCTGCGAGGCCGGACTATGGCTGGCTGTCGGAGGAGACTGCCGACAATCCCGAACGCCTTGGCGCCCGCCGGACCTTCGTCGTCGATCCGATCGACGGGACGCGCGGCTTCGTCGAGGGCAGGGCCGAATGGTGCGTGAGCGCGGCGGTGGTGGAGAACGGCCGCTCGCTTGCGGGCGTGCTCGAATGCCCGGCGCGCGGCGAGACCTACTGGGCCGTGGCTGGTGGCGGCGCCTATCTCAACGGCGACCGGATCGGCGTGCGACCCGGCGGCGAACGGCTCAGCATCGCGGGGCCGAAGCCGATGATCGACCGCCTCCCGCCGCAATGGCAGCCGCGGCTCGACCGGGTGGCCTATATTCCATCGCTGGCCTATCGGCTGGCGATGATCGCCAGCGGCGCGCTGGATGCGACCTTCGTCAAGCCGAATGCGCATGACTGGGACATTGCCGCGGCCGAACTCATATTGCGTGAAGCCGGCGGGCGGCTGCTTGACAGCGAGGGCGGCTTGCCTGCCTTTGCAGGCGAGCGGATCGTCCATGGCGAGCTGATGGCCGGAAGCGGCGAGCTGCTCGCCGCCATGGCAAGCGTGATTGCCGGTCCGGACGGCCGGTAGAACTGGAAGCTGTTCCAAAACGGTCCGCTTTGGTCTAGATCAGGCGGACCCAGCATATGATGAATCAAGGACTGAGATGGCCGAGGAAGACGGTAAGAAGCAGCTTTTGCACCTGGTGTTCGGCGGCGAGCTGAAGAAGCTCGGCGGCACGGAATTCCGCGATCTCGATGCGCTCGACATCGTCGGCATCTACCCGGACTACAAGTCGGCTGAGCTGGCCTGGAAGGCGAAGGCGCAGGCCAGCGTCGACAACGCGCATATGCGCTATTTCGTCGTCCACCTGCATCGCCTGCTCGAGCCGGAAGTGAAGGCGCCCGGTCAGAGCTGATGGAGGGATCCCGCATGGCGTCGCCGGCCGTGAGGCCCGCGGCGAACAAGAAGCGTGCAAAGCCGGCGCCGAAGGGTTTGTGGCGGCGCATACGCGAACCACTGGCCAAGTCGCACTTTGCAAAAGGCGCGGTCGCCAGCCTGTTTGCCGGAGCGCTGCGCTTCATCAAGCTGACCAATCCCTATGCGGAAGGCTCGTTCCAACTGGCCGGCGGCGTCTATGCCGACAGGGAGCCGCTGATCATCGGCCTCTGGCACGGACAGCATCTGCTTGCGCCGGCGCTCTATCCCAGCGGCCGCGGCCTGGTCGCGATGGTCTCGCGCAGCGCCGATGCGGAACTCAACGCGCTGGTCATCAACAAGTTTGGCATCGAGGCGGTGCGCGGCTCGGGCGGCCGTCAAAGAAAGAGCAAGCACGAAAAGGGTGGTGCGACCGCCCTCATTGCCCTGAAAAAGGCGCTCGATACCGGCAAGAACGTCTGCATGATCGCAGACATTCCGCATGGCACACCCCGTGACGCTGGCATGGGCATCGTCCTTCTGGCCCGTCTTTCCGGCAGGCCCATTGCCCCGGCGGCGATCGCCACCAGCCGTCGCACGGTGATCGAGAAGAGCTGGGACAAGACAACCGTCAACCTGCCCTTCGGCCGCTGCGCGGTTGCCGTTGGCCCGCTGATCGAAGTGGCCGTCGATGCGGACGACGCCGAGATGGAGCGCAAGCGCTTGGAACTCACCGCAGCCATAAATCTTGCAACCGAACAGGCATATCGCATGGTGGACGGCGCGAGATGAGCGAACGCTGGGCCAGGACCGTCCTCAAGGCGTACCGCTACGCGGGTGCCGCAGCCTATCCGATGGTCGGCGGCTATGTCGCCTGGCGGACCTCAAAAGGCAAGGAAGACAAGAATCGCCGACGCGAGCGCTATGGCTTCGCCAGCCGCGAACGGCCGGACGGCCCGCTGATCTGGTGCCATGCGGCGAGCGTCGGCGAGACGATCGCGGTCGTTCCGTTGATCGAGAGCATTCTGGATTACGGCATTAGCGTCGTCCTCACCACGGGCACGGTCACCTCTGCCCAGGTCGCCGAGGAGCGCCTGGGTCCCCGCATCATCCATCAATATGTGCCGCTCGACCTCAAGCCGGCGGTGAGCCGCTTCCTCGACCATTGGCATCCGGACCTGGCGATCATCGCCGAGTCCGAGATATGGCCCATGACCATCCTCGAACTGGGCGCGCGCAACGTGCCCCAGATTCTCGTCAACGGGCGCCTGTCGGACCGTTCGTTCAAGTCGTGGAAAAAGCGGGCCTACATTGCCGAGGCGCTGTTCGAGAACATGGCGCATGTGGTGGCGCAGTCCGAGGTCGACGGCGAGCGATTCCGCGCGCTCGGTGCGCGGCCGGTGACTGTCTCCGGCAACCTCAAGGTCGATACCGCCCCGCCGCCGGTCGACGAGCGTGCCCTGCACATGGTCCAGCGCCAGATCGGTCTCCGCCCGACATGGGCGGCCGTTTCGACCCATGACGGCGAGGAGGTCGTGGCGGCCGAGGTGCACGCGATGCTGCGCAACCGCCATCGCGGGCTCCTGACGGTCATCGTGCCGCGCCATCCAGAGCGCGCCGCGGCGGTGGCGGCGGAGCTTGCCGGCTTTGGGCTGAAGCTCGCCCGGCGCAGCACCGGCGACCGCATCATGCCCGACACTGACATCCTGCTAGGCGACACCATCGGCGAGATGGGGCTTTACCTGCGCCTCACCGAGATAGCCTTCGTCGGCCGCTCGATGACGTCGGAGGGCGGGCAGAATCCGCTCGAGCCGGCAATGCTCGACACCGCTGTCCTTTCCGGCCGCAACGTCCAGAACTTCCGCGACACCTACCAGCGGCTGATCGACAAGGGCGGCGCCAAGATCGTTCGCGACCGCGACATGCTGGCGGGGGCAGTCAACTTCCTCCTCGGCAACGAGATCGCGCGCCACGACATGATGGCTGCCGGTGCCTCGACGGTCGAGGAGATGCGGGGGGCGCTGGCGCGCACGCTGAAGGCGCTCGAACCCTTCATCCACCCGCTCATCGTGAAAGCGCGCCTCAAGGGCGCAGGCGGGAGGTAGCACTGGCCAGCGAAGCGCCTCCTTTCTGGTGGGAAAAGCCTGACTGGCGTGCCTACGCGCTGTACCCGGTGTCGTCGCTCTATGCCTTGGTGGCCGGGCGGCGCATGAAGGCGGCGCGGCGCGAGAAGATCGATGCGCCGGTGCTCTGCGTCGGCAACTTCACCGTCGGCGGCACGGGCAAGACGCCGATCGCGATCGCGCTCGCCAAACAGGCCAAGCGCATGCAACTCGTGCCGGGCTTCCTGTCGCGCGGCCACGGCGGCAGCTTTGCCGAGCCGCATGTGGTCGACCGGCAGCACGACAGCGCCAAGCATGTCGGCGACGAGCCGCTGCTGCTGGCCGAGCATGCCCCCGTCGCCGTCACCCCGAACCGCGCCGCGGGCGCGAAGCTGCTCATCGAGCGCGGCTGCAATTTCCTCATCATGGACGACGGATTCCAGAGCGCGCGCATCCATATCGACTATGCGCTGGTGGTAGTCGACGCGCGTTTCGGCCTTGGCAACGGCCACGTCATCCCGGCGGGGCCGATGCGCGCGCGCCTGGTCGACCAGCTGAGATTTACCGACGCGGTGGTCCGCATGGGCGAGGGCGACATGGCCAACGCGGTCGTGCGCCAGGCGGCGCGCGCCGGCAAGCCGGTCTTCGTCGCGACGGCGCGGCCGCGCGGCAAGAAGATGTTCCAGGGCAGGCGCTTCCTCGCCTTCGCCGGCATCGGCCATCCGGAGAAGTTCTTCGACACGGTCGCAAAGGCCGGGGGGACGGTGGTCCTGGCCCATGCCTTCCCCGATCATCACTTCTACCTTCCGGACGAACTGGAGGATCTGGCCAAGGCCGCGCAGGCCGGCGAGCTGGAGCTGGTCACCACCACCAAGGACGCGGCACGCCTGCGCCATGGCGCAGCGGCCGCCGAATTCCTGGCGCGGCTCAACGTGCTTGAAATCGATGCGGTGTTCGAGATCGAGCACACCGCGGAGCGCATCGTCGACGAGACGCTGGACGCCTGGCGGCGGCGAAAGGTAGCAGGCTGACGCTCAGGCTGGCCGAAGCTGCGCGGCCTGCTTCCAGAGAATCGCCCAGATTTCCAGGCTGATGTGCTAGCGGCGCTTGCGCAGGTCCGGGTTCATGTCGATCTCGCGCCCGAGCGAGACCGAGGCGTCGCGATAGGGCTCCTGGCGGGCGACGCTCCAGTATTTGAGCTCGTCGAGCGGAATGGACTCGGCCGTCACCGCACAGCGCACGAAGGAGCCGGGGCTGGTCACCTGAAAATCGCCGTCGAGATAGCGGATGCGGGCTTCGCGCGCGCCGGGGCCTTCGAAACGGTTCATCATCGGTTTGTGCTCGTCTTCCTTGTCCGGCTGTTACGCCCACAAAACCCCTTTGAGGTCAACTACCGCCGCCCGAACAAACGCTCGATGTCGGCGAGCTTGAGCTCGATATAGGTCGGGCGGCCGTGATTGCACGTTCCCGATCCGGGCGTCGCCTCCATCTGGCGCAGCAGTGCGTTCATCTCCTCCGGCCGCAGCCTGCGGCCTGAGCGCACCGAACCGTGGCAGGCCATGGTTGCGGCAATCGCATGCAGGCGTTCCTTCAGCGTGTCCGCAGTGTCGCTGTCGGCGATCTCGTCGGCAAGGTCGCGCACCAGTTGGGCGACGTCGGTCTCGCCGAGCATGGCAGGGGTCTCGCGCACGGCGACCGCCCCCGGGCCAAAGCGCTCTATGCCCAGGCCGAAGCGGGCCAGGGTCTCCGAGTGCATCGCCAACCGTTCGGCATCCTCTTCCGGCAGGTCGACGATCTCCGGCATCAGCAGCATTTGCGACGCTACCGGGCGCGCATGCAGGGCGTTCTTGAGCTCTTCGTAAACCAGCCGCTCGTGCGCGGCGTGTTGGTCGACGATGACGAGCGAATCCCTGGTCTGCGCGACGATGTAGTTCTCGTGCACCTGCGCCCGCGCCGCGCCCAGTTCGGTCTGCAGCAGCGCCTCGACCACCTCGGCCTGGCCGGCGCGGGCATCGGCGCTGTGCAGCGGTCCGGTGTCGAAGCTCGCCTGCTCGGCCTCGGCAAAGCCGGGATCGAGCGGCCGGAACGGCGACCGCGCGGCGTCGAAACCCGCCGAAGGCGAGGCTCGGAACTCTGGATTATAGCTGCGGTGGCTGGCTGACGGGCGGGGGTGGGCATAGGAAGGCGCGCCTGGACGGAAGGCGCTCATCATCGCCTCGGTGCCGGTGGTGGCTGGGCGAATGCCCGCACCTGCCAGCGCCTGGCGGATCGCGCCGACGATCAGGCCGCGCACCAGGCCGGGGTCGCGGAAGCGCACGTCGGCCTTGGCCGGATGCACGTTGACGTCGACATGGGCGGGGTCGACCGAAAGGAACAGCACTGTCACCGCATGGCGGTCGCGCGGCAAGACGTCGGCATAGGCGCCGCGGATCGCCGAGGCGATCAGCTTGTCGCGCACCGGCCTTCCGTTGACATAGGCATATTGCTGCAGCGCATTGGCCCGCGTGTAGGACGGGATCGAGACATGTCCCTCGAGCCGCACGCTTTCGCGCGCCGCATCGATGGCGATCGAGTTGTCGGGAAAGTCGTTGCCCATCACCTGGGCGATGCGGGCAAGCCTCCCGTCCGCGTCGTTGCCCGTGGCCGAAAGCTCCAGCGTCGAGCGGTCGGTGCCCGACAGCGTGAAGCGCACGGCCGGGAAGGCGATGGCGATGCGCTTGACCGTGTCGGCGATGGCCGTCGCCTCCGCCCGCTCGGTCTTCATGAATTTGAGCCGGGCGGGGGTGGCGAAGAACAGGTCGCGCACCTCGACCGTCGTGCCGCGGTTGCTCGGCGCCGGCCGCACGGCGGCGATCCGCCCGCCTTCGACCGAGATCTCGGCGCCGCTGTCGGCCACCTTGGTGCGCGAGCGAATGGTCAGCCTCGACACCGAGCCGATGGAGGGCAGGGCCTCGCCGCGGAAGCCGAGCGAGCGGATGTCGTGGATGTCGTCGTCGAGCTTGGAGGTGCAGTGGCGCGAGATCGCCAGTGAAAGCTCGTCTTCGGGCATGCCCGAGCCATCGTCGACGACGCGGATCAGCCCGAGCCCGCCCGCGGCGGTCGCCACCTCGATGCGTCCTGCGCCGGCGTCGAGCGCGTTCTCGACCAGCTCCTTGACCACGCTGGCAGGCCGCTCCACGACCTCGCCGGCGGCGATCTGGTTGATCATCGTTTCGGAAAGCTGGCGAATGGGCATCGCGAGACTATAGCGGGATTCGGTCGCGACGGGACAGCCACATTGCGTGGAGCTGGGCTATCCACAGTGTTGGCTTGCCTATTGCCATCGCTGCCCCTCATCCCCCTGCCGGGACCTTCTCCCCGTGAAATACGGGGAGAAGGCGGCTGGCCGCGACGGTTCCGCTTGCCCCTTCTCCCCGCGTGCGGGGAGAAGGTCCCGGCAGGGGGATGAGGGGCAGACAGGGGCAGGCGAGGCGCGGCACTACCCGCCCAAGCTCACGCCTGCGCCGCCAGCCAGTCGCGCACCTTTTCAGCACTTTCGCTGAGCGGTCGGTTTTTCGGCCAGGCGACGTGGAAGCCCTTGTTCGTCGTCATGACGTGGTCGGAGAGCCGGACCAAAAGCCCGGCCGCGATCAGCCTGTCGGTGAGGTGGCGCCAGCCGAGCGCGATGCCCTGGCCTTCCATCACCGCCTGGATGACGAGAACGTAATCGTTGATGACCAACCCGCGCTTGGCGACCGCGCCGTTGAGGCCGGCCGACTGGAACCATTCGTTCCACGTCGCCGCCGGGCGATAGGGCTCTTCGAGATGGATCAGGTGGTGCAGGGTGATCTCGGCGGGCGTTTGCGGCGTGCCGGCGCGCGCCAGATAGGCCGGGCCGGCGACGGGGTAGACCTGCTCGTCCGCAATCTGCAGCAGTTCGTAGTCGGGCCAATCGGCGGCGTCGCCGCCGCGGATGCCCAGGGGAATGCCCTCGGCCACGAGGTCGAGGTCGCGGTCGGCGGTCTGGATGCGCAGGTCGATGCCGGGCAGGTCGTCGCGGAACTTCTGCAGCCGCGGCATCATCCAGAACGATGTGAAGGCGGTCGAGGCTGAAAGCGTCACGTGCATGCCAACCGAGCGCGCCTTGAGTTCCTCCGCCGACTTGCGGATATGCGACAGGCCGAGCGTGACATCGGCATGGAAACGTTCGCCGGCCTCCGTCAGCAGCACCTGCCTGTGGCGGCGCTGGAACAGCTTGGCGCCAAATTGTTCCTCGAGTCCCCGGATGGCATAGGAGACGGCCGCCTGCGTCATGCCGAGCTCGCGGCCCGCGGCGGTGAAGCTGGCCAGCCGTCCGGCGGCCTCGAAGACGATCAGGCTGCCGGCGGAGGGCAGCAGGTGGCGCAGGCTTTGCATAAGGCATGTTTATGCAAGTGATGAGGATTTTCAAGCGTCACAGCAGGCGATCCAAAGGCTAGCTTCATGCCAGACGATTTGGAGCCCGACATGAGCGTTGCCGCAGCCGAAGCCCCGAGCGAGCCCGCCAAGCGCCGCGAGCGCGGCGGCCGCAATGCCCGCCGCGAGCAGCGCTCGCACGGCCCCGAGGCGCATGGCCGGCCCTACATCGTCAGGAACATCCCGACCTACGACATCCTGTCCGAGGAAAACCTCGTTCGCATCGAACGGACGGCTGACAAGATCCTCGCCGAGATCGGCATCGAGTTCCGCGACGATCCGGCAGCACTCGATCACTGGCGCCGGGCAGGGGCCAAGGTCGAGGGCGTTCTGGTCAAGTTCGAGCCGGGCCTTTTGCGCGAACTGCTGAAAACCGCGCCCGCGACCTTCACCCAGCACGCGCGCAATCCCGAGCGCTCTGTGGAGATTGGCGGCAAGAGCGTGGTGTTCTCGCCGGCCTATGGCTCGCCCTTCGTCATGGATCTCGACAAGGGCCGCCGCTACGGCACCATCGAGGACTTCCGCAATTTCGTGAAGCTGGCGCAGTCGTCGCCCTGGCTGCATCACTCGGGCGGCACCATCTGCGAGCCGGTCGACGTGCCGGTCAACAAGCGCCACCTCGACATGGTCTACAGCCATATCCGCTACTCCGACCGCGCCTTCATGGGCTCGGTGACCTCGGAGAGCCGCGCGGAAGACTCGATCGACATGGCGCGCATCGTCTTCGGCGAGGCGTTCACCGACCGGAACTGCGTCATCCTCGGCAATGTCAACGTCAACTCGCCGCTGGTCTGGGATGCGACCATGACCACGGCATTGCGCGCCTATGCCCGCGCCAACCAGGCGGCGGTGATCGTGCCCTTCATCCTCGGCGGCGCCATGGGGCCGGTGACCAATGCAGGCGCCATCGCCCAGTCACTGGCCGAGACTATGGCCGGCTGCGCCCTGACCCAGCTCGAACGGCCCGGCGCGCCGGTGATCTTCGGCAACTTCCTGTCGTCCATGTCGCTACGCTCGGGCTCGCCGACCTTCGGCACGCCGGAACCGGCCATCGGCTCGATGGTCATCGGCCAGTTGGCGCGTCGCCTCAACCTGCCGCTGCGCTGCTCCGGCAACTTCACCACCTCGAAGCTGCCCGACGCCCACGCCATGAACGAGGGCACCATGTCGATGCTGGCGGCCGTGCATTGCGGGGCGAACTTCATCCTGCATTCGGCAGGCTTCCTCGACGGGCTCCTGTCGATGTCCTACGAGAAGTTCGTCATGGACGCCGATTTCTGCGGCGCGCTGCACACCTATCTCGACGGCGTGAAGATCGACGACAACCAGCTGGCGCTTGATGCTTTCCGCGAGGTCGGGCCCGGCAACCACTTCTTCGGCTGTGCCCACACGATGCAGAATTACGAGACGGCGTTCTGGGATTCGGCGATCGCCGACAACGAGCCTTTCGAGAAATGGGAGGCCGCAGGCTCGGTCGACGCCGCGACGCGCGCCAACAGGCGCTGGAAGACCATGCTCGCCGAATACGAAGCGCCGCCGCTCGATCCCGGCATCGACGAGGCGCTCAAGGAGTTCATGACGCGCAAGAAAGCGGCGATGGAAGACGCGTGGTATTGATGCCGGACGACAGCTCCTTGGCCGACCCGTCGTTCGATCCCGTCGCGGGGTTGAAGCACTACCACGCCGCCATCGACGTCCTTGATTTCGCGACAATCGAGGCCTGCTTCGCAGCCGATGCCGATTACGTTTCGGACGGGATCGGCGCCATTGTTGGCCGAAATGCCATCATGGACGCTTTTCGCAGCTACTTCGCCGTCTATGGCGACCAGAAATCGAAAGACGAGGCGGTTGCTTCGGTGTCGCCGCGCGTTGCCTGGTCGCGCTGGCGGCTCGAAGCGACGCATGCCGTCACCGGCGCGCGTCTCGACCGGTCGGGCGAGGAGACGGTGCTTTTCGATGCGAACGGCAGGATCGTCAGGGTCGAGGTGAAAGATGATCCCGCGGCGCAGTGAGCCGTCACGGGCGGGCCGAGGTGGTTCAGCCGCGGCCGCGATAGGGCGCGACACCGGTCTCGGGCAGCCACGAGCCCTCGGGCGGCGTGCCGGTCTGCCAGAACACGTCGATCGGGATGCCGCCGCGCGGATACCAGTAGCCGGCGATGCGCAGCCAGAGCGGCTTGGTCGCCTCGACGACGCGGCGGCCGATCATGACGGTGCAGTCCTCGTGGAAGGCGCCGTGGTTGCGGAACGAGACCATGAACAGCTTGAGCGACTTGGATTCGACCAAAAGCTTGTCCGGGGCGTAGTCGATGACGATGTGGGCGAAATCCGGCTGGCCGGTCACGGGGCAGAGCGAGGTGAACTCCGGGCAGGTGAAGCGCACGATGGCCGGCGGGCCGTCGGCGCGGCCGTAGGGCACGGTTTCGAGCACGGCGGCTTCCGGCGAGGTCGGCGTCTCCACCTTCGTGCCGAGCTGGGTCAGGGTGTCGGTGATGGTCATTGGGCGGCTCTTCGGACTGGTTCTGGCTCAATGCTCCGCCGCCATAGCGCGCGAAACTCGATGACCAGATCTTCGGTGGCGCTTATTAGCGCCTGATAATGCAGGAAGGCAATGACAAGTACCGACCCGCTGCTCCAGCCGTTCCAACTCAAGCACCTGACGCTCAAGAACCGCGTCATGTCGACCAGCCACGAGCCGGCCTATTCCGAGGACGGCATGCCCAAGGAGCGCTACCGGCTCTACCATGCCGAGAAGGCCAGGGGCGGCATGGCGCTGACCATGACGGCGGGGTCGGCGATCGTCTCGCGCGACAGCCCCGCCGCCTTTGGCAACCTGCACGCCTACGATGACGCCATCGTGCCCTGGCTGGCCGAACTGGCCGATGCCTGCCACGAGCACGACTGCAAGGTGATGATCCAGCTCACCCATCTCGGCCGGCGCACCAACTGGAACAAGGCCGACTGGCTGCCGGTGCTCAGCGCCTCGCCGGTGCGCGAGGCCGCGCACCGCACTTTCCCCAAGACCGCCGAGGACTGGGACCTCGATCGTATCGTCGCCGACTATGCCTCGGCTGCCCAGCGCATGCAGGCGGCAGGCCTGGACGGCATCGAGTTCGAGGCCTACGGCCACCTGATGGATGGTTTCTGGTCGCCGGCGACCAACCAACGCGATGACGAGTATGGCGGCTCGCTCGACAACCGCTTACGCTTCACCTGGCGGGTGCTCGACGCGGTGCGCGCGGCGGTGGGGCCGGACTTCATCGTCGGCATCCGCATGGTCGCCGACGAGGACATGGAGAAGGGGCTGTCGAAGGACGAGGGTGTCGACATCGCCCGCCGCCTGGCGTCGTCCGGCAAGCTCGACTTCCTCAATGTCATCCGCGGCCACATCGACACCGATGCGGCCCTGACCAAGGTCATACCGCTGCACGGCATGCCGTCCTCGCCGCATCTGGATTTCGCCGGCGAGGTTCGGGCAGCGACGAAGTTCCCGGTCTTCCACGCCGCGCGCATCGCCGATGTCGCGACCGCGCGCCACGCCATCGCCACCGGCAAGCTCGACATGGTCGGCATGACGCGCGCCCACATCGCCGACCCGCACATCACCCAAAAGGTGATGGCGGGCGAGGAGCACCGCATCAGGCCTTGCGTCGGCGCAACCTACTGCCTCGACCGCATCTACGAGGGCGGCGGGGCGCTGTGCATCCACAATGCCGCCACCGGCCGCGAGGCGACGATCCCGCATGTGATTTCGCGGACCGACGGGCCGCTGCGCAACGTCGTGGTGGTCGGCGCAGGCGCTGCCGGCCTCGAGGCGGCGCGTGTGCTGGCCGAGCGCGGCCACAGCGTGACCGTGCTCGAAGCTTCGAGCCAGGCCGGCGGACAGGTGCGGCTCGCCGCCCAGAACCCGCGCCGGCGAGAGCTCATCGGCATCGTCGACTGGCGGTTGGCCGAGCTGGAGCGGCTTGGCGTCGAGATCCGCTACGACATCTGGGCGGGCAGCGACGACGTGCTGGCGCTCGACCCGGGTGCCGTGGTGATCGCCACCGGCGGCCTGCCGCAGACCCCACCGCTCGACGCGGGAGACGATCTGGTGACGTCGAGCTGGGACATCATCGCCGGCAGCGTCAAGCCGGCCGAGAACGTGTTGCTCTATGACGACAATGGCGGCCACCAGGGCATGACGGCGGCAGAGCTGATCGGCAAGGCCGGCGCGAAGCTGGAGCTGGTTTCGCCCGAGCGCTTCTTCGCGCCCGAGATCGGCGGCATGAACCACGTGCCCTACATGGAAGCCTTCCACCGGGCCGGGGTGAAGATCACCATCAACACCCGGCTCAAATCGGTGCGGCGCGAGGGCAACCAGCTCGTCGCCACGCTGTCGTCCGACTTCGCCGCGGGCTGGAGCGAGGAGCGCCGCGTCGACCAGGTGGTGGTTGAGCACGGCACGCTGCCGCTCGACGACCTCTATCTCGAGCTCAAGCCGCTGTCGAAGAACGGCGGCGCGATAGACTACGAGCGCCTCGTCAACGGCGGAGACATCTTCCCGGACAAGAACCCCGACGGCCGTTTCCTGCTCCTGCGCATCGGCGATGCGGTCGAGGCCCGCAACATCCATGCTGCCATCTATGACGGCATCAGGTTCGGCCTGAGGATCTGAGCGGCTGGCCGGCGACTTCGCCGGAGAGCCAGCGGACGAATTCGCGGAGGCCAGGCCGGTCCTCGCCCCCCGGCCTAAAGGCCAGCCGGTAGGGAAACTCGCCGGCAATGCGGTTGGGCGAGGCCATGACCAGCTTGCCGGCGGCGAGTTCCCGTTCGGCGAGGATTTCCGGCACCAGCGCCACGCCGAGGCCGGCGACCGCGGCTTCGACGACCATCGAAAACTGCTCGAAGCGATGACCGCGCAGGGTGGTGCGCGGGTCGATGCCGGCGGCCTGGAACCATTGCAGCCAGAGCGTCGGGCGTGTCGACTGCTGCAGCAGCGGCAGGGCGGCAAGCTCGGCATCGTCGAGCGCGGCGCGGCCGTCGAGCAGGGCCGGTGAGGCGACGACCACGAGCTCCTCGTCGAACAGCCTGAAGACGCCGGGATGCCCGGGCCCAGCCGGGCCGCGCTGGATCGCCGCGTCGAGGGTCTCGGTCTCGAGGTCGACCGTCTCCAGCCGCACCGCGAGGTCGATGGCCACATGCGGGTGGGTGGCGTGGAAGCCGGCGAGCCGCGGGATCAGCCAGCGATCGGCGAGCGTCGGCAGCACCGCTATGCTCAGCACATCCGACTGGCCGCCGAAGGCCATGGTGCGCACCGCCGCCTCATGCAGGCTGTCGAGGATCGCCTCGGCGTCGCGGGCAAAGCGCCGGCCGGCATCCGACAGCGCAAGCCGCTGCCGAACGCGATGGAACAGCGCCACGCCAAGCCGGTCCTCCAGCTGGCCGATCGAGCGGCTGACCGAGCTCTGTGTCAGGCCGAGCTGATCGGCGGCGCGAATTGTCGTGCCGAGGCTGGCGCAGACGCGAAAGGCTTCAAGCTCTGCAATCGTCGGGACATAGCTGCGGCGCATGGGTTGGCCTGCCGTGAAGTTGATCGAATTTGCGCATAAACTATGCGAGATTACTTGTTAGCGGAAAGTGCCGAAGCGGTCTAGGATGGCGACAAATCATCCATTCTCCGGAGGAACCATGAGCGCATCCACACCGGCAGGCGGCGGCAGCTTTGTCTGGGCCGATCCCTTCCTGCTCGAAGACCAGCTGACCGAGGATGAGCGCATGGTGCGCGACGGCGCTGCGGCCTTCGCCGCCGACAAGCTCGCCCCGCGTATCGAGAACGCCTATCTCGAAGAAAAGACCGACCCGGCGATTTTCCGCGAGATGGGCGACGCCGGCCTGCTCGGCATCACCGTTCCCGAGGAATATGGCGGCCTCGGCGCCGGCTACGTGACCTACGGCCTGGTGGCGCGCGAGGTCGAGCGCGTCGATTCGGGCTACCGCTCGATGATGAGCGTGCAGTCGTCGCTGGTTATGTTCCCGATCTATGCCTATGGCTCCGAGGAGCAGCGCAAGAAGTACCTGCCGAAGCTCGCTTCGGGCGAGTGGATCGGCTGCTTCGGCCTGACCGAGCCGGACGCGGGTTCCGATCCGGGCGGCATGAAGACCCGCGCCGAGAAGACGGCCAGCGGCTACAAGCTGACCGGCTCGAAGATGTGGATCTCGAACGCGCCCATCGCCGACGTCTTTGTCGTCTGGGCGAAGTCGGCTGCACATGACAACCAGATCCGCGGTTTCGTGCTCGAAAAGGGCATGAAGGGCCTTTCGGCGCCGAAGATCGAAGGCAAGCTGTCGCTGCGCGCCTCGATCACCGGCGAGATCGTCATGGAAGGGGTCGAGGTGGGCGAAGAGGCGCTGCTGCCCAACGTTTCGGGCCTCAAGGGGCCGTTCGGCTGCCTCAACCGCGCCCGCTACGGCATTTCCTGGGGCGTGCTGGGCGCCGCCGAGGATTGCTGGCACCGCGCCCGTCAGTATGGCCTCGACCGCAAGCAGTTCGGCAAGCCGCTTGCCGGCACCCAGCTCTACCAGAAGAAGCTTGCCGACATGCAGACCGAGATCGCGCTTGGCCTCCAGGGTTCGTTGCGCGTCGGCCGCCTGATGGACGAGCACAAGTTCGCCCCCGAGATGATCTCGATCGTCAAGCGCAACAACTGCGGCAAGGCGCTCGACATCGCCCGCATCGCCCGCGATATGCACGGCGGCAACGGCATCCAGATCGGCTATCATGTCATGCGCCACGCGCAGAACCTGGAAACGGTCAATACCTATGAAGGCACGCACGACGTGCACGCGCTGATCCTGGGCCGTGCCCAGACGGGGCTGCAGGCCTTCTTCTGAGGCTTCCCGGCAAGGCAGGAAATCCGGCGGCCGCGAAGCAGCGCTTCGCGGCCGCCGCTGTTTCGTGAGCCGGTAGAAGCGCCGAAGTGCGATCCGGTTTCGCTTGCGGGTCTAGGCGGTGCGATTGCGATGCGACTTTCGCGCGAATTGTTTCAGGGCTTTGAAACATTCCAGTCTTCCTCGGCTTCAAGCTGTTACATGGCCCCAATATCTCCCGACTGTCGGCGATTTGCCGGGCAGCAGAGGGGGCTTGTCGATGACCGTTCAAAAAGAGGCTGAAGATGCCGGCCAGAATCTATGGTTCGGCGAGAATCTGATGATCATCCGCGTGCCGGCGAGCGCGGGTAGCGACGGAATAAGCATTGTCGAATGCCGCATGCCGCGCGGCGGCTCGACGCCGCTCCATGTCGAGCTGAGCGGCGACGACATCATCCACGTCCTCGAAGGGGCGATGCGCTTCCGTGTCGACGGCGAGCATTTCTCCGCCCATTCGGGCCAGACTGTGGTGTCGCCGAAAGGCCTGCCGCACGTATTCCGCGTCGAACCGGGAGAGGGCAGCATCTGCCTGATCGTCACCCAGGGCGGAGAGTTCGAGAGGATGATCCGTGAGATGAGCCTGCCGACATCCGCCGGGGGACAGCATGGGGCGGCGCGGGCCACGGAAGCCGGCGAGAGCTTCTTCGATGGCTCAGCGCCAACACCAATCCAGGTCGTCGGCGCACCGCTACTGTAGCGCCGATGCTGGGGCTGGACGGGTGCGGGGGCGTGTCCGTCCAGCCACCATCTCTAAGCGGTGCAGGCGAAGATCGGTGCGCCGAAGGCCGAAGTGTCCACTTCCAGGCCGAGGCCTGGTCCGTCCGGCAGACGCATCATGCCGTCGGCGATGGCAAAGTCGCCGCGCGCATTGGCGACCGTCACCCAATTGTGGAAGTCGACCGTGTGCTGGCGTAGCGCTTCCGGCGTCGACAGCAGCAGACCCGAATAGGCGGCCGTGTCGATTTGCGCGCCGCCGGTGTCTTCGATCGTCACCTTGAGGTTCTTGGCGACCGCTATGTCGCGGAGCAGCTTGGCCCGGGTCAGTCCCCCGACGCGGGCGAGCTTGATGGTGATGCCGTCGACCAGCCCGTCGCCGATCGCCCTGAGCAGCACGTCGACACCGTCGATGGTCTCGTCCAGCACCAGCGGCCGCTCGGTGGCGCGGCGGACCGCGAGGTTTTCCTCGTAGCTCGCGCAGGGCTGCTCCAGCGTGTAGTCGAGGTTGCGCGTCGCCATCAGGAAGCGCCGCGTCTCGGCCGTGCCCCAGCTGGCATTGGCATCGCAGAAGAGCACGGTGTCGCCGGGCACCGCGGCGCGGACTGCCTCCAGCCGGGCGATGTCCTCGTTGATGTCGAGGCCGACCTTGACCTGCAGGCGGCGATAGCCTTCGGCGACGTATTTCGCGGCGCGGGCGGCCATGGCCTCGGGTGCCTGCTGGGCGATGGAACGATAGAGCGCAAGGCTTTTCCCTTCGGCGCCGCCGCTCATGGCAGCCAGCGACAGGCCTGACCGCTTGCCTGCCAAGTCCCACAGCGCCATGTCGATTGCCGACTTTGCATAGGGGTGGCCTTTGAGAAGCAGGTCCATGCGCCGGTTGAGGGCCTCGACGCCGGCGGCGTCGCATCCGAGCAGTTGCGGCGCAAGCTCCTTCATCGCCTCGCGGGCGCCTGCGGCAAAGGCCGGATCGTAGAAGCTGCCGAGCGGCGCCATCTCGCCGTAGCCGGCGACGCCGTCGCGGCTGACGATCTCGACGATGGTCGAATCGAAGCCCTCCGCACTGCGGCCGCCGGAACAGCGGTAGGTGCCGTCGCGAAACGGCTGCCACTGCCGGAAGATGCGGATGGTTGAAATGCTGGTGTCGGCCATGGTGTCCCCGCGCTGCTGGACCAGATCGATGCCAAATTTAGCCCGCGCAGTTGTGGCGCGCGGCGAGGGAAGCGGCGTGTGCGGGCGTCGCTTTCGTGACAGGGGTCTGGCGAGCCGCTTGCAGCCGGATCTTCGGTTCTGTTCGAAAATCGCGCGAATTGTTTCAATACGAAGATACAGCTTTCGTATTCGGTGAATTCGAGTGGATACACAGCGCCTCTAGAGCGATGCCGACGCCGGCAAGGCGACTCCCATCTGTCGAAAGGAACCCCTGTGACCATCCACGCGAAGACTGAACACGACGGCGAATTGCTGTGGTTCAACGGCACCCTTGCGACCATCCGGCTTTCGGGCGAAGCGGGCGCGGACACGATCAGCGTGATCGAGCACCTGATGCCCTACGGCTCCTCGCCGCCGCTCCACATCCACCGCAACGAGGACGAGGTCTTCCACATCCTCGAGGGCGTGATGCGGTTCAATGTCGGCGGCAAGGACCTCTACGGCCACGCCGGCCAGACCATGCTTGCGCCGAAGGGCATTCCGCACAGCTACCGCGTCGAATCCGCGGAAGGCGCGCGCTGCCTGACCATCACCACCCGCGGCGACTTCGAACGCATGGTGCGCGAGGTCAGCATTCCGGCTGCCAAAGCGGAGATCCCGCCGCAGGTCGCGCCCACCCCGGAGATCATCAAGGCATTGACCGAGGCCTGCGCCCGCAACGGCATCGACATCATCGGCGCGCCGATCGCCTGATCTCGTTACCGGACGGATGACGGGAACCTCATCCGTCCGTTCCATCGCATTTTTGGTGGCTTTTCGGTCGGCCTGAGACGACACTCTGCCCAGGTGGCACTCTCGATCGGGCAGCAAAAAGATGAGCCAAGCGTTTGTTTCACATCTGGCTTCCGAACTGGAAGCGCTGAGGACCGCAGGCCTCTACAAATCCGAGCGCGTCATCACCTCGACCCAGTCTGCCGAGATCGAAGTCGTTGGCGGCCAGAAGGTGCTGAACTTCTGCGCCAACAACTATCTCGGCCTCGCCGACAGCCATGAATTGCGCGAGGCGGCCAAGGCCGCACTCGACCGCTATGGCTACGGCATGGCCTCGGTGCGCTTCATCTGCGGCACGCAGGAGGAGCATAAAGAACTCGAGGCCAGGATCTCCGGCTTCCTCGGTATGGAAGACACCATCCTCTATTCGTCATGTTTCGATGCCAATGCCGGCCTGTTCGAGACGCTACTCGGCGAAGACGACGCCATCATCTCCGATGCGCTCAACCACGCTTCGATCATCGACGGCGTCCGGCTGTCGAAGGCCAAGCGCTTCCGCTATGCCAACAACGACATGGCGGCGCTGGAGGAGGAGTTGAAGAAGGCCGAGGGTTGCCGCTTCAAGCTGATCGCCACCGACGGCGTGTTCTCCATGGACGGCATCATCGCCAACCTTGGGGGCGTCTGCGATCTGGCCGAAAAGCATGGTGCGATGGTGATGGTCGACGACAGCCATGCCGTGGGCTTCGTCGGCACCAACGGTCGCGGCACGCCCGAGTATTGCGGCGTCGAAGGCAGGGTCGACATCATCACCGGCACCTTGGGCAAGGCGCTTGGCGGCGCCTCGGGCGGCTACACGTCGGCCAGGCGCGAAGTCGTCGACTGGCTGCGCCAGCGTTCGCGGCCCTATCTGTTCTCCAACACGCTCGCCCCGTCCATCGCCGGCGCCTCGATCAAGGTGCTGGACATCATCGCCGGTGGCGGGGCCTTGCGCGAAAGGCTCTACGCCAACGCCGCGCGGTTCCGTTCGGGCATGAGCAGGCTCGGCTTCACGCTGGCCGGCGCCGACCATCCCATCATCCCGGTGATGCTGGGCGACGCTTCGCTGGCGCAGGAGATGGCGGCGAAGATGCTAGAGCGTGGCATCTATGTGATCGGCTTCTCGTTCCCGGTGGTGCCGAAGGGCCAGGCGCGCATCCGCACGCAGATGTCGGCGGCCCACTCGGCCGAGGATATCGATTGCGCGGTGGCGGCGTTCGGCGAGGTGGGCCGGGAACTGGGCGTGATTTCCTGAAGCCGCGAAAGCGATTCTGGATCAAAGGATTCGGAGGAAAAGACGATGTCCAACATGATGCGCGCGCTGGTGAAGGCGAAGCCCGAGCCCGGTATCTGGATGGAAGAGGTGCCGATCCCCGAGATCGGCCCCAACGACGTGCTGATCAAGGTGCGCAAGTCGGCGATCTGCGGCACCGACGTCCACATCTACAACTGGGACCAGTGGGCGCAGAAGACGGTCCCGGTTCCGATGGTGACCGGCCATGAGTTCGTCGGAACGGTCGCCGATTTCGGCGCCGGCGTGAAGGACTACAAGGTCGGCCAGCGCGTCTCGGGCGAAGGGCACATCGTCTGCGGCCACTGCCGCAACTGCCGTGCCGGGCGCGGGCATCTGTGCCGCAACACCCTCGGCGTCGGCGTCAACAGGCCGGGGTCCTTTGCCGAGTATGTCGTCATCCCCCAGCACAATGTGGTGCCGATCCCCGACGACGTGCCCGACGAGGTGGCGGCGATCTTCGATCCGCTGGGCAATGCCGTGCACACCGCACTTTCCTTCGACCTCGTGGGCGAGGACGTTCTGGTGACGGGAGCGGGGCCCATCGGCATCATGGGCGCGATGGTCGCCCAGTGCGTGGGGGCGAGAAAGGTCGTCATCACCGACATCAATCCGACGCGGCTCGCGCTCGCGCGCAAGATGGGCATCCACCATGTGGTCAACGCTGCGAAGGAGAAGCTCGTCGACGTCATGCGCGAGGAAGGCATGACCGAGGGCTTCGACGTCGGCCTCGAAATGTCGGGCTCGGCCGTGGCCTTCCGCGACATGATCGAGACCATGAACAACGGCGGCAAGATCGCCATCCTCGGCATAGCGCCGACCGGCTTCGAGATCGACTGGAACAAGGTCATCTTCAAGATGCTGCATCTCAAGGGCATCTACGGCCGCGAGATGTTCGAGACCTGGTACAAGATGATCGCGCTGGTGCAGGGGCCGCTCGACGTGACCGGGCTCATCACCCACCGGATCGGCATCGACGACTACCAGGCAGGTTTCGATGCCATGCGCAGCGGCAATTCCGGCAAGGTCGTCATGGACTGGTAGGTGAAAGGAAAGTTTTTTCACTGCAAGGAGAAATTTTCGAACAAAGCTGCGTTGCCAAATTCACCGGGGATTTGCTATTCAGGCGGGCCTTTTCGCCCGGGGGTACGACTTGCGCCGCCACATACGAACCCTTACCGCACGCCACGAGCCCAAGGGGCACTTCGTCGCCCATTTGAAGTCGGGGTCAGGGGCGGTCGTTGGCCTGTCGGCGGTCGGCGGCCTGGCGTCGCTAACCGGCATCCCGATGCTGATCGCCCCGCTGGGCGCCACCGCGGTGCTCATGTTCGGGCAGCCCGCCAGCCCGCTGGCGCAACCGATCAACGTGTTCGCCGGCTACTTCATCGCCACGCTCCTCGGTGTCGGCGCGGCGATGGCATTCCCCGGCCTCTGGGAAGTGTCCGCCGTCGCCGTCGGCCTTTCCATCGCGCTGATGCTGATGTTCCGCGTCACGCACCCGCCTGCGGGGGCCATCCCCCTGGTGGCCACCGCATCGCCCTATCAGAGCGGGACGCTGTTCGTCGTCGTGCTTGCGGGCTGCATAAGCCTGCTGCTTCTGGCGCTCGTCCTTCACTGGATTCCGCCTCGCGCGCAGTATCCGCGGCGCGTCGACTGACGCTTTCGCCTTGCCTCGGCCGTGCCCGACGCTCTACCGTCGGACCGAACAGGAGGCACCGCATGATTTCCTACTCCCCGGGACGGGACGCATGACCGGCCGCCTCGTCCTGCTCGGCACCAAGGGCGGCCCGGCGATCAGGCCCGGCGGCCCATGGCCAACTTCCACGCTGCTGGAACTCGGCGGGCGCAGGATCGTGATCGATTGCGGGCTCGGCGTCACCCGCGGCCTGACCTACGCGGGCCTCAGCCTCAAGGCGCTCGACCTCGTCTTCGTCACCCATCTTCATTCCGACCACGTGCTCGAACTGGGGCCGCTCATCCATACGGCCTGGACGGCTGGGCTTGCGACACCGGTCAGGGTGTTCGGACCCGCGGGGTTGAATCGATACTGGCAGGGTTTCGTCCAAGCGCTTGAATTCGATATCGAAACCCGCATCGACGACGAGGGTCGGCCCGACCTGCGCCAAATGGTCGAGATCGTCGAGTTCGGCGAGGGCATCGTCATAGGCGACGGCGGGCTCGAGGTCCGCGCGTTGCGCGTCGACCATCCGCCGGTGACCGAATGCTTCGCCTTGCGCTTCGATTGCGGCGGCACAAGCGTCGTCGTTTCGGCCGACACCGCGTTCTTCCCGCCGCTCGCGGAATTTTCGCGCGGCGCCGACGTTCTCGTTCATGAGGCGATGCTCGCGGCCGGCGTCGAGCGGCTCGTCGCTCGTACCGGCAACGGCGCACGGCTGCGCGAGCATCTGATGGCGAGCCACAGCCTGGCCGAGGAAGCTGGCACGATCGCTGCGCGCGCCGGCGTCAGGCGGCTGGTGCTCAATCATCTGATCCCGGCCGACGACGCCGAGATCGGCGAGGCCGACTGGATCGAAGCTGTCAGGAAAACATGGCCCGGTCCCTTGACGATCGGCCGTGACGGGCATGTTCTTTCATTCGGGGGCGACCAAGTCGGGAATCGGGAGGATCGACATGAAACTGGCAACGCTGAAGAGCCGAACGCGTGACGGACAACTGGTGGTCGTTTCACGCGACCTGACGCGCTATACCGACGCTTCATTCCTGGCGCCCGATCTGCAGGCAGCGCTGGATGACTGGCGCCGCATCTCCCCGCATCTCATGACGCTGGCCGAATCGCTCGAAATCGGCGCGGTGCCGTCGGCCCGCTTCCACGAGCACGATGCGCTTGCGCCGCTGCCGCGGGTCTATCAGCGTGTCGGTGGTGGCGATGCCTTCATTGCCCCGCGCGATCCGATCGAACTCACCGGCAAGTCGCGCGACGCAAGGGTGGAGGCTTCGGTTGCGGCCATCGTCACCGACGTCGGATTGGCGACCGGCGAGGCCGGCGCCCGTGAGGCGGTGGCCTTGCTGGTGCTTGCCGCCGATACCGTGCTCGATGGCGGCCAGACCGGCACTTCCACCTTGTCGCCGGTGGCGGTGACGCCCGACGAACTGGGTGGTGCCTGGGATGGTGCCGTACATCTGGCGTTGTCGGTCGGATCGCGGACCGTCGCGACCGGAGGCTGGACGCCGTTTCCGCAGCTCATTGCCAATGCGACCGTTGGGCGTCCGCTCCACGCAGGTGCGGTGGTTCGCGGCGGCGCCGAAGTCATATCCGCATCGCTCGGCGACATCGTCCGCATCGAGATGAAGGACGCGGCCGGCCATTCGATCTTCGGCGCCATCGAGCAGCAGGTCGGCCGCTTCGGCCCGCCATTGCCCTGATCGAGGCGTTGCAGGACGAGGCAATGGACCTGACGAGCCATTTCCGTCGCATGGCGCGGAACAACCTGTGGTCCAACGACCGCATCTACCGCGCCGTGACGGCCCTGCGGCCGGGCGAGTTCGAGGCCGGGCGCACGAGCTTCTTCCCGTCGCTCAGGGAAACCCTGAACCACATCCTGGAGGTGGATCTCTACTACCTCGACATGATCGAGGAGGGCGGGGAGGGGCGACGCGTGTTCGACAAGTTCAGGGCTTTCGACGAGGCCGCCAAGCTTGCCGAGGCACAGGCGGCATTCGACCGCCGCCTTGTCGCCTGCTGCGATCGGCTGTCGGGAGCCGATCTCGACCGGCAGGTGCTATCGGATCGCGGCGAGGCTGGGCAAATCCCCGAGCGCATCGGCGATGTGCTCGCCCATCTCTTCATCCACCAGATCCATCATCGCGGACAGGTGCATGCGATGCTGTCGGGCACGTCGGTCGCGCCGCCGCAGCTCGACGAGTTCTTCCTCGACTACGATCTCAGGTTCCGTGGCGAGGAGGTCGAGCGGCTGGGGTTCTAGGCGACAGCCACGTCGTAGCGCGCAAACATAGGGTCTGTGGTCAGGATGGCGAGGTTTTCGACCTGAGCCTGGGCGATTAGCAGCCGGTCGAACGGGTCACGATGGTGACTCGCAAGATGCTCGACCCGCGCCGCATGGTGCTCATTGATCGACAGGATGGGAATTCCGCGTGCATTGAGCAGTTGCACCATGTCGCCATCAACGATCAACTTGCCGCTGGCACGCTTGATGGCGATTTCCCAAATGGAAACAGTACTTACGACAATACCTTCGCCGTTGGCGATGATCTGGCGATGATTGGACGAAAGCCTGTCGTCGTCGCAAATCGCCCAGAGAAGCACGTGGGTGTCCAGAAGGAAGCTGAGGCCGCTCACTTGGTGTAGTCGTCCCATTCGGGACCGAGTTCGTCAAAGTCGTCGGCAATCCAGATTTTGCCCTTCATCGCGCCAACTATGCTTTGGCGCGATGATGCCACCTCCAGCGGAGCCGCAATCTTGGCTACGGCCTTGCCGTCGCGAGTGACTATGATCTCCTCGCCGGCTTCCACCCGTTCGATGAGTTCTGAAAATTTTGCCTTGGCTTCTGCGACCGAAATGTTCATGGGCTTCTGCGACCGAAATGTTCATGACGCGATCCTTGCGACAAATAATTTAGGTCACAATCGCTCGTCGCGCAAACCAACCCGTCGCTTGCCGGTCAGCCCTTGCTCTGCTGGATCGCCATGTAGAGGTTGGTGCAGCGGGCGCCGGAGCGGCAATAGGCGAACACCGGACCTGCCATCTCGTCGAGCGCTCCGGCCATGTCGGTGACGTTGTCGACGGTCATGTGGCCACTGATGACGGGAATGTGGCGGAAGGCGAGGCCGGCGGCTTCGACCGCGGCCTTGACGCTCATGGCGGACGGCTGGCCCGGCTGCTCGTCGTCGGGACGGTTGCAGATGACGCTCTTGAAGCCGGCGGCCTTGATGGCGGCCACGTCGGCCGGGTCGATCTGGCCGGAAACCGAGTAGTCGTCGGTGATCTGGCGGTATTCCATGGTAGTCCTCGCAGGTGCTTGGCCGCGATGGCGGCGGTTCGGCGCCAGTCTTGCCACTGTCGGCGCGGCAGGGCAACCGCGGAATGGCTGCCCCGACAAGACGTGAAGTCCGAGCCTCAGCTGCCGAGGATCGCCCCCCTTATCGTGCCGATGTTGTTCTTCATCATGTCGATGTAGGTCGGCGCGGGGCCGCCGGCCTTGGAGAGCGCGTCGGAATAGAGCGTGCCGCCCACCGTCACGCCGGTTTCGGCGGCGATCTGCTCGATGAGGCGAGGGTTGGTGATGTTCTCGACGAAGATCGCCGATGCTTTCTCCTCGCGCACCTGCCTGATCAGGGCTGCGACGTCGGCTGCCGAGGCTTCGGCTTCGGTTGAGATGCCCTCGGGCGCGAGGAAGGTCAGGCCGTAGGCATTCTCGAAGTAGCCGAATGCGTCGTGCGAGGTGATGATCGTCCGCTGGTCGGCCGGGATGGCCTCCACCGACGCCTCGATGTAGGCCTCGGCCGCTCCAAGCTCGGCCGTGTAGCGTTCGGCGTTCGCCTTGTAGACGTCGCAGCCTGCCGCATCGGCGGCGCAGAAGGCGCCGGCGATGTTGCCGACATAGACCTTGGCATTGGCGACGGACTGAAAGGCATGCGGGTCGAGGCCGCCCTGGTGGTGGTTCACGGCAGCGCCGTTTCCCTCGTGCTCATGGCCTACCGCCATGTCGAGCGGGTCGATTCCATTGGTCAGTTCGACGATCGAGGCCTTCGTGGCACTCGCGTCGACCAGCCGCTGCAGGAAGCCCTCGTACTGCAGGCCGTTGACCAGCACCACGTCAGCCTTGGACATCGTCACCGCATCGGCAGGAGACGGCTCGTAGACGTGCGCGTCGCCATCGGGGCCAACCAGCGTGGTGAGTTCGATGCGGTCGCCGCCGACATTCTTGGCGAAATCGCCGATGATCGAGAAGCTGGCCACGACCTTGAGCGGTTGAGCCGAGATGGCCGCGGTGGAAGTTAATGTTATAACAGTCAGGACGGAGGCAAGGGCAATCAGTCTGTGCATGGGCATGTCCTTCTGCGAGGGATCAGGCGGTGCGGTGGCGGTGGTGGCGCAGCTTGGTGTTGAAGATGCCGCGCGTGCCGAAGAATATCGACGCGGCGTATATCGTGCCGGCCGAAAGGATGATCGCGGGGCCCGAGGGAAGGGAGCCGTGATAGGAGATCAACAGGCCCGCGACGCAGGACACGGCGCCGAAAGCGAAGGCAAGCATGCACATTGGTTCGACGCGCGCCGTCCAGAAGCGGGCCGCTGCCGCCGGCAGCATCATCAGGCCGACCGACAGCAACGTGCCGAGCGCCTGGAAACCACCCACGAGGTTGAGCACGACCAGGCCGAGGAAGATGAAATGCACCGGTGTTCCGAGGCGGCTGACCGAGCGCAGGAACAGCGGGTCGAGGCATTCGGCGACCAGCGCGCGCCAGAAGACGGCGAGCGTCAGCAACGTGACCCCGGAAATCAGGGCGATCAGGGTCAGGGCGTCGTCGTTGAGCGCAAGCACCGTCCCGAACAGCACCTGCATGAGATCGACGCTCGATCCGCGCAGCGAAACGATCAACACACCGAGCGCCAGCGAGATCAGGTAGAAGGCCGCCATAGAGGCGTCCTCGCGCTGCACGGTGAAGCGCGAGACCGCACCCGCGCCGAGCGCCACGATGATGCCGGCGACCAGCCCGCCGATGGTCATCGGCACGATCTGCAGCCCGTAGAGCAGGAAGCCTGCAGCCGCACCGGGCAGGATGGCGTGAGCCATGGCGTCGCCCGTCAGGCTCATGCGCCTCAGCATCAGGAACACGCCGACCGGGCAGGCGCCAAGGGCGAGAAGCAGCGAGCCGGCCAGCGCGCGCTGCATGAAGCCGAATTCGACGAAGGGCGCGATCAGCAGGTCATACATGTTCAGGCAGGCCTCGGGCCGGATTCATGGTCGGGGCGATCACGAATCTCGCCATGTTCGTGGTGGTGATGGCCGTCATGGTCGTGCGCATGGGCATGCTCATGGCCGTCGTCCGGCGCGCACCAGGGCGCATCGTCGTGCCATGCTTCGTCGAAACGCCGCGCCCTGAGCAGGTTCTCCGCACGCAACGTGTCCGCCGTCCGGCCCCAGGCGACGGGCCGGCGCGCCAGGAGCAGCGTGTCGGGGAAGTTGGCTCGTACAAGCTCCAGGTCGTGCGCCACGACCATCACCGTCCGGCTCTCGCCGTGCCAGCGCTTGATGAGCGCGATGAGGTCGCCGATGGTCTTGGCGTCGACGGCGTTGAACGGCTCGTCGAGCAGGATGAGGTCGGCGTCCTGGACGAGCACCCGGGCGAAGAGGGCGCGCTGCAACTGGCCGCCCGAAAGCGTATCGATGGCGCGCTTCTCGAAGCCTTCAAGGCCGACGGCCATCAGGGCGTGGGAGACCGCCTCGCGGTCGTCGCGGGTGTAGCGCCCAAGCAGGCCGCGCCGGGGCCACAGCCCGAGCGAGACGAGGTCGACCACGCGCGCCGGAAAGCTGCGGTCGAGTTCCGACTGCTGCGGCAGGTAGGCGATGCGCTTGCCGTCGGCGACCCTGCACTGGCCCGACATCGGCTTCAGCACGCCGACGATGCCCTTCATCAGCGTGGACTTGCCCGAGCCGTTGGCGCCGACCACGGCCGTCAGCGAACCCGCCGCGATGGTGCCGTTGAGGTGATGCACGGTCGGGTGGCTGTTGTAGCCGAGCGTCAGGTCCTCGAATGTCAGGCAGGCTTCGGGCATGTTCTTCCTGGCCGCGTTACCGATGCCTTTCGATATGTGATGTTATTACATTAGTCAACAATCCGGAGGGCCGGCGGCGAGGATCTCCGCCGGGGCGGGTCGGGCCTCCGCGCCTGGCCCACGGATTTCGTGGCCTGCGGCCTTGCGCCGAGGGGGCGGCAATCTCTAAAGAGGGCACCACCCAACGGAAGGAGAACTCCATGAGCGTTCGTCGTATCGACATCGGCCCCCGCATGAGCCAGGTCGTGATCCACAACAACACGGTCTACCTGGCAGGCCAGGTCGGCGCCCCTGGCGAAAGCGTGGCCGCGCAGACCAAGACCATCCTGGCCGAGATCGACTCGCTGCTGGCCAAGGCCGGCACCGACAAGACCAAGATCCTCCAGGCGATCATCTGGCTGGACGACATGTCGACCTTCGCCGAGATGAACTCGGTTTGGGATTCCTGGGTGCCGCAGGGCCACACCCCGGCTCGCGCCACCGGCGAGGCCAAGCTCGCCGCGCCGGAGTACAAGGTCGAGATCATCGTCACGGCCGCTGCCTGACGTTTGCGTGCCGCACCGCGCGGCACCATGAAAAATGCGCCGCGCACTCCGGATGGAGGCGCGGCGCTTTGCTTTCCGGGCAGCTTAGCTGTCGTGCGGCGTGAAGCGCGCCACCACGGCATGAGCATTGGCGGGATAGGTGAACCGCACATGCGTGACCGGGCGGTCGGCGCTCCACGTCCGGCGCTCGATGACGAGGCAGGCCGCCCCGGGGGTCAGGTTCAGCTCCGCGGCGACCTCGGGGTCGGCGGCCGTGGCGCGGATCACATGCTCGGCGCTGCTCCACGGCACTTGCCCGATCAGCCAGGGGCCGGGAGCCGCATCCGCGAAGCGCGCATCCGCCGCTTCCGGCACCGCGCCCAGGTTGATGAGGCGGTCCTCCACGCAGAACGGCCGCGCCCCGGCATGGTGCAGGCACTGCAGCGCCAGCACCTGTCCGGATGACGATTGGTCGGCGCCCAGGCGTTCGCGGTCCATGGTCGTCGCGCGACGCCTGCTCTGCGAGATGAGTTCGTAGCGATAAGGAAGCCCCAGCGCCTCGACCTCGATGCGTATGTCGTGGATCTCGAGCACCGCAGCCTGCGATTGCGGCCGGCGCACGAAACTGCCCGAGCGGCGGCGCCGCTCGATCAGGCCGGCCTTGGCGAGCTGCGACAGCGCCTTGTTCACCGTCATGCGCGAGCAGCCGTACTCTTCGGTCAGCTCATGCTCGAACGGGATGCGATGGCCGGGGCCCCATTCGCCCGAGACGATACGGTCGCGGATGTCGCCAAGGATGCGCTGGTGGAGCGACGTCGCTCCATCGCTCCCGGCAATCTCTTCGGCAATCGCCATTTCCACACCCGAATCAGGCACGCTCGTCTCCACTATCCGGCCGTCAGTTCCATCATCACCGTGCGGAATCTAGCCGCAATAGCATCGCGACGGAAATGTGCGCCACCGGATACCACCTTGCGGCCGCGCGCCCACACGCCGTCGACCTTGCCGGCGCGGGCGAACACCCAGGCATCGAGGATCTGGTCGCCGGTCTTGCCTGCGAGGGTGGGGTGGTTCCGGTCGAGGGAGACGAAATCGGCGGAGGCGCCGACGGCAAGCGCCGCCGCCCCGGTGCCGAGCGCCTGGCCGCCGCCTGTCAGCGCACCCTCGAACAGCCAGCGCCCGGTCGACTGGGCGGGTGCGGCGAGCACGTTGCGGGCGCGGTGGGCAAGGCGCTGGGAGTATTCCAGCATGCGCAGCTCTCCGCCGACGCCGATCTCGACGTTGGAATCCGAGCCGACGCCGAACCTGCCGCCGTGTTCCGCAAACAGCGGCGCGGGAAACACCCCGTCGCCGAGATTGGCCTCGGTGATCGGGCAGAGGCCGGCCACCGCGCCGGTGCGGGCGAAGGCGATCGTCTCGGCCTCGGTCATGTGGGTGGCATGGATCAGGCACCAGCGTGCGTCGACGTCGGCATGCCGCAGCAGCCATTCGACCGGCCGCGACCCGGACCAGGCGACGCAGTCCTCGACCTCCTTGACCTGTTCGGCGATATGGATGTGGATCGGACCGGAGGTCATCGCGGTCGCGGCAGCGAGCTCGTCCGGGGTGACAGCGCGCAGGCTGTGGGGCGCGAGGCCGACCACGGCCCCGTCGACGCCCTTCAGGGCTTCGACGCTCTTTTCAAGAAGCCGCGTGAAGCGATTCGTATCGTTGATGAATCGGCGCTGGCCCTCGTTGGGGGCAGTCCCCCCGAAGCCGGAATGGGCGTAGAGCACCGGCAGCAGCGTAAGCCCGATGCCGGTGGCCATCGAAGCCGCGGCGATGCGCTCCGCCATCTCGGCGATGTTCGCATAGGGGCTGCCGTCGCGGTCGTGGTGCAGGTAGTGGAATTCGCCGACGCGGCTGAAGCCGGCCTCCAGCATCTCGACATAGAGCTGTGACGCGACGGCTTCGACCTGGTCGGGCGTCATCGTCAGCGCGAATTTGTACATGACCTCGCGCCAGGACCAGAAGCTGTCGGCGGACGGGCCGCGGATTTCCGCAAGCCCGGCCATGCCGCGCTGGAAGGCATGGCTGTGCAGGTTGGGCATGCCGGGAACGATGATGGCCTGCAGTTCGTCATGCGGCAGCTTTACGGCCCCGATTTCCACCGACGCGATTCTTCCATCCGCGATGCCGAGCCTGACATTCTCATGCCAGCCATCGGCCAGCAGCGCCTGCTCCGCAAAGATCGTCTCCACCATTTTTTCCTCGCTTTCTCGCAACTCGCACATTACCGCTTGCATCGCGTTTCGTTATGTATATACATATTCGCAACCAGAGGAAACGAAAAAGATCATGGCTGGAGAGCAATCAAAGGCAGCGGCAACGGTGTGGCGCAATGCGCGCCTGGCGACGTTGGCCGAAGCCGCGCCGGGCCTCGGCGTCGTCGAAAAGGGCTCGATCGCTGCCCGCGACGGCCGCATCGTGTTCGCCGGCGCGGAAGCCGACATGCCGCAGCATTTCATCGAAGGTGCGGCGATCGTCGACTGCGAGGGCCGCTGGATCACGCCCGGCCTGATCGACTGCCACACCCATCTCGTCCATGCCGGCAACCGCGCCAACGAGTTCGAGATGCGCCTTGCCGGGGCGACCTATGAAGAGGTGGCGCGGGCAGGGGGCGGCATCGTCTCCTCGGTCAAGGCGCTGCGTTCGGCGAGCGAGGACGAGTTGGTCGCGCAGAGCTTGCCGCGCCTCGACGCGCTGATCGCCGAAGGTGTGACGACGGTCGAGGTGAAGTCCGGCTACGGGCTCGATCTCGAGAACGAGACCAAGTCGCTGCGCGCAGCCCGCCAGCTGGCCGAAAAGCGACCGGTGAGCATCCGCACCACATTCCTCGGCGCCCATGCGCTGCCGGCGGAAGCCAACGGCGATAAGGACGCCTACATCAGGCTCGTTGCCGGTCCGATGCTGGAGGCGATCGCCGCAGAAGGGCTGGCCGATGCCGTCGACGGTTTCTGCGAGGGCATTGCCTTCTCGCCCGAGCAGATGGCACGCGTCTTCGACGCCGCCAAGGCCAAGGGCCTGCCCGTCAAGCTCCACGCCGACCAGCTGTCCAATCTCGGCGGCGCGGCACTCGCCGCGCGCTATGGCGCGCTTTCGGCCGACCATCTCGAATACACCGACGAGGCCGGCGCCGCCGCCATGGCGAAGGCCGGCACCGTCGCCGTCATCCTGCCCGGCGCCTACTACTTCATCAGAGAGACCCAGAAGCCGCCGGTCGACCTGTTCCGGCGCGCCGGCGTGAAGATGGCGGTCGCCACCGACAACAACCCGGGCACCTCGCCGCTCACCTCGCTGCTTCTGACCATGAACATGGCGGCGACGCTGTTTGCCATGACGGTCGAGGAGTGCATCGCGGGCACCACGCGCGAGGCCGCTCGTGCGCTGGGGCTGCTTGCCGAAACCGGCACGCTGGAAGCCGGAAAATGGGCCGATCTCGCCATCTGGGATGTCGGAAGCCCTGCAGAACTCGTCTATCGCATGGGGTTCAACCCGCTCCATGCCCGTATTTGGAGAGGAATATGACAAAGCTCGTTCTCAAGCCAGGCAACGCCACGCTCGCCGACTGGCGCGCGATCTATCGCGGCGCGGTGCCCGAACTCGATCCGGCCTGCCGCCCCAAGATCAAGGCGAGCGCCGAGGCGGTGGCCAAGATCGTCGCCAAGGGCGAGCCGGTCTATGGCATCAACACCGGGTTCGGAAAGCTCGCCAGCGTCCGCATCCCCGCTGCCGACCTCGAGACCCTGCAGCGCAACATCGTCCTGTCGCATGCCGCCGGTGTCGGCGAGGCGATGCCGGTGGCCGTCACCCGCCTGATGATGGCGCTCAAGATGGCGAGCCTGGCGCAGGGCGCTTCCGGCGTGCGGGAAGAAACCATCGACCTGTTGCAGGCCATGCTTGCTCGCGACGTCATCCCGGTCGTCCCGGCCCAAGGGTCGGTCGGCGCCTCCGGCGACCTCGCGCCCCTGTCGCACATGACCGCGACCATGATCGGCGTCGGCGATTGCCACACGCCGCACGGCATCGTCCCGGCCAAGGTCGCTTTCGTCACCCATGGGCTGGAGCAGATCACGCTCGGCGCCAAGGAAGGCCTGGCGCTGCTCAACGGCACGCAGTTCTCGACGGCCTATGCGCTGGCCGGCCTGTTCGAGGCTGAAAACCTCTACCAGTCGGCGCTGGTCACCGGCGCGCTGTCGACCGATGCCGCCAAGGGATCGGACGCGCCGTTCGACCCGCGCATCCACCTCCTGCGCAAGCATCGCGGCCAGATCGAGACGGCCGACACGCTGCGCAACCTGATGGTCGGCAGCGCCATTCGCGAAAGCCACCGCATCGGCGACGAGCGCGTGCAGGATCCCTACTGCCTGCGCTGCCAGCCGCAGGTTATGGGTGCGGCGCTCGACGTGCTGCGCAAGGCGGCCGACACGCTCGCCACCGAGGCCAACGGCGTCACCGACAACCCGCTGATCTTCGCCGAGGACGGCACCGCCCTTTCCGGCGGCAACTTCCACGCCGAGCCGGTCGCCTTCGCGGCCGACATGATCGCGCTGGCAGTGTGCGAGATCGGTTCGCTGTCGGAGCGTCGCATCGCCATGCTGGTCGATCCGGCGCTGTCCGGCATGCCGGCCTTCCTCACGCCCAAGCCGGGTCTCAACTCGGGCTTCATGATCCCGCAGGTCACCGCCGCGGCGCTGGTCTCGGAAAACAAGCAGAGAGCCTATCCCGCAAGCGTCGACTCGATTCCGACTTCGGCCAATCAGGAGGATCACGTCTCCATGGCCGCCCATGGCGCCCGCCGGCTGCTGGCGATGATCGAGAACGCCAACGGCGTGCTCGGCATCGAACTGCTCGCCGCGGCGCAAGGCTGCGACTTCCACGCCCCGCTGGCGTCGAGCGCCTCGCTCGAGGCCGTGCGCAAGCTGGTGAGGTCGGGGGTTCCGCATCTCGACGACGACCGCCACTTCCATCCCGACATGGAGAAGGCGATCGCCATGGTCCGCACCGGCGCGATCGTGCGCGCCGCCGCTGGGGTCGACCTGCCCCACATCTCGGGAGCCCAGGCATGACCGAGGCCTCCTGGCTGACGGTGAAGCGGGGCGACGCCCCGCTTCTGGTCAGCATCCCCCACACGGGAACCGATCTCGCTGGCCTCGAGGACGGGTTCGTCTCGCCCTGGCTGGCGCGGCGCGACACCGACTGGTGGATCGAGCATCTCTATGAGTTCGCAGCGAACCTCGGTGCGACGGTGGTGCGGACGGCGATTTCGCGTTCGGTCATCGACGTCAACCGCGACCCCTCCGGTGCCTCGCTCTATCCCGGGCAGGCGACGACCGAGCTTTGTCCGACGACGACGTTCGACGGCGAAGCAATCTGCAAGTCCGGGCATGAGCCGGACGAGGCCGAGGTGGCGCGCCGCCGCGCCGCCTATTTCGAGCCCTACCATGCCGCCCTGGAAGGCGAGATCGCCCGCCTGCGAGGATTGCATAACCGGGTCGTGCTCTACGACTGCCATTCGATCCGGTCGGTCATCCCCCGGCTGTTCGAGGGAAGGCTGCCGCTGTTCAACCTCGGCACCAACTCAGGCGCGAGCGCCGATCCCGAGCTGCAGGACAAGGTCGCCGCACTGATGGCCGCGAGCGGCCGCCCCTGGGTGGTCAACGGCCGCTTCAAGGGCGGTTGGATCACCCGCAGCCACGGCCGGCCGGAAAGCGGCGTTCACGCGCTGCAGATGGAGCTGTCCTGCCGCGGCTACATGCTCGAGCCGAGAGGCAAGGTCGATCCGTCCAACTGGCCGACCCGCTACGATCCCGAATTCGCCGCGCCGATGCGCGCGACGCTCACCAACATCCTCGAAACCGCGCTCGCCTGGGCGAGCGGCCGAAACTCCTAGGAGGTACCGAATGACCCAACATACCCGCATCGACAATGCCCGCGTCATCCGCGCGGCCACCGGCACCGAACTGACCGCAAAGAGCTGGCTCACCGAAGCGCCCTTGCGCATGCTGATGAACAATCTCGACCCGATCGTCGCCGAAAAGCCGGGCGAGCTGGTGGTCTATGGCGGCATCGGCCGTGCCGCGCGCGACTGGGAGAGCTTCGATCGCATCGTCGCTGCACTTCGCAAGCTGGAGGCCGACGAGACCCTTCTGGTGCAGTCGGGCAAGCCGGTGGGCGTGTTCCGCACCCACAAGGACGCCCCGCGCGTGCTGCTCGCCAACTCCAACCTCGTGCCGCACTGGGCCAACTGGGACCACTTCAACGCCCTCGATAAGAAGGGCCTGATGATGTACGGCCAGATGACCGCCGGCTCGTGGATTTACATCGGCAGCCAGGGCATCGTGCAGGGCACCTACGAGACCTTCGTAGAGATGGGCCGCCAGCACTACAACGGCGACCTGTCGGGCCGCTGGATCCTGACCGCCGGCCTCGGCGGCATGGGCGGCGCCCAGCCGCTGGCCGCGACCATGGCGGGTGCGGCCTGCCTTGCCGTCGAATGCCAGGCGAGCCGCATCGAGATGCGCCTCAAGACCGGCTATGTCGACGTCCAGGCCAAGGACCTGGATGACGCGCTAGCCATCATCGACAAGGCCTGCAAGGAGAAGAAGGCGATTTCGGTCGCGCTGCTGGGCAATGCCGCCGACGTCTTCCCCGAACTGGTCAAGCGCGGCATCAAGCCGGACGCGGTGACCGACCAGACCTCGGCGCACGATCCGGTCAACGGCTACCTGCCCAAGGGCTGGACCGTCGCCGAGTGGGAAGACAAGCGCGAGCGCGACCCCAAGGCGGTCGCCAAGGCGGCCCGCGCTTCGATGGCGATCCATGTCAAGGCTATGCTCGACTTCCACAAGATGGGCATCCCCACCGTCGACTACGGCAACAACATCCGCCAGATGGCGCTCGAGGAAGGCGTCGAGAACGCCTTCGATTTCCCCGGCTTCGTCCCGGCCTATATCCGCCCGCTGTTCTGCCGCGGCATCGGTCCATTCCGCTGGGCGGCGCTGTCGGGCGATCCGGAGGACATCTACAAGACCGACGCCAAGGTGAAGGAACTGACGCCCGGCAACACGCACCTGCACAACTGGCTCGACATGGCCGCCAAGCGCATCCATTTCCAGGGCGTGCCGGCGCGCATTTGCTGGGTTGGTCTCGGCGACCGCCACCGGCTCGGCCTCGCTTTCAACGAGATGGTGGCCAAGGGTGAGCTCAAGGCGCCCGTCGTCATCGGCCGCGACCACCTCGACTCGGGCTCCGTCGCTTCGCCGAACCGCGAGACCGAGGCGATGAAGGACGGTTCGGACGCCGTGTCCGACTGGCCGCTGCTCAACGCCCTGCTGAACACCGCCTCGGGCGCGACCTGGGTGTCGCTGCACCATGGCGGCGGCGTCGGCATGGGCTTCTCGCAGCATTCGGGCGTGGTCATCTGCGCCGACGGCACGGAAGATGCCGCCCGCCGTCTGGAACGGGTGCTGTGGAACGATCCGGCGACGGGCGTGATGCGCCACGCCGATGCCGGCTATGACATCGCCCTGGACTGCGCCAGGACGCACGGCCTCAACCTGCCGGGCATCCTGGGGTGACCATGCACGTCATCCGTCACGCCGACTGCCGTCCCACGCCGTGGAAGAACGGCGGCGGCGTGACCACCGAAATCATGGCCTGGCCGCCCGCGGCCGGGTTCGATGAATTCGACTGGCGCATCTCGATGGCACAGGTGGCTGCCGGCGGTCCGTTCTCGGTCTTCCCCGGCATCGACCGTACCTTGACCGTGCTGGAAGGATCAATGCGGCTGGAGGCGGGCGATGCCGCCCCGGTCGCGCTCGATCCTCAGTCGGGGCCTTACGTGTTTCCCGGCGACGTCGCCACTGCGGCGACGCTGATCGAGGGACCGGTGCTCGACTTCAACGTGATGACGCGGCGTGGCCGTTTCGGCCACGTGGTGCGGCGCTTGCAACTCGGGGCGCCAGGCGAACTGGCCATCGAGGCAGGCGCCTGTCTCGTCTTCGTCGAAGCCGGCACGGTTCAGGTTGCGAACGGGGCGCATTCCGTGCGGATCGGCCAGTTCGACGCGCTTCATGTCGCGGGTCCCGCAGAGTTCGCGATCGAGCCTGAGGGGCAAGCCTGGATATTGCAGGTGATGATCGCCGCTTCCTGAGGCACCGCCCCAATTTCGCCCGTGACAAGCGGGCCGCGGTGGCCGACTATCCTCCAGCGGAGGGTGTCGGGCCGGCGGCTGGCAGCGACGGCGGATGGAGGCGATGCCATGGATACCTACAAGGTCGGCTATTTCGTCGGCAGCCTCGCGGCCGGTTCGATCAACCGCAAGCTTGCCAAGGCGCTGGTGCGGCTGGCGCCGAAGCAGCTGGAAATGGAAGAGATTTCCTTCCGCGACCTGCCGCTCTACAGCTACGACTACGACGCCGACTTCCCGCCGCCGGCGCGCGCCTTCAAGCAGGCCCTCGCCAATGTCGACGCCGTGCTGTTCGTCACGCCGGAATATAACCGCTCGATTCCCGGCGGCTTGAAGAACGCCATCGATTGGGCGAGCCGGCCCTACGGTACGAATTCCTTCACCCGCAAGCCGTCCGCCGTCATCGGCACGTCGCCCGGCGCCATCGGCACCGCCGTCGCCCAGCAGAGCCTTCGCAGCGTGCTGAGCTTCTGCAATTCGCCGCAGATGAACGCGCCGGAAGCGTATATCCAGTTCAAGCCGGGCCTGATCACCGACGATGGCGAGGTCACGAACGAGGGCACCGCCGAGTTCCTCAAGAACTACATGGCCGAGTTCAATGCCTTCATTGTGAGGGTCTATACCGTCCTGCCGCGTGTCCGATGATGGCCAGGGCGCGGTGGCGCTCGAGTCCGGACCGGTCGTTGCTCGGAGGCAGGGATGGCTAGGCACGAGGCAGACCGAATTCCGCTGGGAGGTCGGAACCATGGCAAGAACCAGCCCCGAACACGAAAAAGCCGGAATCTGCCCGTTCCGATCCGTTCCCGGCATTGCTATGAGGCGCATGGCGGCGTAGGCGACGACGACGCCATATTTTCACTCAATCGTGATGCAAGAGCGGTCGACCTGTTGCGGTGCAACCAGTTCCTGCTTGAATCGGTTATGCGACAGGTCCGCGACGTCGGCAGACGCCGCGGACTTTCTGTCAAACGGAAATGTTGTAGATGAATATTCAGACGGACCCACGCCGGATCAAAGACGCAGTGCCGAGCTTGCCGGCTGTTGCCGAGCAGCCGATCAGGGCGACGGTGCTGCATGAAGACCGGCTGCGCGCGACCGGCGAGAGCATGGCGCGCAAGGAGCTGCGGTCCTTCCACGGCCTGGAGGCCTTCGATTTCCACGCCCGCATCCGCGAGAGCGCCAAGAAGATCCTGCAGGTCTACCGCGACACAAACGCGGCACAGGGCAGGGGCGAGCCGATCACGCCTGCCGCGCAATGGTTGCTCGACAACAACTACCTGGTCGAGGAGACGATCTACCAGGTCAAGCGCGACCTGCCGAAGCGATTCTATCGCGAGTTGCCGACGATCGAGATCGCGCCAGGCCAGTCCGTGCCGCGCGCGCTCGCCATCGCCTGGGTCTATGTCGCCCATTCCGACAGCACCGTCTCGGCGCATATGTTCAAGGCGATCGTGGAGGGCTACCAGTCGGTCGAGCCGCTCCACATCGGCGAGTTGTGGGCGCTGCCGTCGCTGCTGCGTTTCGTGCTGGTGGAGAACCTGCGCCGCATCGCGGTCAGGGTGAATCGCGCCCGCGACATGCGGGCCGTCGCCAACGACGTGGCCGACCGCCTGCAGGCGCTGCAGGAACAGGACGACGGACTCGCCCTGCTCAAGGGTTATGCCGAATACGCCCGCGACACGACCTTTGCGACGCAGCTGCTCTATCGCTTGCGCGATGGTTCGCAGAACGCCGGCAAAGCCTTGATCTGGCTGGAGAACGAGCTCGAGAAGTCGGGCAGCGACGCCGAGGAGATCATCATCGGCGAACACCGCACGCTGTCGAGCGGCAACGTCACCACGGGCAACATCATCCGCGGCCTGCGCCTGATCAACGACCAGGACTGGACCGTCTGGTTCGAGGACGTCAGCCGCGTCGATGCGCTGCTGCGCGAGCGCACCAATTACGCCGACCTCGATTTTGCCTCGCGCGACCAGTACCGCACCGCGATCGAGCACCTGGCGCGCTATTCCAGGCTGTCCGAATACCAGGTGGCCGAGCAGGCGACGGATTTCGCCGACGCCCATCAGCCGGCACCCGCCGACGTCGCGATGCAGAAGGACTGCTCCGACGTGGGCTTCTTCCTCGTCGGGCCGCGCCGGCCGGAGCTCGAGCAGGCCATCGGCTATCGCCCACCTTTCGGGAGGATAGTCCATCGCGCCTTCCGCAAGACCAACTGGCTCGGCATCGTGCTGCCGGTCTTCGCGCTGACCGCACTGCTGCTGCTTGTGGCCGGCAACGCGCTCGCCGCCCTTGGCCTTCCGACCTCGGCGATCGCGCTGATGCTGGTGCTGTTTTCGGTGCCGGCGAGCGAGGGCGCGCTCGCGTTCTTCAACACGATCGTCCTGAAATTCCTCGAACCCACCCGTCTTGTCGGCTACGAGTTCCGCGACGGGGTGCCGGCGGAGGCCCGCACGCTGGTCGTGGTTCCGTCGCTGATCGGTTCGCGCGACGATGTCGAGGAGAGCATCCGCAACATCGAGGTGCATCACCTCGCCAACATGGCCGGCGAGATCCACTTCGCGCTGCTGTCCGATTGGCCGGACAGCCAGGCCGAGATCTCCGGCGGCGATCGCGAGATCTATGAGTATGCCCGCCGCGAGATCGCCCGTCTCAACCAGCGTTACCCGACCGAGGGCGCGCCGCGCTTCTATCTGCTGCACCGCAGGCGCCTCTACAATCCCGCCCAGGGCTGCTGGATGGGCTGGGAGCGCAAGCGCGGCAAGCTGCACGAACTGAACCTGCTGCTGCGCGGCGACGGCGACACGACCTTCATGCCGACCGATGCGCCGCTGCCGGAAAACGTCGTCCATGTCGTGACGCTGGACGCCGACACCCGCATGACGCGCGGCGTGGTGACGAAGCTCGTCGGCAAGATGTGCCATCCGCTGAACAAGCCGGAGTTCGACGCCGAACGGCGCGTGGTGACCGCAGGCTATGCCATCCTGCAGCCGCGCGTGACGCCCTCGCTCACGACCGGCGACGAGGCATCGTTCTTCCAGCGCGTATTCTCGGCCAACCGCGGCCTCGACCCTTACGTCTTTGCCGTCTCCGACCTCTACCAGGACGTCTTCGGCGAGGGCACCTTCACCGGCAAGGGGCTCTACCACATCGACGCCATGGAGGCGGCGCTCAAGGGGCGCATCGCCGAAAACGCGGTGCTCAGCCACGACCTGCTCGAAGGCGCGCTCGCCCGCTCGGCGCTCGTGACCGACGTCGAGGTGGTCGAGGACTACCCGACCCGCTATTCGGTCGACGCCTCGCGCCAGCATCGCTGGGCCCGCGGCGACTGGCAGTTGCTCGGCTACATCCTCGACCCGAAGTCGGGCGTGTCGGCGCTGTCGCGCTGGAAGATGGTCGACAACCTTCGGCGCTCGCTGACCCCGATCTTCTGGGTGATGGCGGCGATCGCCGGCTGGACCCTGCTGCCGTTCACGCAAGCCGCTCAATGGCAGGCGCTCTTGATCCTCAGCCTGTTCATGGCGCCGACCTTCGACATCATCGACGCCATCTTGCCGAAGAACCGCGACGCCACTGCCCGCGGTCACTTCAGCGCGCTCGGGCGCGATCTGGCCTTCGGCACCGCCATGGTCGCCCTCAAGGTCGTGCTGATGGCCCATCTCGCCTGGATGATGGGCGATGCCATCGTCCGCACGCTCTATCGCCTGTTCGTCAGCCGCAAGAACCTTTTGGAATGGCGCACGGCGTCGCAGGCGCACAAGTCGGGCGGCAACGACCTCGCGGCCTATTACCGCATGATGTACGGCGCGGTCGTCATCGCCGCCATAGGGCTGGTGCCGCCGGTGCTGACCGATTCGACCGGTGCCTTCGTCGCCTTCGCCTTCGCCGTCTTCTGGGCCGGCTCGCCTGCCTTCGCCTGGCTCATCAGCCGCTCGGCCGAAACCGAGGACCGCCTGCATGTGCGGCCCTGGGACGTGCACATGCTGCGCACCGTGGCACGACGGACCTGGCATTATTTCGAGACCTTCGTCACGGCGGAGCAGAACCACCTGCCGCCGGACAACTTCCAGGAAAACCCGACCGGCGTGGTCGCCAACCGTACCTCGCCGACCAACATCGGCGTGTACCTGCTGTCGGTGATATCAGCGCGTGACTTCGGCTGGATCAGCCTCGCGGACGCGGTTGGCCGCATCGATGCCACGATCTCGACCATCGAGAAGATGGATCGCTTCCGCGGCCATCTCTACAACTGGTACGAGACGACCACGCTCAAGCCGCTCTATCCACTCTACGTGTCGAGCGTCGACAGCGGCAATCTCGCGGGCCATCTGGTGGCGGTCGCCGCTGCCTGCTCCGAATGGGCAGAGGCGCCTTCCGTGCACCTGCAGGGCGATTTCGAAGGCATTCTCGACATCGTCTCGATCATCGAGGAGAGCCTTGCCGACCTGCCGGACGACCGCAGGCAGCTGCGCCCGCTGCGCCAGCGCCTGAACGATCGCATCGACGGCATGCGCCGGGCCGTGGAAGCGGTCAAGTCGCAGCCCGAGATGGCCTCGATCCGCACCATCAATCTTGCGGTCCTGTCGGGCGAAATCCGCAAGCTCGCCGGCGCGATCCACAACGAGGCCGGTTCGACCAAGAGCGAAGTGCTGGCCGAGTGGGCGAGGAGCCTGGAAGCTACCTGCGAGGCGCATGTCCAGGATTCGCATGCCGACGACCAGTCGGTGGCGGCGCTGCGCGGCAAGCTGGTCGAACTGCGCGAGCGGGCCCGCCGCTTCGCCTTCGAGATGAACTTCTCGTTCCTGATGCGCAAGGAGCGCAAGCTCCTGTCGATCGGCTATCGGGTCGAGGAGCACCAGCTCGACGAAAGCTGCTACGACCTGCTGGCCTCGGAAGCCCGCCTGACCAGCCTGTTCGCCATCGCCAAGGGCGACGTGCCAACCGAGCATTGGTTCCGTCTCGGCCGGCCGATCGTGGAAATCGGCTTCCGCGGCGCGCTGATGTCCTGGTCGGGCTCGATGTTCGAGTACCTGATGCCGCCGCTGGTGATGAAGGAGCCGCAGGGCGGCATCCTCAACCAGACCAACAAGCTGATCGTCCGGCGGCAGATGCAGTATGGCCGCTCGAAAGGCATACCGTGGGGCATTTCGGAAGCGGCGTACAACGGCCGCGACCGCGAGCTCACCTATCAGTACACCAACTTCGGCGTGCCGGGGCTTGGCCTCAAGCGCGGTCTCGGCCAGAACACCGTCATTGCGCCCTATGCCACCGTACTGGCCGCGCAGTTCCTGCCGGCCGAGGCGACCGCCAATCTCAGGCGCCTGCGCAAAATCGGCGCGCTCGGACGCTACGGCTACTATGACGCGGTCGACTTCACGCCGCAGCGCGTGCCCGAAGGCGCCAACCATGCCGTCGTCTACAACTACATGGCCCACCACCAGGGCATGTCGATCGTGGCCGTTGCCAACGTGATCTTCGAAGGCCGCATGCGCGACCGCTTCCACAGCGATCAGGTGATCGAGGCGGCCGAACTGCTGCTGCAGGAAAAGGCGCCGCGCGACATTCCAGTGGCGACCGTCCGCACCGACGCCGGCGAGCGCACCAAGGACGAGACGGTCGAACATGCCGCCGACACGCGTCTGGTGCTCAACCCGATGCGGGCTTTGCGTTCCACCAACCTGATGTCCAACGGGCAGTATACGGTGATGGTGACCGCCACCGGATCTGGCTACAGCCGCTGGAACGACATGGCTATCACCCGCTGGCAGCCGGATCCGACGGAGGATCGGTTGGGGGCATACCTGTTCCTGCGCGATACCGAGACCGGGGACTGGTGGTCGGCGACCGCCGAACCCAAGCGCGCCACCGGCGAGCAGGTGCAGACCGTCTTCTGCGACGACAAGGCCAACTTCATCAAGACGGTGGGCACCCTGCGCTCGGAGGTCGAGTGCATCGTGGTGTCGGAAGGCAACGGCGAGGCGCGTCGCCTGGTGATCTGGAACGACGCCGCCGTCGACCGCCATATCGAGGTGACGTCGTTTGCCGAACTGGTGCTCGCGCCCGAGGTCAACGATAACGCCCATCCGGCGTTCTCGAAGATGTTCGTCGAGACCGAGGTCACCCACAACGGCAGCGCCATCCTCGCTACCCGGCGCAAGCGCTCGGCGGACGAAGCGTCCATCGTCGCCGCGCATTTCGTCACCGACCAGTCGGGGCTGGCGCGCGACACCGAGGCCGAGACCGACCGCCGCGCCTTCATCGGGCGCGGCCGCACCATCGCCGATCCGGCGGCCTTCGATCCCGGTGCCAAACTGTCCGGAAGCGCGGGCTTCACCCTCGATCCGGTGGCAGCACTTCGCCGCCGCGTCCGCGTGCCGGCCAACAAGAAGGTGTCGCTCACGTTCTGGACCATCGTCGGCTCGACCCGGGACGAGCTCGAGGAGACCATGGCCAAGCTCGACCATCCCGAGAGCTTCCAGCGCCAGGCCATGCTGTCGTGGACCCGCTCGCAGGTGCAGACCCGGCACCTCGGCCTGAGCCTTGCGGATGCGGCCAACGTCCAGAAGCTCGCGCGCTACCTGATCTATCCCGATCCCTTCCTGCGCCTGTCGGCTGACGCCATCGCTTCCGGCCTCGGCAGCCAGTCCGAGCTCTGGCCGATGGCGATTTCCGGCGACTTCCCGATCCTCGCCATCAGGATCGGGGACATCGCCGACATCGACATCGTTGCCCAGGCCCTGCGCTTCCAGGAGTACATGCGCGCTCGCGGCCTCGTCGCCGACCTTGTCATCGTCAACGAACAGGCCTCGTCCTACGTCCAGGACCTGCAGCAGGCGATCGAGGCGCTGTGCGAGAACAGCCGCCTCCGCGGCAAGGAACTCGGCCCGCGCCAGCATATCTTCGCGGTGCGCCGCGACCTCATGGACGAGACGTCCTATCGCACGCTTCTCGCCTTCGCGCGCGTCTGCCTGCACACCCGCAACGGCACGATCTTCGACCAGATCGAGCGTGCCGAGGCAGCTGCGCTCCAGGCGCGCGATGCGCTCGCGGCCGCGCAGACCGCCGGCCGGACGGAGCCGGCGATGCTCCAGTCGTCGCCGTCACGCAACGCCCGCAAGCTGGGCGGCGACGGGCTCGACCACTGGAACGGCTATGGCGGCTTCGACGCCGGGGGGCGCGAATATGTCGTGCGCCTCAACGGCAATCGTGCGACGCCGCAGCCCTGGGTCAACGTCGTCGCGAACCCGGGCTTCGGCTTCCACAGCTCGGCCGAAGGCGCCACCTTTACCTGGAGCCGCAACAGCCGGGACTACCAGCTGACGCCGTGGACGAACGACCCGGTCACCAATCGGCCGGGAGAGGCGATCTACGTCTTCGACCGCGCCACAGGCCGCGTGCATTCGCCCATTGCCGCCGTGTCCCGGGAGCCGGGGGCGAGCTACGAGGCGCGGCACGGCCAGGGTTATTCGACCTTCCGCAGCAAGCGTGGATCGTTGACGACGGAACTGACGCATCTGGTCGATCCCGTCGATCCGGTCAGGATTTCGCGACTGCGGATCGAGAATTCGGGTGCGACGCCGGTCAAGCTGCGGGTCTATACCTATGCCGAGTGGGTGCTGGGCAACAGCCGCGCCAAGACGGCCCCGAACATCGTTCCGGTCTTCGATGCCGCAAGCGGCATGATGTCGGCCCGCAACAGCTATGGCCTCGACTTCGGTGAGCGCGTCGCCTTCATGGCGATCGACGGCAAGGTCGGTTCGGTGACTGCCGACCGCCAGGAGTTCATCGGTGCCGGCGGAACCGTCGAGGCTCCGCGTGCGGTGGTGCTCGGGGCCGAACTCTCGGGCAGGGTCGAAGCCGGCTTCGACCCCTGCGCTGCCATCGCCAGGGACGTCGACGTTCCGGCCGGCGGCTCGGTGTCGCTGCTCTGGCTGCTCGGCGATGCAGCTTCGCAGGATGAGGCGCGCACGCTGCTTGCGCGGCACCTCAAGCGAGGCTTCGACGAGCGGTTCGAGGAGAACCAGCGCAACTGGCGCGCCTTCCTCGGTACCATCGAGGTCGAGACGCCCGACAAGGCGCTCGATGCGATGGTCAACCACTGGCTGCCCTATCAGAGCCTCGCCTGCCGCATCCGCGCCCGCTCGGCCTTCTACCAGGCGAGCGGAGCATTCGGCTTCCGCGACCAGCTGCAGGACACGCTGGCGCTGCTGATGCACGATGCGAGCCTTGCCCGCGAGCAGATCCTGAATGCCGCCGGCCGGCAGTTCCCGGAGGGCGACGTCCAGCATTGGTGGTTGCCGCGCACCGGCGCCGGCGTCCGCACGATGATCTCCGACGACGTGGTCTGGCTGGCCTATGCCACGGCCCGTTATGTTTCGGTCACCGGCGACGTTTCGATCCTGTCGGAGCGGCTGCCCTTCATCGAGGGCCAGGCGCTCAATCCGGGCGAGCACGATGCCTTCTTCACGCCGGCGCCATCGACCAAGGTCGCGAACCTGTACGAGCATTGTGCGCGGGCGCTGGACATCGCGGTCAAGCGGACCGCCCGCAACGGCCTGCCGCTGATCCTCGGCGGCGACTGGAATGACGGCATGAACCGCGTCGGCGAGCAGGGCAAAGGCGACAGCGTGTGGCTCGGCTGGTTCCTGCTCAAGACGCTCAACGACTTCGTGCCGTTGGCCAAGGCGGAAGGCGATTCCAAACGCTCGAGCGCCTGGGACAAGCATGCCAATGCCCTGAAGCGGGCTCTGGAGAACGCGGCCTGGGACGGCGAATGGTATCGCCGCGGCAGCTTCGACGACGGCACGCCGCTTGGTTCGCGCAGTTCCGAGGAGTGCCAGATCGACTCGATCGCGCAGTCGTGGAGCGTGCTCTCGGGCGAAGGCGACCCGGCCCGGTCGCGCACCGCCATGGAGCAGGCGACCAGGCGGCTGGTCGACGAAGAGCTGGGCATCATCAAGCTGTTTACCCCGCCCTTCGCCGACACCGACAAGGATCCCGGCTACATCAAGAGCTACCCGCCGGGCGTGCGCGAGAACGGCGGGCAATATACCCATGCCGCGACCTGGTTCGTGATAGCGCTGGCCGAAATGGGGCTGGCGGACGAAGCCTATCGCTGCCTGTCGATGCTCAATCCTATCAACCATGCCCTCGATGAGAAGGCTGCCGACACGTACCGGGTCGAGCCCTATGTCGTGGCTGCCGACATCTATTCCGAGGGTGCCAAGGCAGGGCGGGGCGGCTGGACCTGGTACACAGGATCCGCCGGCTGGCTTTATCGCGCAGCGGTTGAGGGCATATTGGGCATCAGCCGGCGCGGTGATCGCATGGTCGTGACCCCCGCCATACCGAAGCATTGGGAGGGGTATGCGGCGACGCTGCGATTGGGTGGAACCATCTATAGGTTGCGTGTCGTCAGGGACAAAGCCGCTAAAGCTGCGAAGGCAGAGGTCGACGGCGTCAAGAGCAAGGATGCCTCGTTTGCCCTGCGCGACAGCGGGGAAGTCGACGTCTTGATCCGCATCCCGGCCTGAGGCCGGGGGCGGACTGCTGCCAAGCGTCGCGCACCTTTGTCATCATTTCGCCGCAACGATGCCTTTTTTCGTTAGTTCTCAATTCCTTATGGCATCACACCAGATTACTGGTCGTTGAAATGTTTTGTTCGAAATTTTTGAACCGAGCGGCTATGTGCGCATTGTCTTGCGGACAACTGGCCGCTATCTGTCGGTCCATGGTGCACTGCACAATGAAGGGACGGACGGGACTCAAGGGGTACCAAAGTGACTTTGCTTGAGGTTTATTGGAGAGCCCTCCGCTACCTTGCCGCCGATGGCAAGAAGGTTGCGCTGATCTCCGCTGCCAATATCGTGTTGGCCATCGTGACCATTGCCGAGCCGATCCTGTTCGGTCGCATCATCGATGCGATCGCCGGAAAATCGGAAGTTGTGCCGACCATGGCGCTCTGGGCGAGCTTCGGTGCGTTCAACATCGTCGCCTTCGTTCTGGTGGCGCGCGGTGCAGATCGTCTCGCCCACGCGCGCCGTGCCGAAGTGCTGTGCCAGTCCTTCGAGCGCGTGATCACCATGCCGCTTGCCTGGCACCAGAAGCGCGGGACGTCGCATTCGCTGCACACGCTGCTGCGCGCGGTGGACTCGCTGTTCACCCTGTGGCTCGAATTCATGCGCACGCACCTGTCGACCGGTGTAGCGCTGCTGCTGCTCATCCCTACCGCCTTCGCGATGGACGTGCGCATGTCGATGGTGCTGATCGGCCTCGGCGCCCTCTATGTTGCCATCGGCCGCCTTGTCATGCGCAAGACCAAGGAAGGTCAGGCGATGGTCGAGCGCCATCATCACCAGGTGTTCTCGCACGTCTCCGACTCCGTCAGCAACGTCGCGGTGCTGCAGAGCTACAACCGCCTCGGCCAGGAAACCGAGTCGCTGCGCAACTACGTGCGTGCGCTGATCACGGCGCAGAACCCGGTGCTCGACTGGTGGGCGCTGGCTTCCGCCTTGCACCGGCTGTCGTCGACGGTCTCCATGATCGTGGTGCTGCTCATCGGTGCCTATCTGGTGGCGCGCGGCGAGCTGCGCATCGGCGACATCGTAGCGTTCACCGGCTTCGCCACCTTGCTGATCAGCCGCCTCGATCAGGTTTCCAACTTCGCCAACCAGATTTTCGACGCTCGCTCGAAGCTCGAGGAATTCTACCGCATGGAGGATTCCGCATCCGATAATCGCGAGCCCGACGGCCTGCGCGATCTGGACAGCGTCACCGGCCACGTCCGTTTCGACAATGTTAGCTTCGAGTTCCCGAATTCCGGTCAGGGCGTGACGGATGTGTCCTTCGAGGTGCGTGCCGGCCAGACGGTCGCCATCGTCGGCCCCACCGGTGCCGGCAAGACGACCCTCATCAATCTCTTGCAGCGCGTGCATACGCCCGAGCATGGCCGCATCCTGATCGACGGCGTCGACACCCGCACGGTGACGCGGAAGTCGCTGCGTCATTCGATCGCGACGGTGTTCCAGGACGCGGGTTTGCTCAACCGCTCCATCGAGGACAACATCCGTGTCGGCCGCGCCGGCGCGAGCAACGAGGAGGTCCACGCCGCGGCGGCTGCCGCTGCGGCGCAGGACTTCATCCTGTCCAAGAGCGAAGGCTACGACACCTTCGTCGGCGAGCGCGGCGGAGCCCTGTCGGGCGGCGAGCGCCAGCGCATCGCCATCGCCCGCGCCATCCTCAAGAGCGCGCCTATCCTCGTCCTCGACGAGGCGACGAGCGCCCTCGACGTCGAGACCGAGAACCGCGTCAAGGCGGCGATCGACATGCTGCGCGAAGGTCGCACGACCTTCATCATCGCCCACCGCCTCAGCACGGTCCGCGACGCCGACCTCGTGGTCTTCATGGATCGCGGCCGCATCGTCGAGATGGGCGGCTTCGGCGAGCTGTCGGCACGCAACGGCCGCTTTGCGGCGCTGCTCAGGGCAGGTGGCCTGCTCGACGACGAGGAAGTCCGTCGCGTCACCCACATCGAAGAGGCCGCCTGAGCGTTCGCCTCTGCGTCTGAATACCTTGCGGGGCGTCCTCGGTCTGGCCGGGGGGCGCCCCGCTCGCTTTGCCCCGCGACGCTGCGGCCGATTGCGGAGGAGGGCCGGGGCGGCTATGTAGCGTGCATGACCCAGACGACCTCTCAGGCTTGGCGTTTCAGCGATCTCGCCAACCCGACGCGATTCATCGCGCTGGTGGACAAGGTCGTGCCCTGGCTGGCAAGTGCCGCCGCGCTCGTGCTCGCGGTCGGGCTCTATCTCGGCTTTACCGCCCCGGGCGACTACCAGCAGGGCGTTACCGTCCGCATCATGTACATCCACGTGCCTTTCGCCTGGTTGGCGATGATGTGCTACACGGTGATGTCGATCTCGGCGCTGGGCACGCTGGTCTGGCGGCATCCCCTGGCCGACGTGGCGCTCAAGTCCGCGGCCCCCGTGGGCGCGGTCTTCACGGCGCTGGCGCTGATCACCGGTTCGATCTGGGGCAAGCCGATGTGGGGCACCTGGTGGGTGTGGGACGCCCGCCTGACCTCCGTCTTCGTGCTTTTCCTGATGTATCTCGGCATCATCGCGCTGACCCGCGCCCTCGACGACCCGGCGCGGTCGGCGCGCTCGGCGGCGGTCATCACGCTCGTCGGCTTCGTCAACATTCCGATCATCAAGTTCTCGGTCGAGTGGTGGAACACCCTTCACCAGCCGGCCTCGGTCTTCCGCCTCGACGGCCCGACCATCCATCCGAGCCTGCTCTGGCCCCTCATGGTCATGGCGCTTGGCTTTACCCTTCTGTTCTTCACGCTGCATCTAATGGCGATGCGGACGGAAATCTGGCGCCGACGGGTGATGGCCATGCGCCAGATCGCGGCACGAAGGGCTGATCGCCGCCAGTCCTGAACCGCCGAAAACGGGAGGAAGACATCATGTGGCCCGATCGACGCATTCTTGATCTCCTGGGCCTCGAGCTTCCGATCCTGCAGGCGCCGATGGCGGGGCCGATCGATTCCGAGATGGTCATCGTAGTGTCCGAGGCCGGCGGCCTCGGCGGCCTGCCCTGCGCGCTGATGACGCTGGAAAAGGCGCGCGCCGAACTCGGCATCATCCGCCAGCGCACCTCGCGGCCGATCAACGTCAACTTCTTCTGCCATGAGCCGCCGCGCGAGAACGTTGCACGCGAATCCGCGTGGAAGAAGCGGCTCGAGCCGTTCTATGTCGAACTGGGGCTCGACCCGACAGCGCCTGCGCCGCGTACGGGACGCGCGCCCTTCGACGACGATTTCTGCGCCATGGTCGAGGATTTCCGGCCGGAAGTGGTGAGCTTCCATTTCGGCCTGCCCGAGAGCCGGCTGCTCGACCGGGTCAAGGCGACGGGCGCGAAGGTGCTGTCGTCCGCCACCACGGCCGACGAGGCGGTCTGGCTCGAGCAGCGCGGCTGCGACGTCATTGTCGCCCAGGGCGCCGAAGCCGGCGGCCATCGCGGCATATTCCTGACCAACGACGTCGCCAACCAGGCGGGCACGTTCGCGCTCGTGCCGCAGGTGGTCGATGCGGTGAAGGTGCCGGTGATCGCCGCCGGCGGCATCGGCGACGCGCGCGGTATCGTCGCCGCGTTCGCCCTCGGCGCCTCCGCCGTCCAGATCGGCACGGCCTACCTGTTCTGCCCTGAGGCCAAGGTGCCGGCGCCCCACAAGGCTGCGCTCGGTTCCGCCAAGGACGATTCGACGGCGCTGACCAACATCTTCACCGGCCGGCCCGCGCGCGGCATCGTCAACCGCGTCATGCGCGAGGTTGGACCGCTGTCCGACATGGCCCCCGACTTTCCCCTGGCGGGCGGTGCGCTGGCGCCGCTCAGGGCGGCATCGGAGCCGAAGGGCTCGGGTGACTTCATGTCGCTCTGGTCGGGGCAGGCGGCGCGCCTGGGGCGCGAGATGCCGGCCGGCGAGTTGACGCGCACCCTTGCCGCCGAGGCGCTGGCGCTGTTCCCCAAACTCTCCGGATAGGAAGGCGCGCTACCTCGCGGTCAGCGTGCGCCGAACCGCCTCCTGCCAGCCTTTGAGCTTGGCCGCCCGAACCTTGGCGTCCATGGCCGGCTTGAACTGCCGGTCGAGCGCCCAGGCCTTGGCGAACTGCTTGGCCTTGGGCCAGACGCCGGCGCGGGAGCCGGCGAGCCAGGCGGCGCCGAGGGCGGTGGTTTCCAGCACCGTCGGCCGGTCCACCGGCGCGTCCAGGATGTCCGCCAGCCGCTGCATGGTCCAGTCCGAGGCGACCATGCCGCCGTCGACCCGCAGCACCGTCTTTCCGTTGCCCTGCTTCCAGTCCTTCTTCATGGCGTCGAGCAGGTCGCGGGTCTGGTAGGCGACGGACTCTAGCGCGGCCCGTGCGAACTCCTCCGGCCCGGTGTTGCGGGTGAGGCCGTAGATCGCGCCGCGCGCATCGGCATCCCAGTGTGGCGCCCCGAGCCCGACGAAGGCCGGCACGAGGTAGACACTCTGGGTACCGTCGGCCTTGGCGGCGAGCTCGCCGCTGTGCTTGGCCTTGCCGATCACCTTGATGCCGTCGCGCAGCCATTGCACGGCTGCGCCGGCGGCGAAGATCGAGCCCTCTAGCGCGTAGGTCGTCTTGCCGTCGAGGCGATAGGCAATGGTGGTCAGGAGGCGGTTTTTCGAGCGCACGACATCGCCGCCGGTGTTGAGCAGGGCGAAGCAGCCGGTGCCGTAGGTCGACTTCATCATGCCCGGTTCGAAGCAGGCCTGGCCGATGGTGGCCGCCTGCTGGTCGCCGGCGACGCCGAGGATAGGGATTTCGGTGCCGAACAGCGCTTTCTCCGTCGCGCCGTAGTCGGCCGCGCAATCCTTGACCTCAGGCAAAAGGGCCGCGGGGATGCGCAGGATGTCGAGCAGCTCGGCATCCCATTCGTTCTTCTCGATGTTGTAGACCAGCGTCCGCGACGCATTGGTGGCGTCGGTCGCATGAACCTTACCGCCGGTGAGCCTCCAGATCAGGAAACTGTCGATGGTGCCGGCGAGCAGCTCGCCGCGTTCCGCGCGCTTGCGGGCGCCCTTCACCTTGTCCAGCAGCCAGGAAATCTTGGTCCCGGAGAAGTAAGGGTCGAGCAGCAGGCCGGTCTTGCGGGTGAATTTCGGCTCCAGCCCCTGCTTCTTGAGCTTCGCGCAGAGGGGCGCCGTGCGCCTGTCCTGCCAGACGATGGCGTTGTGGATCGGCTTGCCGCTTGCCTTGTCCCAGATCACGACGGTTTCGCGCTGGTTGGTGATGCCGATGGCAGATATCTCGGCGGCCGTCTTGCCGGCCTTCTTCAAGGCCGTCCTGCAGGTCGAGACGACGCTTTCCCATATTTCCTCGGGGTCGTGCTCGACCCAACCCGAGGCGGGAAAATGCTGGGCGAATTCCTTCTGCCCAACGCCGGCCACCTTCATCGATCCGTCGAACACGATCGCCCGGCTGGACGTCGTGCCCTGGTCGATCGCCAAGACGAAACCGCTCATGTCCCTCTCCTGCAGTCACCTATGAATAGGGGAGGCGGCTGGCGCCGTCTCCCCCAATGGTCCGCCGGGCGAAGTTCGCCCGATGGCTTAATCGTTCCAGCTCTTGACCAGTTCGTCGTAGTTGACGGTGATCGGCTTTTCCTTCTCGTTTTCGACCTTCAGCTGCGGTGCGAGACTTCCGTTCTTGACCGCCTCCGCATTCCAGTAGGCGAGATCCTTCTCTTCCGCCAGCTTCGGGCCGATGTCGCCCTGGATGCCGGCACGTTCGAGACGCCCGAGCACCTTTTCCTGCTCAGCGCAGAGCGAGTCCATCGCTTCCTGCGGTGTCTTGGCGCCGGATGCCGCGTCGCCGATCGCCTGCCACCACAACTGCGCCAGCTTCGGATAGTCCGGCACGTTGGTGCCGGTCGGGGTCCACTGCACGCGGGCCGGCGAACGGTAGAACTCGATCAGGCCGCCGAGCTTGGGCGCACGCTCGGTGAAGCTCTGGTGGTCGAGCGTCGACTGGCGGATGAAGGTGAGGCCGACATGGCTCTTCTTCACGTCCACGGTCTTCGAGGTGACGAACTGCGCGTAGAGCCAGGCGGCCTTGGCACGATCGTCAGGCGTCGACTTGAGCAGCGTCCACGAGCCGGCGTCCTGGTAGCCCAGCTTCATGCCGTCCTTCCAGTAGACACCATGCGGCGACGGCGCGAACCGCCACTTGGGTGTCCCGTCGGAGTTCACGACCGGCAGCCCGTCCTTGACCATGTCGGCGGTGAAGGCGGTGTACATGAAGATCTGCTGGGCGATCTCGCCCTGCGCCGGCACCGGACCGGATTCCGAGAAGGTCATGCCCTGCGCTGCAGCGGGAGCAAACTTCTTCATCCATTCCAGATATTTTTCGATGGAATAGACGGAAGCCGGGCCGTTGGTGTCGCCGCCGCGCGCGACGCAGGAGCCGACCGGACGCGAATTGGCGTCGACCTTGATGCCCCACTCGTCGACCGGCCTGCCGTTCGGGATGCCCTTGTCGCCATTGCCGGCCATCGACAGCCAGGCATCGGTGAAGCGCCAGCCGAGGGACGGGTCCTTCTTGCCGTAGTCCATGTGGCCGAAGACCTTCTTGCCGTCGACCTCACGCCCCGTGAAGAACTCGGCAATGTCCTCATAGGCCGACCAGTTGACCGGCACGCCGAGGTCGTAGCCGTACTTGGCCTTGAAGTCGGCCTTGTTCTTGTCGTCGTTGAACCAGTCGTAGCGGAACCAGTAGAGGTTGGCGAACTGCTGGTCGGGCAGCTGGTAGAGCTTGCCGTCGGGGGCAGTGGTGAACGACTTGCCGATGAAGTCGTCGATGTCGAGGTTGGGGTTGGTGACGTCCTTGCCCTCGCTGGCCATCCAGTCGGTCAGGTTGCGGGCCTGCTGGTAGCGCCAGTGGGTGCCGATGAGATCCGAGTCGTTGACGTAGGCGTCGTAGATGTTCTCCTTCGACTGCATCTGGGTCTGCAGCTTCTCGATCACGTCGCCTTCGCCGATCAGGTCGTGCGTCAGCTTGATGCCGGTGATCTCGGAGAAGGCCTTGGCGAGCACCTTCGATTCATATTCGTGGGTAGCGATCGTCTCGGAGACGACCTTGATCTCCATGCCGGCGAATGGCTTCGCCGCATCGATGAACCACTGAAGTTCCTTTTCCTGGTCGGCGCGGGACAGGCTGGAAAGCTCCCCGATCTCCGTGTCGAGAAACTTCTTGGCCTCCTCCATGCCGGCATAGGCATTGCTGGCGCCCAGAACGAGGGCAAGCACGCTTGTTGACGTCAATATTCTCAGTCGCATTGCAGTCCTCCCAAAACAAAGTTGCAATTGCTGGAGCCGCGGCACTTGCCGTGGCCCCAATCCGTCCCCCTCAGACGTAGCGGAACACGCCGATGGCGTAGACCACTGCGAGAGCGAGAGCCCACCACAGGTTGGGTCCGACCAGACCCAGCCATGCGAGTTGAATGAAGGCGCTGCCGAGCAGCGACACGAACAGCCTGTCGCCGCGGGTCGTCTCGAAGCGCAGGATGCCGACCCGCGGGTTGCCGCCGGGCGAGAAATACTCCCAGACGGCCATGCCCACGAGCATCAGGAAGATGGTAATGAAGAAGGTGGCCGTCGGAAGCGTCCATGCCATCCACGAGAAGTTCATGGTCGTTGCTCCTCAGACGCGGCCCAGGGCGAAGCCCTTGGCGATGTAGTTGCGGACGAACCAGATCACGAGCGCGCCGGGGATGATGGTCAGCACGCCGGCGGCGGACAGCACGCCCCAGTCGAGACCGGATGCCGATACGGTGCGGGTCATGATCGCGGCGATCGGCTTGGCTTCCGTGGTCGTCAGCGTGCGGGCGATCAGCAGTTCGACCCACGAGAACATGAAGGTGAAGAAGGCGGCCACGCCGATGCCGCTCGCAATCAGCGGTATGAATATCCTGAGGAAGAACCGCGGGAAGGAATAGCCGTCGATGTAGGCGGTCTCGTCGATCTCCTTGGGCACGCCCGACATGAAGCCTTCGAGGATCCACACGGCCAGCGGCACGTTGAACAGGCAGTGGGCGAGCGCGACCGCGATGTGCGTGTCGATCAGCCCGAAGGCCGAATAGAGCTGGAAGAAGGGCAGGGCGAACACCGCAGGCGGCGCCATGCGGTTGGTGAGCAGCCAGAAGAACAGGTGCTTGTCGCCGAGGAAGCGGTAGCGCGAGAAGGCATAGGCAGCGGGCAGCGCGACCGTGATCGAGATCACGGTGTTCATGACCACGTAGATGATCGAGTTGATGTAGCCAGAATACCAGGACGGGTCGGAGAAGATGACTGCGTAATTGCGCAGTGTCGGGTTCTGCGGCCAGAGCGACAACGGGCCCAGGATCTCCTGGTTGGTCTTGAAGCTCATGTTGATGAGCCAGTAGATCGGCAGCATCAGGAAGACGATGTAGAGGGTCGGCACCACCCACCAGAAGCGCGATTCCTCTCCGCGCCGCTTCATGCGGCGGGCAAGGGCGTCGTTCGAGGTGCCCCCGCGCTGCGATGCCGTCGCGATTTCTGCGGTTCGCATGACGCCGTCCTTGTCTGCATTCACGGCAGTTTCCGTTGCACCGTTCATCTCAGCGCCCCGCGTCGTAGTTGGTCATGACCGTATAGAAGACCCATGACAGGAGGAGGATGATGAGGAAGTAGATGATCGACATCGCCGCGGCCGGACCGAGGTCGAACTGGCCGACCGCCATCTTGACGAGGTCTATCGACAGGAAGGTGGTCGAGTTGCCCGGGCCGCCGCCGGTGACGACGAAGGGCTCGGTGTAGATCATGAAGGAGTCCATGAAGCGCAGCAGCACGGCGATCAGCAGCACGCGCTGCATCTTCGGCAGCTGGATGTAGCGGAACACCGCCCAGCGCGAGGCGCCGTCGATCTTGGCCGCCTGGTAGAAGGCGTCGGGGATCGAAACGAGGCCGGCATAGCAGAGCAGGACGACCAGGCTCGTCCAGTGCCAGACGTCCATGACGACGACGGTGACCCAGGCATCGAATGGGTCGTTGACGTAGTTGTAGTCGAAGCCGAGCGCCGACAGCGTGTAGCCGAGCAGTCCGATGTCGATGCGACCGAAAACCTGCCAGATCGTGCCGACGACGTTCCACGGGATGAGCAGCGGCAGCGCCATCAGCACCAGGCAGACCGGCACACCCCAGCCTTTGCGGGGCATGTTGAGCGCGATGAAGATGCCGAGCGGGACCTCGATTGCGAGGATGATTGCCGAGAAGATGAGGTTGCGGCCCATCGCCTGCCAGAAGCGCTCGGAATTCAGGATCTCCTCGAACCACTCGCTGCCGGCCCAGAAGAATTCATTGCCTCCGAACGTGTCCTGGACGGAGTAGTTGACCACCGTCATCAGCGGGATGACCGCCGAGAAGGCCACCAGCACCAGCACCGGCAGCACCATGAACCAGGCTTTGTTGTTCCAGGTCTTTTCCATGGTCAGGCTCCCATCTCGACGCGCCAGGACTTGTCGTAGAGGTTGATGCCGGCCGGATCGAAGCTGACATGCGGGTCGGCCGGCACGTTGTCGTCTTCGCCGATAACGGCCGCGATCTCGCGGCCTTCGAGCCTGGCGCGCACCACCTTGTGGCGGCCGATGTCCTCGACCTTGTGGACCGACACGGGCATGCCGCTGCCGCCGACCCGCACATATTCGGGCCGGATGCCGAGCTCGATCGCGCCTTCGGCAGCCTGCGGCGTGCCCGGCAGCTCGATGACGTGTCCGCCGATCCGCGCCTGCCGGCCCTCGACCGACACGGGCATGACGTTCATGCCGGGCGAACCGATGAAATAGCCGACGAATGTGTGCCTGGGACGCTCGAACAATTCGGCCGGCGTTCCGATCTGGACGATCTCGCCGTCATACATGACGACGACCTTGTCGGCGAAGGTCAGCGCTTCGGTCTGGTCGTGCGTGACATAGACCATGGTGTAGCCGAAGCGGCGGTGGAGCTGCTTGAGCTGGGATCGCAGCACCCATTTCATATGCGGGTCGATGACCGTCAGCGGCTCGTCGAACAGGATTGCGTTGACGTCGGAGCGCACGAGCCCGCGCCCGAGCGAGATCTTCTGCTTCTGGTCGGCGGTCAGCCCGCGGGCCTTGCGCTTGGCCCAGCTCGCGAGGTCGATCATGTCGAGCGTCTCGCGCACCTTGCGGTCGACCTCGGCTTCGGCGACGCCGCGGTTGCGCAAGGGGAAGGCGAGATTGTCGTAGACCGTCATGGTGTCGTAGATCACCGGGAACTGGAACACCTGGGCGATGTTGCGCTCCTGCGTCGACAGCCGCGTGACGTCGTGTCCATTGAACAAGAGCTGCCCGTGCGAGGGGTGCAGCAGGCCCGAGATGATGTTGAGCAAGGTGGTCTTGCCGCAGCCGGACGGGCCAAGCAGCGCATAGGCGCCGCCGTCATCGAAGGTATGGTGCACTTCCTTGAGGGCGTACTCCTTGCCCGACTTAGGGTTGGGGCCGTAGGCATGGCGGATGTGGCTGAGGTCTATGCGTGCCATCAGTTCCTCCTAAGCGGCCAGCTGTTGCGCGGGCATGGCGGCGCGCCCTTCGGCGTCGAACACCATGACGTGGCGCGGATCGATGAACACTTCGATCGTCTCGTCGGGCTCGATGTCCCTGATGCCGTGGGCAAGCATCACCCACCGGGCATCGGCGAAATTGAGATGCACGAAGCTCTCCGAGCCGGTGATTTCCGTGACCGAGACCTTCGCCCTGACGCCCACCGCGTCCGCGGTGCGCTTCTCGAAGGAAAGATGATGGGGCTGGAAGCCGATCGTGTAGCTGGCATCGGCGATGCCGGCCAGTTCGGCCGGAACCGGAAGGCTGACGTCGCCGTCGATGAGGAAGGCGCCGCCGCTCTTCTTCAAAACGATGGTGTTGAGCGGCGGATCGGCGAAGGTCCGGGCGGTGATCAGGTCGTTCGGCTTGCGGAACACTTCGATCGTCGGACCGAACTGGGTGATCCTGCCCTCCGAAAGGGTCGCGACATTGCCGCCGAGCAGCAGCGCCTCGTGCGGCTCGGTCGTGGCGTAGACGAAGATCGCGCCGGTTTCGGCGAAGATCTTCGGCAGTTCGGCGCGCAGCTCCTCGCGCAGCTTGTAGTCGAGGTTCGCCAGCGGCTCGTCGAGCAGCACCAGCTTGGCGTTCTTGACTATGGCCCGGGCAAGCGCGGTGCGCTGCTGCTGGCCGCCGGACAGGTTGAGTGGCGTACGGTCGAGATAGGGCGTGAGCTTGAGCAGTTCGGCGGCGCGCCGGACCTCGCGGTCGATGCGCCCCTTGTCGGCGCCGGCGACGCGCAGCGGCGAGGCGATGTTGTCGTAGACGGTCATCGCCGGGTAGTTGATGAATTGCTGGTAGACCATGGCGATGTTGCGCTTCTGGACCGGCACGCCGGTCACGTCGACGCCGTCGAACCAGACGGAGCCCGACGTCGGCTTGTCCAGCCCGGCCATCAGCCGCATCAGGCTGGTCTTGCCCGAAAGTGTCGGCCCCAGGAGGACGTTGAGGCTGCCGTGCTGAAGCGTGAGCGACGCGTCGCGGATATGGTCCGCGCCCGCCACTGTCTTCGTTACATTCCTGAGTTCCAGCATTGTTTGCCTCCTCCCGTGGGCAGAACCAGGCCCAAGGCCTATTCCGCCGCGGCGTTGCGTACGCCCGGGCTTATTCCGTGCAGAAATTCTTCGAGGACCGCCTTCTGCTCCTTGCCGAGCTTCAGGCCCCGCTTGGTGCGCCGCCACAATATGTCGTCGGCGGTGACGGCCCATTCCTTGTCGACCAGGTAGCGGACCTCGGCTTCGTAGAGGTCGGCGCCGAAGTTGCGCCCGAGGTCGGCTTCGGATTGCGCCAGTCCCAGCAGCGCCTTCGCCCGCGTTCCGTAGAGCCGGGTCAGGCGCCGCGCCAGGCGCATGTCCAGGAACGGATAGGCGGCCTTCAGCTTGACAACCTCGGCATCGAAGGCGGTCGCCTCGAACTCGCCGCCGGGCAGCGCCGCGGTCGCGGTCCAGGGCTGGCCTTTCCGGCCGAGGTGCTTCTCAATGATCTCGAGCATCGACTCGGCGAGGCGCCGGTAGGTGGTGATCTTGCCGCCGAAGATGTTGACGATCGGCGCCTGGCCGTTGCCGCCGTCTGCCTTCAGCACATAGTCGCGTGTCGCTTCCTGCGCCTTGCTGGCGCCGTCGTCGTAGAGCGGGCGCACCCCGGAATAGGTCCAGACGATGTGCTCGGGCTTGACCGGCTCGGCAAAATACTCGCTCGCCGCATCGCAGAGATAATCGATCTCGGTTTGGCTGATCCGGGCGCTGCGCGGGTCGCCGTCATAATCCTGGTCAGTGGTGCCGATCAGGGTGAAGTCATCCTCGTAGGGGATGGCGAAGATGATCCGGCCGTCTTTGTTCTGGAAGAAGTAGGCGCGCGGGTCGTCGAACTTCTTGCGCACCACGATGTGGCTGCCCTGCACGAGCCGTACGTTGTGGACATCCTGCCCGACCGTTTCGGCCAGAACCCGGTCGACCCAGGGGCCGGCGGCATTGACGATCAGCCGTGCCTTGATCTCCTGGACGGCGCCGCTGCGCAGGTCCTCCGTCCTGACGACCCAGTGGCCGTTTTCACGCCGGGCGGCCGTGACCTTGGTGCGGGTGCGGACGATGGCACCGCGGTCGGCCGCGTCGCGGGCGTTGAGCACCACGAGGCGGGCGTCGTTGACCCAGCCGTCCGAATATTCGAATGCGCGCCTGAAGATCGGCTTCAGCGGCTTGCCGGCCGGGTCGCTGCGCATGTCGAGCGTCCGCGTGGCGGGCAGGAGCTTGCGGCCGCCGATATGGTCGTAGAGGAAGAGGCCGAGCCGCAGCAGCCAGGCGGGCCGCAGGCCCTCCGCGTGAGGCAGCACGAAACGCATCGGCCAGATGATGTGCGGCGCGTTCTTCCACAACACTTCGCGTTCCATCAGTGCCTCGCGCACCAGCCGGAACTCGTAGTGCTCGAGGTAGCGCAGGCCGCCATGGATGAGCTTGGTCGAGAACGACGACGTGCCGCTGGCGAGGTCGTCCATTTCGGCGAGGTAGACCGAGTAGCCGCGCCCAGCAGCGTCGCGTGCGATCCCGCACCCGTTGATGCCGCCGCCGATGACGAAAATGTCGTGCAATTCGGGTCCGCCCACGCCTTCGTCGCCTTTTCGCAGTGCAGCAAAATCATGCCTTTTCGAAGAATGATTTGAGGTAAAGCGAAACTCGAACGAATGTCAAACGAAATGTATCGCGCTACGTTACGTCAACTGGGTCGTGCCTGTGGACACCAAAAGCCGGACGGCCGGCGGCATTGCCCCGGGCCTCTGGGGATCGGACGGAACGGTCGATGGGCCAGCAACTGTGCGGTTGATGTACGGAAGGTGGTTGCGGTCTGGCGCGCGGGCAAAGGGCGCGAAACGGGCCAGGTCGGCCCATTCAAGGCCGGCTGGCATGAGGATGTTCGTTTTGAGATGACAAAATACAAAACGAAACTGAATTTTGTACCATGGCCGGGCCACTCGGTCCGGCCATGCAGCGCATCAACGGGCAGATGCGATCGCAGTGCCGTCGGCGTCGAACAGCGAGGTCTTGATGCCGTCGATGGCGATGCCGACGGTCTCGCCGATGCGCACGCTGGTATCGGCCGGCGCGCTGACGTTGATCAGGCCGAGCCGGTCGTTGCGGACGAAGACGCTGGTGTTGCCGCCGAGATATTCTGCGACCTCGACCGTACCGCGGCAGTTGCCGGCCTCGGGCGCGACCAGGCTGAGATGTTCGGGACGGGCGCCGAGCTGGGTAGGTATGCCTGAAAAGGCGAGGGACAGCGTGCCCTGTCCGGAGAGGTCGAGGCTGCCGTCGCCTGACGGCGCGCAGGCGAGCACGTTCATCTTGGGGCTGCCGATGAACTGGGCGACGAACAGGTTTGCGGGATGCTCGTAGAGTTCGTGCGGGCTGCCGTGCTGCATGACGCGGCCTTCCTTGAGCACGACGATGCGGTCGGCCAGCGTCATCGCCTCGACCTGGTCGTGGGTGACGTAGATCATGGTGGCGCCGAGCGAGCGGTGCAGCTTGGCGATTTCGAGACGCATGTCGACGCGCAGTGCGGCGTCGAGGTTGGACAGCGGCTCGTCGAACAGGAAGGCGACCGGCTGGCGCACGATGGCGCGGCCGATGGCGACGCGCTGGCGCTGGCCGCCCGAGAGCTGGCGCGGGTAGCGGTCGAGCAGGTGGGTGAGCTTCAGCGTGTCGGCGGCCTGGTCGACCTTGGCCTTGATGGCGTCCGACGACAGTTTGGCCAGCTTCAGCCCGAAGCCCATGTTCTGGCGAACGGTCATGTGCGGGTAGAGCGCGTAGGACTGGAACACCATGGCGAGCTGGCGCTCGACCGGCGGCGCCTTGGTGACGTCGCGGCCGTCGATCATGAGGCGGCCGGACGTTGTTTCCTCGAGGCCGGCGATCATGCGCAGCAGCGTGGACTTGCCGCAGCCGGACGGGCCGACGATGACGACGAATTCACCGTCCGAGATGTCGAGGTCGAGATCCCTGATGATCTCGGTGCCGCCGTAGCGCTTGCCGGCCTTTTGGAGTGAAATCGTACCCATAGAACCTCCTGGGGAACTCTTTTTTCTGCACATCGACACGAAAACCGCAGGGGTTCGGGCCGATGTGCATGTCAGCCCTTGACCGCGCCTGCCGTCATCGAGCCGCTGATCTGGCGATACATGACGAGGCCGAGCAGCATCGGCGGCAACGCGCCGACGATCATGACGGCCGAGGCCACGCCCCACTGCACGCCGCCGCCGCTGGCGGCGAAGAAGAACGAGGCGCCGACGGTGATCGGCACTGCCTTGGACGTGGTCAGCATCAAGCCGAACAGGAACTCGTTCCAGGCGGTGATGAAGCCGAAGATCAGGCTGGTGACGATGGCCGGGCGGCAGAGCGGCGCGATCACCTTGGTCAATATCTGGAAGCGCGTCGCTCCGTCCATGAGTGCTGCCTCGTCGAGCTCGCCCGGCAGGTCGCGGATGGCGTTGACCAGGATGACGAGGGCCAGCGGCAGGTTGACGATGGTCAGGATCAGGCCGAGGCCGAGGCGCGTGTCGAGCAGCGAAAGCCACTGGAACATCATGTAGAGCGGGATGGCGAAGATGATCAGCGGTACGGCGCGCAGGTTGACGATGAAGGGCAAAAGCGTGCGTTCGCCGACCTTGCCGCGGGCGATGGCATAGGCCGCGGGCAGGGCAAGCGCCACGGCAAGCAGCGTGCCGAGGGCTGCGACCGCGACGCTGTTGGCGAGATAGAGGAAGATGTTCAGCCGGTCGGAGACGGTGAAGACGGTGGCGTAGTTGTCGAGCGTCGGGGCGTAGACCCACAGGCCGGGATTGGTCGACAGCTCGCGGGCGCTCTTGAACGAGGTCGACAGCGTCACGAGGATCGGGAAGTTCATCGCGAAGGCCGCGATTGCGAAGACGATCCAGCGAAGGGCGTTGATCATCAGCGGGCTCCCTTGCGGCGGGCGGCAATGGCGTTGAGGCCGTAGAGCACGGCGAACGACACGGCGAACAGGATGACGGAAGCCGCGACTGCCTTGCCGATGGCGCCCTGCTTGAAGAAGGCCTCGTAGATGTAGATCGACAGCGAAGCGGTGGAGCCGCCGGGGCCGCTGCCGGTCAGCACATAGACGTTGTCGAAGACGCGGAACCCATCGATGAAGCGGATGAGCAGGGCGACCACGATGGTCGGCGCCATCAGCGGCAGCTCGATGTACCAGAGCCGGTGCCGGTAGCGCGCGCCGTCCATGGCGGACGCCTCGACGATCTCCTTGGGGATGGCCTGGTACGCCATGTAGAAGAGCAGGAAGGCAAACGGCGTCCACTGCAGCGTCTCGACGACGATGAGCGTCCAGAAGGCCGAGGCGGGGCCGAGGAACGAGAAGCTCGCGCCGAACCAGGTCCAGAGATAATAGGGCACCGGGCCGACGAATTCGTGCAGCACGAGGCGGTACATCAGGCCAACGAGCGCGGGTGCCACCATCAGCGGCAGCATCAGGATCGCCATCAGCCAGCTGCGCTTTTCGATGAGCGGCGACAGGAAGATGGCGAGGAACAGGCCGAGCGCGCATTCGAGCAGGGCGGTGAGCATGCCGAAGCGGAACGAGAACCAGCTCGCCTGCCAGAACGACGAGTCGTTCCAGACGGCGGCGAAGTTGGAGAAGCCGGTGATCTCGGGGCTGCGGAGCGTCTCGAAGCTGACCTCGGAGACCGAATAGACGAGATTGACGACCGCCGGGAAGCCCAGGAAGACGAGCAGGAATAGCACCAGCGGCGTGGCCAGCAGGCGGAATTCGGACGAGGGGGCGCGTTGCGATAGCGTTGTCATCAATCGATCTAAGGCTGGCTTTCCAAATGGAAGCAATGGTCGCTGGCCGGACCCGGCGGCGGTGTCATGGTCATCGAGACCGAGGCGACAGGCTCAGGATTCGGCACCTCGGACCCGCACGGGCGGAAAAGGTGCCAGGATCGCCCTGCCATGCTCAGGGCATGGAAGCGCGGGGAGATGCCGAAGCCTGAACCTGCTGGCATGGCCGGTGGCCGCTGGAGCCGCCACCGGCCAGACATTTACTTGAGCAGCTCGGTCATGCCCTTTTCGGTGTTCTTCAGCGCGTCGTCGAGCGACTGCTGGCCCGACCAGTAGCCGGTGAACTCCTTGGCCTGGAGCTCGTAGACCGAGAGCGCCTTGGCCGAGGTGCCGCCGTTCATGACGTAGCCGTACTTGCTGGCGAACTCGCCGAGCTTGACCAGGTCCGGACGCCCGGCCGCGACTTCCTTGACGACGTCGGGCGTGAGCGCCGGAGCGCCGCTGTTCTTGGCGTAGATCAGGGCTGCTTCCTTCGACGACAGCCACTTGATGAAGGCCTTGGCCCCATCCTTGTTCTCGGCGTTCTTGTTGAGACCGAAGCCGAGGCCGTGGATGTGGGTGAAGCGACCCTCGGGACCGGCGGGCGGAGCGATGGTCTCGGTGACCTCGGCAACCGCCGGCGACTTCTCCTTCGAGGTCAGGTCGGTGGCAGCCGCGTTCCACTGCATCATCGCGGCGACCTGGCCCGAGGCGTAGGCGGCGTTGGCCTCGGCGAACTCGTAGGACAACGAGTCGCGCGGGGTGGCGCCGGCGTCATAGAGCAGCTTGTAGGTCTCGAGGCCCTTGCGATAGGCGTCGGAATTGACCGTGACCTTGCCGCCCGCGTCCATCCAGTTGCCGCCATAGGAACGCGGCAGCGACTGGAACACCATCATGTTGAACAGCAGGTTCTTGAGCTGCAGCACGGTGCCGTAGCGGGTCGGGCTGTCAGGGTTTACGGCCTGGGTGAAATAGAGCGCGGTCGCGGCGTAGTCGTCCCAGGTCCACTCGTCCGGGTTCTTGGGCTCGAGCTTCTTGCCGAGGTGCTTTTCCGAGATCTCGGCGAACTTCGCCTTGGCCGCGTCGTCCTTCATCAGGGCGTCGATCAGGTCCTTGCGGTAGTACATGAAGTGCAGCGACAGATCGGTCGGAACGCCGAACTGCTTGCCTTCGTACTGCATGGTGGTGAGCACGGAATCGCCATAGACGGCCTTGGCCTCGTCCGACAGCTCGACCGGCTCCATGAACGGCGCGTAGCGGCCGATCGAGTAGGTGGCGAGCAGGTTGACGTCGAAGGCCTTCGAGCCGGCGGCAAGGTCGGCCTGCAGCTTGTCCCAGAAGCCGTCGCGGTTGAAGAACAGCAGCTCGACCTTGTTGGTGTCCGACGTGTCGGCCTTGGCGTTGTAGGCGTCGGCGGCGGCGCGCAGCGCGGTTTCTTCCGGGCCGCCCGGCCAGCCGAGCACGGTCACCTTGGCGAAGGCGGGGCTCGCCAGCAGGCTGGCGATCGCAGCCGCGATCAGGCCGCCTTTTCGCAGGTTGGAAAATGTCATGTGGTGTTCTCCCTCTTGGTCAGTTCTGACGACTTGCTAGATCCGCGATGCCCACGACGCCGGCTCTCTCTGCGAGCGCCGCGGCGTGAAGCTGCGGGGTGAGCCGTGGCGGCAGGCTTCCCAGCGCCTGACGGACGGATTCGAGATAGCCGGGCGCAAGACCGATGCCGCCGCCGATGACGATACGGGCAGGATCGAGCACGAGCTGGATGTTGCGGCACAGCAGTGCGGTCTGGCGCACCGAGGCCTGGATGATGGCGCGCGCCCAGGCGTGGCCGGCGGCTGCCGCCTCGAAGACCTCTCGCGCCGTGGCGCCTGCCTGGTGAGGTGCTGCCTGTGCGGCGAGCCAGTTGCCGGAGACGTGGTCCTCGAGCACGCCGGCATCCTCGTCGAGGCTGCGCAGCAGGCCGAAATGGCCGGCGAGCCCGCCGAGCAGGCGGCCGTTGACGACGATGCCGCCGCCGATGCCGGTGGAGATGGTCAGGAAAACGAGGTCCTGGCCCTGGCCGGCACCGAAGCAATATTCGCCCCATGCTGCGGCCTGGGCGTCGTTGGCAGCGAGCACGGCGTCGAGACCGGCAAGCCGCCTGACGGTCGCGACCAGCGGAAAGCGGTCGGGAATGTCGAGCGTCTTGCGGTTGAGCGGCGACCAGCAGCCGTCGTCGATGATACCGGTGACGGCGACGCCGACGGTGTCGTATCGGCCCTTCCAGCCTGAAATCGCATCGAAAAGGGCCGTCAGCCACTGTTCGGGATCGCCGCTGCGCGGGGTCGGCATCCTGTATGTCTCTACGACCTCGTCGCCACGCACCAGAGCTGCGAGCATCTTGGTGCCGCCGATGTCGAGGGCGAGGACGGTGTCGGCCATGGCGATCAGGCTCCGGCCTTGGCGATGGTTTCGTCGAGGGCCGAGCGGAACCAGGAGGTCACATATTCCGGCCGGGTGATGGCCGAGCCGACGACGACCATCGAGGCGCCCGCCGCCAGCGCCTGCTGCGCCTGGACGGGAGTACGGACATTGCCTTCGGCGACGACGTGGGGCGTGAGCTTGCGCATGGCCGAGATCAGCGCGAAGTCGGGCTCGTTCGGCTCGACCGGGCCTGTGTAGCCGGCGAGCGTGGAGCCGACGACGTCGGCGCCCTCGGCCAGCGCCTGCTCGGCGTCGGAGACGATGGAGCAATCGGCCATGGCGGCGCGGCCGTGCGAATGGATGCGCTTGATGAGCGCCCTGGTCGAAACCGGGCGGACACGCTGGGTGGCGTCGTAGGCGATGACGTCCGCGCCAGCCGCAGCAAGCGCATCGACGTCCTCGAGCCACGGCGTGATGCGGACGGGCGTGTCGTCGAGGTCGCGCTTGATCAGACCGATGATCGGCTTGCCGGTGGCGGCGCGGACGGCGGCGACGTACTCGGCAGACTCGATGCGCAGGGCGGCGGCGCCGCCGTCGATGGCCGCCAACGCGAAGCCCACGACCATCTCCGCCTTGTCCATGGCGCCATCCTTCACGGGCTGGCAGGACACGATGAGACCATTGTCGAGGGCTTTGAAGTCAAGCGGCACGCGGGCATCTCCTGTGATGCCGAAACGGTAGCAGCATAAGACCAGATTGCAACAGGCTTTGAACTGGTATTATCGCATCAGTTCGATGACGAAGTCGTAGACGTCGCCGCGGTATTTGGTCTGGGTGAATTCGACGATCTGGCCGTCGGCGAGGAAGCAGCGGCGCTCCATGACCAGCAGCGACGTGTCCTCCGGCGTGTCGAGAAGCTGGCGCTCCTCATCGGTGGCGGGTTTGGCCTGCATGCGCTGCAAGGCCCGAACGGGCAGGGCGCCGGTCGCCTCAAGATACTCGTAGAGCGATTCCTTCACTGCCTGGGGATCCGGCACGAAACGGGCCGGCAGCGTGGCGATCTCGATGGCGATCGGCGTGTCGTCGGCGGTGCGCAGGCGGCGCAGGCGCACCACCTTTTCGCTGCCGGAGATGCCCAAAGCCATCATTTCGGCCGGTGAAGGGCGTGAAATCTCTCGTGAAATCCACACGCAGCCGGGCTCCAGCCCGCGCGAGCGCATGTCCTCGGAAAAGCTGGTCATGGTCGCCAGCGACTTCTCCAGGCGCGACGACACCACGGTCTTGGCGCCCTGGCGGCGGTCGAGCAGGCCGTCGGAGACGAGCCCGTCGATCGCCTTGCGCACGGTGACGCGGGAGATGTCGAGCGCGTCGCACAAGGTGCGCTCGCTGGGGATGACGGCATTGCGCTTGAGCTGGGCGGTCGAGATCGCCTGCTTGATGGCATCTTCCAGTCGGCGGTAAAGCGGTTCGCCGCTCTCGCCCGAAAGCTCGCTTGCGAGGAAGTCGAGGATTGCCTGATCGCTCATCGGAACCACCCGTTTGAAGATGGTTCCTTTATGCAGAATTTTTTTCAGGTGTTAAACTGGTATTGTTCTTGTAGGCGCAATTGCCTGGTTCCGCCGCCAAGGCGGGCATGCCGGGCGCATCGGCGCCCGGCATCGAAGGCCTCATTCGGTGAAGAAGGCGAAGCGGATGATGAACAGGGCTGCGACGAGCCAGGTCGCCGCGTGCACCTGGCCGGGGCGTCCCGTCAGGGTCTTCAGGGCGGCGTAGCTGACGAAACCGAAGGCCAGGCCGTTGGCGATCGAATAGGTGAAGGGCATCATCAGCGCGGTGAGGGCCGCCGGGATGGCCTCGGTGACGTCTTCCCACTCGACCTCGACCAGTTCGCGCATCATCAGGCCGGCGACGTAGAGCAGGGCGGGGGCGGTGGCGTAGGCCGGCACCGAACCTGCGAGCGGCGAGAAGAACAGCGCGGCAAGGAACAGCAGCGAGATGACCAGCGCGGTCAGCCCGGTGCGGCCGCCGGCCTGGACGCCGGAGGCGCTTTCGACATAGGCGGTGGTGCTGCTGGTGCCGAGCAGCGAGCCGGCGACGATCGCCGTGCTGTCGGCGAGCAGGGCGCGGCCGAGGCGGTTGGGCTTGCCGGGTTCGATCAGGCCGGCGCGCTTGGCGACGCCGATCAGCGTGCCGGTGGCGTCGAACACCTCGACCAGCACGAAGACAAGGATCACGTGCACCAGCCCTGCGCTCAGGGCGCCGACGACGTCCAGCTGCAGGAAGGTCGGCAGGATCGACGGCGGCATGGAAACGATGCCGTTGAACTGGCTGACGCCCAGCGCCATCGACAGCACCGTGATGACGAGGATGCCGATCAGGATGGCGCCGCGCACCTTGAGCGCGTCGAGCGAGGCGATGATGAAGAAGCCGAGGATCGCGAGCAGCGTGCCGGTCTGGCTCAGGTCGCCGAGCGTCACCAGCGTCGCCGGGCTGTCGACGACGATGCCCGAGCTTTTCAGCGCGATGATGCCGAGGAACAGGCCGATGCCGGCCGCGATCGCGCTGCGCATCGAGTGCGGGATGCCGGCGATCAGCCAGCTGCGCACCCCGGTGACCGTCAGGATCAGGAAGATGACGCCGGAGATGAACACCGCGCCCAGCGCCTGCTGCCACGTGAAACCCATGGTCCCGACGACGGTGAATGCGAAGAAGGCGTTGAGGCCCATGCCGGGCGCCATGCCGATCGGCCACCTGGCGACCACGCCCATGATCATCGAGCCGAGCGCTGCCGCAAGGCAGGTGGCCACGAAGACGGCGCTGCGATCCATGCCCGTCGACGACAGGATCTCGGGATTGACGAAGATGATGTAGGACATCGTCAGGAAGGTGGTGATGCCCGCGATCACCTCCGTCCGCACGGACGAGCCCTGCTCCTCCAGGTTGAAGAACTTTTCGACCACTTTTCTACCTCCCATGCGGTGCGCCGGGCGCGCAGGCGGCGAAGCGAGCCATGACAATGACACGGATCGCGTAACGCCCCTGCTAACTCTGGAGCACCGGGTCTGCCGGCATTCGGCGCTGCTTCAGCGCACCCTTCCCACGCCGGCGGCGACAACACATTTGGCGCAAGGCAAGCCGCCCGCCCAAATCGTCCCTAAAATCCGCCGGTTGGAATTTCCGCACAAGTGCCGGAACGGCCAATTCTGCGCGAAGCAGTTTCGCCATTTTCCGAACGGATCGCGCCCCTGGCGGCGGCGGGCGAGGCCCTTTTTGCAGGTCATCGGGAGCGAGGTCCGCCCCTCGAATTCCGGCCAGGGCCGTTGACAGCATGCTTGGTTCATCGATGACCGAACACCCGCATGGATGGCAATGCAAGGGCAGAGTTCGTGGGCTGGTGGTTGTGCCCGCTGCCGGCGTCCAGGGCATGCCATCCATAACCACATGGAATGCATTCGCAGAAGCATGTTATGATGTGGGCCCGCCGGTTGCGGGCTATCCTCGCCGAGATTAGGTCGTTGGGCTTGTCTGATTGGAGGATAAAGATGATCAGCCGACGTTCACTCTTGGCCGCCCTGGGAATACTGGCTGTCGCCGGCTTCGCCGAGGGTGGTTTGGTTTCCCCGGCACTTGCCCAGGAGAAGCAGGTCAAGCTGCAACTCGCCTGGCTCTACAATGCGGCGTCGGCCGGCGAAATCGTCGCCTTGAAGAAAGGCTACTTCGCCGAAAAGGGTCTTGCCGTGGAGATCCTTCCCGGTGGTCCGAACTCCAACACGGTGCAGGAAACGCTCTCGGGCGTGGCGCAGATTGCGACCGCCTATGCACCGGAGATCATGTATGCCGCAAACCAGGGGCTGCCGATCAAGACCTTCGGCGCCGCCTTCCAGAAGGCGCCGCTGACTTTCTATTCGCTCGGCGAAGCCAACATCAAATCAGTGGCCGACTGGAAGGGCAAGCGGATCGGCGCTGGCCAGGGGGCGACGGCCCAGGTCAAGGCTGTGCTCGACCACAGCGGCCTGAAGTTCGAGGACATCACTTTCATCCAGGCCCAGATCCCGGGACTTCTCCAGGATCAGGTCGACGTCGTCGCCTCCTGGCCGACCAACGTCGCGCAGAACGCCCCGATCCTGCAGCATCCCGGCGGCTACAATACCCAGAGCATCTGGGACAACGGGCTGCAGTTCCAGTCCAACTACTACATCGCGCGCTCCGACCTGATCGAGTCCGACGGCGACATGCTGGCGAAGTTCCTCGAGGCCTGCGACAAGGGCTGGGCCTATGCGGCCGACCATCCGGAGGAGGCCATCGACATGGTCGCCTCGATGTCGAGCGCCATCGAGAAGGACAAGGAACTCGCCTCCCTCAAGGTGATCGTGGCCGACTACATCTACACCGATGAAACGCGCGAGTATGGCTTTGCCAACATCAGCAAGGACCGCTGGAACGCGACGCTCCAGACCTACGCGAAGATCGGCGAGATCAAGCCTGAGCTAACCGCGGAAGACGTGTTCGACGGCCGTGCTCTCGCAGTTGCGAAGAGGACGAAGCGGTGAACGCGATGGCCCAGGCTGCCATGGCCGCCGGCCTTGGCGAAGTTGGCGCTGTCCCGGCGAGGAACGCCATCGAGATCGACAACGTGGCGGTGACATTCGGCGGCAGCTCGAAAGCCGTACGTGCCATCGACAATGTCTCGCTGGCGGTCCGCGAAGGTGAATTCGTCTCCCTGATCGGGCATTCGGGCTGCGGCAAGTCCACCTTGCTGCGCACCATCGCCGACATCATCGAACCTTCGGAGGGCAAGGTCAGGATCTTCGGCGGAACGCCGTCAGCCGCACGTGCCTCCCGCACCTTTTCCATGGTCTTCCAACAATCGGTGCTGATGCCCTGGGCCAAGGTGATCGACAATGTCCGCCTGCCGTTCGAGGTGGGCGGGGCAAATCCGAAGGCCGGCAATTTCATGGACCCGCGCGAAGCGCTGAAGCTGGTCGAACTGGAGGGTTTCGAGGATGCGCTGCCCTCGGAGCTGTCGGGCGGCATGCGCCAGCGCGTGTCGATCGCGCGCGCCCTCGTCACGCGGCCGAAGGTTTTGCTGATGGACGAGCCTTTCGGGGCGCTCGACGAACTGGTGCGCGACACCCTGAACGTCGAGCTGCTGCGCATCTGGAAGCAGAGCGGCATGACCATCGTCTTTGTCACGCACTCGCTGCAGGAGGCCGTTTTCCTGTCGCAGCGCGTCGTGGTGATGAGCCGCCGCCCCTCCAGGATAGGCGGGATATTGGAGGTCGACCTTCCCGACGAGCGTGGCCTCTCCCTGAAGGACGCCCCGGAACTGGGCCACCACGTCGCCAAGCTGCGCGACATGCTGGGAGCTGGATAGCCATGAGCCTTGATCGTTCAGTCGACACTGCCTCAGCCCCATTGCCCCGCTTCTGGAGCATCCTCCCAAGCCCGGAAGCGACGCGGGCACTCGGCATGGCGGTGCTGGGACTATCCCTCACGCTGGTCATCTGGCAGCTGGTCATAACCCTGTTCAAAGTGCCGCCCTATCTCGTGCCGGCGCCGACGGACGTGGCCGGCGCGCTGTCGCGGGACCTGCCGCTGCTTCTCGAAGCCGCCGTTCCGACGATCACCGAGGCTTTCCTGGGCTTCCTGCTGGGCAATACGGTGGCGCTGCTGGTTGCCGTTTCCTTCGTCTACAACAAGGTCGTCGAGGAGATGTTCTATCCCGTGGCGATCCTGATCAAGACGATCCCGATCGTGGCGATTGCACCCGTGCTCAAGATCATCCTCGGCAACGGCATCGAGCCGAAGATCGTCATTGCGGCGCTGATCTGCTTCTTCCCGACGCTGGTCAACTCGGTCCGCGGTTTCCGGGCGGTCAATCCGCAGCTGCTGGAACTGATGCGGGTGCTGTCCGCTTCCAAGACCGAGGTCTTCCTGCGCATCCGCATCTACAGCGCGATGCCTTACATCTTCTCGGCCCTCAAGATCTCGGTGACGATGTGCGTGCTCGGCGCGATCGTCGGCGAATGGATCGGGGCCAACCAGGGCATCGGCTATCTGCTGCTCCAGAGCATGTTCGACTTCAACACGCCCCGGCTTTTCGCGACGATCCTGACTGCCTCCGTGATCGCGATCACCGGCTTCGCGATCGTCTCGATGCTCGAGAAGTGGATCATCCGCTGGGATCCCGGCGTGGCCATGTAGTCGTGGCCACAGACCCGGCCTGCCGATGGGCAGGTCGGGTGATGTTCAATGGATGCGGCATGGTCGACGGGTGAATGCGGCATCTCCGGCTTACCCGAATTCGAGGCGCCCATGTCTAGTGACCGCATCCATGGCCGTGTCGGCCGCACCTATCACGAGTCCGACAACTGGTTCGAAACGAGACCCAGGCCGGCTGCGGACAGCCCCAACGTCATCTATGTCGTTCTCGACGACGTCGGCTATGCCGACCTCGGCTGCTTCGGGTCGGAGATCCGCACCCCCAATTTCGATCGGCTGGCCCGGACCGGGCTTCGCTACAGCAATTTCCACACCACCACCATGTGTTCGCCGACGCGGGCCTGCCTGCTCACCGGGCGCAACCACCACTCCGTCGGCATGCGCTGTCTTGCCAATTTTGACTTCGGCTACCGCAACGGTCGCGGTTCGATCTCGCATCGGGCGGCGACGATCGCCGAAATGCTGGGTAGCGCCGGCTACGCCAACTTCGCGGTCGGCAAGTGGCATGTCGCGCAAACCGATGAGATCACCGCCGTCGGGCCGTTCGACCAGTGGCCGCTCGGCCGCGGGTTTCATCGCTTCTACGGCTTCATGAACGGCAGCACCGACCAGTACTATCCGGAACTGGTCGAGGACAACCACGCGGTCGCCCAGCCGAAGGCTCCCGAAGAAGGCTATCACCTGACCGCCGACCTGGTGGACAAGGCGATTGCGATGCTCGGCACACATGTCTCGCTGGCGCCCGACACGCCGTTCTTCCTGAACCTCGCTTTCTCGGCCGGGCATTTCCCGCATCAGGTGCCGAAGGCATACATGGATCGCTATGACGGCGTCTGGGATTGCGGCTGGGACGTCGTCCGGCAACGGCGGCTCGACCGGCAGAAGGCGATGGGCCTGGTGCCGGCCTCGACCGAACTGCCGCCCGATGCCCCGGGGGTCGAAGACTGGGACCAGCTCTCGGCCGACCAGAAGAGGGTCGCCGTCAGGCTGCAGCAGGCCTACGCCGGCTTCCTCGAATTCACCGACGAGCAACTGGGCCGGCTTCTCGATTTCCTCGAGACCACCGGCAAGCTCGACAACACATTGATCGTGGTCATCTCCGACAACGGCGCCTCCATCGACTGCGGCCCGGAGGGCACGACCAACGTGCTAAAGCGTTTCAATCAGATACCCGAGTCGTTCGAACGCAACCTTGCCGAAATCGACGAGATCGGCGGCCCGCGGAGCAACAGCAACTATCCGTGGGGATGGGCCCAGGTAAGCAACACGCCGCTGCGCCTGTTCAAGTCCTTCACCCATGGCGGCGGCGTGCGCGATCCGATGATCGTGTCATGGCCCAGGCGCATCGCCGACAAGGGCAGCATCCGTCACCAGTTCCACCATGTTGTCGATATCACCCCGACCGTGCTCGAAGTTTGCGGTGTGGAGGCGCCGGAGGTCTACAAGGGCGTCAGCCAGATGCCGGTGCACGGCACCAGCTTCGCCTATACCTTCGATGCGCCCGATGCAGACACGCGCAAGGACGCCCAGTATTTCGAGATGTTTGGCCACCGCGGCATCTGGCACAAGGGGTGGAAAGCCGTCACCAAGCACAAGCGCGGAGACGACTTCGAGCTCGACGATTGGGAGCTCTACAAGCTGGACGAGGATTTCAACGAGACCCGTAATCTGGCGGGCGAGCATCCAGCCAAGCTCCGCGAGATGACGGAGCGCTGGTGGGCGGAGGCCGGCAGGTACGACGTCATGCCTCTCGATGACCGGGAGGTTCGCTTCCGGGCCAAGGCCAAGCCCGACTCCATCCGGTCGCGCAGCCGCTACGTCTTCTATCCGCAGCTCGAGGCGATCCCGTCATCGGCAGCACCCCTGACCCAGGACATCTCGCACCGCATCACCGCCGAGGTGACGATCGATCCGGATTCGGAAGGAACGATCGTCAGCTACGGCAATTGCGGCGGCGGCTATGTCCTCTATTTGAAGGACGGCCGGCTCACCTACGCCTACAACTATGTTGGCGAGGTCACCCGCCTGGTTTCGGCACCGCTGACTGATTTCGGCACAGTCTCGCTCGGCTTCGAATACCGGAAGACCGGCATGCTCAAGGGCAATGGCGCTCTCCTGGTGAACGGGGTGCGGCAGGCCGGCGACCGCGAGCATCAGACCCTGCAGCGTATCTCGCTCGCGCCGATGTTCATCGGCCGCAGCGGAATGCCGCCCGTGTGCGACGCCATCGAGGGCGAGTTCCGGTTCAGGGGCAAACTCCGTCGGCTGGTGATCGAACTCGGCGATGATCGCGAGATCGTGCCGCCCGACGGCGACATCGACTGACGTGCCGGGGATCGCCGCCTATTCGGCGGCGCTCGGCAGGTTGCGCAAGCCCCTGTCCTCGAACACCTCGACCATTGCCTTCATCAGGCCGCTATGGGCGGGAAGCCTGTCCATGCCCTGGCGGAACACGAAGCCCAGATCGTACTGGAAGATCTCCTTGTCGGTCTTGAGGACCTTCAGCCCGTGACCGATCGGGCTGCTCGCCACCATCGTCGATTCATAGAACAGGTAGTCGCCCGAGCGGGCCAGCTCCGCACAGGTGTAGATCGAGCTCGTTTCGAGCAGGTAGCGGGGAGGGGGAGCGCCCCGTTCCTTCAGCCAGTCGGACAGCGTCTTCAGCACGTCCCTGTTCAGGTTGAAGGACACGAACGGGTAGCTGACGAGTTCCTTCGGATCGACCGGCCCCTCGATCTTGGCGAGAGGATGATGCTCGGCGCACATGATGCCGAGCTGCGCCTTGGCGACGCGGCGCGAGGTGAAATCCGGCAGCCTGCTCTTGGCGATGACGGCGCCTGCGAAGATGTCGACGCGCCCGAGCCTCAGGTCCTCGATAAGCTGGTCGACCGATCCGGTCTGCACCGAAAGGCGATGGCGTGGAAAACGCCTATGGAAGCGGGAGGCTGCCGCCGGCAGGATGGTCGATGACCAGATGGGCCCCGCCGCGACCCTGATCGTGGCATCCTGCTCGGACAGCAGGTTGCGTATCTCCTGCACCGCATGCTCGTATTCGAGCCCGATGATCTGGGCCCGATTGAAGAAGGCCTGTCCGGTGGGGGTGAGGTCGGCGCCGCCGGAGTGCCTTTCGAAGAGGCGCGTGCCGAGCATCTCTTCGAGCCGCTTGATGTTCTTTGAGAGCGCTGGCTGGGAGATGCGCAACCGCTTTGCCGCCTTCGAAATTCCCTTGTCCTCGGCGACCATGACGAAGTGCTTGAGTAGCGTGAGATTGGGAACTTCGAACGACATGGCGTGCGCCTGGCTCATAACCAATTGGAATTGCCTTCAAGCCTAAATGTATTGGCTCGTGCCCGGGCTTTGTCAAATAATCAGACCATGGCTTGGAGCCGAAAGCCCAGGCGTCACCAGGAAATGCCTCGATGCCGTGTTGTTCACCAGTCCGGGAAGGCGAGCTGCAACTGGTCCCGGTGCATGAGACCAGGCCAGGGTTCCGCAGGGCGGACCGCTCGGACATGGCCGCCGTTCCGGCCGGCAGCTGGCACATCGGCCATGACGGCCCGGAAGCCTATCCGGAGGACGGCGAGGGACCGCGGCGGACAGTCGCGAGCCCCGGCTTCCTGATCGACAGGGCAGCCGTGACGAACCGTGCCTTCGCTGGCTTCGTGGAAGCAACGGGCTATTTGACCGAGGCGGAGCGGATCGGCTGGTCCTTCGTCTTCTATGCCCAGCTCCACCCGAGTGCCGAAAAGCATGTGCTGTCGCTGCAGACGGGTTCGCCTGAATGGTGGCTGCCCGTGAAGGGGGCAAACTGGGCGATGCCCGACGGCGCCGGTTCGGATTGGCGCGACCGCGAGGATCATCCGGTCGTGCATGTTTCCTGGAATGACGCCGTGGCCTATGCGGCCTGGAGCGGCAAGCGTCTGCCGACGGAGATCGAATGGGAAATCGCCGCCCGAGGCGGGCTTGAGGACAAGATCTATCCCTGGGGCAATGAGCTTGTCGAGGCGGGCAGGCATCGCTGCAACATCTGGCAGGGAAGCTTCCCCTTCGACAATTTGGCCGAGGACGGCTTCCTGTCGACGGCGCCGGCGAATGCCTTTGAACCCAACGGCTACGGCCTCTTCAACATGGTCGGCAACGTCTGGGAATGGACGGCCGACAGCTGGTCGGAGAGCCGGCCCCAGCTCAAGGCAATGCGCGGCGGCTCCTATCTCTGCCACCGCAGCTACTGCAACCGCTACCGCGTCTCGGCGCGAACATCCAACGCCGTCGACGCAGCCTCGAGCCATCTAGGGTTCCGCTGTGCCGCCGACCTCAGCGCGAGTGCGACCTGAGGGCCGATTTCTGATTTCGAGGAACTGCAATGAAACATGACAAGTTTCCCGGCCATATCGGCCGGACCGTCGCGGAATCGAAGCCGTGGTGGCCGACGAGCTGCAATCACAAGGAGCAGAAGCCCAACATTCTCGTCGTCGTCCTGGATGATACCGGCTGGGCCGACTTCGGCTGCTTCGGATCGGAAATCCGCACGCCGACCATCGACAGTCTGGCCGCGCGCGGGCTGCGCTATACCAATTTCCATGTCACTCCGCTTTGTTCGCCGACCCGCACCTGCCTGCTGACGGGGCGGAACCACCATGCCGTCGGCATGCGCTTCCTGTCCGACACCGACACCGGCTTTCCCAATTCGCGCGGCTGCATCGACCGCGACGTAGCCTTGTTGCCGGCGATGCTGCGCGACCAGGGCTACGGCAGCTATCTCGTCGGCAAGTGGCATCTGACGCCGTCGCATGAAATCTCGCCGGCCGGCCCGCATCACAACTGGCCGCTCGGTCGCGGTTTCGACCGCTTCTACGGCTTCCTGCCCGGCTGCACGGATCAGATGACGCCGGAACTTTGCGAGGACAACCACCAGGTCGACCGCGAGTTCGGCGAAGGCTATCACCTCACCGAAGACCTGGTGGACCGCGCCATCGCCTATGTCCGCGACCACACTGTCTTCCGCGACGAGGAGCCCTTCTTCCTGCAACTGGCCTTCGGCGCCACGCACGCGCCGTTCCAGGCGCCGCGCTCGTTCATCGAGCCCTATGTCGACGTCTTCGCCAAGGGTTGGGACGCGACTCGCCAAGACCGGCTGCAGCGGCAGAAGGAGCTTGGGATCGCGCCGGCCGAGGCGGAACTCGCGCCGCGCAACGAGGAGGTCGCCGCCTGGGATACGCTCTCCGGCGACCAGAAGCTGCTCTATACCCATCTTCAGGCGGCCTATGCCGGCTTCCTCGAGCATACCGACGTGCATCTCGGCCGCCTGATCGACGAACTCGAAAGGCTGGGCGAACTCGACAACACACTGATCATCGTGCTGTCCGACAACGGCGCCAGCCGCGAAGGCGGCAAGGACGGCGCGGTCGACACCAACGCCCCGTACAGCGGCATGCCGCAGAGCGTCGAGGAACAGCTTGAGCATCTCGATCAGATCGGCACCCGCCATGGCGGTGCCCACTATCCGCAAGGCTGGGCCATGGCCGGCAACACGCCGTTCCGCCGCTACAAGCAGCATGTCGACCTCGGCGGTGTGCGTTCGCCCATGGTCGTGTCCTGGCCCGGTGGCATCGCCTCCTTCGGCGAAGTCCGGACGCAGTTCTCCCATGTCATCGACCTTGCTCCGACGATCATGTCGCTGGCGGGTCTCGACCATCCGCTGCCTTGCGACGGCCGCAGCATCGCATCGACCTTTGCGGATGCCGATGCGCCTGCGCCGCGCGCCACGCAGTACTGGGAGAACCTCGGTCACCGGGCCCTCTGGCACGAGGGCTGGAGGGCGGTCACCGAACATCGGCAAGGGGTCGACTACGAAGACGATTGCTGGCGGCTCTACGACACGGAAGGCGATTTTTCGGAATCGCAGGATCTTGCAGGGCAGGAACCTGACCTGCTCAAGGAAATGATCGGCCGCTGGTGGCAGGAAGCCGAAGCCAACAACGTGCTGCCCCTTGACGACCGCACCCTCGTTCAGCTGCTGCGCGCCCGGCCGCCGATTGGCCTGATGTCGCGCGACAGGCTCGTCTTCCGTCCGGGGCAAAGCCATGTTCCGATCAGCAGCATGATCACCGGCTCGGAACGTTCGATGGTAGTCACCGCCGCGTTCCGCGATCGCGCCGCAAGCGAAGAGGGAGTCCTGGTCTCGAGCGGCGACAATCGCGGCGGCTACGTGCTCTATGTGAAGGACGGGCGGCTGGTCTTCGAGCACGTCCAGCTCGGCAACCGCACAGTCTGCATTGCCGATGCCGCCCTTCCGACCGGAACCTTCGAAGCCGGATTTGCCCTGCACAACCGCATGGGCCACTCCGCCGAGGTCGTCCTGCTGCACGGTCGCCAAAAGGTGGGGGCGGCGCGCATACCGACAACCGCCGCGCATCTGTCGTTCTGGGGAATTGATGTCGGCTCGGACACTGCCGACCGGGTTTCCCACGCCTATCCCGCCGACTTCCCGTATCAGGCGAAATCGTTCCAGTTGCTGACAGTGGATTTCCTCGACCAGCCGCTGGTAGAAGAGGTGGCCGAGGTGATGGAGAGCGCCGAATGATGCCGCTGCAAGTCCTCATCGACGTCGATACCGGCGTCGACGATGCGCTGGCGCTCGCATTCGCGGTGCTTCACCCGGCGATCAACCTGCGGGCGGTGACCTGCGTGGCCGGCAACGCGTCGCTCGACGATGTCTACCGCAACACGCGTGCGGTCCTCGCCGTCGCCGGGGCCGCAACCGTTCCCGTCGCCCGCGGCGCTTCCCGCCCGCTGATCGCGGCACCGCGCGACGCCGCCCACGTCCATGGCCGCAACGGCCTCGCCGGCCTGGAACTCGACGTGCCGGAAGAGCGCGCTTCGGACGTGCATGCCGTGGAACTCATGCGCCAGCAGATCCTCGCGAGCCCGACGCCGCCCGTGCTCATCGCTCTTGCGCCGCTGACCAATGTGGCGCTGCTGATCCGCATGTATCCGGAGGTTGCAGCCAGGCTCGAGAGGATCGTCTTCATGGGCGGAAGCGCCAGCGTCGGCAACGCCACGCCGGTCGCCGAATTCAACACCTGGGCAGACCCGGAAGCCGCTGCGATCGTCGTCGAAAGCGGCATCCCGACGATGATGTACGGGCTCGACGTCTTTTACAGCGCGGCCGTGTCCGCAGACGATGTCGCGGCGCTGGAATCCTCGAGCCGGCCCGTCGCGCAGTTGTGCGCAAAACTCTTCCGGCATCTTGCGGTCAAGGACGCCGGCCAGAAGCGCATACCCGCTGGAACGATCGCCGCACTCGGCGATGCCGGCACCGTCTGTTCAGTCGTCGACCCGGAAGGCCTGACGACGCGCCGGTTTCCGGTCAGCGTCTGCACCGACGGATCGCGCTCGCGCGGCCAGACGATCGTCGATCGCCGGTCTCATCGCGGGGAATCCGAGCTGAATGGCGCGAGTCTCGGCCAACCCGTGGATGTTGCTCTTCAGGTCGATGCAGGTCGCTATGCAGAACTCTACCGCCGCACAATCCTTGGCACCCTCGAAAGTTGAGACGATGCAGATAGTCGGGGAGGTTGTGAAGCAAGCCATCGTCACGCCGTTGGCGTCGCGTCTGGCGGCGAATGCGGTTGAGGGCCACGGGATCGTGCGCAATCCGGGGATGGCGCTTGACCTTGGCTTCCTGGAATCGATGCGCAGCGTCAACCGCTCGGCGCTGGAGCGGCGGGTGGCGACGCTGACCAAGCGGCGCTCGATCAAGGCCGACAACCAGGCGGCGTGGCTGTTGCGGTCCATCTCGCTGATGGACCTGACGACGCTCAACTCCAACGACACCGACGAGCGCGTGCGCCGGCTCTGCGCCAAGGCGCTGAACCCGCTACGGCGCGATCTGACCGAGGCACTGGGCCTGGGCGATACCGTGATCCGCCCGGCGGCGGTCTGCGTCTACCATCCGTTCGTGGCCACCGCCGTCGAGGCGGTGAAGGGCTCCGGCATCCATGTCGCGGCCGTGTCGACGGCCTTCCCGCATGGCCTGGCGCCCTTGTCGACCCGCCTTGCCGAGATCGAGGCGTCGGTCGCCGACGGCGCCGACGAGATCGACGTCGTCATCCCGCGCGGCCTGGTGTTCGGGGCCAGGTGGCAGGAGCTCTACGACGAGATCAAGGCGATGCGCGCCGCTTGCGGCGAGGCGCATCTGAAGGTCATCCTCGGCACCGGCGATCTCGCCACCTTGCGCAACGTCACGCTCGCCTCGATGGTGGCGATGATGGCGGGGGCCGACTTCATCAAGACCTCGACCGGCAAGGAAAGCGTCAACGCCACGCTGCCGGTCGGCCTCGCCATGGTCCGCGCC